>CAYJLG010000011.1:0-69913 GCA_964371035.1 uncultured Clostridia bacterium | reverse complement strand
GGAAGTCGTGAAGCCTTTCTTGTACTCACCGAGTGTCTAAACTTTTTCACAATCAAAGCGATGGTAAGTAGTATTAAAGCGACCAAGAAAATTATCACGATAAAGTATCCTATTTCATGCTCATACTCTCGCCCATACATATGAACCGACAAGTCCAAATCACTGAAAACAAGAAAATGAAAATCATTGGTAAGCACAAGTATCATCAACAAAATCGCAGGGATAAAGAGGAGATTCCATTTTTTATTCGGACGATAGTTTTCATCTTCACCAACACATAATGCTGTGAAGAAAAATAATAGTGGTATCATTATCATTGGTATGTAAAACATATACCAAGCTATTCTATCTCCCAAAATCATCTTGCCAAAAGCTGACCATTTAATGGCCCTTACACTTACCCAGAGTATGATGTTTATACTGATTAGCATAAGATATGTTCTGACATGGCTTTGCATAATTCGGTTATATATACTTATTGTCCAAGTGATAAAAAGACTTATATGTATGCCTACCGACAGTACATATCCAAAAGAATAAACGAACGAGTATTCCTCCGGCATCTTAGTGTGTAGTAGACTTAAATTTGTAGCTAAAAAAAGAAGAAGAAAAAAGCCGATAACTTGTACTTTTGGTTTAGTTTTTAATTTATCCATCGCTTTTCCTCCAATTTCTTAATAATTGCAATGCTAACTGTGGGTAGTATAAAATATCATATCTCACTTTGTATCAAAAGTCAATTAAGAATCCCATGTGCAAAAAGTGTCAAAATTGGATTTTGTGTTATATTTTTTAAACTTAACATTGTTGAATTGTAGAAAAATTTCTGATATACTATTTTAAGTAAATCGTATAAAAACACTTAAAAGTTAAGTATCAAACAAATGAAAGGCAATTAGTATGATAGAATTAAGTATAAATAATTTAGCTAAAAGTTATGGAGCTGACAATATTTTTAGAGATATTTCTTTTGATATAAAAACTAAAGAAAGAGTAGGATTCATCGGAAAAAATGGTGTAGGAAAAACTACAATCTTTAAAATATTATGTGGCATAGAAGAGCAATCTTCAGGAGTTATCAACAAAAGAAAAGGGCTTAAAATAGGCTATTTAGAACAAATTCCTGTTTATAATGAAAGTTTTAATGTAGAAGATGTTTTAAAACTTTCATTTAGCGAAATATATAAAATCGAAAAAGAGATGAAGATTATACAAGATAAATTTTCAGAACTTATAGATAATGAACTAGATGCGGCTGTAAAAAAATTTAGCGCATTGCAACTTAGATTTGAGACGTTAGAAGGTTATAATATACAAGAAAAAATAAATAGAATAACATTTGGTTTAAATATCGATGCAAATATGCTAAAAAGAAAATTCAATGCACTTAGTGGCGGAGAAAAAACTAGAGTAATGATAGGCAAAATCTTATTAGAAGAACCAGACTTACTATTGCTCGATGAACCTACAAATCACCTGGACTTGAAGTTTATTGAATGGCTTGAAGAATACCTCAATTCTTATGAAAAAACAGTCATAATAATTTCGCACGATAGATATTTTTTAGATAAAGTAGTAAATAAAATAGTAGAACTGACTTCATATGAAGCTAACATGTATTACGGCAATTATTCTAAATTTGTAATCGAAAAAGAGATGAAGTTTTTGCATCAACTAAAAGAATACGAAAATCAACAGCGAAAAATAAATAAAATGGAAGAGCAGATTAAAAGATATAGAATATGGGGTGCGATGCGCGATAGTGACAAAATGTACAAACGTGCTAAAACACTAGAAGCGAAACTAGAAAAAATTGATAAATTAAACAAACCAATAAAAGATAAAAAAATTGATACGTTTTCACTGTATAGTGATGAACGTACAGGTAAAAGAGTTTTAGAAGTGCATGAATTAAGCAAATCTTTTAGTGACAAAATGTTATTTAAAGATCTAGAATTAGAAATTTTTTACAAAGACAGTGTAGTAATATTAGGTGACAATGGCACAGGGAAATCTACACTGTTAAAAATCATATTAGGAGAAATTGAAAGCGATTTTGGCTTTGTGAGAACTGGTGCAAAAGTAAGTATAGGATATTTGCCACAAGAAGTAACATTTGAAAATGAAAATATTCAAGTAGTAGATTATTTTGCTAGAAAATACTCGATTTCAACTAGTGATGCCAGAAAAGAATTAGCAAAAATACTGTTTACTAATGATGATGTGTTTAAAACTATTGCATCTTTATCAGGTGGAGAAAAGACAAAACTAAAATTATTGACTCTTATGTATGAAAAACATAATGTGTTGCTATTAGATGAACCTACAAACCACTTAGATATTGATTCTAGAGAAATATTAGAAGAAGATTTGATCAATTATGATGGAACACTCTTGTTTGTATCTCATGATAGATACTTTGTTGACAAAGTTGCTACAAAAGTAACAGAACTCAAAAATCACAAGTTAAAACTTTTTGATATGGATTTTGAATCTTATATGCAAAGAAACGATAATATCCCTAATAAAGTACCAGTAAATACTGTTCAAATTGTAGAAAAAGCGGTTACAAATTCAAAAGAACAATATTTGCAAAACAAAGAAGATCTAAGGAAAATCGAGAAAAAGAAAAGGGATTTAGCAAAACTTGAAGAAAATATAATTCAACTAGAATCAGAAATAAAGCTTACAGAAGAAGCTCTATATCGAAACGATAAAAACATCGATATCAATTCAGAATATGATAGACTAAACTTGCTTAAAGAAGATTTAGAAAAAAAATATGATTTACTAGATGAATTGTATAGTGAAGATTAAAGCCAATCTTAGATTTGCAAGACTACAATCGAAAAGATAATTTATAATTAAAAATAAGCCTTGTGGTACAATAAAATTTGTACTAGCAAGGCTTATATTGATGCATAACTCATAAATTTACATTAAATCAAATCTGCTACATTAAACACATGGTAACCTTCATAGTGATAACTTGCATCGATACCCTTGATATAGATTTCTCTATTGTTTACATCATCGGTAAGAGCCTGTTTTGTTAAATGCTTTATTTCAATATCTTTGATAGGGCTCCTGGCCATCGCTAAAAGGTAGTCTGATTTGTCAACCTTGCTCCAGTCAACCATTTGACTTAGATTTTTTCTTAACATCAAGTCAAGCCAAATCCTTGTACTGCGGCCATTACCTTCTCTAAAAGGATGAGATATATTCATTTCTACATATTTTTCTATAATTTCTTCAAATGTACTTTCGGGCATAGTATCAATATGATTTAAAGATGCTTCTAAATACATCACAGGAGCAAATCGAAAATTTCCCTTTGCGATATTTACTGTTCGCATCTTTCCTGCAAAGTCGTAAATTTCTCCAAACAAGTGTTGATGAATAAACGATAAGGAAGAAAATTTTCCACTTTCTAGTGTATATAATATGCCTTGTTCAAAAAGTTCATAGGCTTTAACTTTGCTTATTCTTTCCTCAGCAATAGCAAGTTCAGCTTCTGTTTTGAGATTTAATTTATTTTCTAGCATTATTCTCTCCTTTATTACAACAAATCAAAATATAGCAGCATATACTTTATTCAAAACAATTTCGTTATTTTTTACAATATAGTATTATACCATGTGTACAATAAAGCGAACAATAATTATTTTCACAACTAATCAATCATAGGCACTGTTTCTACCTATATACCATTCAATAGGCATACGCTTTTCTGTGAGTGTGTAATCGCCATTTTCATAAAGATATGTCACGACACTATCGCCGCTTTTTGCATATTCATAGATTTCTCTTTCCACAACTTCTTCACCTTCAATACTTGTACTGTGAAACTCGCCGACAATATATTCGGTGCCCTTTTTCTGAACAAAATACTCAGGCATATCGCTTGGGTCGTATTCATGCTTAGCTATCACTTCATCAGATGCATTCATCTCTGTGAGCACAATTTTTTTGTGGGGTGATTTTAGCTCAAAATTTACTCTAACAGTAGTTGTCCTTGTCATAGTTTCATCATTTACAGTTAACTCAACAACTTCATCCATGCTTTTAGACATTGAAAAACCATACTCCGTATTAGTGCTAAGTCCCGTGCCGCCTGTCATGTAAATTCTTCCGTCCTCGTCTTGATAAACGGGATTGACATAGACGGATACTATATCCTTATCTATATCAGAAGAAATATATACAGTTCCCGCTATTTGTAAATTTTGCCTAAATGGCTGATTTCTGTCTATTTTTAAGTCACCAGATACAATTTCATCATCAAAAATGGTAATCGGATAATCATAAAAATCTTCGCTGTAACCTGCAAAATATCTGTCGTATATAAACAAATTTATGCCTTCAACGCCCTCAAAAACCACATCCGAAGAATATGAAAAGTCAGTTGTTTCAAACTCTTTATCTATTTGATTCAAATCCTTCGCATAAATCCTATTCTCATATCCGCTCGTGCCTTCTACTTCCACGTTGCCACCGTCTATGATCTCATCTATATTGTCATTCAAATACTTATCCATATCAAAAGTATCTATATATTCCTCTGTGATTACAGCTCCAACCAGTCTCCCAGGTACAGTTTCAACTATTTCTGGTTTTGCAAGATTACAACCGACAAAAGACAAACTTATAATCAGAAATAAGCTAAACGAAAATAATTTTTTATTCTTCATCATCTTCAACCTCCTCTAAAATTCCATCAAACTTTAAAATATCTCCAACATCACAATTAAGATGATAACAAATCTTGTTGACTGTGTTAAATCTAACTCCTTTAGCCTTGCCACTTCTCAAAATAGACAAGTTCGCTTCGGTAATTCCGACAAGTTTACAAAGCTCTTTAGAAGTCATGCCTTTTTTCTTCAATTCTTCGTCAAGATACACTAAAATAGCCATATATCACCTCTTATATAAAACCGTCGTTGTCGTCTTTTAAATCTTTTCCCTCAACTATTAGATTAGTCAGCACGACACAGGCAAACAAAGATATTATAGATAAAATAGGTATAGTCACATTGAAATCAGAATTCATGAGCCTCATTCTGAATAATAGTTGCGCAAAATTAAAAAACGCATCCGAACACATAATCAAAACAATAGATTTTTTACACAAATTCGATAACTTTTTAGCAGTATTAATAGTATTTTCAGAATATCTATCGGCTTCAAAATGAAAAAGCAAATCTGTAACTACAAAAACTACAAGTATACCAGCTATATAGGGAACACTTTTAACTAAAAAATCAAACACGACAAAAGATATATTTATAACTACAAAAGATGTATCGGGAGTAAGCGAAGAATTGCTTGTAAAACCCGCCGAGCTTAATTCTGAAAGAAACATCAACTCAGATATTTGCGTTACAACACTTCTTAATAAAGTTCCAAACACTGCGGCAACAAAAGCAATACTCACAAAATTCAACAGAAAAGACAAAACCTTATAAATCTTTTTTTCTTGTATCAAGTCGCTTTTTCTTATCACTCTTATCACAAAATATGTCGCCAGAAGCGAATAAATCGTGGTGCTCATCATAGCCTTTGTCATAGAAAGCCAAACATCAGTAGCCACGAGTGCGTTTATGTAGCTTGGGTTTATCATATGATATATCACATAAAACATAAGTGCACAGAGTAATAAAATCAACGCATCTTCGGGAAAATATTTCTTGTTTTTCATAGGTTTTCTTGTGACGAGCAATAAAATAGGCGAGGCACATATCAGTACATATATGATGATGGAAATTATATTTTGAATACTACCACTAAGAGAAAGCCACCTCAAAACCATGCCTATTTGCACAAAAGGGAAACTAACAACGTTTAAAAACACATCATCTAAAACTACTTGAAGTATTGACATAACAGACAATACCAAAGCTTCAATTACTAAAATAAAAACGATAACCACATTTGTACGCATTAATTTTGTATTCATAATCTTACCTCCAAAATTATTGTTTTACGATAATTATATTCTTATTATAAAACAAAAATTATCGTTTGTCAATAATTTTTGTGTTTTTAACATCAAACATCACTGTGGATAGTAAACCTCTCGTTTTATAATGTAGTTGTTGAAGTAAAATTCGCCTCTACAAAAAAATAAATACCTTGACTTAAATGACGTTGGTTCACACCACGATGTCAACAAATCAAGATATTTACAATCAGATATATAGGGAGCAGTGATCTATTCTATCACTTGTCTAACTAATTCAAATGCGCTTAGAGCTGCACGTTCTCTAACGATATCTCTTTTTCCAGTATGTACTCTGTGACTTGTTTTATATTCGCCCTTATGATACACACATACATAGACGAGTCCAACTGGTTTTTCTGCAGTGCCACCTGAGGGGCCTGCGATACCTGACGTAGCAATTCCAATATCTGCGCTAGTGATGTCACAAATATTTTTAGCCATTTCTTTTACAGTTTCTTCGCTGACTGCACCATAAGTATCTATAGTTTCTTTTTTTACCCCTAAAACTCTGATTTTAGAATCATTAGTATACGTTATGTATCCTTCCTTAAACACTGATGAAATCCCTGGATAGCTTATAAATTTAGAAGCCATGAGACCACCTGTGCAGGATTCTGCAACTGCTACACTCAGTTTTTTATCAATAAGTTTTTCGCAGACATAATCTTCAATCTTGTCACTTTTTATAATAAAAGCGTTATTTTCAAATCTATTTAACAATTCTTCGACTACAGGGTCGATGAGTTCATGCGCTTTTTCTTCATTAATAGCTTTAGCGGTAACTCTAAAAATCACCTTGCCATTTCCTGCATACGGTGCGATAGTTGGATTAGTTTGGTTATCTATCAAATCCATAATCATAGTCTCTGCTAAAGATTCGCCCAAATTCATGACAGCCACTTTAACGCCAACTACGATTTCTTTAGAAAACATAGAAAGATAAGGCAGAATTCGTTCTGTCACAAGCGGTGTCATTTCAAAAGGTGGCCCAGGTAGAAGTATGCCGATTTTTCTTTTAATATTTTTTTTGCAAGGTACCGATAATAAATCTTTTTCAGCTAAAAAGAAATTTTCTGTATATCCCATGTTTATACTTAAATCCGTTTGCATTTTGTCGTTATCTGTATCTGTTGACACCATGTTTAATAAACAAGCATTAGCAGTCCCATTTTTATTTTCAAGCACTATACTTCCCTCGGGGAAATAGGCTTGTCTTAAATTGTTTTCAGGCATGTCTTTTCTAAATTTACTATACATATTTTTTAGATGTTGCATGCTTTCATCGTGAAAAACCATAGGTAATCCGAAATATTCAGCTAAAATTTCTTTAGTGATATCATCTTTAGTTGGCCCCAATCCACCGGTGCAAATTACAATATCGGCTCTTGAAAAAGCTAAATTAAAAGCTTCTCTCATTCTTTTAGGATTATCTCCTACTACAGAATGATAATGCACATCTATGCCTATATTTGCTAAACTTTTGGATATAAATGATGCGTTACTATTTACAATATCTCCGTGTAGTATTTCCGTTCCAATACACAAGATTTCACAATTCATAATTTCATACCGTTCCTTTCTGAATTAACCTAAACATAAACTTAATTATAACTTTTTAGTATAAAACTCGCAAGAAATTTTTATTTTATCTTAATTTGAGTTGAAATTTAGTATAAAGGTGTATATAATATATGTAAAATAAAATATTTTTTGAAAGGAGCTAATCATGGTATTTACTGAATTTAATTTTAAACCAAAGACTTTTAGAAATTTAGCGATTATTTTTGGATTGATAGGTGCAATTTTTGTATTAGCATCTAATTATATAGGCTATTTTGCGATAAGATTGCTTGTATTTCCTGTTGGAGCATTTTTTACTTTAAATTTGATATCAGGATTTAAGTATTTTGGATTGTTAAAAAAAATCACATATTTAATTATTTTTGCAGGCCTACTAATAATATTTTTATATCCTGCACTAGTAGTTAAGATAGCAGGTTTTGCTTGGTTGTTTTTTAGTGCGATGCAAATATTCAGTGTAATAAACCAAAAGAGATTTGGCAACAAATTTAAAATAGGTGGACTGATAATATCTGTAATAGCTGCTATTTTTATTATTCTATATTCTGATGACACTATTGATATTGTAATAAGATTAATTGGTACTATATTTTTAATTTTAGCATGTTTTTGCTTATATCAATTTATTGATAAATCAAAATCAGGTCAAACACATGTTGATCACGTTTTTGAACATGACGAAAGCGAAAGTGTAATAATAGACGTAGAAGAAATAAAAGATATCGAGAACTAAAAGCGTTTTTATAATTAGGATTCACAGCGACAGATTTTATTATTTTTTCCCTTGCGATACATATATTAGCTGTGAATAGTAACAATTAGGAGGCATTGTGCCAAAATTAAGACTTGACAAACTATTAGCTAATTTAGGATTTGGATCAAGAAGTGACATAAAAAAAGAGCTTAAAAAAAATTGTCTTAAAGTTAATGGAGAATTTGTAAAAGATGGTTCTGTTATAATAGATACAGATAAAGATAAGGTATTGCTTCATGGAGAAGAAATAAGCTACGTAAAATATATTTATTTAATGATGAATAAGCCTAAAGGTGTGATTTCTGCTACAGAAGATCGTGGTGGGGAAAGTACAGTGACAGATTTACTAGATAGTTATTATAAAAATTTTACTCCATTTCCAGTTGGGAGATTAGACAAAGATACAGAAGGTCTACTGATACTTACAAATGATGGAAAATTAGCACATAACATGCTTTCTCCAAAAAAACATGTAGATAAAACTTATTTTACAAGAATTACAGGTGAGTTAGATGAGTCTCATATAAAAAATTTTGACAGAGGAGTAACTTTTTTAGACGATGGATATGTGACGATGCCTGCAAAACTTGAAATATTAACTACTGGTGACGAATCACAATGCTTAGTCACGATTAGAGAAGGCAAGTTTCATCAAATAAAAAGAATGTTTGAAAGCATCAATAAAAAAGTAATTTATCTAAAAAGAATTTCTATGGGATCAATACAATTAGATGAAAATCTAGAACTTGGAAAATACAGAGAATTAAATGAAAGAGAAATGATGTTAATTAAAAAATATTTGGATTAATATCGGATAAGAGGTGAGCAAAATTTTACAGTTTAAAAGTTTAACATTAGAAGATAAATTTTTATTTGAAACATATACGAATCAGCATAAATTGTTGTCTTATGAGTATACATTTCCGTCATTGTATTTATGGAGAAAACTTTGCAACGTAAGGTATGCGATTATAGATGATGCATTGATAATTGCAAAACATGAAGAATCAAAAGGATGCTTTTTCATGCAACCGTTAGGATATAAAAAAGAAAACTTAGAGGCAATAATTATAAAATTATTAGCTATACGTGAAGAGTATCCATGCAATTTTTTATTTGGAGATGTCAGTGAAGAATTTATAGAGGATATCAGAACACACACAAAATTCAATATATGCAGCACTAATGACAGAAATGATGCAGAATATATATATTCTACTGAAGAACTAATCAGTTTAAAAGGAAAAAAATTTCATAAGAAGAAAAATCACTATAATGGTTTTGTCAAGAACTATACTTATGAGATTAAAGATGTAACCGATTGTTCAACTAAGAATGACTGTATGGAACTTTTAAAGAGATGGCATGATGGGCTGATCGAAGAAGATAAAGAACTACAAATGGAAACAGAAGCAATTAATGACATTTTGTGTAAAGTTGATATCTTAAACTTAAAGACATTTGCAGCATATGTTGAAGGAAAAATAGTTGGATTTTCTGTAGGTGAAATTTATGCAGATGGAACTATGGCAAATATTTTAGTTGAAAAAGCAGATGTTGAATACAAAGGTGTATATGCCTTTATTAACAAAGAATTTTTGGAAAAACATTTTAATACTACTCAATTTGTTAACAGACAAGAAGATACTGGAAGCGAAGGCTTAAGAATTGCCAAATTGTCGTACAATCCAGTAAGAATGGAAGAAAAATACTTGATAAATTTAAGAAATGTATAGAATAGAGAGGATTATAATATGGAAAATAAATGTTATTTAGATATTGCAAAAGAAGAAGATAAACAACATCTTTATAGATGGTTTTCAGACAAGGAATTTTTAGCAACATATGATTATATTCCACCTGTACCGATGTCTGAGGAAGCTGTAAACAAGATGATGGCAGATTATTGCGAAAAAAACAATTCTATTGTGTTTATAATAAGAAACGCTGAAGGCAAAGCAATAGGATTGGCTGGATACTTCAATATTATCAAAGAAAATCTTGTAGCTACTCTGTTTATAGGATTAGGTGACAAAGAAGACAGAGGAAAAGGCTATGGAAAAGAATCATTAAAGCTGCTCTTAAAATATGGATTTAATGATTTAAGATTACATAGAATTCAATTAAATGTACTTCCTTTTAATCCAGCAGGCATTAGGCTTTATGAAAGTGCTGGATTTGTAAAAGAGGGCGAGCTAAAAGAATTTGTGCTTAGAGATGGAAAAAGACTTAATCTACATATGTATGGATTGCTTTCAGATCAATATACAGATAAATAATTATTATGTAGATGCTAACAAATTTTTTTAAAATAAAATTCTATGCTAATATTTTGAAAATACCGAAAGGAAAATTGTATGAGCGAAACTTCACTAATTGGTTTGATAAATAAAAAAAGTAAACTTGCAGAAGAAATCACACGTATTGAAGAATTGTTTGAAGGTGGTACTAATCCTGCTAATATAGATAAAATACACGCGCTTAAAAAAGAAAAATCTATAGTTTCTAAAAGAAAATCTGAGGTTCTCATCGAGTTATCCGAATTAGAAACACAGATGAGACGAATAAATTCACAATTAAAAATTCTATCTGGCAGAGGCATAGATAAAATCTTAGATTCAATAGAAAAACAAAGATGGTTTTTCTTTAAAAACAAACCAAAAGTAGTAATGGATATTACTACTGGAATATTGTGGGCAAATTTAGAATATTTTAAATTTTACAATGAAAAAAGCGATGTTCACACATTTTCATTAAGAGAAGCAAATAATGTAGTAGAAATACTAAATCTTGATGGATATAAGAATTGGTCTATTCCGACAGTAGAACAGATGATAACAATGATAGAAGACAAAACCTTTCCATTTCAAGAAGGTGAAGGGCATAGAATAAAAAATTTAGATGGCTGGTTTGCAATCGAAGGCGAAAACTATTGTATCGATTTAGACAACTATAAAGTAAGTCAAAACAATGTATATTTACTTCCATGCAATACATCTTTGGCAGGTGAGAACTATGCTAAAAATTATAACGATAAACGAATTTATACTAGAGAAGAAAGACTTCAGGCTGCGCTTGATATGTTTGTAGTTAATGGCTTAGAACCAGTATTTAATGATGAAAATATGACTGAAGTATTTAGTAAAATTTATTTTGAAAAACCAGAATTAATAAAAAAATGTGAATTATTAGACAAGCAGATAAAAAACATACAGAATAATGTTACTATCTCGTCGGCATTTGATTTTTATAGCATGATCGAAGAATACGACCTAAAAGAAATTAATAATTCTGTTATTAAATATTATGAAGCTATAAAAAAATGGATATCAAACTTTTTAGAAATGTTAGATTTTTTTGAGAAAGAAAAAATATCTGCATTGAGAAGTTTTAAAGAAATAAAAGAATCTTTTAACCCAAACTTTGAGTATGAAATGGAAATGACAGAAGATGAAAACAAAGTTTTTGAGCAAAGATTTAAACTTTTAGACAAATTTTTATCAACAAGTACAAGTGATGTGAAATTATTTTTGCAGTCTATAAATAAAAATGCTATAGATATTGAAGAAAAAATAGCAGAAATAAACTCAGGAAATAATATCATAGAAGATTTTGCAAAATTAGAAAAAGAAAAAAGAGCAAGTTTTGAACTAATAGCTGAAAACACAGTCAATGTTATGAAAAAAATGCTTGAGAGAGCAGAATACACAGAAAATAATAAAAGAATAATTAGTTCTATCGTAAATATAGAAAAAAGCTGGACGGCTGATTACAAGATGCTTAAATTTAAGTTCAAAGAAAAATATAAAATCATTTGTGATAGAGAAGGAATTAGCGGATATAATCAAAATCTATGGTTTAGAGATTGGTGCAATTATAGGCTAGAGGTGGAAAAATATATGTTGCCTATAATTGAAAGAGAGTTATCACAAGGATTTAGAGAAAACAACACAGATTCTGCAATGATAGTAGGAATACCTGAAAAATTATTTAACTGCTTGCAAATCTACAAAGATGCTGTCGATAATTTTTACACCAATGAAAGAAAAGGTATTTATAAAAGATGTGCAGCAGTAGTAGACGGTGAAAAACTTGAAATTTCAGAAGTAGAAAGAGAAATAGAAAAACTAAGATATCAACTTCGCTCAAATGTTGAAAATGTTATGTCGAGCATGTTGAGTATCGATGATAAAGTGTTTATCCAAAGTGCGATGAAACCTCTAATCAATACTGAAATCTAGCTAATATTTATTTGAACTTTAAAACAACTTTCAAAATATTTTAAGAAAGTTGTTTTTTTTATGTTGACAACTAAAACTTTCAAGTGTATACTAAGTGTATTAGGTGTGTTAATACACTTAGACAAATTTAATTTACAGAGGCTAAAATGAAAAGAATATATGTAGTTTTATCTGATACTAATACTAAAGTTTCTAAAATGTTAAAGTTTTTTTCAAAAGATAAATATAATCATGTTTCTATTGCAGTATCAGAAGATTGTAGTGAAATGTATAGTTTTTCTAGATGGATAACGTGGTTTCCTCTTATAGGAGGATTTATGAAAGAAGAAGTAGATGCAGGCGTATTAGCGATGCACCCTGAGACTAAATGCATTATATATGAGATAGAAGTAAAAGATGATGAATTTGATGTGGTTATGAAAAGACTAGAAAAGTTTTTAAACGAACCTAAAAAATACAGATACAGTCTAATGACTATACCACTTATTATGTTAAATATTCCTTATGAAAGAAAAACTGCTTATACATGTTCTTCTTTTGTGACGTACATGTTAAAAGGAATTGTACAAATGAATAAAAATATGTGGCTAGTAAAACCAGCAGATTATCAATGCTTGAACTTAAATACAGTTTATGAGGGTGAACTAAGAGAATTTGTATATAGTAAAAAGATAGCATATAACTAACTTAAGTTAAATAACATACATAAATGCAATTGCTTGAGTTAAATTTATAAATAATTAGAGAGGCGGTATTCAGGTTTGATAAATATAGATTATAGTTCGAACATGGCGATATATGAACAAGTATATAATGAAATTATTCGCTTAATATTATCTAAAGCCTTGAAATTCGAAGAAAAAGTACCTTCCGTCAGAGAGCTCGCGACCTTGACAAAAATAAATCCTAACACTATACAAAAAGCATTTAGAGCTTTAGAATTAGAGGGATACATTTATACAGTCAAAGGCAGAGGAACTTTTGTTAAAAAGGCTCAAAGTGTAAATGATGCATACATATTGAGACAAAAAGAATCACTTAAGGAAATCATATTGAATTTAAAGAAACTGTCATTAGATAAAGGGGATATATTGTCTGTTGTAGATAGTATTTACGAAGAGAGAGAAGGTATCAATCATGATTAAAGTGGAAAACTTATGTAAATCTTTCGATAAAGTTAAGGCGTTAAACAATATTAGTATCTCTACAGAAAAAGGTAAAATTTTCGGCTTAGTAGGTTCTAATGGATGTGGAAAAACTACGTTACTAAAACATATTAGCGGAATCTATGTTCAAGATTCAGGAATTATTAATTATGATAATCAGATCATAAATAAAAACTCCGAATTGTCACAAGATATGTATTTCATTCAAGACAATATTTATTTTCCAAGAAATTATAGTCTATTAAGATTATTTGAATATGAAAAACTGTTTTATAAAAATATATCAAAAGAGAGATTTGACAAATTAGTTAAATTCTTTGCGCTTGATCCTAAAAAAATGCTTAATAAAATGTCAAAAGGTCAGAAAAAGCAAGCAGCTTTTGTAATGGCGATGACTACTTGCCCGAAAGTTTTGCTTTTAGATGAAATAGTCGATGGACTTGATGCAGTCATTAGAAGAAAATTTTGGGATGTGTTGATTGAAGATATTCTAGAAAATGAAACTACGGTTATAATTTCTTCTCACGATTTAAAAGAGCTGGACAATATCTGTGATCGTGTAGCCATAATGCATGAAGGTGAAATCATAAAAGAAGAAGAGTTAGAAAAGTTAAAGGAAGAAACTAAACGAGTTCAATTTGCTGTTGAGGGTGAATTCTCAATGCCTAAAGAACAATCTTATTCTATAATTAAAAACATCAAAATAGGTAGCGTTAATATCTGTACTATTAAAGGTGATTTAGAAGAATTTAAAAAATATTTGTATAGTAATTATAGCGTATTAATATTTGATGTACTTGCTATCAACTTAGAAGAAATATTTATTGCAGAATTACGTGAAAAAAATTATGGGGCTGAAGAATTTGAAGGATTTGAAGATGAAAAGTTAGAATCTTCAGATGAAAAATTACAGTAAAGGAGATGGATTCTAATGAAAAGCTTAATATTATATGAATTAAAGAATAAAAAAGGTTTATTAGTGTTAAATTTTATAATTTTTTTAGTCATAACATCAATTTGTGGCTTTTGGTGGGACTCATCTACAGATATAGTTCTCACATATGTTGGACTGGCAACTACTGCAGCCTCAATCGTCGTATTGATTGGAACATTTATTGATTGTTCTTTTTTGCACGATGAACGCAAAATAACTTATTATTTATCAAAACCTATTTCGCTCACAAAGAAAATTAATATATGTTTTTTGACAAATATGTCTCTGTTTATGATAATGTTTTTCTTAACAATAGGATTATCTATTATGGTAAGCGGAGTGTTAGACATTACGATTAACAGCAGTAATTTTGACTATTTTAGTTATGATTTTTTCGAGGATATATTGTATTATAATGTTGTTTTGTTTGCATGGACATTGATTTTACAAGGTCTTATAGTTTTATCCTCGTTATTATCGGGAAATACTTGGAGTTCTGTAGTTACGACTGCTTTTAATTTTGGATTACCTGTAATTTTATATTTATGCGTGGCAACAGTTTTAAGTTATCTAGCTAATGGATTACACTATTTAGACGAAAATATTTTATATGAATTAGTTCTACATGACATAGTTGATTTGAGCAAAATATATTTCCTTGAACATTTATCACATGATTGGCTTGGATACGGATTTTACGTATTCAGGTTGATTGGAATGGTAACGGCGATCTATTTAGTATCAATATATGTGTGTAAAAAAAGAAAAAATGAAAACACCGGTGAAGCCATTATAGATTATAAATATAAGTGTTTTGTAGCATTTATGTTAGCATTCTCCTTTTCATCGTTTTTATCTGTTTTAAACCTACCACTAATCTCAAATACGATTTTGTTTTTATTCGTAATAGCTGTTAGTTATTATATTGCTATATCAATATTTGAGAAGACGTTTAAAATATCGA
Organism: uncultured Clostridia bacterium; assembly: GCA_964371035.1. Lineage (GTDB taxonomy): Bacteria > Bacillota > Clostridia > Tissierellales > Sedimentibacteraceae > UBA1535. Next base: position 54,272 of record CAYJLG010000011.1, on the reverse strand, counting down.
TAGTTTCTGTAAAAATATTTGCTGTAGCTGCAATAGGTATATTGTTAATTAGATATGGATTGCCAGGTATAATAAACAGTTCTACAAACAACTTGCCTGATAGTTCAGAAGTAAAAGGTGTAATGATAACAGATGAAATTACTGTCTTGACTAATGTTGAAATAGGTGAATTTGATAGATATAGATACAGCTATAAATCAATATCAGATATTGAATTTGAAGATGTAATAGGTTCAAATAGTGTAATTTTGCTAGACGAAAAAGAGAGTATAGATTTAACGATAGATTATCAACGTAGCCTTATGGATAATTATTACGTGAAAGAAAGTAAAGACTATATTTATGATTATTATTATAATAAAAAAATATATATGACATTCTTTTTGGAAAATGGTGAAAAAATCATAAGAGCAGGATTTATACCAAGACAGATATCATTGTATAAGACAGAAGAAATAGCCCTAGACATTAATGCGAAATTGATAGATATCCAAGAGACAGAAGAGTTTTTCTATGAAGCTAATCAAGGTATTTTAGATAATATTAATAATTCAACAGAAGATTTGTCTGAATATTATGATGATTTATTTATCGAATACATGTATGATATTGATGTAGACAATGTAGACGAAGAATTAGGTGATTCGCGTTTAGCAAATTATACTAAATTTGATATGGCGAAGTTTGATGTCGAAATATTTTTAAATAAATATATAGAAGATTTAAGTAATTTTTCATTTGATGAGTTGACTCAAGTACAAAAATGGGATATTTCTACAAGTAGAACCTTATTTAGTGGCTATAACCCATATGAATTTATGTATAATGACTATGAACTACGACCAGAAGAAGCATTTTATATAAATGGATTTGAGAGAAAAGATATAGACAATGGATATTTAGTAGTATATCCTGAAATGGAAAACTCATTTGAATACCTTTACTCATTTGTAGATGAGTCGGAATTAGAAAAATAAGATTTACTGTTGAAATAAGAACCCGACCTACCAACTCAAGGTGGATCGGGTTTTTTGATTAATAAATGATATGACAAAGAATTAATTTGATTTGCTACATCTTTTATTATATATATAAGCACATATTGTGGCAAAAGCAAAAGCTAAAAATCCAAATAGAAACGGCAAAAGAGGATTTGAAGCATAAAGTGCGCCTGCAAACAATGCACCTATAATTCCGCCAAAAGATCTCAATGCGTTGTAAAGTCCGATTAGTAAATTGCTATTTTCTTTAGAAAAAGTATTAGCAATATCAGTCACTAGATTTTGCATCGTCGGTATGCTTATGCTATTAAAGGCAAAAAATACTGCATTTAAGATTATAAAAGGAATCATGTCTCTAAATAAAATAGCACCAAGCATAGCAGAGCTACAAAGCAACAGTACAAATATAACTGATTTTTTCAGATCTGTGTGTCTTATGAGCCAGACGCAAATGGTACTATTTGCTACAAGAGATATAAGACCCATGATACCTTTGATGATGCCATTGTAAGCAGAAGAAAAATTAAAAATATCTTTAATATAATAGTTAAAAGTCTGATCAAATGCAGTGAAACCTAAATATTGAAGAGCACAGGCAGTCAATAAAATTGTTAAAGAAATATTCATAAATTTTTTACTATCTAAAAAAGCAGTAAATGGATTGATTTCTCTTGCAAAATCATTTTTATCGATAGAGTTAAGATTTCTTTCTTTATCATCAATACATAACACTCGAAACGCAATTGCACATGCAGATAAAGTAAAAACTTGTGCGCCGATAGCTACATATGGTGAAATCACACCTAAAAGACCACCTATCAAGTACCCAAATGCACTAAAGACTGTTTGAATAGTAGCATAAGCTATTAAGTAAGTTCCTCTTTTTTTCAAATCATCAGTAGTGTTAGTTATATAAGTTAGAACACCTATAAAAGCTCCACCTGTAAAAATACCTGCAAACATTCTTGCGAGTATAAAAGTAAACTCAGTGCGAGCAAGCGCGAAGAAAATTTGTCCTACAGCGTAGCCTAAGTTGCATATGAGCAAGACATTTCTGCTAGAAATATACGTGGTGATCTTTCCCCAAAAAGGCGAAAATAAAAAATTTATAGCTAGCATAATCCCTAGTGCTAAGCCAAACATATAATCGCCTAGGTTTAATTCGTTGAAAATAGTAGGCGTAACAGGATGAGCAAAATTAGCAGCCATGTAAAGAAAAGCTAATATAATAAAAAAATATATCGAATGTTTTTTATCGTTCATAATTCTCCTTGTTTTATATAACAATTTTTTTTTATGATTCCAAATATCATAAACACTATTTTATACAATTCATCATGGTTTTGCAATAAAAATAAAATAAATTAAAGAATTTGTTAAGACTGACGATTTATATTTATATAGTAAATATTATTTTAGTATAAAATTACTAAAAACAAGAGAGGTAAATTATGGAGAATAAAAACAGTAGCAATCTAAACAATTCAAAAAATGAAAAAGGGGAAGGGGCAGACGGGAAAGGCCCACAAAAATCAAAACACAAATGGATATTTTATTATTTTGGAGTGCTTTTAGTCACAATGCTGTTAAATGCACTTTTATTTCCATCTATTTCAGATAGAAATGTGACAGAAGTAGGATATAGTGAGTTTCTTAATATGATTGAATCCGGTGAAGTCGATGGAGTGTTTAAAGATACTGACAGAATTCAATTTTACACTGAGGCAGAAGATGGCACAGTAAAAATATATAGAACAGGAATTTGGCCTGATGATTCTTTAGTAGATAGACTAGATGAAGCTGGAATTGATTTTATGCAAGAAATTCCTACACAAGCCTCTCCAATAATAACTTTTTTAGTAAATTGGATAATGCCTATCCTTATGTTTGTTGTTATAGGGCAAATTTTTAGCCGTATGATGTCTAAAAGAATGGGTGGAGGTATAGGAGGTTTAGGCAAATCAAGTGCTAAAGTGTACACAGAATCAGAAACAGGAAAAACTTTTGTAGACGTGGCAGGACAAGAAGAAGCAAAAGAAGCACTACAAGAGATAGTTGACGTATTAAACAATCCTGAAAAATATACTAAAATAGGTGCAACATTGCCAAAAGGAGCTTTGTTAGTAGGACCTCCCGGAACAGGAAAAACTCTTCTTGCAAAAGCAGTTGCAGGAGAAGCAAAAGTACCATTTTTCTCTATATCTGGATCAGAATTTGTAGAAATGTTTGTCGGTATGGGAGCTGCTAAAGTTAGAGATTTGTTTAAACAAGCTAATGAAAAAGCACCTTGTATAGTATTCGTTGATGAAATAGATACAATAGGTAAAAAAAGAGATAATGGCGGACTAGGCGGAAACGATGAACGTGAGCAAACCTTAAATCAGCTGTTAACTGAAATGGATGGCTTTGACGGCGGAAAAGGAATAGTAGTGTTAGCCGCTACAAATAGACCTGAAACATTAGACAAAGCATTATTAAGACCAGGTAGATTCGATAGAAGAATACCAGTAGAACTTCCAGATCAAAAAGGTAGAGAAGACATACTTAAAGTTCATTCAAGAAATGTTATGATGGCGAGTGATATAGATTTTACAGCGGTTGCAAGGGCTACTGCTGGAGCAAGCGGTGCAGATCTTGCTAACATTGTTAATGAAGCTGCATTAAGAGCAGTAAGAGACGATAGAGAAGAAGTAATACAAAACGATTTAGAAGAAAGTGTAGAAGTAGTAATAGCAGGATATCAAAGAAAAAATGCAACTATATCAGAAAAAGAAAGAAAGATTATAGCTTATCATGAAGTAGGTCATGCATTAGTTGCGGCACTTCAATCTGATAGTGCACCTGTACATAAAATCACTATAATACCACGTACTTCAGGAGCATTAGGTTACACTATGCAAGTGGAAGAACAAGAAAAGTTTTTGATGTCAAAAGAACAAGCTCTAAACAAAATAGCAACTTATGCAGGTGGTAGAGCTGCTGAAGATTTGATTTTCAACTCAATTACAACTGGTGCATCAAACGATATTGAACAATCAACTAGAATCGCAAGAGCGATGGTGACAAGATATGGAATGAGTGAAAAATTTGGAATGACAGCGCTTGAAACTGTAAACAATCAATATCTCGGTGGCGATACTTCGATGATCTGCTCCCAAGAAACAGCTAAATTAGTAGATGAAGAAGTGATGACTATAATAAAGAATCAATATGAAAAAGCTATCAACATATTAAAAGAAAATGAAACTAAACTTCATGAAATATCGGCATATTTATTAGATAAAGAAACTATTACAGGCGAAGAATTCATGAAAATATTAAAACAATAATTAGCTAAAATAAAATTTGAATTGACAAAACAAAATATAACTTGTTTTGTCAATTTTTTTATTTTTTTGCATATATATTTTTGCAAAACAGGCATATTGATTTCATAATTTTATAGTTTTAGCATTTTAACTCCAGCGGGCATTAACCTTCAAAGTATTGAAAATTAAGGAAACTTTAAGATTGAATTTTAGATTTGTTTAAGCTTTTAGGGATATAATCACTTTATAAGATATTTACAAAATAGTTTATATGATATCAAAAAAGCATATAAAATATTTTGCAAATAAAAACATACAAAATATTTAGGAGGAAGTAGTTTATTAATAACCGAAAGAATTGATTAGTAAATGAAATTAAAATGAACAACGAAAAATTAAACTTTGATAACAGTTTAGACTTTGATGATGATAATGACTTAACACCACCACAAAATGGGAATATTGAATATACAAGTTACACACAAGGAAATATTGAACAAGAGAATGTGCAAGATAAAGATTTTTCAGCTGTTCAAGAAAATCCTACACAACCAATTAATAATTTTGAAAATACACAAAAAAATATTGAGCAAAATTACAATCATACGCCTAATATAAAAGAAACTTGCACAGTTCCGAAGAAGAAAAAATCAAAATTGCCAGTAGTAGCTGCTTGTGTAGCCGGGGCTTTAATGATATCTGCTACAAGCAGTGCGTTGACTGTGACTATGATGAATTCAATGTATGCAAAAGATATGTCAAACCATAACGCAATTCAAACAACAACAGTTTCAAATCAAGATGATGTCAATGCTACACAGCTAAACAGCCAAATCAATCAAGTTGGTAGTGAAGGAGCAGAAGTGTTGAGTGTTCCTGAAATAGCAGAAAAAGTTACACCTTCAGTGGTAGGTATTGAAACAGCAACTGCTTATGGCGGAATAGGTAGTGGTACTGGAATCATTATGAATAAAGATGGATACATCATAACTAATCAGCACGTAATAGATGGCGCACAGGTGATAAATGTTGTTCTTCATACAGGTGAAGAATTCACTGCTAAATTAATTGGCGAAGATGCTAAGACTGATTTAGCGGTTTTGAAAATAGATGCTAATATAATGCTGACTCCCGCAGAATTTGGCGACTCAGATGAACTTGTAGTTGGAGACCTAGCCATTGCAATAGGCAATCCAGGAGGTCTCGAACTCCAGAGTTCATTAACTGGGGGATATGTTTCGGCAATTAACAGAGATATGGTCATAGAAGATAGAAATATGACTTTGATACAAACTGATGCAGCTATTAATCCAGGAAACTCAGGTGGACCATTAATAAATGAACACGGTCAAGTAATTGGGATAAATACTGTAAAGATTAGCGCTTCAGATTATGAAGGATTAGGCTTTGCTATACCAATAAACGAAGCTATGATAATAATAGATGAACTAGTAGCAAATGGACATGTAACAGGAAGACCAGCTATAGGGATCAGCGGCTCTGAGATTACTCAAGCAGCATCATCTTATTATAACCTTCCACAAGGTGTTATGATAGCTACAGTTGATGAAAGAGCAGATGCATACAACAAAGGCTTGATGTATGGAGATATTATAGTAGGAATAAATGGTACAGAAATAACTACAATGTCTGAAATTAATGATATAAAAGAAAATTTCAAAGCAGGTGATACGATTACGTTAAATATATATAGAAGTGGTCAGAACTTAGATATTGATATCGTGCTAATGGATGAACAAGCACTAACTCAAGAAGAAGCAGAACCACAACAAGGATTTGAAAGTTTTATACCTGGATTCAATAGGTAAAATTAGTTAATTAGGTAAAGCAAATAAAAAATAAAATACCCACCAATACAAACAGTTTGCGGTGGGTACTCTCCCCCAAAATATTTTATTGCAATAGCAATAAACAAAGAGTCGTGAATTATCATGGCTTTTTTTAATTTTTGCAAAAATGCTTTGATTTCTTCCATGATTGTGCGGAGTTGGAAAGCTGAAATATCAAGAGTTGAAATCCAAAGCAAAGATAAAAAGTTCGTGTCGGAAAACGAGTTGTAGAATATGGAAACTTTTCACATTCGTCAATCGACTCTTTATGTGATACTTTACCACACTTGTGATAATGGCACTGGGGCATAATATAAGTAAAATTAAAAATAAAAAAATTGTTTACAGAATGTTAATCTTTATGTTAAAATTAGTATTGTAGAAATTCATATAGAGGGTATAGCTCAGTTGGTTAGAGTACTTGCTTGACATGCAAGGGGTCGATGGTTCGAGTCCGTCTATCCTCACCAGAAAAAACAGCAACAATATTTCTTGTTAATCAGGAAATATTGTTGCTGTTTTTTCAATTAAATCCTCACTTCGTTCGGATGAAATATCTCTGTGAGATATGAAATATACCTTCGGTAAATGAAATACCTTCGGTATGAAAAGAGAGGATTTTATTTCATATTGCGAAGCAATCTTTCATTGTGCGTAGCATTATTTCATTGTCCGTAGGGCTATTTCATTAAAAATTATTTGATTATTACGTTTAAAATAGTTATTATTAAAATATAAAGCATTTCTTAAAGGATATCGAATATGAAAATATAGGTGATTATTTGAATTGTTACAAAGACATAAGTGATTGAATTTTAAATTTCATTTTAAATTCAATAAATGAATCATATTCAATATAATTACAATATTAAAATGTATGGATACTACGTTCTACAAAAAGGAGGAGTATGTTGAAGTATAAACTAAGATTACTAAAAAATCACGATTATTGCATTTTGCTTATAGGACAATTTATCTCAAACTTAGGAACAGGTATTAATTCAATTGGTGTCACTTTGTTTATGATAAAGTTCGAACAACCAATTATAGGTGTTGGAATCGTAACTATTTTACAGACAATACCTTGGATTATTTTTTGCACAGGACATATGGCTATTTTTAGGTATTGTATTGTTAATGGCAATATGTAATGTTTTTTTCGCACCAACAATAAGTGGTTTTCTTCCTTAAATTTTTGCTCATATGCATTTGGAGTTTTGTACTTATTGGTTGTATGCGGTCTAATTTCATTATAAAATATAATATGCTTAATAATTGCTCTTTTAAATTTATTATGTGAGTCATTTTAAATAGATACTTGACATCTATGCTTTATTGGCATAAAATATAAAGCATAGATGTCAAATCAAAGAGGTTGATTATGAAAAATACAGAATTGATAATTGAAATAGCAAGACAGAATAATGGAGTAATTACGAGTACAATGGTTACAGCCAACAACATATCGCGAGGAAGTTTAAAATATCTTGTTGACAAGGGTCTTTTAGAAAAAGTTGAAAGAGGTATTTATATTTTGCCTGATTGTTTTGAGGATGAATTTCTAATAATACAATCAAAATATAAGATGGCCATATTTTCATTAGAAACCGCACTGTTTTTGCATGATTTAACTGATAGAACACCTATAAGATTCAATATGGTATTTCCCTATTCTTATAACTTAACAAATCCTAAAAAAGATAATATTTTGTGCACGACTCAAGTTGATAAATTTTATTCAAAAGGTATAGAAAGTGTAAAAACTCCTATGGGCAATATAGTTAGAGGGTATTCAATTGAAAGGACTATGTGTGATATTTTAAGGAAAACAAACAAAGTAGATATACAGGTAATTTCTGATGCATATAAAAAATATGTTAAATTAAAAACAAAAAATATTCCTATGCTTTCGGAATATTCAAAATTGCTCAAAGTTGAAAATGAAGTACGAACATATTTGGAGGTGTTATTGTGAAAAATGCGATGCAACTTAAGGCCATTATCAAAAATCTTGCAAAAGATAAGAATATATCATCGCAGTTAATTCTACAAAACTATATGCTTGAAAGATTACTTGAACGTATTCCTTATCTGAATATCGTGATAATCTGGTGCTTAAAGGCGGATTTTTAATCGCAGCTATGGTGGGAATTGACACAAGAGCAACAATGGATTTAGATGCTACATTAAAAAATATTGCTGCAACAAAAGAGAAATTACAGATGATGTTTAAAGAAATAATCAACATAGAAGTCGAAGATTCAGTCTCTTTTTTATTTAATTCGTTAGAAGAAATACGAGAATCTGATGAATATAGAGGCTATAGAATATCTTTAAAGGCATGTTTTCAAACAATTTCAGTTCCTTTGAAGATAGATATAACTGTTGGAGATAAGATAACACCAAAAGAAGTAGAGTATAAGTTCAAACTGTTATTAGAAGATAGATATATTTCTGTTTATGCATACAATCTTGAGACCGTACTTGCAGAAAAATTAGAAACTATTATTTCAAGAGGTGATTTAAATACTCGTTCAAGAGATTATTATGATGTGTACGTTCTAACAAAATTACAATCAGAGAATATAAATTTTGATTATCTACATAAAGCACTTATTGCTACATCTCAAAAAAGAGCTTCTTATGAAACGGTAAAAAATTATAAAAAAATCATAGATGAAATTATTAAAAGTAGCAATATGAATATACATTGGAGCAATTACCAAAAGAACTTCGAATATGCTAAAGGAATAACTTTCGAAGAAACATGTCTATCTGTAAAGGAAATGTTAGACAAAATTTTTTAGAAAATATAACTGTGATAGTTCAGACACATTATTACATGTTTCAAAAATAACTAATGACATCTATTTTTTCAATTAAATCCTCACTTCGTTCGGATGAAATATCTCTGCGAGATATGAAATATACCTTCGGTATTAAAAGAGAGGATTTTCTATGAAAATTATTGTAATGTGCATTTTTTCGTAGTAAAATAATATGTCACATATCAAGATATTGTCTTCAGTTTAAAAATAGTTTAAACTTTTTTATATTTAGTTTAATAAAAGAGCGAACGCAGTTTAAGCCTACTTGATATAATCTACTTGTCAGATAAAAGACGCAACAATTTTATGGAGGTAGATTATTATGTGTAAAGAAACAAACACAACGTCCTTTGAAGAAAAGGATACAAAAACCCCGCAATCGGCACAAACAGAGCACAGCAAACAGTGCAGTTGCAAAAAAATACATCCTGCTATTATCTCAGTATTACTGTTGATTACAGCACCTTTTACTATACCGCTTACCGCAGGAATAGGAATAGCAAGTATTATGTCAGCACTCGTAACAATTATGTTTTTGTTAATTCCGGCATTTGCCCTACTAATTGTCGGAGGAATAGCTCTTAAATCTATGATTATGGCAATTCCTGCATTTGCTACGGGCAGTGTTTCTGGTTTTATGCTTTTGGGTGTAACGGTAGTATGTGTGGCAATACTGTTTTTGGGTATTAAACGATTGCCGAATTTTTACAAACAACTATATGTAAAAATTAAAGATCTTATGAAATCGATTAAATGGAATGGTCCTAAAACAATATTAAAAATAATCGGCAGTCTGCTTTTATTCGGTGTAACAAGTATGATCACTATTCGCAGCGTTTTCTTGGGAATAATAACGATCGCCCTTTTCGGTTTTTCGACATTTATGTTTACTCAAGATGTTGCAATTGCAGTTATGGTTTTAGGCGGTGCGGTAATGGTACTTGCAATAGCTGTAATCGTATATTATTTCTTGCCGCAACTGATAAAATGGGAATACACTTTTGTTAAAAAAGTAGTGTCGAAATAGGAGGTATGATGATGAAAAGCGCAAAAAAAGTAATTACAACTGCGGTCATGTTGCTTGTTGTCGGTGGAGTTTTAGTTGGTAGCGGTATTGCAATGAAAGGTGGAATATCGGAAGTACGAGCGTATGCAATGGATAGCGTATCAACTACTTTCTCGGGCAGACAGGTAAACTGCAAAGAATACGACAGAGAGCATTTCGACGAAAAATATGATAACTTCGATAATTCAAATCCTCGTTTTAATAGAGGCAGATGTAGGAGTAGACACTAAAACAACCACCACAAAGATGTCATTGGCCATTGATGACACCTTTGTGGTATCATATATTTATACGATGGGAGGGTAAATATTAAATATGTCACTTAAAAAAAGAATATTTTTGTCAAATGTGTTTATGGGTATCCTCTCTATCATGTTTGTTGGCTCTATCTTAGGTGCAATTTATATGAGTTTCGGCAATATGGAGAACTTCAATTTTTTAAATGTGGAATATATGAATATTGCCTTAGACGAAACAACTGAATATATTTCGGAAATTTTGAAAGAAGACGGATACACCACCGACGATTTAGAAGGGGCTTTACAAAGACACCATTACAGTAAATTTGAAATTTACATCAAAGAAAACGGACAGGAAATATACAACCTATCTCCTCTTTCATTAAATGATGAAAAATTACTTGAAACACTTGATAATAGCGAAGTATTAACATCAGTATCAAGTGGTGAGCGTAGTTTGTACAAAAGAAGTGCTGATGTAAACGAAAAAAATTATAACATATATTTTTTCTATTCACAAAGTGAATCGATGCATCAGATGCCTAATTCTATGTTGTTTTTTCGTGTGATTTTTATTATTATCGGTGGTGGATTTATATTCTTAACAAATAGATTTTTGATGAAATTTATCTTCAAAAAAATCAACGAACCTTTATCAATACTCACGGACGGAGTGACAGAGCTTCAAAGCGGAAATCTTGATGTCAGACTTGATTATAGAGGAAATGATGAATTTGCAAAGGTAATTACAAGTTTTAATGAAATGTTGTCTAAACTGCAAGAAGCCAAAGAGCTTGAATTACGGTATGAGGAAAACAGAAAAGAGTTTTTAATCGGTGTTACTCACGATTTGCGCACACCACTCACAGCAATACAGGCTTATGTTGAGGGATTATTGGACGGAGTGGCAACGACTCCTACTATGCAGAAAAAATATCTTGAAACAATAAAGACAAAATCTGAAACGATACAAAAGATGATTTCACAAATCATATTGTTTTCAAAGACTGATATGGAAAAATTCTCACTTGATATGAATGATGTAAGAATAGATGAGGTAATCGAAAAGTTTTTGACAGATTGGTCAGAAGAATATAAACTCTCAGGGCTGGATATAACTGTTTCGACTTCTCCCATCACAGCTTTTGTGGATATAGAACATCTTAAAACAGTCCTCACAAACATTGCGGATAATAGTCTTAAATATAAACTTAAAAAGCAAGGACATTTACATATTACCATAAATGAAAAAGCAGACAGTGTAGAGTTATCACTTTGTGATGACGGTCCTGGAGTTTCCGAAAATGCTCTGTTAAAATTGTTTGATATGTTTTATCGTGATGATGAAGCAAGACAGCAGACGGACAAAGGCAGTGGAATAGGACTTGCCATTGTTAAAAAATTAGTGAGTAATATGGAAGGTGATATTCGTGCCGAAAATCTAAAAAACGGTGGTTTGGGAATTTATATCACATTAGTAAAGCGAGGGATATAATGCAAAAGATATTGATTATTGAAGATGATACTGCGATTGCCGAGATAGAAAAAGATTATCTCGAAATAAGCGGATTTTCCGCAGATATAGCATTTGACGGTGAAAAGGGCATAAAAATGGCATTATCGAAAGAGTATGACCTAATCGTGCTTGACCTTATGTTGCCGAAAGTAGACGGCTTTACTGTATGCAAAAAAATTCGTGAAGAACTCGATATTCCTATCATTATGGTGACAGCAAGGCAAGAAGATATTGACAAAATTAGAGGTCTTGGACTTGGTGCGGACGATTATGTGGAAAAACCATTTTCACCTCAGGTACTTATTGCAAGAATTAAAACACATCTTTCGCGCTATCAAAGGCTTAAAGGCGGAGCAAGTGAGGCAAGGCAAGAGATTAAAATTGGTGATATTACACTAAATCCTAATTCCTACAGCGTGCTTGCGGGTGATGAAGAAATAGAACTGAAAAGTAAAGAATTTGAACTTTTGCATTTTCTTATGCTTAATCCCGATATGGTTTTTTCAAGAGAATATTTATATGAAAAGATATGGGGGCAAGACGCAATCGGATACGATGCAACGGTTGCGGTGCACATAAACAGGATAAGAAAGAAGATAGAAAAAGATTTTAGAGACCCTCAACATATAGTTACAGTGTGGGGTGCCGGATATAAGTTTAAAGTTAGGAATGTGTGAATATATTTGAATAGTGCTCCGAAAATTCAACAAAAAATATCATCCATAGAGGTAAAATTATCAAATCACAGTGCAACAAGTATCAATATTTTTTAAGGTTGCGATAGTAGATAATACAGTATTTACAAAAATAAGACTGTTAAGAAATTAAAAATGATCCGACCCCAAAAAGTTAGTTTCTTAGGTCTAACTTCTTGGGGTTGTTTCAAAATTAAAAATTTCTCAACAGCCCTATTTTTATCACAAATAGCTTTGATTGGTAAAATATTTTTAGTCTAATCCGTTATAATTTCACCCATATAAAATATCTTGCTGTTCGATGATTTTAGATATAATATATATGTATGACAAACAATTATATATAAATTGAAATATATTGGCATTTTTTACGTCTTATTATTATGAATAAGGTAATAAGAAAAGGAGGCTCATTTTGAACAATACATTGATTGATGATGATAAAATAATTGAACTTTATAACCTTAGAGATGAGATGGCGATATCTGAAACGGACAAAAAATACGGAAAGTTGATTTTTAAGATCGCCTTTAATATCTTAAGAAGCAAAGAAGATAGCGAAGAAGCCAAAAATGACACATATGAAAGAGCATGGACTCGCATACCTCCCGATATGCCTCGAATTTTGAGCGCATATCTTAGTAAAGTAGCAAGAAATTTATCTATAGACAGATTTCGCTACAATAAAGCAAAAAAAAGAGGTGGAGAATCAGAGACTGATATTTTGCTGTCAGAACTTTCAGACTGCATACCTTCACAATCGACAGTTTCAGAAGAAACAGAGATGAAGATGCTAAAAGATATTATTGATGCTTGGCTCGAAAATTTGCCTAGAGAAGACAGGGAAATGTTTATGATGAGGTACTGGTTTGGCGAAAATATAAAAGATATAGCAAGTATATATAAACTAACATCCAAAAATCTCACTCTAAAACTATTTCGCATAAGACAAAAACTTAAAACACATCTCGAAAAGGAGGGTGTATATTTATGAGCTACAATAAAGAAGAAAAACTGTTTGAAGCTATCACCGATGTGAAAGACGAATTTGTGGAAGAGACTCACAAAAAACTTGAATCATTTGAACAGCAATTATCAAAAACAAATCAGACAAACTATGCTGATCAAAGATTTAATAATGTAAAAGAAAAAAATGTTGATACAAACAGTTTATATGGTGACAACTCTCGGAAAAAATCATTTTTGAGAGGACTGTTTGGCAAAAGATATTTCAAATTTGCAACTGTATGCTGTGCTTTGATTTTAGTTTCGTCATTTTTGCTGTCTCGACTAGATTTCAGAATGGGAGGAGGTTCAAGTTCAGGTGCCGGTTCTGATGGTGCTAGCAGTGAGGGCACAGGAAATGTAGCGAGCACATTTATGTCATATGCAGGGCCAGTTTTCCCGCTTACTTCGACACAAGAAAACTACGATGCAGATCATATATCGGTAGATCGAAGCATAAACTATGACTTTTCTTACGAAGATGAAAATGATGTGGGCGTGAGAGGAAGCACTGTGACGGACAGCTATATTTTGACTAATAATTCTACAGAATCACAAGATATGACACTATATTATCCTTTTGTTTCTGATCTATTAGATTTAGATAAACTTGCCCCTAAATTGAGTGTTGACGGCAACGAAATAACTGATTATTCCACATATTTTGGCAATTATTCGGGAAGTTTTATGGGTGTAGGAGGCGACAGAGAAGAAGGAAGCTACAATCTCAGATATATTTCAAGCTTTGAAGAATACAAAGAACTTTTAAATGACGGTACATATTTTGAAAATGCGTTGATTTTAGAAGAAATACCGGAGCTTCCCGTCACTGTTTATGCATTTTCAGATTTTGAATCACCACAGGAAGAAGAATATCCCGCAGCACATTTTGAAATATCTTTTGATATTGACCACTCAAAAACCGATGTATTGACTTTCGGATTTGATGGAGGGAGTTATTCAGAAGATCATATGGGTGTCAGTTTTAGTGTACCCGACAAAGATCACAGAGATTACTATGAGCACAATTTTGTGATAGTGATAGGAGAAGATATAGAAGAATATTCTTTGCAGGGATACAAAAATGGTGCGACAGACAAAGGCAATGAATTAGACGATGTGAGCGCTACAGTAAAAAGATATGAAACTACCCTTGATAATGTGCTTTCGGTAGTCACAGAATATTCCTTTAACTCATTTGACAATTTTAGCGATGACTTTCCGGATAGTTATATAGATTTAGAAGAAAGATTTTCACTCAATGCGGCTGACACAGGAAATAAAGATAAAGAAATATTTCAAAATGTCACACAAGAAATGTTTGATGAAGCCTTGTATGAAATGTTTTACAGCTATGGTTTGTTTTCAGAAAAACAGGCAGAAAGATACGACGCAAACATGTTAGAAGATTATATATCAGAAGCCCGCACTATGGATAGAGTCGTATATCTAGAATTTGAAGTCACAATTCCAGCTAACAGTTCTGTTGAGATAAATGCCGATATGCAAAAGGCACCAAGTTACAATTTTTATGGTTCTGGTTCGGATGACCAGGATTTGCAAGGTTATGATTTAGCGACTAAGCTTGGAAGCAACTTAAATTTTGAAACTATAACAGCAGAGATATCAGGCGATGCGTCTATAGAAATAGTCAATCAAAACTTCGGTTTTGACTTGCAAAACGGAGTCACAGAAGTAGTTTTAGATGTAAACACAGAGCATTATTTTATGGAGATAACACAAAGCGAAAATAATTAACACATTCTAAACAAAATTTTTACTAAAAAGTGCTTTTTGGGTCAATTTGTTGTGATATTCTTTTGTCATATCTTAAAACAAAACCTTTGGAGGACTTTAATGAAAAGTAATTTAGTTAAAAAAGCATTATCAATAGCACTTGCATCGACTGTGCTAGTTACAGGTATCGGCTCAATATCACTATTAGGGACTAAAGAAGTATCGGCTCAAACAAATTCGGATAAAGAATCTTATGAAATGCCAAAATATGTATTCATGTTTGTGGGAGATGGTATGAGCCACTCACAAACACAGCTTACAAACTATTATTTAGACGCACTTGCAAATGATCCTGAAGCATCAATACTAAAAAGCGAAAACAGATTGAGCTTTATGGATTACGACTCGGTAGGCATCACCACAACTTATGACTCTACATCTTTCAACCCCGATTCTGCATCTACAGCGACTTCGCTAGCGACGGGCAAGAAGACATACAGCGGAACTATCAACATGGATGAGACATTTACTGTTGAATATGAAACTATAGCTGAAAAACTTAAAGAGCAGCATGATTACAAAATAGGAGTGGTATCGAGCGTCACTTTAAATCACGCTACTCCCGCTGCATATTACGCACACAATGTATCAAGAAACAATTACTATGAGATAGGCTTAGAATTGATAGAATCAGATTTTGATTATTTTGCGGGTGGAGCGTTAAATCAGCCTACAGGAAAAAACAAAGATTTAGAAAATTTATATGAATTAGCAGAAGAAGCGGGATATGAAGTTGTTTTAGAAGATCAAGATGCTGCGGAAGATATAACTTCAAGAGACGGAAAAGTTATAATAATAGGCGAAGACACTAATGGTGGAGCGCTTCCTTATGAAAACGACAGAGAAGAAGATATGTGGGCACTTGCCGATTATGTAGAAAAAGGAATTGAAGTATTGGACAATGAAGATGGTTTCTTCATGATGGTTGAAGCAGGAAAAATTGACTGGGCATGTCATGCTAATGACGCAAAAGCTTCTATTTCAGACACTATAGCCTTCGACAATGCTATTAAAGAAGCATATGAATTTTACGAAGAACATCCGGAAGAAACTCTGATTGTAGTGACAGGAGATCACGAAACAGGCGGACTTACTATTGGATATGCGGGCACAGCTTATGACACTTTCCTTGACTTATTAGAAAATCAATCAGGTTCATATGATGTATTCGAAGCAGAATATACAGAAAAATACAAAGCAGAAAAAACACCTTTTGAAACTGTATTACAAGACATTAAATCTTTCTTCGGACTTAGCGTAGCTTCTGACTACACGATGCCTGAGGGTTCAAAACTCATAATGACTGATTATGAAGTAGAAAAAATAAGAGCAGCTTATGAAGTTTCAGTAAACGGTGGCTCATATCATCCTGAAGAAGCATCTGATATTTACGGCGGATACGATCCTTTGACAGTGACTGTAATTCATATACTAAACAACAAATCAGGAATTGATTTTACTTCTTACTCACACACAGGTACTACTGTAGGGACTTATGCACAAGGAGTAGGTTCAGATTTATTCGATGGATTCTACGACAATACAGAAATCTATGAAAGTCTTGCTGAGCTTTTAAACATTAAGTAATTTATATCGAGATGACATAATTTTGGGACAATTAATTTTGTCCCTCCCTCCCCTTTGTGGCAAATTTAATTTGCCACTTTAACTATTTTTTTGAATTTTAACTTTGGAGATCATATGAAAAATACATCAAAAATCAATTTAGCCGTAATAGTGAGCGCAGTAATTCTCGCCATACTTTTAATTATTCCGACAGGCTATGAAGAAGCTATAAACTATAAGGACAAAGACAGGAGCGTAGCTAAAGTTTTATCTGTAGATAATGACAATATAGTACAAATAGGAGTGGTGGCTACAGGAGATCAGACTTGTGAACTTGAATTGACAGACGGCAAGTTTAAAGGCGAAATCGTCACAGGATACAATATGCTAAACGGTTCTTTGGAAAATGACAAGATATTTGAAGTCGGAGATGAAGCTTTTGTGTTAATCAGCTATCAAGGAGATGAAGTGATGTCTGTTTCGATGATAGATCATTACAGGATAGATGTTCAACTGATTCTCGTAGCAATGTTTGCTGTGTTTTTAATAATTGTTGCGGGAAAGACGGGCGTGAGAGCAATACTTAGTTTTGCCATAACTATCTTAATGATTTGGAAAATATTAATACCTTCTTATTTAAATGGACTAAATCCTATTTTGATAGGATTTCTCATCACATCTGTGCTGACTGTCATTATCATATCCTTAGTGTTTGGATTTGACAAGATGATGCTGGCGGCTACATCGGGATCTATAGTAGGGCTTTTGGTGACACTCATTATGGGAATTGTATTTACAGATTTATTCATGCTAAACGGAGCTATAATGCCAAACTCCGAAAGTCTATTATACAGCGGATTTCACAATTTAAACCTGACTCAAATATTTATCGCGGGGATTTTTATAGGTTCATCGGGAGCTATAATGGATATAGCGGTTGACATAACAGCAGCTGTCAATGAAGTCATAGAAAAAAAACCCGACATCACAACTATAGAAGCTATAAAAAGCGGGATGAACGTTGGTAGAGCTACAATGGGAACCATGACTACTACTTTACTTTTGGCATATTCGGGAGGATATGTTTCGTTGCTCATGGTTTTTATGGCTCAGGGCACACCTATTGACAACATATTGAATTATAAATACATATCAGCAGAGATATTGGATACTATAATTGGAAGCTTTGGACTCGTAAGTGTTGCTCCACTATCTGCTGTAAGCTCGGGAATCCTGCTTACTAAAAAAAATGCAGTTGAAAAATTTTATAAAATATAATAAAATATATTTACAAATAAATTGTGCAGACAAAACAAAGCGTGAAAAATTACGTTGTTTTAGCAAATGAAAAGAGGTAAATATGCGCAATATTTTAGTTACAGGAGGGCTTGGATATATCGGAAGCCACACTGTGGTAGAACTTTTAAATAAAAATTATGAAGTAGTTGTAATAGACAATCTATCTAACTCCAAGATTTCTGTTTTAGATAAAATTGAGACTATAACGAAAAAAAGACCTAAATTTTATAGAGGCGACATACTCGACCTTGATTTTTTGAGCTCAGTATTTTCGGAAAATGAAATTGACGGAGTAATTCACTTCGCTGCATTAAAAGCTGTGGGAGAATCCGTCAAAAAACCTCTTTTATATTACGAGACTAATGTCACAGGTACCGTTAATGTGCTAAAAACAATGCTAAATGCGGGGTGTAAAAAAATAGTTTTCTCATCGTCGGCGACTGTATACGGAATGAACAATCCCGCACCCTTCACAGAAGATATGGAGACATCGGCCATCAATCCTTATGGATACACGAAAGTTTGCAACGAAAGAATTTTGATTGACATAGCTAAAGCAAATGAGGATTTTAAAGTAGCGATTTTAAGATATTTCAACCCGATAGGAGCCCATGAAAGTGGTTTGATAGGTGAAGATCCAAATGATATACCTAACAATCTTATGCCTTATATCATGCAAGTGGCAAACGGCAAATTAGAAAAATTAAATATTTTCGGTGATGATTACGATACTGTTGACGGTACAGGAGTAAGGGACTATATACATGTTGTAGATTTAGCACTCGGACATATTGCGGCGATCGAAAAGATTTTTTTGGATGGTAAAAATCAACCTAAAGATTTTAACGAGCTCAACAACTTTGAAAAATCCTTAGGCGAAAATACTATAGTAGTAAACTTGGGAACAGGAAGAGGATATTCTGTGTTAGAAGTGTTAAAAGCCTTTGAAAAAGCATCGGGCACTAAGATACCTTATATTATAGCTCCGAGAAGAGAAGGCGATATCGCAACTTGTTACGCAAAAACAGATCATGCCAAAAAATTGCTGAATTGGGAAGCTAAAAAGGGGCTAAGTGAAATGTGCCAAGACAGCTTTAAGTTTGCAGTCACTATTAATAGTCAAATTCAATGAATTATGAATTTTGAAAATGTAGGGGCTCTGCTTCTCCCGATTCAAGGGCAATTATTTTAAATTTCATAGTTGAAAACTCATATCAAATAAAGTATAATGTGATTTAATAATCCAAAATTCGAAGTTTTAATTACAAAGGAGAAGTATAATGTATTTAACTATCGCAGGGAACCTTGGGAGCGGAAAATCGACGATTTGTAAATTATTATCAGAAAAATATGAGTACGAAATTTTTTCAACAGGCAGCATTCAACGAAAAATAGCAAATGAAATGAATATATCCACTTTAGAATTAAATCAATTGATGTTTACAAATCCAGAATACGATGATTTGATTGATAAGGAGACTGTAAAAATATCTAAAGAAAACACACATCGCAACATCATTTTTGACTCAAGGATGGCTTGGCACTTCGTTGAAGATTCTTTTGATATATTTACTGTGATAAACCCAGCAGAAGCCGCAAAGAGGGTCATAGCGTCAAACAGAGGCTCAGAAGAAGTGTACAAAAATGAAGAAGAAGCTGAAACGGAACTGTTAAGAAGAGCGGCTATTGAAAACAAAAGATTCAAAGAGATTTATTATGTGGACAACTTTGATTACAATAATTATAATTTTGTTATAGATACTACATGGAGCACTCCCGAATATATCGCAGAAGTTATATTTCAAAACATCAACGACAAAGAAGAACTGAAAATTTTACTGTCTCCAAAATCTTTGTATCCGACTAAGAGTATAAAAAACTTGGATATGGACATAGTGAATAAATTAGTAGATGATGAAAGCTATTTGACAGATAAGATCGAGATCGTGATACATAACAATTACTATTATGTTGTAAACGGGCATCATAAATTAGTTGCTGCACTTTTGTCGAATAAGCAGTTTGTGCCTGTAAAACTTGTGAAAACAGAAGATTTAGATTTTAACTTGCCTGACCTTACGTCAAAGTTAAAAGAACAAGAATTACGCGAATACGAAAAAGAATGCAAATTTAATTATAAAAACTATCCTAAAAATTTTTAAGTGGCATTATGGTAAAACATTTTACTTTTAAGTGACTTTTAACTAACAAAATTTATGTTGCTACTCTAAAAGTGGCATAAAAAAGAGCTGTATCATAAAATTATCATGATGCAGCTCTTTGATTATACTAAGAAAACTATTTAGTTTATCAAATCTAATTTATTATATCTCAAATCAGAATTTAGAAATTAACGTCTTCTCCATAGTAAGTTGCCTTGAATAAAGCTTCCATCGTCTTGGCATCTATTGGTCTTGGATTTGTACCAGTACACGGATCAGCCACTGCACCTTCAGCAATAAACGATAATTTTTCTAAAAATTCAGCTTCGTCAACACCAAATTCTTTTAATGTCTTCGGCATATTCATTTTTGCAGCCATCATTTTCATCTTTTCGGGATAGGCTGTCTCAAGATTTAAAATACCCTTTGCAGAATTGACATGTATAGAAATAACACTCATTATCTTTTCGTTAAAACCATGCTCCAAAAAACAAGCCTCTTCGCTCGCTCCTCTTCTTCTACCCCCAATTGTATCAGCCATTTATGGATCATCTGATGTTTTTTGAACAATTTTTCAGCTATTTCGATACCTTTTTCAGTCAATACAATAGAAGCTTGCCTATTTCTACTACCTTTTTTAAGTTTGATATGACCTGATTTTTCAAGACGCCCGAGAATCGTATATGCAGTAGATGTATTGACTTCAAGCATTTTTATTAAATCAGGAGCAGTAGCAGTTTGAGTATGTAGTTGCAGCATATAAATAGGGTGAAGATAACTGTCATCAGTCTGCTTAACCGTATTAGTGTGCATAAACTATACCAACTTTCTTTAAATTTTATTTATAAGCATTTTACATCATACAAGAAGAAAAGGTCAAACAAAAAATTTTTTATAAAAACAAAATTAAATATTAATTACACTTAATATTAGTCTCAACGATTCTATTCATATTTAATGTCATAAAATTAAGGTATAAGATCGATTTATTTTTAGGGAGTGACTTTCTGAATTCGTAGGGACTGGTCTTAACCGTTCCCAAAGTAGATGCGGGGTTCTACTCTGCCCGCAGGAAATCAAAAATTTCTTGCATTTATGCATAAAAATTGGTATGATGTAATCAGGGAAAAACAAATGAAACTAAGCATAAAATTTAAATAAGGAGAGGGGAATGTTTTGATAAGATATACAACACAGCAATTAGAGCAGATAAATATTGATGAATTAAATAAAGCTATCGGTCGCGAAGAAGGCCGTGAAGAAACTCTTGCGTTAGGCATGCGAAAATCAGTAGAATATATTTTTGAATTTCAGCCAGAAATCACTTATGAAGAAATATTTGCTAAACTATCAGACAAATATCCTGATAATAAAAAAATGATCGAAGATGTTTTAAGTGAGTTTTTTAAGTAGCATTAATAGCTTTTAACAAAAGACAGGCAACAAATATTTTGGCTTTTTAAGTTGAAGTTTTTGCCTGTCTTTTTTTGCAGGTGATAAAATATTAAAATGTAATTAGAAAAAAATTTATAAATTTAAAATATATGCAAAATTTTTAAAATGATTTTTTTTAGATTGCAAAAAAATCCAAAAGAAATTAGAACGAACAAAAGATAATTTTAAATTCCTGAACTTGTAGTATAAAAAAATTTATTGACAAGCCACAAGAACTGTATTAAACTTTAAAACATGAAAAAAGATGCATATTTTTTATAAAATAAAATTCACCTTGTTGTTATGAATGTATACCTACAAACTCTAAAACCTGATGTGAGTATTTTTTTACGACAAAGTTAGCTAATGATAACTCGAAAAATCCAAGCGCAGGTAAATGATGATGCAATAATTTTTTTGATATTATAGGAAGAAATGAGGTATGATGATGTGAAAGTAATATTTATGATTTTAGGGTTTATTGCATTAGGACTTGGGGCTATAGGAGTGGTATTGTCAATGATACCGACCACACCATTTCTTCTCGTGTCAGCTGCTTGTTTTGCAAAATCATCAGACAAATTAAATAATTGGTTTAAGGGTACGAAAATATATAAGGATAATTTAGAGTCATTTGTTAAAAAAGAAGGGATGCAAAAAGTGGCTAAGATAAGAATTATGACAACAGTCACGATACTTTTTGCTATTGCTGCATATTTCATGAGAAACACGGTTATTGGTCTTATTGTAATAGGAACGATCTGGTTTATACATGTAATAGCATTTATCTTTTTTATTAAAACAAAAAATATGGATAATGGATCTTCTATTTAAAAAATATAGAAATTTAAGTGATGAGGATTTTGTTTTGAAAAATGCAAAACGCATGAACGGGTCTATTGTATTAAGATTTATGCAATAATAGAAAGAAGGTGATGAACATGATGCCTAACAAGAGATTGATAGAGGCTGTACCAGACATAAAAAAAATGATGATGAAAAAGACCTTATTTAATTGGATATCTCTAATTTTTGGGATTATGTTTTATGTATGTCTTGCAATGTTGCTTGGAGAAGTGTTGAAACAAGGTGAAAAAACTAATATGTTAATCTATTTTTCAATAGCTATAGTAGCTGTAATCATTAGATTTTACATTATAAAGCGAACTTCAGAAATCTCACATATTATTGCATCTAACGTAAAATTAATACTAAGAGAAAAAATCTATGCTAAGTTAAGAAACTTGGGAAGTGGATATTCTGAAAATTTTAAGACATCAGAAGTCACTCAGTTAGCAACAGAAGGTGTAGAACAGCTGGAACTGTATTTTGCAAATTATTTGCCACAATTGTATTATGCGCTATTAGCTCCTATGACTTTATTTTTAATTTATGCACCACTGTCATTAAAGACTGCAATTGCACTGTTTGTTTGTGTTCCGTTGATACCAGTTTCTATAGTTGCTGTACAGAAGATAGCTAAAAATCTTCTCGGCAAATATTGGGGCAAATATACTGATTTAGGTGATACATTTTTAGAAAATTTGCAGGGTTTGACTACTCTTAAAGTATACTCAGCAGATGAAAAGAAGCATGTACAGATGAATAAAGAGGCAGAAAATTTCAGAAAAATAACTATGCGCGTCTTGATAATGCAATTAAATTCTATCACGGTAATGGATATAGTGGCATATGGAGGAACAGCAATAGGAACTATACTTTGTGTAAATGAGTTGGTAAACGGAAATATATCTGTACCTGAGGCTATTTTTATGATACTTCTTGCAGCTGAGTTTTTTTTGTCTATGCGAACTCTCGGAAGCTTTTTTCATATTGCGATGAATGGCATTGCCGCAAGTGAGAGAATGTTTCGATTGTTTGATTTAGAAGTTAAATCTAATGACAAAATTGCACAAGATGCGGATATAAACATAGCTGAATTAAATTTTTCTTATGGAGAAAAACAGGTGCTGTTTGATATAAATGCAGGTATTAAAAGAGGTAGTTTTGTATCTGTAGTAGGTGAAAATGGTTCGGGGAAATCTACATTGGCAAAAATTCTAAATAAAAATATCAATTCATATACAGGTAATGTTTTGTTAGGAAAAGCAGAGCTAAAAGATATATCTAATATAAATGAAATTGTGACGACAGTATCCCTTGGAAGTTATATTTTTAAAGGAAACATACGCGAAACATTGAAACTGGGAGATGAAAATGCGAGCGATAAACAAATGGAAGAAGTTTTGAAAAAAGTAAATCTTTATGAATTTATAAGAGATAACGGTGGTCTTGATATGAAACTTAACGAAAGAGGTTCGAATCTTTCGGGAGGTCAAAGACAGAGATTAGCTTTAGCAAGAGCCTTGCTAAAAAACAGTCCGCTATATATTTTTGACGAGGCAACAAGCAACATAGATACGGATAGTGAAAATATGATTTTAGAAGTTATTTTAAAATTGAAGCAGTCTCATACAGTAATTATGATAACGCACAGACTTAAAAATGTGATTGATTCTGATGAAATACTATTCATAAATAAGGGTAGGATTGAAGAAAGAGGCACACATGAAGAACTTTTGAAGTTAGATAGAGGATATAGCACTCTATACGTAAAACAGAAAGAGTTAGAAGGGATTGTTGCATGATAGAGAAAAGCGAAAAATTGGCCGATATGGTTTATGATAAAAACAAGTTCGAAGATATAAAAAAAATCAATCCAACTGCAAATAGAAGAAGTGGAATTGTGATTATGCTTAGTTTAATAGGCATGGTAAAGCCTATGGCTCATATCATGCTGATGTGTATCACCTTTGGAGTATTAGGGTTTTTAGCGGCAACTGCTATTACTGTTTTAGGCGCAGAAATGATTTTGACTACAATGGGTGAATCTGTATTAGGGTTAAGTATTGCGGCTCTTTCGGTCATATTGTTATTATGTGCAGTATTAAGAGGTATACTTAGATATGCGGAGCAAGCCTGTGGACATTATATAGCTTTCAAGCTACTTGCTACAATCAGAGACAAAGTATTTTCTGCTCTTAGAAGACTTGCACCTGCAAAATTGGACGGCAAAGGCAGAGGAGATTTGATAACACTGATAACAGGTGACATAGAACTTTTAGAAGTGTTTTATGCACATACTATTGCACCTGTTTGTATCGGATTTACGATGTCTTTGATTATGTCTATATTGATAAGTCTTTTCAACCCAGTATTAGGTATATGTGCTGCGATATCATATCTCATGATAGGTTTTATATTGCCTATTTCATTGTCTAAAATGAGCAGTACACAAGGGATGGAAGTTAGAAATAAATTGGGGGATTTAAACAGTTTTTTCTTAGAGAGTCTAAGAGGAATAAACGAAAGTTTGCAGTTTGGGACAGATGAAAAAAGAGCAGCTGAAATAGAAGAAAAAACTAAAGAAATAAATGCACTACAACATAAAGTAAAAGAGCACGAAGGCATGGGCTTCGCGCTGTCTGCTCTATCAGTGAGTGTGTTGACTTTAGTGATGTTAGGAGTAAATATGTTTTTAGGCACAGATTTTTCTACAACACTTATTACTACAGTCATGTTGTCAGCTTCGTTTGGACCGGTATTAGCTCTTTCGAATCTATCTGCAACTTTAAGTGCAACTCTTGCTTCGGGGGAGAGAATCTTATCTTTACTTGAAGAAGAACCTGAGACAGAAGATATCACGGATGGCAAAACTCCTGAATTCAAAGGAGCAAAGATAGAAAGTTTAAATTTTGCATACAAAGAAGAACAGATACTTCAAGATGTGACGATGGATTTTGAAAAAGGCGAACTGATTGCAGTTATAGGTAAAAGTGGTTCGGGTAAATCTACACTTCTAAAACTCTTGATGAGATTTTGGAATGCAAAACAAGGAAAAATAGAGATTTCGAATGTGAGTGTAAATGATATAAACACATCACATCTCAGAAAAATAGAGAGTTTCATGACTCAAGATACAGATTTATTTCAAGGCACAATAAGAGAAAATATTTTAATTGCAAAATCAGATGCGTCTGAGGAAGAGATAAAAGAAGCCGCAAAAAAAGCATCTATCCATGATTTTATAATGACTTTACATGATGGCTATGACACAAAAGTGGCGGAGTTAGGAGAGAGTTTGTCAGGAGGAGAAAGACAGCGTATAGGCCTTGCAAGAGCATTTTTGCATGATTCGGATTTTATGCTCTTAGACGAGCCGACGAGCAATTTAGATAGTCTCAATGAAGGTATGATATTAAAATCACTCAGAGATTATAAGGGCGACAAGACGATAATTTTAGTATCACATAGAGCTTCGACAGTGAAGCTTGCAGATAAAACTTATGCTTTAAAAAGTGGCAGGATGAGTTAAAAAAGAAGGCTATGATGTACCGACCTCCAAAAGTTAGATTTAAAAACTAACATAAGGAAGTCGGTATTTTTATGACAAAATACAAATACTAAGCATAGGCTGATGCTAATATCTAGCAATAATTTTATTGCCTGTGTAATTAAATTTTTTCGAGAATTTCTATAACTTCTGATATATTTTTTTTGCCAAAATGTATATGAGTATCATTTAGTATCATACAAGGAACACTCATTATGTTATGCTTTGACTTTAACTCTTCAAATTGTGATAAATCGTATATATCAAGAGTTATTTTATCATTTTCAAGTGCAATGCGCTCTACGGCCATGACAAGATCAGGACAATTCGTACAAGATAATGTTACAGCTACATCGATATGAATTGTTTTGTTTATAGCCTTGATTTTATTCAAATCATCATCTGATATTTTTTGTCCCGGGCCAGCCGCATTGTAAAGCCCTATCACAAATGAGTTGAATTCATGTCCTCCAGGAACTCCATGAAAAGACACTCCTGTATATAAATCTTTATCATTATATAGCGATATACTTGGTAAAGCCTTCGTTTTAAGCGCATCATCTTTCACGCATTTTACCTTTTCACTTAAAGATGAAAATTCGTTCATAAACCCTTGAACTTCATTAGAAACATCTCTGTCATCAAGTTTATATTTAAGTGTAATGCTTGATTCAAATCGAGCAAACAGAGGATCTAATTGCTCTTTTATATCTGCAGATATAAAAGAGCCGTCATCTTCTGTTTTGACTGCATGTTCTTCTTTTCTTTGAGGTGCTTTGTATTCTCTTTTAGGGATATTTAATTTTTCATATTGTGTTGCAACATATTTTTCTAGTGATGTAGCTGCTGTAGCACCATCTGATACCGCTGTGACAACTTGTCGCAAATTTTTGATACATATATCACCTGCTGCATACACGCCGTCTACTGTTGTCTTTTTATTTTCATCTGTTATGATATATTTTTGAGGATTTAAATCTATCATGTCAGCAAAATTTCCGCTCGCAGGCGAATATCCTGCAAATACGAATACACCTATTCCTTCTTCTTCAGAGAAATTTAACTCTTCGCCCGATTTATCTAAAATTATGCCTTTCACAAAGTTTTCACCATAAACTTCTTTTACAGAAGTATTATAAAAAAGCTCAATTTTTTCATGTGATTTGACTTCTTCGACTACACTACCTGTACAAGTAAAGTCATCACCTATGATCAGCATATATATTTTCTTTGCAAATCTTGTTAAAAACAAAGATTCTTCGCAAGCGGCAAACCCGCTTCCAACTACATAGATATCTCTTCCCGAAAAGAATTCTCCGTCACAAGTTGCACAATAAGCAACACCTCTGCCTTTAAAATCATTTTCACCCTTAAATCCAACCATACGAGGAGATGCTCCGCTCGCTATGATGATTCCAAGAGTTTTGAATTCACCTTTGTCTGTTTTTACTGTAAACATATCTGCTTCTTGAGAGAAATTCTTGACATCTGCGAGTAAAAATTCGGCTCCGAAACTCATAGCTTGTCTTTGCATTTCTTTAGTTAGTCCTTCTCCACTTGTATGATAAACTCCAGGATAATTCACGACTTCAGAAGTTATTGTTATTTGGCCTCCAAATTTATTTTTTTCTAATACTAAGGTCTTATATTTTGCACGCGCCATATATATCGCAGAGGAGAGCCCTGCAGGCCCTCCTCCTATGATTATGGCATCATAAAAGTCATTATCAAATTTTGACATATTATTTAACCATCTTTCCTGTATTATTTTATAACATTCCAACTAAATCTAAGCTTGGTTTCAATGTCTTGGCACCCGGTTGCCATTTAGCGGGGCAAACTTCATCTCCGTGTTCAGAAACAAACTGCAAAGCTTGAACTCTACGGAACAATTCATCTGCATTTCTTCCTACATTGCCTGCAAGAACTTCATAAGCAACTATCTTGCCTTCGAGGTTGACTATAAAGGTTCCTCTTTCGGCTAGACCCGCTGCTTCAATCATAACGTCAAAATCACGTGCCAATGCGCCCGTAGGATCTGCCAACATAGGATATTGGATTTTCTTTATCGTTTCAGAAGCGTCATGCCATGCTTTATGAACAAAATGCGTGTCACAGGATACCGAATAAATTTCACAGTTTATAGCTTTGAACTCTTCGTATTTATTAGCTAAATCTTCAAGTTCTGTAGGGCAAACAAAAGTAAAATCAGCTGGATAAAAGAAAAACACACTCCATTTTCCTAAAACATCTTTTTTGCAAACTTCTTTAAAAGTATTTCCTAAGTAACTTTGCACCTTAAATTCTGAGATTTCCTTACCAATCATTGACATAATTTTTCCTCTTTTCTTTTTTAGTTTTATTATTTAATTTCAAAATTGAATCTGATTTTAATCGTCAAACATACTTTATTGTATAGATTTTCCGTAATCTATACAAAGCTGTTCACCGTCTGCATCTGGGGTGTTTTCAATGGTTAATGCATCGCAAATAATATTTATTCCAAAATTTTTGCACAAGTATAAATTTAAAATTGTGCATGCACCAACCCTTCTAAAATGAATTTAAATTAGCATATGCTAACCAATAGAAAAAATATACAATTTTTATGAATATTTGTCAATAGGTAATTAAAAAATAAATTTTAGACAATTCTCAAAAGTTACTATTCACAGTCGATACCTGATGTTAAAAGGAAAAAATAATGAAATATGAGATTGGATAAGTTGTGTGAAGTTTCATTTAACTGTTAATATTAACATCTGCAAATTGAATAATTATTAATTTGTATTAAGTTGAGATTGACACCCAATCAATAAATTGATATACTTAATTATTACTGAAACAACATAAAATCAAGCAGTAATGGAGAGGAGAAATCTATGAAAAATAATTTTAAAAGAAACCTTGCAGTTTTTATAGCATTTACTTTGATTGTTAATGCTATTATGCCGAGTTTTGCTTTCGGAGTAGAGGAAGAAGTACTTTATAGCAATGTTGAAGGTGCACTAGTAAATACAACTCTAGAAGGCCATGAAGCGTTTGAAAAAGCAGGAGACACTTCGAATTATGCTATAGCATTAGAAGTAGAGGACAAAGATGCGTATATTACTGAATTACAACTGTTTGGACCAGATACTTTATTTTTTTCACCAACTTTGCAGATAGTAGGTATAGTTGAAGATTCTGAAACACCATACTATGCTACAGAAACTATGGATCCACTTTTGATAGATAAAGTAGACGGTAGGAGAATGTATACTTTCAATCTTAAAATCGAGTTAGAGCCAGGCGAGTATCTATTTTATTTTTCGGTAATAGACACTGGTCTATCAGCAACTTTTAACCCTAGAGAGGCGCATGTGGTAATTTTAGGCGAAGGTGCAGACTTGATATCACAGAGCAGTGTCGAAGCATTTAAAGATGCAGAAGCTATAGCAGAAGATTCATACGTGCCTGATACAGGTAACATGTTTAACACAGAAGATGTAATTTTTAGCAATATAAGAGATGCTTACATAAACATGCCTAGTGACAAAAGCCAAGTGATCGAATCAATATATTCTTATGATGGTGAGCCTCTAGGTGTTCCTATTTATCTTGACGAAACTACTTATATTTCTGAAATTCGTTACTATACTGAACTTACAGAATATTTTTACAAGTATAATTCTTTCCACATTTACAAAGAAAGCGATGAAGGCGGTTCGTTTGAATGGTTTGATATGAATTCGAATTCAAGTCCTGATAGTGACACTGAATACGAAGGCGGAACAGAGTTAGAGTTTGAAGTAGATATAGAATTAGATCCTGGATATTACTTTTTCGGGATATTAACAGATTCAAGTGTAGAAAAATCTGATATGAAAATGCAAATTTTAGGTGAAACTTCAGGCGAAGTTACATATCGTACTATAGACGAACAAAATGAAATATTAAGACAAAAAGCTGAAGAAGAAGCTCGTTTAGAAGCGGAAAAAGATCTTATAAAATTTGATGAAATAGTGTACACTTCAAACAATGTCATTTATGATAGTGGATATGATGATAATTTTAGAGGAGATATTGGAAACAATTATTATGAAAAAGAAGAATATAGAGCTCTATTCTTAGTAGAAGATTCAGCAACAATACAAGATTTGATTTTTACAACAGGGTTTACTGGTAAAGGGCACATGGATTATAGTGATCAGGAAAGAGAAAAAGTAGATGTACCTGAAAATTTGATGATTGAAATTAGAAAACATACATCAGTGAGCGGTACAGAACTTGTAGGTTACTATGATGCTAAACTGTATGAATCTCCAAGCGTAGATCCATTTTATTACACTAACTATGGACAATTGTTAGGTGCTACAGCGATGAACCTTACACTTGGACGTGGTGTATATGTTGCTAGAGTTATTCCTAATGAAGATTTCAAATATTTAGCATCAGTTTCAAGCGATGAAGATAGAAATAATTATCTATATGACCAAGAAACATTTGATTTTGCTATGACAGGTACAAAAACTACAAATGTTATTACGATACCTGATGGAGATGGTGATGTAGTTCAGGATATAATCATAGAGGGAATAGTAAGCGGATTATCAATTTCACAGATAAATTCAAATCTGGATTCAACTATGAAAGCGGCGATAGAACTACAAATTCAACAACAAAAAGAAGCTGCAGAGAGAGCAGCAAAAGAAGCAGAAGCTGCAGCAAAAGCTCTTGCAGAAAAACCAATCACTTTGAAGGTAAATGGAGTAGTATTAAATCCTCCTGTTCCTCCTGTAGTTCAAAATGGAACGACTTTAGCGCCTGTGCGTGCAATAGTTGAAAGTTTGGGCAAGACTGTAGTTTGGAACAATAGTGAGCAACGTGTAGATATTTATGATCCATTACTTGATGATAAGTTGCAGATTCAAATGTATATAGGTAATAATATTG
The DNA here is from genome assembly GCA_964371035.1 of uncultured Clostridia bacterium. Taxonomy (GTDB): domain Bacteria; phylum Bacillota; class Clostridia; order Tissierellales; family Sedimentibacteraceae; genus UBA1535. The sequence goes on along the minus strand of CAYJLG010000011.1, from coordinate 23,178 downwards.
CAAAAGTAAATACGAATATAACATACGGATTAATGTCGGATGTGTATATGCAAATACCTCCACAAATCATAAATGGAAGTACGATGCTTCCGGTACGTTTTTTAGCAGAAAATTTAGGATTTACTGTTGAATGGGATCAAAACACTAAAACAGTAAACATAACTTCGGGTGCTGAAGGATAAAATACATTAAATACCAAAATTTTCAAATAATTTAAGGAGGAAAGCATATGTGATTCTTATGTGCATATGCAAAAAAAGATGCTTATACAAGATTGTATTAAAGGAAGAAAAAGTGTCCGTAAATATTCGGATAAAGAAGTTACGCAAGAAGATATAAAAGAAGTGATAGAACTGGCAAGATGCTCTCCATCTTGGAAAAACACTCAAATCACAAGATATCACGTTGTTAAAACTCCTGAAATAAAGGAAGAAATCGCAAACAATTGTGTGATGGGTTTTGAGTTTAATTCAAAAAGAATTAAAGAGTGTAGCGCACTTGTCGTTGTGACTTATGTTAAAAATGTGAGTGGATTTGAGCCTGATGGAAGTTTTTCTACGTCTAAAGGAGATGCGTGGGAAATGTTTGATGCGGGTATTGCTTCTCAGACTTTTAGTTTAGCTGCGCATGCTAATGGTTTAGGATGTGTAATTCTAGGTATATTTGATGAAGAAAAACTAGCAGAAACTATATCTGTACCAGAAGGAGAAAAAGTAGCTGCTATAATAGCTGTAGGTTATCCGATAGAAGGCGACACAAAACCAGGACCTGCTAAAAAAACAGTTGAAGAACTAGTTACATTTATATAGAACATATTGAGTTTGACGTTTGAACGAAAAACCTCCAATAAACATTGAAAAACAATGTTTATTGGAGGTTTAGTTTTTATTCTTTACCGTTCCAACAATAAGTGCATAACTTGCATGGATCAACACCTATTGATTCAATTAAATCGTCTAATCTATGAAATTGAAGGCTAGTAAAGTTAAGTTTCTTTCTTATTTCCTCAATCATAGCTTTATAATTAGAACTGTCTGGATCAGCGTAGTCGTAGAGTAAATCAAGACTTACGTCATCTCCTTCTCTTTCTTTGATTATTCTTCTTGTAATCAATTCAAAAACAGAGTTAGATCTTGAGAAGTTTAGATATTTACAACCAAACAAAAGAGGAGGACATGCTGGTCTTATATGTACTTCTTTTGCTCCACTTCTATATAAAAAGTCTGTTGTTTCACCCAATTGAGTGCCTCTCACTATCGAATCATCAATTAGCAATAGCTTTTTATTTTTAATAAGTGCTTCTATAGGAATCAATTTCATTTTTGCTATAAGATTTCTTTGGCTTTGGTGAGTCGGCATAAAAGAACGTGGCCATGTAGGAGTATATTTAATAAAAGGTCTTGCAAAAGGGTAGCCAGATTCATTAGCGTAACCTATAGCATGAGCGATACCTGAATCGGGAACTCCAGCAACTAAATCTGGAGTAGCAGAATCTCTTTTTGCCAGCATAGCGCCACACTTGTATCTCATTTCCTCTACACTTACACCTTCGTAACTAGCAGTTGGATATCCATAATAAACCCATAAAAAGGAACAAATTTTCATCTTGTCGCTAGGTTGTAATAGAGTTTCACATGATTCAGGAGTTATATAGCAGACTTCTCCCGGTCCAAGTTCTTTTTTATCGGTATAACCTAAGTTCATGTATGCAAAATTTTCAAAAGATACGCAATATGCATCTTCTTTTTCGCCAACCACTATAGGTATACGTCCTAATTTATCTCTAGCTGCATAAATTCCGTCTTTGACAAGTAAAAGCATCGACATTGAACCATCGATTAGTTCTTGTGCATATTTAATACCTTCTAAGATAGATGATTTTCTAGTAATTAGAGATGCAACAATTTCTGTAGCATTAATTTTGCCAGAACTCATTTCTTGAAAGTGAGTTCGTCCGTCACTAAAAATCAATTTCATAAGCGCATCTTCGTTATTGATTTTACCCACAGTAGTAATGGCAAAACTTCCTAAGTGAGAAGAGATAAGAAGTGGTTGAGGTTCATTGTCAGAAATACAGCCAATACCTATATTTCCTTCTAAATTATTTAAATCTTTTTCAAATTTAGTCCTAAAAGGTGTGTTTTCGATATTGTGTATAGATCTTGAAAATCCATTGCTACCAACAACTGCCATACCACCTCTTTTAGTTCCGAGATGAGAATGATAGTCTACTCCGAAAAACAAATCAAAAGTACAAGACTTTTTTGATGCAACTCCAAAAAAACCGCCCATAAAGAATCCTCCTAAACATTAATATAATGTGTAATAAATAAAATTCGATTAAACATTATGTTTTTTATGTAATTGATTTTATCATACATAATCAAATATAACAAGATTAAAAGAAATTTAATATTCTACTTCTTTTAAAAATAATCCTTGTGCTGCTGCATTTGGACCTGCTTCTTGGCGCTTGCATTCTTTTAGTATCACATCAATGTTTTCAACTAAAATAGTGCCTTTGCCGACTTCTATTAGTGTGCCACAAATAATTCTCACCATATTCCACAAAAATGAGTTTCCTTTAACTTCAATAATTATATTTGAATTTTCTACAAAAATGTCGATAGAGTGGATAGTTTTTACTGTGGATTTTTTCTTGCTTTTTAATGTGGTAAAACTTTGAAAATCGTGAGTACCTATTAGATATTTGGAGGCTTGTATCATTTTTTCAACATCTAACTTATCTATAATATATAATTCGTATTTCCTTGAAAATGCACTTTGAGTTGAATTGTTAATTACATATCTATATGTTTTTGATAATGCATTATATCTTGCGTGAAATCTTTCACTACAATCTTTTGCTGATTTAATCACTATATCCCCAGATAAATATTTGTTCAAATCGTGCATAATTTTTTCTGTTGAAACAGTGCTTTTTGTATGAAAATTAGCCACATAATTAAGAGCATGTACGCCTGCATCTGTCCTACTACATCCGATAACAGAAATTTCCTCTTCACAAATTCTAGATAGTGTAGTTTCAAGCTTGCCTTGTATCGTGAACTCATTATCGCTTAATTTTTGCCAACCTTTATATTTTGTACCATCGTATTCTAATATTATCTTAATATTTCTCATTTTACACCTCTTAAATAGAATAAAGAGTTACTTTCATATCTATTTTTTATCATCAATTAGTTTCAAATTATCGTTTGACTGCAGAAATTCATCAAATTGATTTAATGGTAATGGTTTTGAGAAAACATAACCTTGAATATAATCACTTTCACAGTAGTTAATTAAATATTTAAGTAGCTCCTCGGTTTCTACACCTTCCATAATGACTTGGTACCCAGCTGTTTTTATTGCTGTAACAAGCTGTTCAAAGAATTTTTTATTTGTTTTATCTGTTACTGCCGCCATAACAAGGCTACGGTCAAACTTGATGATTTGAACAGGAATATTGAATAATAAACTCAAATTTGAATATTCTACTCCAAAATCGTCGAGTTCAAGCACAAAGCCATTCTCTATAAATTCTTGCATTACATTGCGTGTAGTATTTGTATCTGAAATTAATGTACGCTCAGTAAGTTCAATTTTAATTTTATCATGCGAAAGTCCATATATTTTGAGAATTTCAATAACTTCAGCAACAGTATATTTTTGTATAAAATTAACATATGGGAAATTGATTGAAATAGATTTTAATGTGAATTTATTCCCATATTTTGCAACAAGTTCTGAAAAATCTTTGCAAACTTTATGCAAGACTATAAATGTAATTTTTGAAACAAGTCCAATTTCTTCTGCTATTGGTATAAATTCACCTGGTGAAACAAAAGCGTCATCAGATTCTTTAAAACGAATAAGTGCTTCTGCCATTGTGAATGCTTTATGTTCAGAGCTGTAGATAGCTTGGTAATGTGCTTCAAAACCATCATTTTCAATAGCGTGCTTAATTTTTTCGATAATATAGTTTCTGCGTTTCATTTTATCACAAATAGTTATATCGTAATAAAAATTTGTTTCACTATTAATCTTTTTAACTTCATATAAAGAATAATCCATTGCAGGAATAAGTTCTTTTGTAGTAGTGCCAAATTCTGGGAAATCTACTCTTGCATAAGCTATATCAAGCGAAATTGGATTTTGCATAACTTCAAAAGGCTTAGAAATATTAGTTAACACATATTTTAATTGATGATTAAATTCTTCAGTTTCTATATTCGTGTTAATAAGAGCAAATTCATCTCCACTATATCTATACAGATACTTTGAAGGCAGTAACATTCGAAGTCTAAATGCCATTTCTCTTAGCAAATTATCACCTATTTCTAGTCCAAATCGTTCATTTATTCCCTTAAAATTGCGAATGCTAAATACAGCTAAATAAAAAGTTTTATTACTATGACATAAATCGTCAAGATGAAGAGTTAGCGTATGTCTGTTTTTAAGTTCTGTCAACTGATCCATTGATTTTGATACACTTATTATGTAAAAATGAACAATTAATAACCCAGATGTACACGCAATCCCTGATAGCTGTAAAGGTGGAATAAATATTTGCATTGTAAAAATACAAGTTGATAAAAAGAAATTGATACAAATAATTGCAAGTACTTTCTTTTGTGGTGTTTTCCTATTTTTTATAGCATAACAAATAAGTAATGCAAAATAAATAAATGCAATATAGTATGTTATGTGATAGAGTAGACCTCTTATATATCCTTCTGTAGGAGAAATTTCAAATATCAGCTTATGTAATGGATTTAAACAAATAAACACAATATAAATAGCATATGGTAATGCTGTCCAAATATTTTGTTTTACAAGTTGCTTAAATGTATAGTCATTATTTATTATTGATATACTATAAAATACATATAAAGGTGCAAGTATGGGGCTCATTAAAAAATATAATGCTTTTAGTACTCTTACAATCCAAATTGGATATTCTGTAAAGTATTCTGCTGTTGTTATGCTTCCGATAGTAATGAAAATTGATAAAAATGTGAATAAATACATCCATTTTAAGCCTTTATATCGTTTGAAAATTACACTTCGCTCTGCGAAGATACTTATCATCGCAAGTCCTGTAATCCAAAAAGCGGAGTATTCTGCTGCTAAATTGTAATAAATAATAATCCCTCCTTTTCTAGTTAAGTTATTATAATACAAAATTCAACTAATAGTAATTAATCTAGTTGATATATATTATATTTCAATGTAAATAAAAAGTAAAGATAAACGTAGGCTTATACAAAAAAATCAATATTGAAATATCGATATCATCATAATTTGACTGCGAATAGAGGTGCCTTCGTCTATATTAAAATTTTTCAATATTAATCAAAATTATCTCTTGATTTATCGTCATTAAGTTGTGAACTAGTAATATCTTTCACAATATAAAATACGTTGTTAAGAAACATCTTTATATTTACTATCTTTTGTGGTAAAATTAATATAAATGCTAAAATAGGAGTTATTATGAACAAAAAGAGCGGAATTTTAATGCATATAACATCGTTAGATTCGGATTATGGTATAGGAACGATGGGAGAAAAAGCAAGAAAGTTTGTTGATTTTTTGGAAAAATCAGGTCAGAGCTATTGGCAGATACTTCCAGTATGTCCTACAGGGTATGGAGATTCTCCATATCAGTCATTTTCAACGTTTGCAGGCAATCCTTATCTAATAGATTTAGACGAATTATGTGATAAAGGATATTTAAAAAAAGAAGAGTATACACATCTAAACTACAATATCAATAATGAAGAAGTCGATTTTGGCAGAATCTATAGCGAGAGGTTTGATATCTTAAAGATAGCATTTTCAAGATGCATAATAGATGATTCTATCATTGATTTTTATGATGAAAATAAGTTTTGGCTTGATGAATACGCGTTATTTATGGCCATTAAAGAAAATTATGGTGGAAAATCTTGGTATGAGTGGGAAGAAAAGTTGCGTTTTAGAGATAGAGCGTCGCTTAGTGATATAACACCAAAATTAAAAGAAATTGTAGAGTTTTACAAATTCACACAGTTTCTATTTTTTGATCAGTGGAAAAACTTGAAAAATTATGCTAATAAAAAAGGAATTAAAATCATTGGAGATCTACCAATATATGTAGCGAGCGATAGTGTAGATGTATGGTCAAACGCTGAAATCTTCGAACTTTCAGAAAATTTAGATCCAATAAATGTTGCAGGATGCCCACCAGACGCGTTTTCAGCAGATGGCCAACTATGGGGAAATCCACTCTTTAGATGGGAAAAAATGAGAGAAACAGGATACGAATGGTGGATAAAAAGGATAGAATTCCAATGTGAGATTTATGATGTGTTGCGAATAGACCATTTTAGAGGTTTTGATTCTTATTATTCCATACCTTTTGGTGCTAAAAACGCTAAAGATGGAATATGGAAAACAGGACCAGGGATAGATTTTTTCATAAAAGTTGAAGAGAAAATAGGAAAGAAAAATATTATAGCTGAAGATTTAGGATATTTGACTGAACCCGTGCATAAATTGTTAAAAGAAACTAAATTCCCGGGAATGAAAGTTCTTCTTTTTGCATTTGATAGTGATGATGGAGGCGGATATCTTCCAGATAATTATCCACATAATTCAATAGCATACATTGGAACTCATGACAATGATACTTTCATGGGTTGGATAGAAAATGCATCTGAACAAAAAATAAATAGAGCAGCCAAGTTTCTAAATCTCAAAAAAGATGAAGAATACCACTTGACTGCTATGAAAAAACTTTGGGCAAGCAATTCGATGATAACAATAATTCAAATGCAAGATATTTTAGGTCTTGATAATTCTGCCAGAATGAATATCCCATCAACGTTAGGTTGTAATTGGAAATGGAGAATCAAGCCAAACATGCTTACTGATGAACTAGCTGAAAACCTAAATAAACATATGAAATTTTTTAATAGGTTGCTATGATATATGATAATTTTTAGTTCAATATTTTTTCGAATTAGAGCCGCCAGATGATTTTTTATGTCTATCTGTAGTTTTTTTGGTGCTATAAACTTTTCTTGATGCTTTATTTGATTTAAAATATACTTCAGCCAGCAGAGAAAAAATAGTACCAAACATTAAAACTGTGCCTTTTATATTCCAGTCAAAAGCATCGATAGCTTCATTTTGAGATATGTTGAATTCGCTAAATGTACCTAAAATAGACGAAGCTAAAAGTCCAAGTCCTATGATTTTATGATTTAACAATATTGCGATCACATAGAGCACTACGATTATAAAATGGTCAGATTTTAGCACTTCAAAATCTAAAAATCCTACATTTAGAAATATTATCATAACCGCTACATAAATAGCTAAAGGCAAACAAATCAATTGTATCTTCATAATATGTTTCTTTTTCATAGCACCTCCCAAATCTTCTTATTCGTTTTATGGAACATCATTTAAAATTGATACATTTGTCTTTGCTTGACAAATGTGCTATTCTGCTTGAGTGGAAAAAATAGAACTTTGCAACTCTTCGATTATTACTAGGATATCTTCCTTGGTTAAAGGTACAGATTCACCAGTGCCTTCTAAAAAGATTACATTAGTTATGTCTTTCAAATCGAAAGCCTTATTAAGTATTTCTGTAAACTTAGGCATCAAATCTTCTTCTATTGAACTCAACGCAAAAGTAAGAGCTAAAAACGGATTTGATGATTCATTTATATCAGCAACTATAGTATGTACTTCTTGCATAGCTGATGATAGTGTTATAAAGTATTCGTCTACTATATTATAAATCGTTGCAAATTCTTCACCATTTACTGCAACTTCAGAGAATTTATCTAAAAATTCTAAGTGTAGAGAATCTATTGTAGTAGCTATTTCTTCTACTTTAGTAATATCAAAAGTTTCTAACACATCTAACAAGCCTAGCGCGTCATATAAGCTTAGAATAGCATATTCTTCCATGTCTCTTGCTAATTCTTTTCTTTGTTTCAAAACAGGATCTGTTTCAATTTCAGCATAATAGTAGCCATCTAAAAAGTAATTTTCTATCAAAAATCTTGTGACTTCAGTAATAGTATCATCACTTATTTGATCTAAACCATCTACACCTTCTATCATTGAAAGTGCTTCATCTACAAGTGGGTTTTGGTCGTCTAAATTTTCTGATCCTTCAGTCGCTTCTTGAGAGTCGTTATCAGTAGCACCGTCAGACGTGATAGCGCTATTTGTAGTAGTTTCTGTATCGACTACAACATCAGTATCTAAAACATCTTCTACTTCTTGGGTTTCTTCTACGACAGGAGGCTTAATAGTCACATCCTCTGTATGGATTACTATATCTTCTTTTTCTATTGCTTCATCAATTTTAGCTTGAGCTTCTTCTAGTTCTTCTTGCATCTGCTGCCTGATAACTAAATCAGCCAAAGTTTTTTCTCTAGCTTCAACTTCTATCAAATAGTCATTAACTACAGAGGTAGAAATTCTTAAGCTTATGACTAATAAAATACTTAAAAAAGTTATTTTTAAAATGTTCTTTATCATACCTCGAATTTTCCTCCCTTATCTTCTGCAAAATCTCTGTTTGTCGAAACAAATTTACCAATCAGGAATAAAACAATTATCAAGACAACAAATATTACTATTTCCAAAATAGATGTCACCACATCATGTTGAATAAAAATGATAGAAGAAAAAATTAAACTAGTGGCCATACCTATCATGACAGACAGTATTAAAGCTACTGACTCTTTACCTGTAGTGATAGAGATTATTAAACTAATAATACCTGCCAACAAATACATGAAAAACATACTTGAAAACAGCATAATTATTGTTACTATTGGGCTATTTGTAAAGTTATCGACCAACTGACCATTAGAAACTTGCATACGTACAAAATCAGTGCTCCATGTTTCTGTAAAAACAAATGCTCCACTACAAACAAAGAAATTTATCGAAAAAAGGCATACAAAAAACATGAATGTGTAAAATAGTAATGTTGTAAACTTGCTAAAATACCAATGTGAACGGCTCTTGTATTTTAGTATTTCAACATGTCCGAAGCTACTACTCAAACCTATTCCACAAATTAAAAATAAATAGAGTGGCAGGTAGATAAAGGATATATTTATAAAATCACTCAACAAAAGATAAGTAGTTTCTAATGATGAAAAAGTAATAGATGCATTATCCGATAAATCAACATACTTATAAATTCCAACTATAGCTACAAAACACATTGTAACAATAGTTATACTCCATCTAAAAACATTAAAATTTTCGGAGATATTGTATAATATTTTTCTCAAATCAGTTCACCTCCAAAAACGTGTGCTCTTTAGCTTTTTTGATAAACAAAGAAAGCAGAACAAATAAAAATGATGAAAAAACTAACGCAAACAAAAATATCAAAATATTTGCAACTTCAAATACAGACGATAAGATCCACGGCGAAAAACTAAGTGGTGGATAAAACTGTTCAAGTCCTAAATGAGGAAATGAATAAATCAATAAAAGATAAATTACCTGAGGAGCGATTGTAGGTATATATCTTTTGTCAGTATAAAAAGTTAGACTATAAGACAAAGATCCAAAAGCGGCTCCAAATAAAAAGTTAAGGAGCAAAACACTTACAATTTCACTGATAGATTCGTCTAATCCCATAAACAAGCATAAAACAAACAAAACAGCACTTGGTATCAAAACAGCAAAACCGCTAATAATTCCATTTGTGAAAAATCTCTTTATAATCATGGATTCATCATTTTGTCTAAAATCCATCAACAATTTATATTTACTTTGTTTTTCAATCATCGTCATATTGCTGTAAGGAAAAGCTGCCAGCAGTGGTGCAACTATAGGCAATAACAAGCCATGCGTAGATTTAAACAAATCAAAAGCAGAATCCTGTCCAGCTTGAATCACTACTAAAGCTGATAATGCAATGCAAAACAGACCTGCAAAAACAGAAAGCACAAAATTTCTTTCTGTAAAGCCTCTTTTTAAATCTGAGATCACGAACCTCATGATATTTCATCTACCTTTCTTGATACTTTTCCATTACTCACTAAAAACAAGTCGTCACACAAAATTTCTATATCTTCTTTGTTGTGAGAAGCTAGAAGGATAGTAACATTTTTTTCGTCTCTTAAAGATGCAAAAAACTTTCTCATCTTCAATACGCCTTCATCGTCTAGTCCATTCATTGGTTCATCTAAAATTAGTAGATCGGGAGTATTCATTATAGCTTGTGCTATTCCTAATTTTTGAGTCATACCTAACGAATAAGTTCGAACAGGTTTTTTATTGTTTGGATCAAGTCCTACAAATTCCATGCTCTTTTTTATTTGCGCAGTATTTACTCTTACATTGCTTAAATCATTTAATATCTTTAAGTTTTTTAGACCTGAATAATGAGGCACAAAACCAGGAGTTTCTATCAAAACCCCTATGGAAGGTATAAATTTTTTAGTGTCTGTTAGATTTTGCCCATTAAAACTAATTTTTCCAGAACTAGGTATTAGAAGGCTTGATATCAGCTTAAAAATAACTGTTTTACCTGATCCATTTCTACCTATAAATCCATAAATCTTACCTTTCTCAAGATTGAAACTAACATTATCTAGTACAGTTTCTTTTCTAAAAGATTTACTTACATTTTCAAAAGTTATGTATGACATTATATTTTTCCTTCATTTTTTATTTTATATGTTTCTTTAATGAGATTATATTATTATGAATAACTTTAAGATTTCTTAACCAAATCTATTTTCATCAATTTATATAATAATACCACAAATATCTACAAAAAGTAAAATGTTACTATTCACAGTTAACATATGTACCCCAAAGGAAAAAATAATAAAATCTGTCGCTGGCACTCCAATTGGGAAGTTGTATAGCGCAGAAGAGAACATCAAATCTTTTTGCTCGTTAAACTCACAAAGATTTGGTTCTCCATGCATGTGACCTACCGCCATTTTCATTTAGAAAATGGGGTTAGGGCATGAGTTAGTTTTATTCGCAAAGTCATAACGCAGTATATTTTTGGGGCTAAGCCAAAGATGACTAAAACGCTTATAAAACTATCACACAACTTAATCCAATCTCCATAAGGCTTCCATATTTTATCATTTTTTCCTTTTAGCATCAAACATCGACTGTAAATAGTAACGTAACAGTAAAAAGAAGTGTAAAATAAATAAAAAAATTATTGACTTTTTATAAATCATGAGGTAATATTAACGAAGTCATGACATTACAAATTAAATAAAAAACATATTTTGCTAGGGGAGCCGTTTTGGCTGAGAGTTTACCCTTATAACTTGATTCGGTTAGTACCGACGAAAGGAAGCGTACGAGTTCTCTTTATGCAAAAAATGTAAGGAGGATTTTTTTATGGGTGAAAATTTACAAGTTTTTTTTGATTCAATTTCGGGTCAAGTTACAGTAGTGGCAACAATAGCATTAGTATTAGTTTTGATTGCGAAAATAGGCAACTCAAAAAAAGCTGATACTGGAGTTATGGTTAAAGCTGCATTATTGATAGGGTTGGCATTTGTGCTTAATCAAATAACATTATATAAAATGCCAGCAGGCGGTTCAATTACGCCATTTAGTATGTTTACAATTTTCTTAGTTAGTTATTTATTTGGAACAAAACAAGGTATTCTTGCGGGTATAGCTTTTGGATTATTAGATTTATTACTAAATCCATACGTTATTCATCCTGTACAAATGTTGTTGGATTATCCGTTGGCATTTGGTGCATTAGGAATAGGTGGGCTTTTAAGAGACAAAAAATTTGGAATTTTTAGTGGATATTTATTAGCGATAACAGGTAGATATCTAGTAAATGTAGCTTCTGGAGTAATTTTCTTTAGCGAGTGGGCACCTGAAGGATTTAGCGGATTGACGTGGGCTTTGTATTACAACCTTACTTATATAGGAGTTGAAGGGTTGATGACTATTGCAATATTATGTGTACCTGTTGTCAGAGATTTATTTGAAAAAAGACTTAAAAATGTTGCTGTCTCAGGAAATGTTGCTAGTAAATAATTTTTTAAATTTAAATTAGAGAAATCAAAGGTGGTATTTTGTTTTTTAAAAGATAGCTTAAGAGCTTATCTTTGGAAACTCAACAAAATACCACCTTTTTTAATTGACATAACATTCAATTTGTGTAATAATTATAAAAACAAACATTTAATCAGGACAAAAGCATCAATTTATTGTTACTTTTCACAGTTAAATAGCTACATCTTGAGGAAAAAACAATAAAATCTGTCGCGATAGTGACTGTGATAACTTAAATTTTGAGATGGGAGTAATCAGTATGAAAAAAATAATTCCGCCAGAATATAAATCCGATTTAGGATTGTATGAGACGCAAAAAGCTATTGGCATGATAAAAAGGATTTTCGAAGTAAAACTATCTTCAGCGTTAAATTTGCAAAGAGTGACAGCGCCTTTGTTTGTAGATCCATCAACAGGTCTAAATGATAATCTGAATGGAATTGAGAGACCAGTTTCTTTTGATATTCCAGCTAATAGTGGAGTTGGTGAAATAGTTCACTCACTTGCAAAATGGAAAAGATTTGCTTTACATCGATATGATTTCTTTGTTGGCAAAGGCTTAATTACAGATATGAATGCGATTAGAAGAGATGAAGAACTAGACAACATTCACTCGATTTATGTTGATCAGTGGGACTGGGAAAAAGTCATTGACACGTCAAAAAGAAACAATTTATACCTTGAAGATACAGTCAAAAGGATTGTGAGTGCAATATGTGGAACGCTAGATGAAATAAAATGGCAATTTACAGAATTAAAAACAGAATTATGCAGAGATGTTTATTTTATAGATTCGCAAGAGCTAGAAGATAAATACCCTAGTTTCACCTCTAAAGAACGTGAAGAGGCTATCGCTAAAGAGCATAAAACAGTATTTATAAAAAGAATAGGATGTAAACTTAATAGCGGTGAAAAACATGATGGTAGAGCGCCTGATTACGATGATTGGCAATTAAACGGAGATCTAATATTTTGGCATGAAACATTAGGTATTGCGCTTGAAATAAGTAGCATGGGGATAAGAGTTGATTCAAATTCGCTAAGAGAACAACTAAAAATATCTGGATGTGAAGATAGAATGAAGTTTCCATTTCATAAAATGCTTTTAGAAAACAAGCTTCCTCTTACTATGGGTGGTGGTATAGGCCAATCAAGATTATGTATGTTGTTACTGCAAAAGGCTCATATAGGAGAAGTTCAATCTTCACTTTGGGATGATGAAACAATTTTAGCATGCAAAGAAAGCGGGATATTGCTATTATAGTTATTTATTGTTGATATTCACAGTCGATATCTGATATTGAAAGGAAAAAACAATAAAATCTGGAAGTCTTACATAGATTGGAGTTACAGTTTACATCGATATTGAAAATAATTAATCAGATTATTAATGATTGAAAATTTAGAGTGAATATGGTAAGATACAGCTAACAATAAATTAACGCAAATGGAGGAATAATGAGAACAAAACTATCGGACAGAAAATTACCGAATTACACAAAGGGTGAAGAAATTTTTAATATGACATCTCACATAGTAGGTGGTGCAATAGGAATAGTTGCACTGTTGATGTGTACAATAAAAGCGGCATTAGGCCATGATATTTATGGTGTGGTAGGATCAATTATTTATGGGGCATCTATGATATTGCTTTACACATTTTCAAGCATTTATCATGGATTAAAAAATGGTACAGCAAAAAAAGTTTTTCAAGTATTAGATCATTGTACAATTTATATACTAATTGCAGGATCATATACACCTATACTTTTAAGTGCGATAAGGTTAGTCAACCCAGTAATCGCTTGGTCGATTTTTATATTAGAATGGGGCTTAACTATTTTTGCTGCTTCGCTTACAGCTATAGATCTTAAAAAATACGCAATTTTTTCGATGACTGCATATATTATTATGGGCTGGGCTATTATACCAGTGTATAAGACAGTTATAGAAGCTATAGGAGTAGCAGGTTTTAGCCTTTTGCTTATAGGAGGCATCTTATACACTATAGGAGCTGTGCTATATGGTATTGGAAAAAAGAAAAAATATATGCATAATGTATTTCATGTTTTTGTACTGTTAGGTAGTTTTGTTCAATTTTTAAGTATCTTTATGTATGCTTTGTAAATTTTTATTTCACAGGATTCGTGTCTAACCACTTAGTTTGAACAGTGACCAAAAACATATAAATCATAAGATGTTTAATTTGCAAATATATGAGGAGAAATGTAAAATGCAAGAAAAAATAAGAGCTGCTTGGGTAGAAATAGATACACAAAAAGCTATAAAAAACTTTGAAAATGTTAGGAAAAGAGCTAAAATAGCAAATGAAAACACTAAAGTTTGCGCTGTAGTAAAGGCAAACAGCTACGGGATGGGAGCAGTAGAACTATCTAAATTGTACATAAAAAATGGAGTCGATATGCTATCTGTTGCTGTAATAACAGAGGCTCTAGAACTTAGAAAAGAGATAGGTTCAGAAACTAATATGCCTCTGCTCGTTATGGGATATACACCTGATTCATACTTCGAAGATGCTATTAATAATGATATCACTCTAACCTTGTTTACTCTCGAACAAGCACAAAAATTAGACAAAATAGCTAATAATTTAAATTTGACAGCAAAAATACACATCAAAATAGAAACAGGAATGAACAGATTAGGTTTTTTGCCTACAAAAGAAAACGCAGACATAGTCAAAAAAATATCTGATCTAAAAAACATTTACATAGAAGGTATATTTACGCATTTTGCAAGAGCTGATGAAAAAGATAAAACAGCTACTCACAATCAGGCAAAATTATTTATAGATTTTAACGAATTGCTCGTAGAAAGAGGACTAGATATTGCTATAAAACATGCAGCAAATAGTGCTACAATAGTAGATTTGCCAGAATATTACTTTAATATGGTAAGACCTGGAATCATATTATTAGGATCTTATCCTTCAGACGAAGTGGACAGACAAAATATAGATGTTGATTTTTGTATTACTCTAAAAGCACAACTAGCTAATGTTAAAACTGTTGAAGCAGATACCGGAATTAGCTACGGACATAAATATATAACAAACAAAGAAACTATTATAGGCACGTTACCTTTTGGATATGCAGATGGATTTTCTAGAAATCTATCCAACAATTTTTATGTTATGGTTAAAGGTGTAAAATGCCCTCAACTTGGAAGAATTTGCATGGATCAAATTATGGTTGATTTATCAGAAGTTGAAAATCCACAAATAGGAGACGTTGCAATAGTTTATGGTGATGGATCCGATGGTGCGTTGACAATAGACGATGTAGCTACTATGAGAAACACTATATCGTATGAAGTAGCATCGACATTATCGACTAGATTGCCACGTAAATATATTTAATAATTTATTGGAGGTCAGTATGGAATTAAATTTAATTAAAAACTTTGACACTGAATTATATTCAGCAATGATGGAAGAAAAAGAAAGACAAAATGCTAATATAGAACTTATTGCTTCGGAAAATTTTGTTTCGGAAGCAGTGATGCAAGCGATGGGAAGTCATTTGACAAACAAATATGCAGAGGGATATCCGGGAAAGAGATATTATGGCGGATGTGAATTTGTAGACAAAGTAGAAAATCTAGCAATTGATAGAGCAAAGCAACTTTTTAATGCCGAGCATGCAAATGTTCAGCCTCATTCAGGTTCAAACGCAAATTTCGGAGTATATTTTTCTGTTTTAATGCCTGGTGACAAGATATTAGGTATGGATTTATCTCATGGCGGTCACTTGACACACGGATCTCCTGTGAATATGTCTGGCAAATATTTCGATGTGAAATTTTATGGCGTAAACAAGGAAACAGAGACTATCGATTATGATGAAGTAAGAAAAATAGCTAAATTAGAAAAACCTAAGATGATAGTAGCTGGTGCAAGTGCATATCCAAGAGCTATAGATTTTAAATTGTTTAGAGAGATAGCAGATGAAGTAGGAGCATATTTTATGGTCGATATGGCGCATATTGCAGGGTTGGTTGCGACAGGATATCATTCAAACCCTATGCCATATGCAGATTTTGTGACTACAACTACGCATAAAACTTTAAGAGGCCCTAGAGGAGGAGCTATATTTTCAAAAGAAGAGTATGCAGCAAAAGTTGATAAAGCGATTTTTCCAGGAACTCAAGGCGGACCGCTAGAGCATGTCATTGCAGCAAAAGCTGTTTGTTTCAAAGAGGCATTACAGCCAAGTTTTAAAGAATATCAAGGAAGAGTAATAGAAAATGCACAGATATTGTCAAATGCGTTAATCGACAAAGGATTTAGACTTGTTTCGGGCGGAACTGACAATCATTTAATGTTGTTAGATTTAAGAAATAAAGACATAACAGGAAAAGATGCTGAAAAACTACTTGATGAAATAAATATTACAACAAATAAAAATACTATACCATTTGATACACAATCACCGTTTGTTACTAGTGGATTAAGAATAGGAACGCCAGCAGTGACTACTAAAGGTATGGGAAAAGATGAAATAATAGAATTGGCGGATATTATTTCTGTAGCGTTGACTGAAAAAACAGCTTCTGAACAGCTAAAAGGTAGAGTGTTAGAGCTTACAAAAAAATTGGTTTAAAATAAGTTATAAATAGTGAGCCATACAACTTCCCAATTGGAGTACTCGGCGACAGATTTTATTGTTTTTTCCTTTGAAATTTCAATTAACTGTGAATAGTAACCATAAATAGATAAAATTTTATTAAAACATAAAAAAAGAGGTGAACCTGTTGGAACACCTCTAATTTTTATTCTTCATCGTCTTCTTCGTCTTCGTAAGATTGCATTAATTCATCAAATACTGCAGATGCTGCTTGGTATTCTTCATCAGATTCGATATAGAATATTTCAGATTCTCCATCTTCATTTTCAACAAATTCATAAATCATAACTTCTGTCTCTTCTTCAAAAAGCTCATCATGTGGTACTATAGCTGCATAAACCTTATCGTTAGCTTCAAAAACTTCTATAATTGCACAATCACGCTCTTCTCCATTATCAAATGTAACAGTAATTATGTCAAATTCTCCATCGTAATCTTCATCAAATTCGTCATCAAATTCAAGTTCCTTGCTCATAACAAATCTCCTTTAACTATTTCATATATTTTATAAAAAATATCGTAAAATTACTTTAACAGAGAATCAATAAAAATGCAAGTAAAAATTACATATTATATAATTCGTGAAAAAATGCAAGTAAAATTTCATATTATTCATTTTAGTGCAAAAAATGACATAAATATTTCACATATTATTTTATTTCGCAATATGGGAAAACTTTTTCATAAAATTAAATGAAATGCATAATATACGATATTTTAAACCTTTACACAATAAACAAAATAATGTATAATTATGACATAATAAAAAAACAGGAGGATATAAAAATGATTAATGTGAAAGATATTTCTGAGGTTATTGCAAAAATCAATTTTAATGGCTGCGGATCTGTGACATGTATTCACAATATAGACAATAAATGTATTCTCAAGCAATGTGACATGTTTGAAGTTCAATTAAGACAAGAGGACTAATTCTAATAACTAAAAAGTAAAAAGATTGCCGATTTTCATAGTCAGATAAAAACTGACCAAGAAAGTCGGTTTTTTAGTTCAAAAAAATTTTTTAATTATAGTATTGACAAAACTCCCTTTAAGTAGTATATTTTATTTAGTGATTAGCACTCAATGCATGTGAGTGCTAACAAAAGAGGTGATAAAATGTCATTAAATGACAGAAAAATTAGTATTTTGAAGGCTATCATAGCTAGCTACATAGAAAACGGTGAGGCAATAGGCTCAAGAACGATATCTAAAAAATATAAACTTGGAATCAGTCCAGCAACTATAAGAAATGAAATGTCTGATTTAGAAGAGATGGGCTTTTTAGTGCAACCTTACACCTCTTCAGGTAGAATTCCAACAGATAAAGCTTATAGATATTATGTAGATCAAACTTGGAAATCATTCCTCAAACCTTCAAAAGATAAAAAAGTAGATTTGGTAGACATAAAAAAGATAATCGAAGAAGAAGTGCATGAGATTGATATGATACTAAAAAACTCAGTAAGGATGTTGTCTCAATTTACAAAATATACTTCGTTTATCATTGCCCCGCAGATGAGAAAATCTGTAGTTACTAGAATTCAACTAGTTCATGTTGAGTATAACAAGGTTTTGATGATTATAATATTAAACAATAATGTTATAAAACAAGGCATAATTCGATTGACAAAACCTATACCATATGAACAGTTGGACAAAATATCTGCAATATTGACAGATAGATTGAACGGATATAAACTAGAAGACTTCAATGAAAACCTTAAGAAAATCATCATTGATGATATATTTGAAATAAAAGAAGTAGTGAGTGACTCAATTAGAGATTTAATGCCTTATTTAATAAGTCATATTGCTACGTTTGATGATATAAATATGTTTTCAGAAGGTGTAGAAAATATACTTGATTTCCCTGAATACAGTGATCCTGTAAAAGCGAAAGAATTCATGTCTTTTTTATCAAATAAAGAGAGTGTAGCTAGGTTGGTTCAGGATGTAGGAAAACATGATATAGATATAAGCATAGGACGCGAAAATCAATTTAAAGAATTAGAAGATTGTAGTTTGATTACAGCGACATATAAATTTGATGGAAAGACGATAGGAAAAATAGGAGTAATTGGTCCTACAAGAATGGATTATGAAAGTGTAGTAAGAACAGTCAAATCCATGTCAGAACTAATGAATGAAATTATAGAGAAAAATTTTTCCGACGGAGATTAGGAGGATATAAATGGCAAAAAAGAAAAAATCTGAAAATAATGATGAATTAAATCAAGAAGAAGTGATTTTAGAAGAAAATTCAACTGTAGATAATGAAGAAACATCAGCTAAGGAAGTAGCTCAAGAAGAAGAATCTTTAAATACTAAGATGCTCAGACTTCAGGCAGATTTTCTAAACTATAAAGCGCGAACTGATAAAGAAAAGACTGCAACATACAGAAACGCAGTAACAGATGTAATAACTGATGTATTGCCTATCATAGACAATTTAGAAAGAGCGCTAAGCGCAGAAAATTCTGACAATGAAGAAGTAAAAAATTTGAAAAATGGTGTAAAGATGATTTATGATCAACTGTACAATGCACTACAAAAAAGAGGCTTAAAGGAAATAGAGGCTCTTGATACAAAGTTTGACCCAAATATTCATTCAGGAATAGCATTTGAAGTTACAGAAGATAAAGAAGAAGATACTGTAGTAGAGGTTTTCCAAAAAGGATATATGGTGAATGAAAAGGTAATAAGACCTAGCATGGTTAAAATTGCAAAAAAATAATATTATATATAGAAAGATTTTAGGAGGAAAAAATGAGTAAAATTATAGGAATTGACTTAGGAACAACTAACTCTTGTGTTTCAGTTATGGAAGGTGGAGAGGCAGTAGTTATAGCAAATATAGAAGGTAAGAGAACTACTCCTTCTGTAGTTGCATTTACAAAAGACGGAGAGAGACTTGTAGGAGAAACAGCAAAAAGACAAGCTGTTACTAACCCTGACAAGACTATTTCTTCAATCAAAAGACATATGGGAACAGACCACAAAGTAAATATTGATTCAAAAGCATATACACCACAGGACATTTCAGCATTCATACTTCAAAAATTAAAAACGGATGCGGAAAGTTATTTAGGAGAAACAGTTACTGATGCTGTTATTACAGTACCAGCATATTTCTCAGACAGCCAAAGACAAGCGACAAAAGACGCAGGAAAAATCGCAGGCTTAAACGTAAGAAGAATTATAAACGAGCCTACAGCTGCAGCACTTGCATATGGCGTTGACAAAGATACTTCGGCACATACAATCATGGTATTTGACTTAGGTGGTGGTACTTTTGACGTATCTATACTAGAAATTGGCGATGGAGTTTTTGAAGTTAAAGCTACAAGCGGAAACAACCACTTAGGCGGAGACGATTTTGATAAAATAATAGTAGACTACTTAGCAGACGAGTTTAAAAAAGCTGAAGGAGTTGATTTAAGAAATGACAAAATGTCACTTCAAAGGTTAAACGAAGCAGCTGAAAATGCTAAAAAAGAATTATCAAGTGCTATGACTACAAACATCAACTTGCCGTTTATTACAGCTACAGCTGAAGGACCAAAACACTTAAATGTTGATTTACCTAGATCTAAGTTTGATGAACTTACATCTAAATTGGTACAAATGACAGTTGAACCAGTCAAAAAAGCTATGTCAGATGCTAAATTATCTGCAAGTGATATAGACAAGATATTGTTAGTAGGTGGCTCTACAAGAATACCTGCAGTGCAAGAAGCTGTAAAGAGAATTACAGGAAAAGATCCACACAAAGGTATCAACCCTGATGAGTGTGTTGCTATCGGAGCAGCTATTCAGGGCGGAGTTTTGGCAGGAGAATTCGGTACAGATATTTTACTTGTAGACGTAACTCCATTATCTTTAGGTATTGAAACACTAGGTTCTGTATCTACAGTGTTAATCGAAAGAAACACAAGAATACCAGCAAAGAAAAGCCAAGTTTTCTCTACTGCAGCTGACAATCAACCATCAGTTGATATCCATGTAGTACAAGGTGAAAGACAAATGGTTGCAGACAATATTTCCTTAGGAAGGTTCCAACTTTCGGGTATAGTTCCAGCACCAAGAGGAATTCCACAGATAGAAGTTACATTTGATATAGATGCAAACGGAATAGTAAATGTTAGCGCTAAAGATTTAGGTACAGGAAAAGAACAAAAAATTACTATCCAAGCTTCTACAAACTTATCTGCTGATGAGATAGATAAAAAGGTTAAAGAAGCTGAACAATTTGCTGAAGAAGACAAGAAGAAAAGAGAAGAAGTCGAAGTTAAAAACAATGCAGAAAGTATGGTTTATCAGACAGAAAAAACTATGACTGACTTAGAAGGCAAGATAGATGATGCAGAAAAAGCTGCTGCTCAGGCAAAACTTGACGAATTAAAAAGAGCAATAGAGAGCAATAACACTGAAGAGATGAAACAAAAAACTGCTGATCTTACAGAAGAATTTAACAAATTGGCTCAAAAATTATATGCACAACAAGCACCAGAACAAGGAGCTGACATGGGTGGACAGAACGCGCAAAACGGACCAGATGATGTTGTAGACGCAGATTTTGAAGTAGTAGATGATAACAAAGACGAATAATAAACATAAGGGGTTGTCACATTGTTGTGACGCCCCTATGCGTGTGTTTAGCTACTAATAGCAAACATACATTTAGAAAGTGGTGAAAACATGGCAAAAAGAGATTATTATGAAGTGTTAGGAATAAACAAAGGTGCTGATGAAAAAGAAATTAAATCGGCCTTTAGAAAACTTGCAAAACAATATCATCCTGACTTAAATCCAGACAATCAAGAAGCAGAGGCTAAATTTAAAGAAGTCAATGAAGCTTATGAAATACTAAGCAATCCAGAAAAAAAAGCAAAGTACGATAAATTTGGGCACGCAGCATTTGATCAGAGTCAAGGATATGGCGGCGGAGGCGGCTTCGGAGGGTTTGAAGATATTTTTGGAGACATTTTCGGTGATGTATTTGGCGGAGGTGGAAGAAGCTCTAGAAGAAGTGGACCAAAAGCTGGATCTGATATGAAAATAAGACTAGACATTACGTTTGAAGAAGCTGCATTTGGAACTAAGAAAGAAATAAAAGTTAACAGAGTAGAAAAATGTAAGACTTGTAGTGGAAGTGGAGCCAAAAAAGGCACTTCTAAAAAAACTTGTTCAACTTGTGGTGGTTCTGGAACAGTAAGAACAGTACAAAGAACGCCATTTGGGCAATTTGCTAGTACACAACCTTGTAATACTTGTCGTGGAACTGGTCAAGTAGTAGAAAATCCTTGTAATGATTGTAGCGGTTCAGGTAAGGAGAAAAAATCAAGAAATATTACGATTAATATACCAGCAGGAGTTGATACAAATTCAGTAATTCCACTTAGAGGCGAAGGTAATCACGGCGATGAAGGAGCTCCAGCAGGAGATTTGTATGTATATATCAATGTAAAAGAACACGAAATTTTCGAAAGAGATGGCGACGATGTTTGGTGTGAAATGCCTATAACATTTGCAAAAGCGACTTTAGGCGGTAGTATAGAAGTACCTACACTAGAAGGAAAAGTAAAATATGAAGTTCCGGAAGGTACACAGCCTGGTACTGTATTTAGGTTAAAAGGCAGAGGTATAAAGAATGTAAGAGGTCATGGTAAAGGTGACCAATACGTTAAAATATTGATTTCAGTGCCTAAAAAACTTAATGAAAAACAAAGAAAAGCGCTAGAACTTTTCGCAGAAGAATGCGGTGAAAATACTGAAAAAGAAAAAAAGGGTTTTTTTGACAAACTTAAAGATACATTTACAGATTGATGTAGAGTGTAGATTGTTAGCGGTATACTTTTGATTGTTGCGTTGCATCCTTAAATATGCTAAAATATTAGTAGGCAAAAATTTATTAAGGAGGAGCAATGAAATCAGTCATTAGGTTAAGAATGAGCTCACATGATGCTCACTATGGTGGTAATTTAGTAGATGGTGCAAGGATGTTACAGCTTTTTGGCGACGTGGCAACAGAATTGTTGATAATCAACGACGGAGATGAAGGTTTATTCTGCGCTTATGATAGTGTAGAATTTTTGGCACCTGTTTATGCAGGTGAATATATCGAAGCCGTTGGCGAAATCACTTCTACAGGCAACAGTTCAAGAAAGATGACATTTGAAGCTAGAAAAGTTATTGTACCAAGAACAGACATTAGCGAATCGGCATGTGATGTGCTCGAAAATCCGATAGTGGTATGCAGAGCGACAGGCACTTGTGTTGTGCCAAAAGATAAGCAAAGAAAAAATAAATAATAATTAAAAGTGAGAAGAGTAAGCCCTAATGTGCACTCTTCTTGTTTTTTTGTAATCATATTATTACAATTTATTAAACTTACTATTTACAGTCGATGTTTGATGCTAAAAGGAAAAAATGATAAAATATGGAA
>CAYJLG010000010.1:0-70055 GCA_964371035.1 uncultured Clostridia bacterium | reverse complement strand
TATCGCGTCGGCGACAGTTTTTATATATTAACACAAATATTTTTCATTGTCAATAACGATTTAAATATAATTTTATTTCTTTGTTTTGAACTAGATTTTGTATTGATTTAAAGCCTTTTCATCTGCTTGATTATTAAAAACAAATACCCCTAGCAATCCACCTAAAAATAATACTATATAATATTATATGTACAAACTGTGGAGTTTTGTTTCAAAAAATTATTTTCATTGTTTTTCTTTTTTATCTTTTAAAAAAGAACTTTTTTCAAGCATAATTTTCATTGCAAAGTTAAATGCTAAAATCAACAATATTAAAAATATTGATTTTATCGGATTTTCAAAGAATGACTTTACATTTACACCTATCAGTGCCAATGATATCAACATTATAAATTTAGATGGAATCAATGCTAATAAAAAAATTTTTGCTTCTATATTCGCTAAAGCAGCTGTTCCGCTTATTAAAAAAGATGGTGTAAACGGAAAACAATATAAAAAAAACAATAGCGATAGATCTTTTGATTTGATCTTTTCAAGAATCTGTTTGTATCTGCTTGATGATAATTTTTTTTCCATTTTTTCGCCACCGATTTTCTTCAGCACAAAAAACAATAGAAATGAACCTATTACACTTCCAATCCAAGAAAACAAATATCCTAAAAAAAAGCCAAACACAGTGACATTTACAGTTACGAAAAACACGAGCGGTAAAATAGGAAAAAAAGCTTCAATAATAGGTAAAAGAATTCCTATTATTGGCCCTCCGATTTCAGCAACTCTCATTATTTCTTCTGTCGAAATATTGTTAAAAAAATCCATCTTTATCTCCCGAGATAAAATTACATTATATTATATTGTTTGTAAAATTAACAATAAATATAATGTAATTTATTCGTATTTTTACATTTTGCTACTTTAATTTACTTTCAATTAAGTCAGCTAATTCTTTTGCATACTCTTCTATTTCAGTTTGATCTTTTCCTTCTATCATAACTCTCACAAGTGGTTCTGTACCAGATGGTCTTATTAAAACCCTTCCTTTTCCGGCAAAATGCTTTTCAATTTCTTCAATTTTAGATATTATTTCTTCATCTTTGAGGTAGTCATTTTTTTTATCTGCATCTACCGTGGCATTTATGAGCGTTTGTGGCATATCCACCATTACAGACGATAATAAGGATAACTTTGAGTCGGTCGACTTCATAACTTGCAAAAGCTGAATCCCTGTCAAGAGTCCATCACCTGTAGTATTATGGTCTAAAAATATTATATGCCCCGATTGTTCGCCACCAAGCGAGTAACCATTATTTCTCATTTCTTCTAAAACATATCTATCGCCAACTTTTGTTTTGATCAGATCTATGTTTAAGTCTTTTAGTGCTAAGTCAAGACCCATGTTGCTCATAACAGTACCAACAACTGCGCTATTTTTAAGCACACCCTTTTGTTTCATAAATGACCCACAAATAGCTAAGATATGATCTCCATCTACTATATTTCCTTTTTCATCACAAGCTATCAATCTATCTGCATCGCCATCAAAAGAAAGTCCGATGTCGGCGCCTGTCTCGACCACAAGCTTTTGAATTTCAGACGGCTTTGTGGATCCACATCCGACATTTATGTTTATTCCATTAGGCTCACTATGAATTACTATAACTTCTGCGCCTAATTCTTTTAATAACTTAGGTGCAATTTCTGATGCTGCGCCATTTCCACAATCTACAGCAATCCTCATGCCACTAAAATCTGTATTTATAGTTGTTTTTAAAAATTCTTTATACAATTGCAATGGATTTTCTATATCTATTCTTTTTCCGATACTCTCTTTTACTGCTATTACGTCAATATCTATATTATTAAGGATGTGTTCTTCTATTGCATTTTCAACCTCATCTGTAAGTTTAAACGAATTTTCATTAAAAAACTTAATTCCATTGTATTCTACTGGATTATGTGATGCCGATATCATTACTCCACCATCAGCTTTTAGTTCTTTGATTAAAAAAGCAACAGCAGGTGTCGGAACAACTCCAACATATAGAACATCAATACCAGCAGAATTCAATCCTGCTGATAATGCTCCATCAAGCATATCTTTCGAAATCCTCGTGTCAGTTCCAACTACCATTTTTGGCCTATCTTTTCCTTTTGTAAGAAAATATCCTCCAATTCTGCCTAATTTGTATGCTAATTCTACAGTCAAATCAGCATTTGCTATTCCTCTAACTCCATCTGTTCCAAATAATTTACTCATATATATATATATCGCCTTTCTAATATTTTTGGTTAACATAGTAGTCTATAACTGATTTCCTTATTCTCTCATCAAATACTTTATTTTTTCTTAAGACTTCTAACAACCATTCTGATTGTGAATGTAAAACTGCAAATTCAAAATCTTTCAGCACAATTTCATATAGTTTTCCTTCTAAAGCTTCTGATTCCATAGAAATATAATATGCATCAACATTTTTATAAGATATAAACCTTAGCAATCTGAAAGTAGTCATATCTTTCTCATGATAATAATGTTTTACTTCATTTTCATAATTAAAATAGAAGTTTTTATTTTTCCGTTCAAATTTTGCGTCTTGAACTTTCATTTTGTTATATTTTGCCATTACATTAAAATATTGATAGTTGTGCATACCTTTTTCAAAACTATCTATAGTTAAAAATGGTTTTATTTTGTTTTCATGTATGTATTTATAGTTTAACTCCAAGAAACTTTTTTTATCAATTTTTCCTTCCATATGACCAATAATTAAATCATCCCTGTTTTTGAAAAATTTTCTTATTTCTTCATCAGATAGTTCTTTATTTATCATAACATTCTCCATTGTTTTTTATAATAATTTTTCAAAACCGAGTTCTCACCTTTTCCCCAGCCGAGTCCAAATCCATCGACACAAAACAAATTCCAACCTTTAGAAGCTTGTATTTCTATAGTTTCACCTTTAAGATATTTAACAACATTAATGTCTTCATTGGAACACATGACACTTCTGTTTACGTCTTCAGCAGTCAAAGACAACGCAAGTTCCTGAGATGGGAAAAATTTGTTGTTTTTAATATCACCTAACTTAAGCCCTGAATTTAAAAACTTTAAATTTCCAATATCAACAAAATCGTCAGGTATAAGATATAATGTATCATTGACGCTATGTATGTTTGAATAATTATTTTTATCCAAGCCAATTTCATCTGCAAACTCTATAAAGTAATTTTTCCCTATAAAGTTTATTTGAAATTTTTCAAACCTAGGATTCGGTGTAGTTTTTTGTTTTCTCTTTAATTTCGCAATAAAATGCCCTTCTCCTTCTAATCTGTGTGGCCACGCTCTTCCTGTTAGTTTTAAACTATGATGTCCATTTACAGATTCTGGCAACCCACAACTAAGGCAATCTATATTTAATTCAATAATCTCAAAATCCTTATATGTATTAATAAACCAATCTATAACACCTTCATTTTCTTCTTGAGAAAACGTACAAGTTGAGTAAACTAATTCGCCTCCTTCAGACACCATTCTTTCTACAGATTTTAAAATTTCCTTTTGCATATTAACATATTTTAGGTTATCAGGTTCATAATTTTTAAAATCCTTTTTAATCAATCCTTCTCCCGAGCAAGGTGCATCCACTAAAACTTTATTAAAAAAATTAGGAAAAATATTTTTTAAAACTTCAGGTTTTTGGTTAAATACGATAGTATTTTTAATTCCAAACAATGATATATTTTTTTCAAGTGCAATAGCTCTTTTAGGGCTAATGTCATTGCATACTAAAAATCCTTCGCCTTGCAATTTAGCTCCTATTTGTGTAGATTTTCCACCTGGTGCTGCACTTATGTCTAAAACTCTATCTCCTGGTTTAACATCCAGTACTTCTACCGGAATCATCGCACTGGGTTCTTGTAAATAATATAAACCTGCAAAATAATATGGATGTTTACCTGGTTTTTGTGTATCTTTAGAAAGATAAAAGCCTTCTTTGCACCAATCAATTTTATTTGACAAGAAATCTATTTTTTCAACAAAAGTGTTTTCATCTATTTTTAACGGATTATAACGAATACCTTTTTTTAACTCAGTATCTAATGATTCAAAGAATTTATCAGTTTCTTCACCTAAAAGAAATTGAATTTTATTTTTAAATTTAAGCATATTTTCAAAATTATCGACCATTTTTTCACACTTTCAAACTTATTTACAATATTATAATACCAACATACTATCAGAAAATAGTAATTATATCAATAAAAAAAACGGTAATGTCAATTAAAACATTCCGTTTTCATTATTATTAACCATATGCACTAAAATTAGCTCAATATTTTATCTTTAAACATCTCAGGTATGTTATCATTTTCATAGTTAATGCTAATCACAAATTCAACTTCGAATTTTTTTGCTAGATCTTCTAATTTTTCTATTAAAATTTTAACGCTTTCGTCTGTTTTTACATCTGCAATTTTATATAAACCATCTATGTATACTTTTTCTAAATCATAATCTGTTGCAAGCAATCCACAAACAAAACCTTGAAATTGGTCTTCATTTATTAATCCATACTCTTTAGTGTTAACATAACGTATTTTATGATTTAACTTAAAAATATGTTTATTGCTAGCTTCTATAAATGCCATTTTGCCTTGAATGTTTTCTACTTCATTGTTCGCCATTTCAAGCATTTTTCGAGTTTTTCCCGATCCATTATCTCCACAAATTAACTTCACCATAAAGTTCACTCTCCTAAGTTTATTTTGCTGCTGCAATTATTTTGTATATTATTTATTGTAGCATAATTTGAAAATGTTTGCACCATATTTTTTAACAAAAATAAAAAATTTTTTTATTTCGCATATTTACCTTGATATGATCCTGTTTTTCTCATTTCATCCAATATATCATCTCTAATTTTCCACCAGCTAACTCCCCAATTTACGAAAATTGCATCTTTCTTAGGAGCTCTTCCAATAATACGTTGAATAGCTATATTTTCATTGGTGTACTCTAAAAACTTAATTACTTTTTGTTTATAGTCATCTAATGAAAGTAACTCTAGTTCACCTTTTTTGAATTGTTCTGACATAACCGAACCTTCACAAATATATAGTGAGTGTAACTTTATCTGGTCAATATTTAATGCTGATAAAATCTTAGCTCCTTCTATTACATCATCCATATTATCATATGGCATATTTAAAATCATGTGTACACAAATTTCAAACCCATATTTTTTTATTCTTAACACACTATCAATAAATTCACTCAACCCGTGACCTCTATTTATGATTTTAAGTGTATGGTAATTAACGCTTTGCAAACCTAATTCGATTGAAATATTAATCCCTGTCTCTATACTAAACTTTTTAAAAAAAGATAGGTAATCTTCACCAATGCAATCAGGTCTAGTTGATATTGCTATTTCAACAATATCATCTCCAACAGCCTGATACATATATTGTTTAAAAACTTCAAGCTCCATATATGTATTTGTATAATTTTGAAAATACGCAATAAATTTATTAGCCTTGTATTTAGTTTTAATATGAACTTTATTTGTTTCTATTTGTTCTTGAACAGGCATCATATTATCTAGCATCTCATATCCTGTACCTAAATCACCACAATAGCTACATCCGCCAACACTTAAACTTCCATCTCTATTTGGGCATGTACCTGGTAGATTTATAGGTAATTTATAAATTTTTTCTCCATATTTTTCTTTCAAATATTTTGAATATTCATTATATACTTCTTTCACTTGCCACCTCTAAATAATAGTTATCAATTCTTAAGATTTAATTGTTTTTTCCCATCTGATAAGATTTTCTATATCATTCTCTATATATGAAGATATCTTTTTTTTCATATCATAATGTAAGTTATCACCTTTTGATGGTACTCTTGGAATTTTAACAAGAGTTCCCAAATCTTTCAACAATGGTGCTTTCCCGTAAATGTTTTTAAATTCACTTTCTAAGTGTAAAAACATTTCTTTTGAATTTTCCAAGCAAACCATAGATAAATTATAAGCAGCTCTATTTGAGCATCCATTGACAAAGTTAGGTGTTGTATATGGCAAAACATGATTTATTGAAGGAATTAATTGTTGCTTTAAATCGCTACTAGTTTGTACGCTATATCCTCCTATAAACGGATGTAATGTGCTTTCTCTTATCCAAATTTTCAAATTAGGAATAAAATATGTACTATCAACTTCATATCCATGCATTTCTAAAATATCTTTTCCATTGCTTGATAAAATCCCAGCTATTACTTTAACAACATCAATCGAATTTCTTTTTAATGATCCATCAATGCCTAAAATTTCATGACAATTATTGACTACATCATCTACTAATACAATACGTTTTTCGAATGAGGATAAAGTTTTTATCTGATCCTCAAGTTTTGCTTCAAACGGATATTCTTTTATTACAAATTTTTGAGTATCATATGTATACTCTCTTTCTACTAGCAACTGTTTAGTTGCAATATTATTTGCTACTTTACCTTCCAAAACATTTCCCATAGGAACGCATAAATAGTCGTTGTTTTTATTATAAGTAGATTTTTCCATTTCTTCTGAAAGCATTTCAACAACAGCCTGCTGCAACATTTCAACATCAAATGATAAAATCAATGTATTAGGATATAATTCGATCAGTGAAGAAATTAGTTTTTTTCTTGATTTTTCTATCCGTTTTGATGTTTTTTCATTATTCGAAAATGTTTCTTTAATATAAGTTTGTATATCCAATGTCAAGCATACTGGAAATTTCATGTCAACTGCATATATATCTCTAAAGTAATCTTGAATCTCGAGTTTAACAAATCCATGTGATTTTATTAACTCAACTGTTTCTGCCCGTTCTTCTTTAATTATAGTATTGCAATACAACGCATAAGTAAAATCATTCTTTAAACAGTGAACTAGTGTTTCTGTCAGAATTATTTTTTCAGTAATTTCTGACTTAGCTGATGGCACAACATATATTCCATCTATTATCATTACTTTTCCCGAAGTATTTTCACGCACAAAATTTGCAATCATAATATTTTTAAATTCTCTAAACATTGACGAAGCATTTACATGATGAAACGCAACAAATCCAAGCAGTTTATTCGATTCATCATTTTTTCTTGCTACAAGAATTTTAATATTTTTGTTTTTCATCTGTTCTCCAATAGTTTGGAATAAATCAGTATGTAAAAATACATATCTGCCTACATCAAGAACTATATTGTCTGTGAAATTTTCTAAAACCTCAATTTTGAATGTTCTCTTAGTTGCATTAATTTTATTTTTTAGTTTATTTTTAACAACACCTGAATTTGAGATGTATTTTATAGCTCTTTCTATTTGAATATTAATTTGTTTACTTTCACCTAGTTCATCATAATTAGTTTTATTCAATATAATTTCTTCGTATCCATTTTTGAGTTTAGGCTTTATTTTATTAATTTCTTCTGTTTCAATTTTACTTAAAAATTCATTATTCTTTGACATGAGAAATATGTGTTTAAATTCAAAAATCAAATTCTTTTTTTCATTATACATCGAATTATAATTGTAAGAGTCAAAACTTGAAACTAATGATACTTTTTGATCACTAAAAATAGTGTTTAATTTTTTTAGACCTTTTTTTGTAGCAACGTTAACTTTAATACTTGTTGGAAATATATATACATCAAATTTTTGTGCAATAGATATTTCGCAAATTCTTTTTCTAAAATTATAAGAATGTACATCTTTTTTCCAATTAAAATCATCGATATCAATGAAAACTTCGTACCCTAACGCTACAATTTTTGACACTGCAAAATCATCTTCTATTGAAAACAAGTTGAATACGTCATTAAAGTAAGCTACATTAGCTAATTTTCTCATTTTCAGTTGCTTATTTATTTTATAGTAATTATTCAAAAATTTATAAATTTGATTAAATGAAATCGCTCTATTTATAAAGCATATATCAGAATCATTTTTTCTATCATACAAGCTCAATAATTTTTTTCCGATTATATTAAATATTTCAAATTTTTCATCATAATCTAAAACATTACTATTAAAAATTTGATTGCCAATTAGGTATAATGTGTCTATCTTTATTTCCACATCTTCTTCTACTAAGCCACTAACAATAATACCTAATACCTTTTTTAATCTAGATGAATTTTTATTATCATTTTCTTCAAATATATTTCTATATACAAAATAATTTTCTACTACTATACAAAGAGTTTTAAGTGCTAAAAAACTAGTAGAATACGTTGAATTATAAAATAATCTTTCTACTTCATCTATGCTTTCATCCAACTCTTTCGGATGTAGTGATAAAAATAATTTGCCAAGAAAATTAGGTATATTTTTCGAATACCTATACTCTTCTATTTCTAAGCCTTTAATAAGTTCAACACAAATTTCATTTCTTTGATCCAAAGCTAATTTATCTATGATGGATAAAAGTGCTTTGCCTGCTTTTTTTCTTACTACTTCTTTTTCACTAACCTTTATCAAATTGCTAAAATGCGCTGCAACGTGAAACAGCAAGGCATGATTTTCATTATTTGACACTATATCACACAGAAAATCAATATTAATATTTTTTTCAATCCAATGTGTAGCAGATTTTAGATTAATCAAAAAAATATCAGAAATATTTTTGATTCTTAGCTTCATAAACCTTTTAAATTCATCATTCAATTTTTCTTCTTGATTCAACGTCATTAAAATTTTAAATCTTACGTAATCAATACTATAGTTTTTGGAACTATTAATACTTTCAAGATTAGAAAAAATAGTCATTTTTAATTCTTTGCCAATATCTTCTCTTTTTAAAACAAAATCCAAGTAATTTAAAGAGATTAGCATTAACAATTCGTCAGAAGTTTTTAAGTAATTAAAAACACGCTCAAATAAAAATGATATTTGCTTTTTTGTATAGTATTTTAAACTTACACCTAAAATTGAAGTTAGTAAAACACTAATAACATCTCTATTCAAATCAGAATTTTCGAATTGTTTTACTAAAAAATCAAGATAAAATGATATTTTATCACTATCATTTTCCACTAAATTTCTAAAAAACGATTTAACGAAATCATATGACTGGAAAGATGACTCTTTCTCCATCTGTTTTGAAAAAACCATTATCTTAAAATATTTCTCCCATAATTCTTGAGTTGAAGATTCAGACTTTAAATTTTCGCTGCAAATCAATGCATTTTTATCAAAATCAGCTGTGTTTTTTCCAAGTAATTCTGCTGACGTTTTTCTTATTTCACCATCTTCATGTTCGATAAGATTAAATAATATATCTAAAAAGATTAGTTTTTTTCTTTCTGGTAGATAATAATTATATTCATCTATCATTTTTAAAAAAATAATCATATGGTTTCTATCTTTAATCATTTCATTCAATTCTGTCAATTTTTCAAACGTATCGTTATTCCAAATTTTGTTCATAATTTCTATATTACTCTCAACAGAAATTGATTTAAATCTATCTGCAATTTCATTTCCAATTAAAAATACGTCTTCTTTTTTATTAAAAAACAATTTTTTTATCGAAAAATCTATTTTAACACCATTATCATTTAAATAACTTTCAAAATTTTTAATTTTTTCAACATATGAATTTATTTGTTCTTCATTCTTCGAGAATGTTAAGGAGAGTTTTGCTATTATCTCATTTATACTATTATATTTTATTTTCCCTTCAGCATTTATATCTATTCTCAAATTAGAATACATTAATATTAGTTTTTCAACAGGAATATTTTCTATATAGGCATTTGGCATGCTTTCAAACAGTGCTATATTACCTATCTGGATAAGTTTGTTTTTTTCAAACCAAAATTTCGTCTCATATAAAACTACGTCTTGAGATGCTTTGTCGAGTTCATTTAATGAAATTTTGCCTAAAAAATGCCCTATAGCAGCATATGAAACAAGTTCTGTGTTTGAATTAATTCCTGCTTTCACCAAA
The DNA here is from genome assembly GCA_964371035.1 of uncultured Clostridia bacterium. Lineage (GTDB taxonomy): Bacteria > Bacillota > Clostridia > Tissierellales > Sedimentibacteraceae > UBA1535. The sequence goes on along the minus strand of CAYJLG010000010.1, from coordinate 60,053 downwards.
TCTTTAGAAATATCTACTGATAATTTCCATATCCCTTTGATAAATTCTAATAAGTTAGATTTTTTAAGATATGCATTTATAAATATCATTTCGTACATGTATGTTTTAATATATATTTCTCTAAAGTCATTGAATTCTTGATTTGTAGACTGTTGTGATTTGGAAATAAACAAATTGAAATTATATTCTTTATTTTCTGAGTTTTCTTCAGCATATTTAATTACTATTCTTAAAATTTCAAGAAAAACTAGTACAGCAGCATCATATTTATAATTTATAGCATTAGTAAATTTATATGGAAAATTTTTATTCAGCAAATAACTATAAACAAACTCTAACCAATTTTCTGGTAAATCATCACATATCAAAACCAACATGTCAAAACATAATTCTTTTACATCTTCACAAGTTATATTTTTTTTCAACGTCATAATTGAAAGTTTACCAATAAAATTTTTATTTAAAATAAGGCTTTGCATTTTCTCTTCTAAGATGTTAATTCTATCTAGTAATTCTTTTTTAGTTAGATTAAATAAAATCTCTTTGTGCAATTCATTTAATGCAATCTTACTCATTAATACCTCCGACAATTTACAAATAGACAAAATTACGCTTGACGAACATAAGTATAGCATTTATTAAACTTTTTTTCAAGAATCAGAATTTCAGAAGTTGAAATAAGTTTATGGGTCGTTACTATTCACAGTTAAATGAAACTTCAATGGAAAAAATGATAAAAAATCTATGGTGAAAATTTTCGCCATAGATTTATACTTATTATTTTAATTTTGCAAATATCATTCTACCTGCGGCAGTTTGAAGAACGCTTGTTACTATTACCGTTACGGCTTCTCCAATACGCCTTCTGCCGTTTTCAACAACTATCATTGTTCCGTCATCTAAATATGCTAACCCTTGATTAGATTCTTTTCCATCTTTAACAATAGTTATTGCCATTTCTTCACCTGGTAATACTACAGGTTTCACAGCATTTGCAAGCTCATTAATATTTAATACTTGTACTCCTTGAAATTCAGCTACTTTGTTTAAATTATAATCATTTGTTAAAACTTTTCCTCCTAAGTCTTCTGCTAGTTTTAACAACTTAACATCAACTTCTACATCATGACCATAATCTTTTGACTCTATTATTACTTCAATACTATCTTCTTTTTGCAATAAATTTAAAATATCTAGACCTCTTCTTCCTCTGTTTCTTTTAAGACTATCAGACGAATCGGCTATATGTCTTAATTCTTGAAGAACAAATTCTGGAATAATGATAGGACCTTCCAAAAAACCAGTTTTGCAAATATCAGAAATTCTTCCATCGATAATTACGCTTGTGTCTAACACTTTTGGAAATATACCTGTTTTTTGTATTTTAGCCCCGACTTTATTTTTTATTGTAGTTTTTTTTGCGTTAAAATTTCCTAAAGTAGGCACATCGTCCTTTTTTCGCGTTGCAACTGTAATACCTAAATATCCAAACAGCAAATATAATACAAGCGAAATAACTGTACCAACATATGGAATATCGATCGATAAAAACGGTTGACTAATAAGGAATGCGATAAAAAAGCCTATTATCAGACCACCTGATCCATAAATTATATCCATTGCCGAATATTTCATAACTTCTTTTTCTATACTTTTTGCAATAGCAATACTTAAGCGTATTATTTTCGGAGATAATAAAAATAATATAATTCCTAAAACTATAGCGGTTACAGTAATTATGGATATTTCTTGCCATCCGCCAAGATTGACAAAGTTTAAATTCATTGCAAACATACTCAAAAAAACTCCTGAAAATACACCTAAAAGCGACAAAATAATTCTAACTATTCTATTTATCAAATCTTCACCCCCTTTTTTTATGTTTACACTACAATATGTGTAGCATTAATACACTACACACATTATATTATATATACTAGCATAAAACAACTAGCAAATCTTTTGAAATACAAATATATTAAATTATTTTTTCTAAGTATTCATTAACATAATTTGTTATTTCAGATCCTTCTTTTTCTGACGAGAGTGCTATTTCACTAACAAGCATCTGTTTAGCATTCACAAGCATCTTTTTTTCACCCGTTGATAATCCTCTTTCTTTGTCTCTTACAAACAAATCTCTAACAACATCAGCAAGTTCAAAGATATCTCCTGTTTTCATTTTTTCCATATTTTTTCTATATCTTTTATTCCAATTTGCAGAATCATCTTCTACTTTTCTATTTAAGACTTCCATAACGTCATTAATCATATCTTTGTGAATTATACTTCTTAACCCTATATCATTTACATTGTCAACAGGTATCATGAGTTTTATTTCTCCGATAGGCATTTTTAAGATATAGTACTTCTTTAGCTCACCCAACACTTCTTTTTCTTCTACAGATTCAATTTTTCCTGCACCATGCATTGGGTAAACAACTTTATCTCCTAAATCAAACATATACTACCTCCTGTTTACAGTATAACCTAGATTCTATATAAAGTCAAATATTATATTATATACTTGCAAAATAATCTTGTCAATATTTTTTTATTTTAATTTTTAAATCGTTTTAAGGCTGCAATTTACAGTAAATTGAAAATTCAACGGGAAAAATAAAAAATGGATTTGCCAACTATTATAGCAAATCCATTATAATTCAAGAGTTATTTATTAGAAAAATCTTAATAGTATTCCACCAAATTCAGCTATCATAGGGCCAAATACTAATGAAACTATAGTCATAAGTTTAATTAAAATATTGATTGAAGGTCCTGAAGTATCTTTAAAAGGATCTCCAACTGTGTCTCCTACAACTGCTGCTTTATGAGCTTCACTACCTTTTCCGCCATGCTCACCTGACTCAATGTATTTTTTTGCATTGTCCCAAGCGCCACCTGCATTAGCCATCATGATTGCCATTAAAACACCTGAAACAAGACCACCAGCAAGTAATCCTCCAAGAGCTTCTTTACCTAGCAACATTCCAACAGCAACAGGGACAATAACTGCTAAAAGACCTGGCACTATCATTTCTTTTAATGCCGCTGATGTGCTTATATCAACACATCTTGTGTAATCTGGTTTATCTGTACCTTTCATTATTCCAGGTAATTCTCTAAATTGTCTTCTAACTTCTTCTATCATAGCATAAGCAGCTCTACCAACAGCACTCATTGTCATTGCTGAAAATAAGAAAGGTAGCATACCACCAATAAACAAACCTGCTATAACTGTAGGTTCAGTCAAATTTATAGTTGAAATTTCTACTGCTTGAGTATATGATGCAAATAGTGCAAGTGCTGTTAATGCAGCAGAGCCAATTGCAAATCCTTTACCAATAGCAGCTGTAGTATTGCCAACTGAATCAAGTTTATCTGTTATCTCTCTTACACTATGTGGCAATTCACACATCTCAGCTATTCCACCAGCATTATCTGCGATAGGACCATAAGCATCGACAGCTATTGTCATACCTGCAGTTGACAGCATTCCAACAGCAGCTAGCGCTATTCCATATAGACCTTGTGATACATCCATGCTACCGCCTGACATGCCTGCCATGAAGTAAGAACCAATAATTCCTATTGCTAAAACTATTATTGGAAGAGCTGTAGACATCATACCAACAGATAATCCACTAATAATCGTAGTAGCAGGACCTGTTTCTGATTGTTGTGCTATTCCCTTTACAGGATTATATTCACCTGAAGTATAATATTCAGTAATTTTTGCTATAATTAATCCAACTGCTAAACCTATTGCAATAGCAAAGAATGGTCTAACATCACCTAATACTGATTGGCTTAGGAAGAAAGAAGCAACTACTACGATAGCAGCACTTACATAAGTACCTGTATCTAAAGCTTTTTGTGGATTTCCACCTTCTTTTCCTCTAACAAACATCGTACCTATAATAGAAGCTATTATACCTACAGCAGGTAATAATAATGCAAATAATACTCCACTTCCGTTTTCTGCAAAAGCGACAGCTCCAAGTGTTATTGCTGAGATGATAGAACCTACATAAGATTCGAATAAGTCAGCACCCATTCCTGCAACATCACCTACATTATCCCCAACATTATCAGCAATAACAGCTGGGTTTCTAGGATCATCTTCTGGTATGCCTGCTTCTACTTTACCAACAAGGTCAGCACCAACATCTGCTGCTTTAGTATATATACCACCGCCAACACGACCAAATAATGCTATTGATGAAGCACCTAGACCAAATCCTGTTAAGTGAGCAGAAGCTTGTGGATCTTCTTTAAATACAAGCCATAGTACACCAACGCCTAACAAGCCTAATCCAACAACTACCATTCCCATTACTGCGCCGCCTGAAAAGGCTACATTTAACGCCTTATTCATTCCTGATTCTTTAGCTGCATTTGCAGTTCTAACATTTGCTTTAGTAGCTACTTTCATTCCAAAGAAACCTGCTAAAGCAGAAAACAAAGCACCTATAACAAAACTTACTGCCGTTTGCCAGTTAATTCCTATAAATAATATAATTGCTAAAACTCCTGCAAAAATAACTAATGTTCTATATTCTCTAGTTAAAAACGCCATCGCACCGTCTTCAATATATGATGCAATTTCTTTCATCCTATCGTTCCCTGCATCAACTTTATTTATGCTCATAGCTTTATAAAGAGCATAAAAAAGAGCAATAACCCCTACTATAGGAGCTATCAATAATAATGTTTCCATATTTCTATTTCCTCCACTGATAAATTAATATTTGTATTACTGAATCGCAACTAGCAAAACAGATGCAATTACAAAAACAACAGCAGAAACAGCAGTTGCCTTTTCTAATTTCGCTTCAAAACTTCTACCTTTGTTTTTCCCCCAGATTGATTCTGCTCCACCAGCAATATCACCTGAAAGACCTGCTTGTTTTCCTGATTGTAATAAAATACTTGCAATCAGCACTAAACTTGCAATTACTAAAAGAATAATTACTAAAATTTCCATAATAAACTTACACCTCCTGATTAACTTCAATTTAACTTATGAGATTATAACACACTAAAAAAATAAAATCAACAAAAAAAAATATAATTTTTATAAATTAAATATTGATAGTTACTATTCACAGTAACATAAAAAATAATAAAATCTATCGCTTGTACTCCAGAAATCGACTGTGAGCAGTAACAAACCTCAAAATGTATAATACGCATTATTTTGTATTTTTACTTTACATTTTTATCGTTTTATGTTATAATGTCTTTATGAAAATCGTTGTTTTTGCGATTTTTATAGTTTTAGCAATACTATTTTTCGCCCCAAAACGATAGTATTATGCAAAACAAATAAAATATTTCATTTTATTATGAGGAGGAATTATAATGACTAATCAACAAAAGAAACCATCACTAGCAATATCTATTATTACCGTTATAATAGCAATTGTACTTCTGTTCTACGCTATTATATTTTTAGAAATCGACATTCATCTTCCACTTATCATCGCAGCATCTATAGCTTCGTTAATAGGAGTATTTGTCGTGGGACTCAAATGGGCCGATATTGAAAAAGGAATTATTGAATCTATTTCTACGACTATGCAAGCTATGTTAATACTTGCAATTGTAGGCTCTTTGATCGGAGCTTGGATACTTGGAGGTATAGTGCCTACACTTATTTATTATGGCCTTCAAATATTATCTCCTACATTTTTCTTAGTTGCTTCAGTATTACTTTCAAGTATTGTTGCTTTAGCAACAGGTAGTTCTTGGACTACTGCTGGAACAGTAGGTATTGCGTTGATGGGAGTTGCTCAAGGTTTAGACATTCCAACTGGTTTAGCCGCTGGAGCAGTTATTTCTGGAGCATATTTTGGAGATAAATTATCTCCTTTATCAGATACTACAAATTTAGCACCAGGTGTTGCGGGTTCAAACTTATTTGATCATATAAGACACATGTTGTATACTACATCAATATCTTATGGTATTACACTTGTAATTTTTACAGTTATAGGTTTTGGCTTCTCAGCAGAACAGTTAGACACATCAGCAATACAAAACTTACTTGATTCCTTAGCTGCAAACTATACAATATCCCCTTTATTATTATTAGTTCCAGTAGCTGTAATAATTATGGTTGCACTAAAAATTCCTGCACTTCCAGGATTGATAGTAGGTGTAACTTTAGGTGCACTTTGTGCTGTGTTTGTACAAGGATCAGATACTTATACAGTATTCGATTCGATGATGTATGGAGTTGTTTCTGAAACTGGCAACGTAGATGTTGATACATTGTTGTCAAGAGGTGGACTTCAAAGTATGATGTGGACTATTTCTCTTATTATGTGTGCTCTTACATTTGGTGGTGTGTTAGAAAAAACAGGTATGCTAGAAGTTATAGCATCTAGCTTATTATCTTTTGCTAAATCTACTGGTTCATTAGTTTTAGTAACTGTTATATCTTGTCTGTGCGTAAATCTTATGACAGGTGATCAATACTTAGGTATAGCTCTTCCTGCTAAAATGTATAAGGACGAATACAAAAAAAGAGGCCTCTCTCCGAGAAACTTATCTAGAGCGTGTGAGGATTCAGGAACAGTTACTTCAGCACTTATTCCTTGGAATACATGCGGAGCTACAATGTCTACATTCTTAGGAATTCCGACGACTGAGTATATGTTCTTCTGTTTCTTTAATCTGTTAAGCCCAATAGTATCTGTACTAGCAGGCTACACAGGATTTACAATGATGAAACTTGAAGACGATCCTTCAGCCGAAGAATACAAAGGTGCTAAAGGTGCTAAAACTGCATAATTTAAATTTAAAGCTACCATGCCCAGGTAGCTTTTTTATTACTTAAAACAAAGCATAAAAAAAACTGCACAAGTGTGCAGTTTTTTTATCTATTATATAACTCCTTGAGCCATCATTGCTTCAGCAACTTTTTTAAATCCTGCTAAGTTTGCTCCAGCAACTAAGTTGTATCCTAATCCACACTCTTCAGCAGCTTCAACTGATGCAGTATGAATGTCTTTCATAATTTTCTTTAATCTGTAGTCAACTTCTTCTGCAGTCCATGAATATCTCATAGAGTTTTGGCTCATTTCCAACGCAGAAACAGCAACACCACCAGCATTAACAGCTTTTGAAGGAGCAACGATTACACCATTTTCCATCAAGTATGCTAAAGCTTCATTAGTAGTAGGCATGTTAGAAACTTCTATATAATATTTAACTCCGTTAGCAACTATAATTTTAGCTTCTTCTATGCCAACTTCATTTTGAGTAGCACAAGGCATTACTATATCAACTTTTCTATCCCATGGTTTTTGATTTTCGAAGAATTCATAGCTAAACTTATCTGCATAATCTTTAACTTTGTTTCTTCTTGAATTTAGCATTTCTACCATGTATCCAACTTCTTCGTCTTTAACGCCGTCTCCATCGTAAACATATCCATCTGGACCTGAAAGTGTAACTACTTTACCGCCAAACTCATTAGCTTTTTCAACAACTCCCCATGCAACGTTACCGTAACCAGAAACAGCTATTGTTTTTCCTTCTAGTGTATCATTGTTGTGTTCTAAAACTTCATTTAAGTAGTAAACAGCACCATAACCAGTTGCTTCAGGTCTAATTAAGCTACCGCCATATGGTAATCCTTTACCTGTTAATACTCCATTTTCAAACACACCCTTGATTCTCTTATATTGTCCATACATGTATCCGATTTCTTTTGCTCCAACACCCATGTCTCCAGCAGGAACATCTATGTCAGGACCGATATGTCTATATAATTCAGTCATGAATGCTTGACAGAATCTCATAATTTCAGCATCTGATTTACCAGTTGGATCAAAGTCAGATCCACCTTTTCCTCCACCTATAGGAAGTCCTGTTAAAGAGTTTTTGAATATTTGCTCAAAACCTAAAAACTTAACTATACCTTGGTATACTGTTTTGTTAAATCTGATACCACCTTTGTAAGGTCCTATAGCACTGTTAAACTGGATCCTAAATCCTCTATTCACCTGTACTTGTCCTTGATCATCTACCCATGATACTCTAAAATGAATTTGTCTTTCAGGCTCAACTATTCTTTCTAAAAGACCAGCTTTTTCATACTCAGGATGCTTTTCTATCGCAGGCTCTAAAGTTGATAGAACTTCTTCAACAGTTTGAATAAATTCAGACTCACCCGCATTTCTTACTTTTACTTGCTCGATTACTTTTTGAATATAAGCATTCATGATAAATACCTCCAAATAATATAATTAATATACATTAGTCATTATATGACCAAATTTCGTATTTTCAATACAAATAAATTATAACAAAATCATGATAAAATGCAAGTGAAAAATCCTACATTTATGTTAATTATTTGTTATTAAACACTTTCGCAAGAGTAAATCGCTAAAATTTATATGTTTGTTTTATTTAAAATTAATATTTTTTATTGTTAATTAATGATATGTTAATTAATTGTAATATATCGTTTTACTTCAATATAATTAATCAAAAAATAAAGTCACACAATATTGCTATTGTGTGACTTAGGCAAAAATTTAAGAGGCATTCATAAATCATATTTACAAATGTAATAAAATTATACTATAAGATAATATTAATTTCAAACAATTTTTTAATTATTTTCTCACAGCCTCTGCGCCTGCCATTAAAGCTTTTTCGTTCAAAGGTAAAAGCTTAGCTTTTTCTTCTCCAAATACTTTCAAAAATGCTTTTAAAGTAGCATCAAATGATACAGGTTTAAAAACTTCAAGATATGCGCCTAGCATAACCATATTGGCAGCTTTTGCATTACCTAATTCAATCGCTATTTCATTAGCTTTAATGTAATATGCAGTTATATCAGTTCTTTCAATTTTTCTGCTGATTAAAGATTCATTTACAAATATTGATCCACCAGATACTACATCATTTTCAAATTTATCTAAAGATGGTCCATTCATCACTATTGCAGACGAAGCATCGTCATTAATAATTGGTGAACCTATAAGCGTGTCTGAAACTATTACTGAACAGTTTGCAGTACCACCTCTCATTTCAGGTCCATATGAAGGCAACCACGATATTTCTTTATCTTCAAGCATCCCAGCGTAAGCAAGGATTTTGCCAATCGCCATTACTCCTTGTCCACCAAATCCTGCCATTATAATTTTTTCATTCATATTATTTATCCCCCTCAAAATCTTTGAAATTTCCTAACGGATAATATGGTATCATGTTTTCTTCCAGCCAAGTCAATGAATCAATCGGAGTTTTTCCCCAATTCGTAGGGCATGTAGACAATACTTCTACCATTGAAAAACCTATGCCTTTCATTTGACATTCAAAAGCTCTTTTAATAGCTTTTTTTGCTTTTCTAACAGCTGCAGGATTGTGTACGGATACTCTTTCTATAAATTTCGCTCCATCTATAGTTGCAAGCATTTCACTCATTCTAAGAGGCATGCCAGCATGTGCAGCATCTCTACCTAAAGGAGCCGTTGTAGCTTTTTGGCCTATTAGTGTAGTAGGTGCCATTTGTCCACCTGTCATACCGTAAATTGCGTTATTAACAAATATAGTTGTTATCTTTTCAGCTCTGTGTGCAACGTGTATTATTTCAGCAGTACCAATAGATGCTAAATCACCATCTCCTTGATATGTAAATACAGTATTGTTTGGCAATACTCTTTTAACGCCTGTTGCAACAGCAGGAGCTCTTCCGTGAGAAGCTTCTTGCATGTCACATTCAAAATAATTATATGCTAACACTGAACATCCTACAGGAGCTATTCCTATAGCATCTTCTAACAATCCTAACTCTACTAATACTTCAGCTACTAGCTTATGGATAACACCATGTGTACATCCAGGACAATAGTGCAATTGCACGTCTGTCATACCTTTTGATTTTTCATATACCATAGCCATTACATTGTACCTCCTGCAATTTTTTCTATAGCTTCCACTACACTTTCAGGTGTAGGAACCATTCCACCTACTCTACCTGTAAAATGCACAGGTAATCTACCTTCATTTGCTAATTTTACATCTTCTACCATTTGTCCCATACTCATTTCTACAGTTAAAATACCTTTACAATTAGGATTAATCTTTTTGAATTCATCCATTGGGAAAGGCCAAATAGTTATAGGTCTAATCATACCTACTTTTAATCCATTAGCTTTACAAGTAGTGATAGCATTTTTAACTATTCTTGAAGTAGTACCATATGCAACGCACACTACATCTGCATCTTCTATGTCAAAAGTTTCTGCAAGCACTTCATTTTCTTCTATAGTTTTATATTTTTCTGCTAATCTAAAATTGTGATTTTCAAGTTCTTGAGGATCAAGGAACAATGAATTTATAACATTTTTAGGTCTTTTTCCTTTTGTTCCAGTCGTAGCCCAACTTAAATCAGCTTTTTCAGATTCATCTATTTCTTTAAATTCTACAGCTTCCATCATCTGTCCTATCATACCATCTGCAACTACAAGTACCGGAATTCTATATTTTTCAGCTTTCGCAAATGCACCAGAAACATGATCTACAAGTTCTTGGATACTTGCTGGAGCATATACTAATAATCTGTAATCTCCATTTCCACCACCTCTTGTCGATTGGAAATAATCTGACTGAGCAGGTTGAATCCCACCTAGTCCAGGTCCACCTCTCATAACATTAACTATTACACATGGTAATTCTGCACCTGCACAATAAGTGATCCCTTCTTGTTTAAGTGCCATACCTGGACTTGAAGAACTCGTCATAACTCTGGCTCCTGTTCCAGCTGCACCATATATCATATTTATAGCTGCAACTTCGCTTTCAGCTTGTACAAATACTCCTCCTACTTTAGGAAGTTCTGCCGACATATACTCTGGAAGCTCATTTTGTGGTGTTATTGGATAACCAAAAAAATATTTACAACCTGCTTTAATTGCAGCAGCGCCTATCGCTTCATTACCTTTCATTAATACCTTTGCCATTTTATCATTCCACCTTTCATTATATTCTTTCTACAGTTATTATAGAATCAGGACACATTATCGCACAATTTCCACATGCAATGCATTCATCTTCATTTATGATACTAGCAGGACTATATCCTTTTTTATTGATTTTTTCACTACTTAGACTAATGATTTTTTTTGGACATGCTACAACACATAATTCACAGCCTTTGCACAAATCCTCGTTAAAAGTTACTTTTCCTTTTGCCATTTGAACCCTCCATTTTTATTTTTTTAAATCAATTTTTTAATTACTTAACTCATCCAATCTTCTCTCATATACATTTTAATTGGAAAAAGTTTGTCTTTTATTTCTTTTAACTTTATTTCAGATGCTATATTTTCTAAAGCAACTTCATAAACTATGGGAATTTCTGTTACAGAAGAAACATCTTTAACAAGTTTATGTCCATTTACTATATCTTGCACTGAAGTGTCTTTTAGCAAGTGCGTAGTATTGACTAAACCTGTAACTTTTAATTCTGACATATCTTCTACAGATCTAATAAAAGAGATTACGCTGTCTACACTGCTAGTTTCAGGTCTGTTTGCATTTACAACAAACAATAACTCATACTCAGCAGATTTGATACTTTTTGAAAATCTGGCAAGTACTCTCGCACCTACTGAATTTCCACCTACATCAAGTATTGATACATAGCTTTTATTTTGTACAGCCCCCATGATTTCAGCGGGCAATGCGGGTAAATCAAGGGCAGATGCTTCAACATTACTATCTATTACTTGTATGCCCATGTCAGTAAGCATTTTTTTTCTTTCCCTTGTTCTAAAGTAAGTATTAACGATATCAAGATCAGAAATACTAACTTTTTCATGTCTTTTTTTTAAATCAATGGCCAAGTTTACAGAAAACTCTGTTTTTCCACTTCCATAGTGGCCAACAACTATAATTAACCTTTTATCTGTCATAATCTCCCCTTTCTTAATTTTATCAATCATTAAAGATGTAAAAAATCAATATATTAGCTGTTTTATTACTTCAATTTTATTATCACAATTAATATATTTTAGCATTTTCTTCATTCTTTATTACTCTTAATCCGCCTTGAGCCAAAGCCAGCAATTCGTCTTCACCTGGATATACAAACACCTTGGAAATAAACTTAACTTTGTTTGATATATATTCAACAAACTCTTTATCATAAGCAATGCCGCCAGTAATAACTATTCCATCTACATTTCCGTCTAATACTACTGCACATTCGCCTATTGATTTTGCAACTTGATATGCCATAGCATCATAAACAAGTTTAGCTTTTTCATCGCCTGTTTTACCCATTTCGCTAACTGCCTTTGCATCATTTGTATTTAAATATGCAGTAAGTCCACCTTGTCCCTTAATCATTTTACCAATTTCATCTTTAGTATATTCACTACTAAAACAAAGTTTAACCATTGCCCCAATTGGAAGAGTTCCCGAGCGTTCTGGCGAAAAAGGACCTTCGCCATCAAGTGCATTGTTAACATCAATAACTCGACCTTTATTATGCGCACCCACAGATATTCCACCACCTAAATGCACTACAATAAGATTTAAATCTTCATAATTTCTATTTAACTCTGTAGCACATCTTCTAGCAACAGCTTTTTGGTTTAGTGCATGAAAAATACTAATTCTTTCAAATTTAGGATGACCGCTTATTCTTGCAACATCTTGTAGTTCATCTACGACTACTGGATCAACAATAAAAGAAGGTATATCTAATTCTGAAGCTATAGAGTGCGCTATCAACCCTCCTAGATTTGAAGCATGTTCACCTAGTACTCCGATTTTTAGATCTTCTATCATGTTTTCATTAATACTATAAGTTCCACCTTCAATAGGCTTTAAAAGACCACCTCTGCCAACAGCTGCTGATAATGAACTGATTTCAATTCCATTCTCTTTTAGAGCTTCTACAATTATGTTCATTCTAAATTCATATTGCTCAGTAATTTTTTTGAAAGGCGCTAACTCTTCCGTACTATGTCTTAAAGTTTTCTCAAAAAGCACCTCTTCATTATCAAAAACAGCAATTTTTGTAGATGTTGAGCCAGGATTAATTACTAATTGTCTGATTTTATCCATAAAATATATCCTCCATTTAAATGATTATAACAAGCGACCACGCTTGTTTTTTCTATCTCAATTTTCAATTACTTCAAAGAATGTAAAACTGCTAACGCTATAGAAAACAATTTAGCTTCGTCAGAATCAGCTCGCGATGTTAATACTATTGGTGCAGCTGCCCCTAATAAGATTCCTGCATTCTTAGATTCTGTTAAAAACGCCAAAGATTTATATAATACATTAGCTGCTTCAATATTTGGCATCAACACAACATCTGCATCTCCAGCTACTGGATGAACAATCCCTTTGTGTTCTGCAGCCTCTTTAGATACAGCATTGTCAAGTGCAAAAGGTCCTCCTACAACACAGTTGTTAATTTCGCCAGCAATATTTTTATTCACAAGTGTTTCTGCATCTACTGTAGCAATCATTTTAGGATCTACTTTTTCTTTTGCACATATTACGGCTACCTTAGGTTGTTCTATACCTAATGAATGTACTAATCTAACTGTATTCTCAAGTATTAATTTCTTTTCATCAACATTTGGGGCTAGATTCATTGCTGCATCAGTCACAAATAGTAATTTATGATATTTTTCAAGTTGAAAAACAGCTGTATGGCTTAATAAACTGCCTGTTCTTAGCCCATATTCTTTATTCAATACCTCTTTTAATATTATAGAAGTATCTACTAGACCTTTCATCAAAACCTGCGCATTTCCATCATGAACAGATTTTACAGCTATTTGAGAAGCTTTTTGTATATCCGTTTCATGTATTATTTCAACGTTTTTTAAATCTAAATTCAATTCTTTTGCGTATTTTTCAATTATCTCTTTATCACCTATCAATTGTGGAATAGCTAAATTTGCATCCATAGCCATTTTAATTGCAGAGAGTACTTCTTTATCATGTGCAGCTGCAACAGCGATTTTCGCTGATCTGCCTGCGGCATGTTTTAATATCTCATCAAAATTTTTCATTCCATCACCTCATAAAAGTTTTTGCAAGTTCTAAATCAATAGTTGCAAATTCTATGCCAAACAAAATATGATATAAACAACGTATTTTCAGTACTTTAAACTATATTCATATTTTTTACGCAAAAATTTGCATGCATTATTCTGCAACAAAAGGCGTTGCGCAATAATTTGCACAACGCCTTTTGTGTATAAATATAATAATTGAATTATTTGATATTATATTTCTCTAATTTATAATATAAACTTCGAATTGAAATTTTAAGCATTTTGGCTAATTCTGTTTTATTGTTATCTACTGCACTTAATGCATTAAATAGATATTTTTTTTCATATTTAGCCAAATAATCATCTAACGGACAAAATTCAATAATTTTTTCAGCTACAAAATCTGCTTCTTTTTCTTTATTAATAGCTGGAAGTTGTAAATCCTTTTTCTTCATGATTTGATCACTAAAATTCATGTTGATAATACATCTACCTATAAAATTTTCAAGTTCACGAATATTTCCTAACCATTCGTGCTTAGATAATTCATACAGTGCATCATCTTCTATCTCTAAAATATTCCTACCATATTCTCTATTAAACCTTTTAATAAATTCAATAACCAATAGCGGGATATCTTTAGTTCTATCTCTTAGCGGAGGTATGTAAATTGGAAACACATTTAGCCTGTAGTACAAATCTTCTCTAAACTTACCATTTTTTACGGCATCTTCCAAATTAAGGTTAGTTGCCGCAATGACTCTTACATCTATTGGTATATTCATAGTACTTCCAACTTTTGTAATCTCTTTTTCTTGTAAAACTCTCAATAGTTTTACTTGTGTATTTAAATCAATTTCGGAAATTTCATCTAAGAAAATAGTTCCTTTGTCTGCCTCTTCAAATAAACCTTTTTTACCACCTTTAACTGCACCAGAAAAAGCGCCTTCTACATAACCAAACAATTCGCTTTCTATTAGATTAGGCGAAATCGCTGCACAGTTGACTCTAATCAATCTAGCATTTTTTCTTGAACTTTGAGCATGAATTGCATGCGCAAACAATTCTTTACCTGTACCGCTTTCTCCTCTTAGCAATACTGTAACAGGAAATTTAGCAGCTTTTTTTGCTTGATTTTTACATTCAACAATAGCTTCAGATTCGCCTATTATATCATCTAAGATATATTTCGCGGACAACTGCCTAATTTGTTTTCTCGCATCATGAAGTTTATTTGTCAACATGCTAATTTCAGTAATATCAGTAAGCCCTGCAACACTTCCTATCAGTTTTTCATTAACAATAATTGGCGCAGCTTGTGCCAAAACAGTCTTGCCTGAAGGTTTAATAATTAGACGTTCACCATGTACCGGCTGATGAGTTTCTAAAACTCTAACGTGTACGCTATTTCCCTCTTTTACGTCATAGTTTGCATCTTTACCTATTATTTCCTCAGCATTAATACCTGTTACATTAGTGTATGCAGGATTTATCATAATATGTTTTCCATTTTCATCTACTACACTTAAAGCGTCTTGAGTACTTAGAAACACAGCCTCTAAAAGACTCTGATATTCTTCTACACTATATCTGTGAACTATAGAATTTTTTTTATTGTCTTCAGAATTAATTTTCATATAAAATCCTTATATTATATTTTAATCTTCTACTATTCGCTCTACGTTAAATCCGAGATACTCTTTGTCTATAGTTAAATTGTCAACTTCTTGTTCTAAATCAACCGTTAATAACAGATAATTGTCACCTTCTACCGAATTCTCAAAATCTATAGAAATTTCAATATCACTAGCTTCAATTTCACCTAAAACTGATTCAATCGCAGTAATTGTAACAATAACTTGCTCATGTTCAATATTATCCTCTGATGGCTCTTCATTTTCGTTGTCGACATTTTCTTCGCCTTCAACAATATGAGAAATTATTGAATTTTCAGGAAGATTTAACAATTCGACATTTTCAAAATCAATTATAAATTCTTTTTGTTCTATTTTCTCTATTGTTACTTCAATATCTGTACTAGATTCTTCACTGATAATAATTATTTCTTCGCCTATAACAATATTTTTATTTATCGTGAAATTATCATCTAAATTAGTTAAGTCAACAGGCTCAGTTTGAAGTTCGAAAGTTGAATCTAGAATTTCTCTTGGAGCAGCTATCTGTATCGTCTTCAATGAAGATTCAATATCTATAAATCTGAATCCTTCTGCAGGCACCCCTTCGTACACTGGAGTAATTTTCACAGTTTTAACAGGCAGTATTTGGTAAGAAGCTGCAATAGAAATAGGCGAAACGTTCAAATGCTCTGAACTAATTTCGTTCATTGTATTATCATATAATTTTACAGGTTTACTATGTGTAATAGTAGATGTTGCACCTTCAACATCAAGTGTTACATTAGCAGAACTAACTGAATTAACAATGCTCCTTGGACCTCTAACAATAACTGTATCTGGAGTAGAGCTATGTTCAATTAGATTGTGTCCTTCTTCAGGAGTTCCTTGACTATCTACTTCTACATCTACTTCTACTGATACTATTTCGTCTATAGATAAACTTATAAATTGTGGATTCACATTTTCGACTTCGACTTGAGATGGGGTTGATATCCTTATTTCAAAAGTATTTGTACCTTCTCTAAAGTTAGTTATTTCTGCAGTTGCTTTTATATCATCACTTTGTATGTCTAGCAAAGTGTTTTTAAGTCCTGAAACTCTAACATCTACAGCAAGTTCATCTATATCATCCATCAACATGAAAGTCGAACTGCCAGAAGTTAACATATCAAGATTATTTATTTCAATAGGAATATTATAAATAGATTGTGTCATAGCAGGATTTACAGATAACATAACCATAAACCACAAACCTACTGCAATCAACCCACAAATTATTTGAATAATGAGTTTATTGTTTTTTATTTTCATACAAGTGCCTCCATTTATCAAATAAATTCGTTTTAGCTTCAGGCATATAAATTTTTGAAAGAATTTTTTCTAATTCTTCTATATCAATATTTCTATATAAAACACCATCTATTGCATACGATATATATCCTGTTTCTTCTGAAACTATCAAAGCTATAGAATCTGAACGTTCAGTCATGCCTAATGCTGCTCTATGCCTAGTGCCTATTTCTTTACTCAATTGATTATTTTCGGTCAAAGGCAAAAAACAACCTGCCGCAGCCAATTTGTAATTTCTAACTACTACGGCTCCATCATGCAACGGAGTATTTGGAATGAAAATGTTAATAATTAATCCGCTTGAAATGTCAGAGTTAATCTTTACACCAGTATCTATTATTTCATTCAGGCCTGTTTTTCCTTCAAAAATCATTAGCGCACCAATTTTTTGTCTAGATAACGAAGAGGTAGCTGTGACAATTTCATTAATAATACTTTGTGAAGTTTGTATATCTTTGTCGATAGAAGATAGTGACAATACAGATGTCCTACCCAAGTGTTCAAGTATTCTTCTTATCTCAGGCTGAAACAAGATTACTACTGTAACTAATCCCATCTGGAAAACACCATCCAAAATCATGGTTACAGTATAAAGTCTTAAAATTTGCGCTAATTGAGTTAATAAAATTATAAAAACAACACCTTTTACAAGTTGTTTTGCACGCATATTGTTTACAAGCATGTAACCTTTATATAAGACAAAGTAAATAATAGCAATATCTAAAATATTAAAAATGGATATATTTAAAAATATCAGTTTTGCTTGTTCAAAAAAACCCGTCATACAGTTCTCCCTCTAATTATTATTCCTCTTATTCTGTACCAAGATAATTTTCATCAAGAATAGACAGCGTATCGTTATACGATCTTACCATCCTGCTCTTAGAATAATCATCATACACATCACTTTCCATATATTCTGTCACCGGTACTACCTTATATGCAAATTTTGCTAAATCGTAGTTGTATTCTCTGTATACCCACGTTGGCGTATAATTTACACCTTCCACAGTTACTTCTCCTGTTGCACCGTCCTTTTTGATATCAAAAGTGATTATTATTCCATCTTCAGTTTGTGCAGGCAATTCAGCTTCTACTTCTTCAATACGCTGATTTGAAATAAAATTTCCCATAGAATAAACAATGTAGTATGGATCTTCAGATTCAATATAGTACGGATTTTCGGCGGCTACATGCTGTGAATTTTCAATATCTAAGTTGTTAACTGTACTTTGCATAACATGAGGATGTCCACCTAAAATTATATCTACCCCTTGTTCTATCATAAATTCTGCCCATGAAGTTTGATATGCATTTGGAGTATGTACGTATTCATAACCCCAATGTACCATCATCACTATCAAATCAGCTTCATTTTCATTTGCATAAGCTATATCTTCTATAATTTTAGTCTCATCAAGTTTGTTAATCATAGTGTCAAGTTCTTCAAGAGTTAAAACAGAATCCAAGCCATTTAACATTTCGGTGTACGCTAAAAATGCTATTTTAATTCCTTTTACATCTTGCATCAACACTCTAGTTTCAGGTTTTTCAACGTATGTACCAACGTGCGCTATACCTCGTTCATCCATCTTTTCAATAGTTCTTATTACTCCTACTTTTCTAGTGTCTAAAGAATGGTTATTTACAGTAGATAACACGTCAAACCCTGTGTCCTTTAACGCATCTAACACTTCATCTGGAGCATTAAACAGCGGATACCCTTGATAAGCATAAATATCATCTCCACAAGTTGTCCCTTCAAAATTCCCTACCGCCAAATCCGCTTTTTCTATATACGGTTTTATAGCGTCAAAATACGGTTTATAATCATAAGTGCCTGTAGTACTATCGTATCCACCATTAATATTTCTAGGGTGAAACATAATATCTCCTACAGCCGAAAGTGTAATATGTGTGTCTTCTGGGATTACAGGTTCAGGCTCTACAACTTCCTCTTTATCTATTTCTGTATTATCAGTTTGCGTGTTATCGTCTAAATCAGTACCTATAACACCTTGTTCTTGGCCTTGACCTGTATCATTTTCTAATGTTTTCCATCCTGAAGCGAGGGCAAAGTAAATGCCTGTAAATACTAATAAAAATATTATTGCAAATATTGCAATTCTTCGTATGATATACTTTTTTTCAATTTTTCTATTTTTCACGTTTTACCTCTACGCATAAATTTTTTATATGTTTTATAAGTTATAAAACAGTAGTTTTTCTAACAATCGATGTATTTATTTTATCGTAAAACAAATAACATTGCAATAATTTATTTATTGAATATTTTTTTAGGAGGTCTAATTAAACACTTCTTATCAAATCCAATTAAATCCTGTCTACCTGCTAGTTGCAGTGCTTTTAGTACCAATGTATAATTCTCTTTTCTTTTGTACTGCATAAGTGCTCTTTGCATTTTCTTTTCTTCAACTGATTTGGGTATATACACCTTTTCTTTTGTTAGTGGGTGTTTTCCTGTGTAATACATGCAAGTAGATAAAGTTCCTGGAGTCGGATAAAAATCTTGCACTTGTTCAGGCATATGCCCAATATCTCTAATATATTCAGCTAAATTAATAGCATCTTTAAGCATGCTACCTGGGTGAGAAGAAATAAAATATGGTACTACAAATTGTTTCAATCCTTCTTTCTCACTAGCTCTATTAAACAATTTTACAAATTCATCATGTAATTTTGATGAAGGTTTACCCATATATCTCAATACGTCATCCGACACGTGTTCAGGGGCAGTTCTAAGTTGTCCACTAACATGAAATTTTGCAAGTTCCGAGATAAATTCGCTATTATTGTCATACAGCGCATAGTCATAGCGAACGCCTGAACGAACAAATACTTTTTTTATCCCAGAAATATTTCTTATTTTTTTTAATAATTCGATATAATCTTTATGATCAACATCTAAGTTGCTACATTTTTTAGGGAATAAGCATTGTTTATCTTTACAAGTTCCATGTTCTAGCTGTTTTTTACATGAAGTAATTCTAAAATTAGCAGTCGGCCCACCCACATCGTGAATATAACCTTTGAAACTTTCCATTTCTGACATTTTTTTAGCTTCTCTTAGAATTGAATCATGACTCCTTGATTGAATCACTCTACCTTGGTGAAAATTTAGCGAGCAAAATGAGCAACTCCCAAAACAACCTCTCACACTAGTGATGCTAAATTTAACTTCATTTAATGCAGGAACGCCGCCTAATTTCTCATAGCTAGGATGATAATTCATTTCGTACTCTAAATCATATAAATCATCTAATTCTTGAGTGGATAATGGATTTGCAGGAATGTTTTGAACTACATAAACATTGTCATACTGTTCTACTAATACCGACGCATTTAAGTGATCAGTATTTTCATATTGAATTTTAAAACTTTCACAATATTTATCTTTTGAAGAGATTACCTCGTCAAATTTTGGTAAAAAAATCGGTTCATACGGTCTCTCTTTGTCTTTAGTTTTATAAACTGTTCCATTAACATAAGTAATTTCCTGTATTGATATCCCAGCTTTAAGACTTTCAGCTACTTCTATAATTTGCTTTTCACCCATTCCATATACTAACAAATCAGCCGACGAATCTAATAATATCGATCTCTTAACTTTATCGCTATGATAGTCATAATGTGAAAAGCGACGCAAACTTGCTTCAATGCCTCCAATGATAATAGGTACATCCTTGTATGCTTCTCTAATTTTGTTTGAATAAACGCTAAGTGCTCTATCAGGTCTTTTTCCGCTAACTCCTCCTGGCGAATATTCATCTTTTTTTCTCTTTTTTTTCATAGTTGTATAATGACTAACCATGGAATCTATATTTCCAGAACTAACTAAAAAGGCTAGATTAGGTTTTCCCAGTTGCTTAAATTCGTCAAGCTTTTTCCAATCAGGTTGTGATATAACGCCAACAGTATAGCCGTATCTTTCTAACAATCTTGACAAAATAGCTACACCAAAAGAAGGATGATCAACATACGCATCTCCTGTTACAAAGACAAAATCACAATTATCCCATCCTCTTTCTGCCATTTCTTCTTTATTGATTGGTAAAAAACTCATCCAAATCTCCTTATCCGCGAAATAATATATTTAAATATTGTATCACATTTTTTATTACTAATCTACAAAATTCTATAAAAAAACAGATAGCAAACGTAAATAATGCTAATATTCACAACTACTATCTGTATATGTAAAATATACTTTTAAAACACGCATATTCAATTTATAATAACTTATCAGATAATTCTTTAACACCATCATTATTGCCAATAATTATGCCACCAATCAATTCATCCTTTAAATAAACTAATTTTTTATATGAATTGCTATCTTTTTCTATTTCAAAACTATACTTTTCATCTGCGCCTATGCCTATGTCTCCTACTGAAAATATTTTTGTATTAAAAGCATTTAATGTAGTTGAAGGTGTTATAGTAACGTATGATGCTTCATCTCCAATAGCATTTATCCCTGCTACTTTACCTTGTTCAATAGCCTCAGGCCATAACGCATAATTTATACCTTCATATTCGCAACAATCGCCACATGCATAAATATTTTCAATAGACGTCTGCATTTTTTTATTTACCACAATAGCTCTGTTAATTTTCATTGCAATGTCTTCACCTAATTTGACGTTAGGTTTTATTCCCGCTGAAAGAACTACCATATCAGTCTCAAAGTTTTTACCTGAACTTAAATTTACACCATCAGTAATTTTATCACCTGTTACTAACGTTACCGAATCGTCAAGAATTAATTTAATACCTGCATCTAAGATTATCTTCTTTAATAATTCTGAACCATCTTCATCTAATTGTCTTGGTAAAATCCTGTTGGCATATTCAACAACTGTAACATCTAACCCGAGTAGTTTTAATTCCCATGCTGTTTCGAGACCTAATACACCGCCGCCGATGACTACAGCTTTTTTTACATCTTTTGCATATGCAACGATTTTATTTACATCATCCAATTTTCTTAATCTAAAAAACCCTTTGTTACACTTTCCCTTCATCGGAGGTGTGAAGCATTCAGCTCCAGTTGCAATAATTAATGTATCATATTCAACTAACAAACACGTATCAAGCAGTACTGTTTTTTCTCTATTATTTATTTCAACAACTCTTTTTTCTAACATTACTTCGATATTGTTTTCTTTAAACCAATTGTAGTCTTTAATAAACAGTTTGCTATAATCTATTTCCTTGCCTAAAATTTTAGATAACTGTGGCCTATAATAGCCATAAGTACTTTCGCTCGAAATAACTGTGATATCGCACACTTTATTTCTATTTCTAATTTCTTCTACAGCACTAATCGCAGCAGCACTTGCCCCAATAACAACAATTTTTGTATATTGTGTGGAGCTAAAAGATACTTCCTCTGATTCAATTTTAGTAAAATGTTCAGATCCAACGCCGCATATTGGGCATTTTAGTGGAACACTCTCACTTCTTACAACTTCCTTGCAAACCGCACATTTCCAATTATTCATAATTCGTATTTTAAACCTCCTTTAAAAAATTCTACATATTAAATACGCTTATATTATTTCTACCCTCTATATTAAAACTTCAAACATTTTTAAATCAAAAGGTACAAAAATTTTATTAGGCTATGAAAAATAGATTAAACATCTACATTTTCATAGCCTAAAATTTTACTTGTTATATTCAGAAAGCTTCAAAAATTATTTGACAATTTCAACTAGCTGACCATTTTTAAGTCCAGCAGCATTTCCTTCTTCGATATCTACATGCATCTCTAATGCATATGATTCGTGCACTCTTACAAGAACATTCTCAAAAGTAAGTCCTCTTGGGCCTTCTACTGGAACTTTTACCAAATCTTTATCCTTTACGCCATAGAATTCAGCATCAGAAGTATGCATATGTATATGTCTTGCAGCGGCAATAACTCCTCTAGGCAATTCAACTTCACCTTTAGGTCCTACTATTTTAACTCCTGGTGTTCCTTCTAACATGCCTGAATCTCTAACAGGAACTTCACCTAGTCCTAATGTTATTCCATCACTAAAAGATACTTCGATTTGTGTTTCTTTTCTTACAGGTCCTAAAATTCTCACACCTGAAATAGTTCTTTTCGGTCCAACTAAATCAATTTTTTCTTCACATGCATATTGTCCAGGTTGTCCTAAATCTTTCATTGGTGTTAATTCGTATCCTTCACCAAAAAGCACATCCAAGTCTGCTTGTGACACATGAACGTGTTTATTTGATAATCCCATAGGAATTTTTTTGCTCATTATAAATCTCCTTATATATTTCAAAATTTGTATCGACAACATTTTACATCATTCTTATGAAAATTTCAACTTATTTTTGAACTCAAATATAAAAATTGTCAATATTGTGTTACTACTCACAGCTAACATATGTACCCCAAAGGAAAAAATAATATTTGCACATAATCAGATAAAACTGCAAAATTTTTGGATAGTAAAATTATTACTTGTTCACAACAGCTTTTTCAAGCTTATCTAGATGTTTAACAGGGTAATAATTTAATAAATCTTTAAATTGCTCTTCAGTCAAATTATCAGCTGTAGTGTAGATTTTAATTTTTTGTTCAATAGTTCCATTGATAAAATCTTCTTTTAAATCTTCGTATTTTTTTTGCATAAATTTTCTCCTTTAAAATTCAAATAAATTATATACTTAAATTCGAAGTTACACATATTACTTCCGTTTCTTGCCAAGTGGGATTGTAGCACATATGTGAAGTATTATTTGTTAAAAAAATACTATCCCCTTCTTCTAATACTATGTTTTTTGATTTTAAGTTTATCGATAAAACTCCACTTTTCACAATAATAGTCTTGTGACAGTTTAACATGTAAGGCACATTACTATCTGCTTCATTAGGTTTAAGTTTTAATTCATACACGCAAAATTTAGGTTCTACATTTTCAATTTCGTTAGTAGGAGTTATTAAATTAATATTTGGCTTATCCTTAGAAACCACTACTTTGCGATTCGCTCTATTTATTACATAATATTTTTCTTCTGAATCATCGAAAAATTCATATATTGAAACATTTAATCCATTACAAATTTTTTTCAATCCGCTAAGCGATGGCTCTATTTTATTTCTCTCTACTTGAGAAATATAGCTTGGAGTAAATCCTATCATATTAGCTAATTCTTCTGCTGAAATCCCTAATTTTTTCCTCAGCAACCTTATTTTGTTACCATCTATTCCGTCCATACAGATATCCCTAAATTACAAGGTGCCTGATTCTTTTCTGTCTAGGTAATCGTCATAAGTCATCAATCTGTCAATAATACCATCTTCTGTAAATTCAATAATTCTATTTGCTATAGTTTGAATCAACTGATGGTCATGTGAAGATAAAAATACAACTTCTTTAAAATCAATTAACCCATTATTAACAGCAGTAATCGATTCAAGATCTAGGTGATTTGTGGGTTGATCTAATATTAATACATTAGAACCCGACAACATCATTCTTGATAGCATACATCTAACTTTTTCTCCACCTGAAAGCACTTTAGCTTGTTTAAATACGTCATCGCCTGAAAACAACATTCTTCCTAAGAAACCTCTTAAAAAGCTTTCTGATTGTTCTTCTGAATATTGTCTCATCCAGTCAACCAAATTTAAATTGCATCCATCAAAGAATTCTGAATTATCTTTTGGAAAATATGACTTCGTTATAGTTTGTCCCCATTTAATAGTTCCGCTATCAGCTTCAATTTCTTCAGTAATCACTTTAAAAAATGCAGTCATTGCATTTTCATTTTCGCCAATAAAGGCTATTTTATCACCTTTGTTTACTCTAAAAGATACATTGTTTAACAGTTTTATACCATCTATTTCACTTGAAATACCTTCTACTGTAAGTATTTCATTGCCAACTTCTCTATCTGGTTTAAATCCAACAAATGGATATCTTCTAGATGATGACGGCATTTCTTCTACTGTCAATTTATCTAGCATTTTTCTTCTTGCAGTCGCTTGCTTTGAT
Organism: uncultured Clostridia bacterium; assembly: GCA_964371035.1. Lineage (GTDB taxonomy): Bacteria > Bacillota > Clostridia > Tissierellales > Sedimentibacteraceae > UBA1535. The sequence goes on along the minus strand of CAYJLG010000010.1, from coordinate 34,979 downwards.
TTAGATTTATTTGCAGAAAATCGTTGAATAAAACTTTGTAACTCTTTAATTTTTTCATCATTTTTTTTGTTTTGATCTTTTATCAAATGTTGTATCAACTGGCTTGATTCATACCAAAAATCATAATTTCCAACATACATCTTAATCTTTTTATAATCTATATCAACTATATGAGTACATACATTGTTCAAAAAGTGTCTATCGTGAGAAACAACGATAACTGTGCCTTCAAAGTTAAATAAAAACTCTTCTAGCCATTTAATAGATTGTATATCTAAGTTGTTTGTAGGTTCATCTAATAGAATAATTCCAGGTTGGCCAAAAAGTGCCTGAGCTAATAAAACTTTAACTTTATCTCCACCATTTAGTTCTCTCATGTAACTGTAGTGTAATGCCGAACCTATTCCTAATCCTTGAAGTATTTGTGAAGCTTCTGTCTCTGCGTCCCATCCATTCATCTCAGCAAACTCACCTTCAAGTTCCGAAGCCTTAAGGCCATCTTCCTCTGAAAAATCTTCCTTTGCATACAACGCATCTTTTTCTTTCATTATCTCAAACAATCTTTGATTTCCCATAATAACTGTTTCTAAAACTTGAACATCATCAAATTGAAATTGATCCTGTTTTAAAACAGACATTCTTATATTGTTTGGAATCGATATTTCACCTGTGTAGTTTTCTATTTCACCCGACAAAATCCTCAAAAAAGTAGATTTTCCAGCCCCGTTTGCACCAATTACTCCATAGCAATTTCCTGGAGTAAATTTTAAATTTACATCGCTAAACAATTTGCTTCCGCCAAACTGCAAGCCTAACTCTGTTACTGTTATCATTTTATACATCCTTATTAAAAAATTATTTTAACCGCTAGTAATATTACTTTAATACTTTGCCTTAATTACATAGTAATAGGATACATGCACTACTCTGTATCCTATTTGAAGTTTGAATTTAATTTTTAGTTATCCAAGTCGGTATATCAAAATCGAATGGATCTTCTTTTGTCTTTGGTGAATCGTTTGTTGTAACATTATCAATGTTAAATATTTCTCTATCATTATTATTTCCAAATCCTGTAGCAATTACAGTAATTCTTATATTATCACCTAATGATTCATCAATATTTGCACCAAATATAAATTCTGATTCAGGATCTGCTGCTTCTTGTATCAACATAGCCGCTTTGCTAATTTCTTGAATCCCTAAGCTAGTTCCACCTGCAATACTTAGAATAATACCTCTTGCTCCAAAGATTGAAGATTCTAACAATGGACTTTGGATAGCAGCTTTTGCCGCTTCGATCGCCCCTTCTTCACCAGAAGCTTCACCGATTCCCATGTGTGCCAATCCTTGACCTTTCATTACAGATTTAACATCTGCAAAATCCAAGTTTATGAATGCAGGTATCGTTATTAAATCAGTAATACCTTGTATACCTTGTCTTAAAACATTATCAGCAAGGTATAAAGCTTCCGTCATAGTAGTTTTCTTATCTGAAATTTCAATTAATTTATTATTTGGAATAACAACTAATGAATCTATATTATCTTTTAATTTTTTTAATCCTGTTTCTGCGTTTCTAGTTCTTTTTGCACCTTCAAACATAAAAGGTTTTGTAACTACTGCAACAGTCAAAATTCCTTTAGCTTTAGCTAAACCTGCGATATATGGAGCAGCACCTGTTCCTGTTCCTCCGCCCATACCTGCAGTAATAAATACCATGTCTGCGCCTTCAACTAATTTTTCTATATCAGCTTTGTTTTCTTCTGCTGCTAATTCTCCTATTTCAGGTTTTGCACCTGCACCCAAACCATTTGTAAGCTTTTCGCCGATCTGGAATTTAATATCAGCCTTAGAACGTTGTAACTGTTGCTTATCAGTATTAACAGCAATAAACGTAACACCCTTTACTCCTGCTTCAACCATCCTATCGACAGCATTATTACCGCCGCCACCAACACCTAAAACGATAATATTGGCTATTTTTTCTTCATTAGTATCAAACTCAAACATTTATAATCCTCCAACAACGAAATCTATAATTTAAATTAAACGTACTATTATTACTACAATACTAAATATTTTTTCTTTCAAAATAATTATCAACAATCATTACAAAATTTCTATACATCTTGTTTCCAAAAGCAAAAATAATAATTAAATATAAAGGTAAATATAACACATCACTTATAAAACTAAAAACTATTGCTAACATTATATCAAAAAACATATGAAGTGTGCAATATTTAATTTTGAAATCTTCAATATTTTTTTTAGAAACAACTTCTAACAGTGTATTTACAAGTGCTAATAATATCAAAAAAACATAAATTGTATACTGTAAGTCTATCATTAACAAATTTTTTAACAATAAACCAGATAGTGATCCCAATAAAATTCCTATAAAAATAATTAGCATTTATTCACCTTCCTCAAATAATTTAGCATGTTCAAAACTCATAGTCTCGCTATTTTTTGAAATACTAACATCATTACTCTTTCTCAACGTAATATCTATTCCAAATATACTTTTTATCTCATATGCATATGCAGTTTCACCTGATATTGCATCTTCAAGTTCATTTGAATCTCCAATTGCTTTTATTATATACGGAGCAGCTTCAGCATCTCCATTTATTTTAATTACGGGGCCCATACAAACCACCTCCGTATTGCTTGAAATTCTTCTACCGTTTACAGACACCGCCTCTGCACCAGCGGCAATCAAGTCATTTATTATATATCTTATATCGAAATCGTGCACAACGCTGTTATTTATGTTGAAAGTATCACCCGAAATATTGTCACCTATTCTAACAGTTATACCTTCACCACGCATGTCGGTGTGACCACATATTACTTTTAATGAATCAATATTGCTTTCTGTTTTTACAATTTCATCATTCAAATTCAAAACACTATCGGAAAGTTTAGCTATTTGCTCATTTTTAGCAATTAATTCAACCTTCAAAGAATCATTACTATTCGTAATGATGTTTAACTCATCTGACAATTCATTAATATTTTTTGCTACAAAAAGTGTATCATAATCAAAAGTGTTATCAGAAATTGACATTAAACAAACTAATAAAGAACCTACAATAGACGCAACTATTATTTTAATTGCTTTATGTATTATATTGCTGTTCAAATTTTCACCTCTATTCAACATTTTCGACAGTATATGGTTGTGCATATTCAAACTCTTTAACTTTATCTAATCCATTTATAATTAAAGAATCGCTCTCTGTAACTTCTACTATAAATCCTTCTGCTCTCATCTGCTCTAAAACACCACCAAGAAAATTAACTGATGAACTTAATGTTCTAGAATCTCCGATTGCAAGTATTTGAATAGGAGGCGTAACAAATTTTCCATTTATATTCAAAAAATCACTTACAGGTATTATTTCTGTATACGACGAATATCTTTGTTCATTAATAGAAATCGCTTCAGCACCTGCAGAGTTTAAATTACTTAAAATTCCTAGCAAATAATAGTATTGGTTAACTATAGACACGCTAAATGGTCCTTCAATTTCAGGTTCTTTAATATCAATAATTATCCCAGGTCCTGTTACATCATATTCGCCTGACAAAATCTGATAATTTTCTAACTGTGTATTTAAATCACTCACAACTTCTTCTCTTAATTCTAACTGTTCAGTAGTTGCTTGTAATTCTTCTGATAGTTCATTCAGTTGACTAATTAAATTTTGTGTTTCACCATTTGCTTCAGATATTTCTTTTTCAAGCAACTCAATCTTTTTATATGTTGCTGTTTCTTCCCCCAACAAATCTCGTGTGCTGTTAACAATTAAAATTGTTAATATTCCAACCACGAAACTCAAAGTAAACAAAAAAACATTTCTATAAAGCTTATCTTTCATCCCTAATCTCCTTTATTACTAGCTCCAAATGAAAAAATCGGACGATCACCTTTAGTAAAATCGAGCAAGCAACCTTCTACTACTTCTCCAAGTATCAATCTTTCTTTTAAAACTGTCATCCCAAAATCATAGCTGTATTTTTCTTCTTGATCTAATTCAAATTTAATTATCATTCCATAAAAAGTATCTACTGATACAATATTGTCTTCATGAATATAAAGTTTTGACACTTTATCTTTTTCTTCTAAACTTTGTGTATATTCTAATAAGTTATATATTTTTTCAAAATCTCTTAACCCTTCAATCTCTATTTGCTCTCCTAAGCTGTATTTTACTTCAGAATAAGATTCTATTGGGAATAACTCAACATCTTGATAATTTCCATCTAATACATAGCCGTCTTTATCTAATATTATAACTTCATCACCATAAGTTAGTGAAAATTTTTCTTTTCTTTCTACTATATCCAAATTAAGCTTGTTTGGCAAGTAATAGGAAGCTTTACAGCTTTTCACATAGGCTTCTTCTTCAACTGTTTTTTCGATTTCATCCAGATCTATCGCATATAATTTTTGACCTTCAACAACATTTGCTTTTTCGATAATATATTCTGATGAATACATTGTTAATCCTTCGATTTTAAATCCGTTTAGATCAAATACTCTCGCCTCAAACACTAAATAATGTATGCAAAAAATAATAGTAGCAGTAGCCATTAAAGCCGCTACTGTACTTATGTATGATTTCCTTATTTTTTTTCTTTTTGTTTTCTTTTTTTTCGAATTCATACCGAGTCACCTATTGGAAAATTAATTCTATTTTACCACTAATTGCAATAAAAATGCAATCTTTTTTTTATTTTAAATTTTCTAGCATCCTAACGATTAGTTTGAAAATCTCCTCCTCAGAATTAGTCATTCCCATATTCTTCGAATTTACTGCCATATCCTTAAGTTTATCTGAATTATTAATAAGGTCTTGAATTGCAAGAAGCAATGTATCTTCTTTTAATTCTTTTTCTGTAATTACTATAGCTGCGCCGTTTTTTTCTAATGCACGAGCATTATATTCTTGATGATTTTCCGCAGTATATGCTTTAGGAATCAAAATAGAAGCAACGCCTAACTTAGTTATTTCTGCTATTGTTATTGCGCCTGCACTTCCAATTATCAAATCACTTGCACTCAGAGCAATAGGTGCTTCATGATAATAATCTGTTATAGTAACGTTAGTTGGTATTTCTATATTCTTTTCTTCTAGACATTTTTGAAAATCATCTTTCAGTCTCTTACCAGTCACATGCAATATATTCACATCGTCACGATTTTTATAAAAATCTATGACATCAATAATTGAATCATTTAAGCTTTTTTGTCCCCCGCTTCCACCAAAGGAATAAATAAAAACTTGATTATCTTCTATTTTCATAGAAGCTCTAGATTTTTCTTTTTTAGCATCAACTATTTCTTTTCTTACTGGATTTCCAACATATACAATTTTTTCTTTATATTTAAATCGTTCTCTCGCCTCTTCAAACCCTATGGCAATTTTATCTACAAATCTCGACAATAATTTGCCAGTTATACCAGGAAAAGCGTTTTGCTCATGTATCAACGTTGGAATTTTCATCATTGCAGCTGCTAGTACAACAGGACCACATACATATCCACCAGTTCCAATAACAATATCTGGTTTGAAATTTTTAATAATTTTAACGGATTGAATTACACCTTTAAAAGATGTAAATATAGTTTTAATATTTTCAAAACTAATTTTTCGTTGTAAAAATTTAGCTTCAACAGTTTTAAATTCATATCCACGTTTTGGCACTATATCGCTTTCAGGTCCTAGTTTTGTACCTATATATAAAATCTCTGCTGATTTTTGTTCGTCTTTAATTTTATCTGCTATTGCAAGCGCAGGATAAATGTGTCCACCAGTCCCTCCACCACTTAAAATAACTCTCATATTAACCTCCCTGCTATGAATGTCAAGAATTATTGACATCAGCACTCCTAGATATATTTAAAAGTATGCCCACAGATGCAAGCAACATAGTCAACGCTGTGCCTCCAGCACTTATAAACGGCAACGCTCTACCAGTTGGTGGCATAGAAGAAGTAGCAACTGCAACATGCATTAAAAATTGCACACATACAAGAGCAGTAATGCCTATCGCTATCAAGCTCCCATGCAAATCTTTTGAATTAAGAGCTATTCGCACGCCTCTCCAAGCAAAAATAACAAACAATAGAATTACAAACAAACATCCTATAAAGCCTAGTTCTTCACCAATTATAGAGAAAATATAATCATTATATGCTTCTGGCAAATAAAAAAATTTTTGCCTACTATTACCTAATCCTAGTCCAAAAAGACCACCTGTACCTAATGCATAAAGAGACTGTATAATTTGAAAACCTAGTCCTAATGGATCTGCATATGGATCTAAAAAAATAGTTATTCTTCCTATCCTGTATGGATACATTGCTATCATTACTACTACAACACAAATTCCTAACAATACTAATAAAAGCAAGTGTTTTATTTTTGCGCCCGCGCAAAAGAACATTAATATTAATACAACCATTAGAGCAATCGATGTGCTCAAATCCTGCTGTATTACGATTAATCCAACAAAAAGGCCCATAATTAACATTGAAAATCCAAAACCTTCCCAAAATTTACTCGATTTATCTCTTCTTCTATTAAAAAAATCTGCAAAAAATAATACTGCACCCAATTTAATAATTTCTGAAGGTTGTAAACTAAAACCGCCTATGTTTATCCAACGCTGAGCTCCCAAAGCGCTAAAACCCATTATTAATGTGGCAATAGATAGTATTGCACATACTACCGGTATAATTTTATAAAAATATTTATAAATTCCATACGGAATAAATGATAATACAAACATCCCAATTATTCCAATAACACCTGCTGTTACTTGTGTCCTAAGGAACAATAAGGAATCTCCAAATTTATACAATCCATCTGGATAGCTTGAACTATAAACCATAAAAAAACCTATTATTGTCAACAATAAAACTGTTACTACTAATACCCAATCACAAGTTTTTTTCTTCCTTTTGATATTTTCCATAAAAATTCACTCTTTCTTTAAAGTCTCTGCCGCGAATTTCATAATTATCATACATGCCCCAACTTGCACAAGCAGGAGACAGCAATACAGCATCGCCTTTAACACTCAATTCAAAACACTTTCGCACTGCTTCGTCCATGTTTTCAACTTCAATTATATCTTTAAATCCGTGCTTTAAACAGCAAGCTTTAATTTTTTCTTTCGTTTCACCCATTAAAATTAGATGTTTAACTTTATTTCCAAATGATTTGACAAAATCATCATATTCTGAGTTTTTATCATATCCTCCAGCAATCAATACTAATGGATATTCCAGCCCTAATACAGCCTTTATAGATGCATCTGGATTAGTTCCTTTAGAATCATTAAAATATTTTACACCATTAAAAGTATCTACATACTCTAATCTATGTTCAACACCTCTAAAGCTAGAAATAGCTTCGCAAATATCTTCATTTGAAACGCCTATTAATTTAGCTGCTCCACAAGCTGCTAAAACATTTTCGAGATTGTGTTTACCTGGTATAAAAACATCTTCAACTTTCATGATTTCTGAATAATCTTTATCAAATTTAAAAATTATTTTTCCATTTTTCACAAATACGCCTTCGTTTAACTCTTTGCTAGCATTGAAATACACTATATTTGTGTTCAAAGAAATTGCGTATTTTTTTATTAAATCATCTTCATCATTCAATATACAATAATCATTTTTATCTTGATTTTTTGCAGCCTTAAACTTTGCAAGGTAATAATTATCTTCACTACCATGCCAATCTAAATGATCAGGAGTTAAGTTTGTTATGATACTAATAAAAGGTTTAAATTTCATCGTGCTTTCAAGTTGAAAACTACTAGTTTCTGCTACTAAAATTTCTTCTGGTTCAGAGTTTAACGCATCCCAAAACACTCCTGATCCGATATTACCAGTGATTTTATGTTTTTTATCAGCATATTTCAAGATCTCGCCAATAAGCGTCGTCGTCGTCGTTTTCCCATTTGTACCTGTTATTGCAACAAATTTATTGCTTGAAGACACAAAACCAGCTTCTAAATCACCAATTATTTCTACGTCGCTTTCAATTAGTTTTTTCATAATAGGAGTATCAAATTTTATTCCTGGGCTTTTAATAACCAAATCAATTTGCTTTGCATTAAAGTCTAAGTTATCAAAATAATATTTGACATTTATATCTCCAAGTTCTGAAATTTTTTCTTTTAGTTTTTTTTCATCTTGTCCGTCATATGCACTAATATTCGCTCCTAATGTATCAAGTGCTTTAACAGCGGCGATTCCAGATATTCCTAAACCCACAACTAAAACATTTTTACCTTTCATCAAATCCTCCCAAACCATAGCTCAATATTTTCAACTTTAACGATTTTGCATATGAAAATTTGATTAAATTGATAATATTCCTATAATTGCAAATATTATTGAAACTAACCAAAACATATTTACTACTTTCGTTTCTTTCCATCCACATTCTTCAAAATGGTGGTGAATAGGCGTCATTCTAAACACTCTCTTTTTCGTTCTCTTATAATAAGAAACTTGTATTATTACCGATAAAGTTTCTAATACATAAATTCCACCTATAATAGGCACTAATAACGTTAAATTACTTAATACTGCAACTACAGAAACTGCACCTCCAAGAGCTAAAGATCCAGTATCTCCCATAAAAACTTTTGCAGGATATTTATTATATAATAAAAAACCAAGGCATGCACCAGCAGTTGCCGAACTCAACACTGACATTGCCATATAACTAATATCACTTAATATCATCAAGCTATTAGTAATTATTGTAAAAGCAAGCATTACTACAAATGTCACACCTGAATTTAATCCATCTAACCCATCTGTTAAATTTACACCATTAACTATACCAAGTATTGCAAACATTGTTAATGGAATATAAAAAATCCCAAAATCAAAATATGTGCCTACAAATGGTATAAGCAACTTTGTCCCGTTAGGAGTATAATTCGCCCCATAGTACGCTAGTAAAAAAGCAAAAATTAATTGCCCTATAAGTTTTTGATAAGCTCTTAATCCTAAATTTCTTTTTAGTACTACTTTGATATAATCATCCAAAAAACCAACTACGCCAAATCCTATTACAATTATTAATGGAGTTAAAAATCCAATTATAGATTCTGCTCCTACATAAGTCGTAGAAAAAAATGATACTTTATAAATAAATGAACCATCAACAAAAGTCCCACTTGTTAATACTGCCATTAAAATCCCTACAATTATAAGAATTCCACCCATTGTCGGAGTTCCTGATTTAGTCGCAATATGCGATTTAGGCCCTTCTTCTCTTATACTCTGTCCAACTTTTAACCTTCTTAAAAAAGGTATTACTATAGGTCCTAATAGTATTACTGTTAAACATGAAATCAACATTGTTTTGATAATTAATCCTAAGTGCATTTTTCTCTCCTAAATTCTTAAATGAGATTATAACCCCATTTCCTCTTCTACTTTTTTTATCATTTTCTTTGTAACTTCTATTTCATCATACGGAACTTTTTCAGTTCCATAGTCCTGATGTGGTTCCGTTGATTTGCCTGCTATAAGTATGACATCATCCTTTTGATAATTTTTAATAGCATAATAAATTGCTTCTTCTCTATCTAATACTATGACATATTCTCCACCGTACATACTAACGCCTTCAGCTATTTCTTCACAGATAGCATTTGGATCTTCAAATCTTGGATTATCCGAAGTAAGTATAGTTAAATCACAATATTTGCCAGCTATTTCGCCCATAGGTGCACGTCTAGCAACATCTCTATCTCCGCCTGCTCCAAACATTACAACTTTTCTACTTGAAGCGAATTCATTGATAGTATCCATTACTTTTTCTAGCCCATCTGGAGTATGTGCAAAATCAAGTATTATAGTACAATCTAACTTTGTGTCGGCTATTTGGAATCTCCCTTTGACGCCATTGTATTTTGCTAGCGCTTCTATGGAATCATCTAAATCAATATTGAGACAATGCGTTGTTCCTAAAGCTGCTAACGAGTTTAACACTGAAAACTTACCAGGAGTTTTCACATAAACATCTTTAACTATTTCACCAATAACTAATTGAAATTCTGTACCTTTAATTGTAGTTCTTAAGTTGTTTGCTTTAATATCTGCCTCATTATCAATACCATAAGACAAAGCATGAACTCCATCGTTTTTTAATTCTTCATATAATCTTTTTCCAAAAGGATCATCAACATTTATTATATTACTTTTTTTTGTTCTGTAAAACAATTTTTTCTTAGCTAAGTAATAATTTTCCATAGTTTTATGAAAATCAAGATGATCTCTCGTCAAATTAGTAAAAATTGCTACATCAAAATCAACGCCATAAACTCTGTTTAACTCTATAGCATGTGATGAAACTTCAAGCAGACATACCTCAGTATTTTCATTTAACATTTTATGCATAATATCTTGCACTTCTGACGCTTCTGGTGTAGTATATTCAGTTTTTAAGACTTCGTCACCTACTACAATACCTAAAGTGCCTATCAAACCACTTTTTATTTTATTGTAATCAGTAATTGATTTTATCAAGTGAGTAGTACTAGTTTTTCCATTTGTGCCGGTTACGCCAATAACATCAAGTTTTTTAGAGGGATTATCATAAAGTTCGCACGCAATTTCTGCCAAAGAAAACCTTGAATCATCAACTATGATATAGCTTGATTTAGATTCTAATCCTTCAGGTATGAATTGGCATACTATAACAATTGCACCTTTTTCTATTGCATCTGCAATGTACTTGTGTCCATCAGTTTCAAAACCTTTAATAGCGACGAAAACAGTGTTCTTTCTTACTTCTTTAGAATTGTGAGTTATAAATTCTACGTTTAAATCTTTATTTCCTATAAATTCTTTAAATCCTATTCTATTCAAAATATGTGATAAATTCATTATAAACTCCTTGCAAAAAGTTTTATAGTTTAACATCCAAAATTATATAATTAAAGGCGGATATTATCCGCCCTTATCATCCGATAATAGTCTTTATTTATCAATCTACTAATATTAATGTTACTGTTGAATTTTTAGTTACTTCAGTTTCTGCTATAGGAAACTGGTCTTTAATAGTAGTTTCAGAATCAACTTCCAATGTTACATTATGGTTCAAACCCATATCTTCTAAAATATTACTCGCTTCTTCAAGCGTTAAACCTATTAAATTAGGTACATCTACTTTTTCTCTGGCAATACTTCCCAATTCTTCGTCAGTGTACTGAGGTTCTATTTCTTTATATTGCATGACTTCTTCTATTAGATCGCCTACAATAGGTGCCGCAATTACGCTAGCATAGTAGTTACCGTCTGGTTCATCTACTATCATTAAACACACTACTTCTGGATCATTTGTAGGTGCAACACCGATAAACGAACTAATAAATACTCCGTCAGGGTAAACTCCATTTATTACTTTTTGAGCAGTACCGGTTTTACCTCCAACGCTAAATCCAGGCACATCTGCAGCACTAGCTCCTGCTTCAGAAACAACAGTTCTCATCATTTCCATAACTTCATTAGAGACGCTTTCAGAAAAAACTGTTCTTCTTACTACGGGATCAAAACTTTCTATTATGTTGCCATCTTCATCTATGAGCTGTTTAACAACTCGTGGTTCCATTAAGTTTCCGCCGTTTGATAAAGCTGCAATTGCAGTAGTAAGTTGTAAAGGTGTCACAGCTATAGATTGTCCTATAGATTGTCTAATTAGCAAAGGTGGTGTAACATAACTATGATGATTTAAAATTCCTACAGCTTCGCCATTTAAATCTATCCCTGAAATTTCGCCAAATCCTAACATTTTCGAATATTCATAAAATTTCTCAGCACCTAATTCTAACACAATATCTGCCATTGCATCATTACATGAATTTTGAAGCACTTCTGATAAAGTTTGATCTCCATGCGGATTGTAATATCTCCAACATTTCATTGTCTCACCAGCTACACCAGAAACAAAACCATCACAGTGATAAATTCGGTTTGGTTGTGTAGCATTTTCTTGCAGTGCCATTGCAATAACAAGCGGCTTAAACGTAGAACCTGGCTCATAAACATCATTTACAATTGGATTTCTCCACATATCATACCATGCTTGTTGTTCTTCTTCTTCGGTTAGATTACTCCATTCAATTTTAGTTTCATCGTCTAAAGGTTCGCGTGGATTGTTCGGATCATAATCATCTTTTGTTGTCATCGCTAACACATCACCCGTCTTCGGATCCATAAGAATAATACTTACTCTTTTAGCATGTGTATCTAATAGGGCTTGTTCGGCAGATTTTTCTGCAAAGTGCTGTATAGTTTCGTCAATTGTTAAAACCACTCCATATCCATTTTCTGGTTCGAAGTATTCGTTAAAACCATAAGGCAGTTCTCTGCCATGCGCATCAGTATTTAATATCATACGACCAGATACGCCTGCTAGATATTCATCATAAGTAGCTTCAACTCCATATAATCCATGTTGGTCAGAATCTGTGAATCCAAGTATATATGACGCAAAATTCCCATATGGATATACTCTTTTATTGTCTTCAATGATACTTATTCCTGGTATTTTAGCTTCTTTGATTTTTTCAGATTGTTCAGGAGTAATCCATCTTTTCAAGACACCATAAGTACTATCTTCTGTAATCATATTGTAAACTTCATTTGAATCCATTTCAAGTATTTCCGCTAATAAAACAGAAATTTCTTCTAATGATTTTGATAAGTTTTGCTGATTTTGAATTTCCAATTCTTCTGAATCCATAGTTTCATCTGACAATTTATCGTTTAAAGAAAATAATAATCCTAAAAAACCATCTTCTTCAGTTTCATCATAGACAAAATCTTCGAAAGATGATCCTTTCTTAATATCTTCTGGAAAATAAATAACAGTATCTGCATTAACGCTAACTGCTAATTTTTTCCCCTTTGAATCGTAAATTGTTCCTCTTTTTGCATTTATGACTACGTCTTTCGACCATTGTTCATACGCAGCCTTTCTATATTCATTACCATTAACAAGCTGTATATATCCTAATCTTCCGATCAAAATAAGTACAGCTGCAAAAAAAACCCACATAAAGAACAGCATTCTACGTTTATTTTGTAAATTTACTACTGTCTGGTCTCCTTTATTCAGCATAAATTAACTATCCTTTCTGCTAAAAAAGTTTAGAGTTCTCCCTATTACACTAGCTACTTCGCTCGGACTATTTTGTTCATCAATGATATCCATTTCTTTGTTCTCACTATCTTCTGATGAAAACTGTATATCTGTACTAGATGAACTTTGAATTGTACCATCAATATAAACTCTCTGACTTCTCGAAGGATAATTCATCCCCAAATAGCTTTTTGCTGCACTTTCGATATTATTTGTGTCATTCAAACTTTCTAACAACATATCATATTCATCTATTTGATTATAAACATTCTCAATTTTTTCATCTAAAACTAACAATTGAGATTTTTTCTCTGTAATTATAGCATAATTATATACAATTGCAACAGCTAAAAAGAAAATTAATGAAATCATTAAAAAGTTTTTAACATTACTTAACTTAGCTCCACTCTTCCTTTTTCTTCTAACAATCCTTTTTTGCTCCAAAACACGTAACTCAGGAGCATGTTCAGTTTTTGTTTCATAACCATAACCATAATCATAATCATATTTTCGCTTTTGCACTGCAGACATAATTTACAATCTCTCCCCTACTCTTAATTTAGAACTCCTCGCCCTCATATTCTCCGACAATTCCGAATCGTTAGGAACTATCGGTTTTTTATTAACTAACTTTAACGTTCTTCTGTGAGTACACATACACTTTGGAAACTCAGTTGGACAAATACAATCCTTATTCAAATCTGAAAACACATTTTTAATTATTCTATCTTCTAACGAATGAAAAGTTATTACTGCAATTCTTCCTTCAGGATTAAGCCTTGAAACAGCATCTCTCATAGTATTTTCAAGTATTTCAAGTTCTTTATTAACTTCTATCCTTATGGCCTGAAAAGTTCGTTTTGCAGGATGTGGGCCATCTTGTCTAGCACCTTGTGGTATCGCTTTTTTTATAATAGTAACAAGTTGTCCCGTAGTTTCAATAAATTCCAACTCTCTTTCTTCTACTATAAATTTTGCAATTCTCGATGCCCAATTTTCTTCACCAAATTCTCTTATAATTCTTGCTAATTCTTTTTCATTATATCCATTTACAATGTGCCTTGCACTTATTTGTTGTTCCTTATCCATTCTCATGTCAAGTGGCGCATCGTAATTATAACTAAATCCTCGTTCTGGAATATCTAATTGAAAAGAAGATACTCCTAAATCAAATATTATTCCATCAATTTTTTCTATGTTCAAATCATCGAGTATATCGTTTAAATATCTAAAATTACTTTTATAAGCAATAAAGTTATCAAACTCTTTTAATCTATCTTGAGCTCTTGCAATAGCATATTCATCTTGATCAATGCCTATCACTTTGCCTAATTTACATCTTTTTAAAATTTCATATGTGTGGCCCCCACCACCCAAGGTAGCATCAACATAAACCCCATCATTTTTTATATTAAGCCCCTCTATTGATTCATCAGCTAACACTGACTTGTGGATGTACTCCATAGTTATATCCTCCTATAAGCCTATGCCTAGATCTGCCATTTTTTCAGCAATTTGATCAAAATCAAACTCTTCGCTGTTAGAATAGCTGTCCCAGCTGTCTCTACTCCAAATCTCAATTTTGTCAATAATTCCGATAATCACTACTTCTTCTTTTAGATTACTATATTCCCTTAAGTTTGGTGGTACCAACAATCTACCCTGTTTATCAAAAGTGCATTCAGAAAATCCAGAAATAAACTGCCTTAAAAAAAATCTTTCTTCTTTATTGAATGTTGATAAGTTTTTAAGTTTACCTATGAATTCTTCCCATGTTTTAATAGGATAGACAAAAAGACACCTATCCAAACCTTTACCTATATAAAACACTTCTCCTAAATTTTCCCTAAATTTCGAGGGAATAATAACTCTTCCTTTTGAATCGAAAGAGTGGAAAAATTCACCTGTAAACATTTTCTACCACCTCGTGGGTTTATTATACCACATCGTGGCACTTTACGCCACTTTTTTTTCAAAAAAAATAAACTTTTTTAAAAACCTATTTTTTTTATTGATATTTCAACGCAAAAAAAGTGGAGGATAGATTTAAAATCTATCCTCCACACTAATATTATAAATTCAACGTTACTATTCACAGTATTTTTTGAATTATTCAAAATTATGTGCTGGGGACGGGAGTTTAGAAGTAATGAGAAATGAGAAATGAGGAATGAGGAATGAGGAATGAATGAGAAAAATTTGCTTTAGCAAATTTTGATAATTAAAAAAAGAAAAGACCTTTGGGTTTTTCCACCACAACTCATAACTCCTAATTCCTAACTCCTAATTCATTGAATTTAACTGTGAGTAGTAATAATTCAATTTCGAATTATCAATGAATACATCAAGTAGTCTTGACAATCTCAAAAAAATCAGAAAATGAATCATCACTTTCTGATTTTTAATAGTTAATTAGTTTTAAATCTAAATTCTTATTTAGATCTTCATTTCATTAATTTTTTTTATATAAGCAAGCAATGCAACTCCTGCTACTATAAGACCTATGCTCACAAGTTGTGCTATTGGAAACCCTAAGAATGTCAAAATATATTCTTCCACCCTCATTCCTTCTACAAAGAATCTAACGACAGAATACAAAATCAAATATAAAGCTAAGACTTCTCCTTCATTCTTTCTTTTATTTTTTCGATACCAAACTAAGAAAAAGAAAATCGCAAGGTTACCTAATGATTCATATAAGAACAGAGGATGAACTTTCTGCCCATCTATCAAAATTCCCCAAGGTAGATTAGTCGGACCACCATATACTTCTTGATTAAAGAAATTTCCCCATCTTCCTATAGCTTGTGCTATTGCTACAGAAGGGATTGCTATGTCGGCAACTTGTAAAAAATCTATCTTTTTAAATTTGCAAAATGTAATGGCTGTTAGCACCCCACCAATAATTCCACCATGAATTGCTAATCCACCATCTCTAATATTAAACACATCTGACAAACTATCAAACTCATCTAATGAGAAAGCTACATAGTACAATCTTGCACAAATAACACCTATAGGAATAGCTATGATAAGCATATCAATTAGAGTATCTTCTTTGAAGCCTATTCTTCTACATTCTAGCACTACAAATACTATTCCTACCAACATCCCTGCCGCTATTAACACGCCATACCACATTATATCTAACCCAAAAAACGTAAACGCTACTCTATCCATCAAGTCTCTCCTATCTTAATACGGCACCAAAATTTTTCTCTAACTTTTCGAGTATCAATCCATGTATCTTATCAACTTCTTTATCATTGAGTGTCTTAGTTTTATTTCTATAAGTTATAGCGAAAGCTGTACTCTTGAATCCTTTTTCAATATGCTCTCCTCTGTATACATCAAACAACTTAACACTTTCAATCAAATGTTCATTAACACTTTTAATAACAGCTTCCATATCACCTACCAATACATCGTCAGACACTTTTACTGCGATATCTCTTTGCATTGCAGGAAACTTAGGAAGAGCTTCAAATTTTCTGAGTAAATTTTGATTTTCCGATATTTTATCAACATCTATTTCGCAAAGATACACTGTTTTACTTATATCATAATTTTCTGCTACTTGAGGGTGAATTTCACCAAAAATTCCAATTTGTTCATCATTTATAAACAACCCAGCACATATGCCACTATGAAAAATCGGATCATCTGCAACAGCTTTTATTTTACAGTCAATACCAAATCGATTAAGCATCTGCTCAACAATACCTTTAAGATTAAAGAAATCATAATTTCCGTACATACCTATGCAAAGTTTACTTCTTTCTTCAGGCAATTGCTTAACAGGAAGTTCTTTAGGGAAAAATGTGTTTCCAACTTCAAACAACTTCACTTCTTGTGCGCCTCTATTGCTATTTTTACTAAGTGCATCCAACATGTTAGTCAACAGTGTTGTTCTCATAACACTAAAATCTTCGCCAAGAGGATTAAGAAGTTTTACATATTTTTTAATGTATGAATCTTCCGAAGCACATATGCTATCTAAAGATTTTGGACTAATAAAAGAATACGTCATCACTTCATAAAGCCCCATGCCAACCATTATGTTTCTAATTGCATCTTCAGTCTGTCTTCTATTAGATTTTTTCCCTTTTTTAAGAGTACTGACAACAGGTTTTGCTTCTATGTTTTCAAATCCATAAATACGGCCTACTTCTTCAATCAAATCTGCTTCTTGATCTATATCACATCTAAAATAAGGGACTTCAGATACAATTTTCTCGCCATCAAATGTACTCTTTATTTCTAACGAATTAAGGCTATTTAACATTTCTTCTATAGGGATTTCTACACCTAACAGTTCTGCACTTCTATGTGGTCTCAAAGTCACAACTTTGTTTTCTACTTCTTCTTTTCCTGCGTTAATATAACCCTTAACAATTGTACCAGCACCAATTTCTTCTATCAACTGGCACACTCTATCAGCTGCTAATTGAGCAGTTTTATAATGAATAATTTTTTCATTTCTCGCTGACGCCTCAGAACGAAGACCAAACTTCTTAGAAGTATCTCTAACTGATTTAGAATTAAAAGTAGCACATTCAAGCAACATATTAGTAGTATTTTCACCTATCTCTGTGTCATAACCACCCATAATTCCTGCAATACACACAGGTTTATCTTTATCTGCTATAACCAACATATTCTCATCTAATTTTCTTTCAACCATATCTAGTGTAGTTAAAGTTTCACCCTTAGTTGCACATCTTGCCATTATAGTTTTTCCATTTAATTTATCTAAATCATATGCATGCAGTGGTTGACCCAATTCTAACATTACATAATTCGTCACATCAACTATATTGTTAATAGGTCTCATACCGGCATCCATAAGTGCACGTTGCATCCACATAGGAGAAGTGCCCATTTTGATATCTTTAACAACTCTTACATAAAATCTTTCACATAAACTTTCGTTTTCTATTATTACTTGATCAAAATAATCTTTAATGTCATCAACTTCATTTTTAATTTTAATTTCAGGAAATTTAAACTCTTTCCCTAAAGTTGCTGCAACTTCTCTTGCTAATCCAGTAATATTAAGGCAGTCAGGTCTATTATACGTTATTTCAATTTCTAATACTTTACCTTCTATATCAAGTACAGTTTGAATATCTTTTCCTATTTCAGTATCAGATGCAAGTATCATTATACCGTCATTTCCACCTTTTGGAACAACTTTATCATCAAAGCCGAGTTCTCCGTATGAGCACATCATACCTTGGGACTCTACTCCTCTTAGTTTAGAATTTTTTATCTTTAATCCTGTCGGAAGTTCTGCTCCTACAAGTGCAACAGGAATAATGTCTCCTTCTTGTATATTTTTCGCTCCTGTAACTATTTGAACAACTTCAGTACCGACATCTACTTTTGTAACAGTAAGTTTATCTGCATCAGGGTGAGCTTCTATTTTAATTATTTTGCCAGTTACGACATTGGCAAGGTTTTTTTCAATATCAATGATAGAGTCAACATGTGAACCTGTCAAAGTTATTTTATCGGCTAAGTCTTTTGCATCTATGTCTATATCAACATATTTTTCCATCCATTTAATAGGTGCTAACATTTTTTATCCTCCTAGAATTGTTTCAAAAATCTTTCATCATTATCGAACAATAATCTAATATTATTGATTCCATGTTTAACCATTGTAACTCTATCTATGCCCATACCAAAAGCAAATCCACTATAAACTTCAGGATCTATACCACAATTTCTTAATACATTTGGATGAACCATCCCGCAACCCAAAAGCTCCATACTCCAACCTGTATTATTGCAAGTTGGACAACCTTCACCTTTACACTTTAAACAAGATACATCAACTTCAGCACTTGGTTCTGTAAATGGAAAATTATGCGGTCTAAATCTTGTCTTCATTTCGTCGCCAAACATTTGTTTTACAAATTGGTTAATAGCGTCTATTAAGTTTGCCATAGTTATACCTTTATCGATAACTAAGCATTCCATTTGATGAAACATAGGAGAATGAGTATCATCTACCTCATCAAACCTAAAAGTTCTACCTGCTGAAACCATTCTAATAGGTGGTTTTTGAGACTTCATCGTCCTAATTTGAACAGTAGAAGTCTGAGTCCTTAAAATCAAGTCATCTGCTAAATAAAAAGTGTCCGACATATCTCTAGAAGGATGATCTTCTGGAGCATTTAAATCGTCAAAGTTGTTTTCTACCGTATCTACTTCAGGTCCTTCAATCACATCGTATCCCATATTCAAAAATAATTCTTCAAGCTCTTCTTTAACTTGCATCAAAGGATGCCTTCTTCCTATTTGATGATAATTAGAAGGCATAGTAACATCTATTTTTTCATTGTTTAATTTGTCTTCTTTTTCTTTATTTGCAACTATAGTTTTTAATTCATCTATTTTATTTTCAATAGTTTCTCTAACTTCGTTAACTATTTTTCCTACTATAGGTCTCTCTTCTTCTGAAAGCGAACCCATACCTCTTAACATCGCAGTTAACTCGCCTTTTTTTCCTAAATAACGAACCCTAATTTTTTCAATTTCATCATTTTGATCACAATTTTTCAAAAGTTCTAATGCTTCATTTAACATTTGCGAAAGTTTTTCTTTCATTCTGATTTATCTCCTTTATTTCTAAAATAGGCATTTACACTAATTAATTAGCGCTCAATAACATAGTTAAAATCATTACCAAATTATAAATAATTCACTATGTTTTAACAAAAAAACAACCGCAAATACGCCTTTAAAGAGGCGAATTCGCGGTACCACTCTTTTTTACTCTGAAAAAAATTCAAAGATCTCATTTCATATATCGGTTTTAACCGTATAAGCCTACTATTACTTCAGCTTACAAGCTCAGGAACGAACTTCTTTATACTCGTATATAATAATGCTTACAGCTACTGCACCATCTCTCTTGATATCGTAAAATAAATACTTTTTTCCATCACAGCCTTAATATTCAATTTGTAACGCCCCTAATTATATCAAACTTATTAGTCATTTACAAGAGTTTTTTTCTAATCTCATATATACATATTGTAGCGGCAGTTGATGCATTTAAAGATTCTGTTCTGCCACTCATTTTAATAGTAACTTTTTCGTCTGAAATATTTTTTATCTCTTTAGATACACCCTTACCCTCGTTTCCTATTATTAAACATATTTTATCAAATTCACCTAGATTATCAAAATCATTATCTGAGTCAACCACAGTAGAAACAAGCTTAAAGCCCTCTTGTTTTAACGCTTCCAAAAAAAGAATCGAATCATCAATCGTTGTTATAGGCACTCTAAACAGAGCCCCTGCACAAGATCTTACTGTTTTTTCATTATAAACATCTACACATTTAGGTGACAAAACTATTTCGCACGGTCCAAATGCGTCTGCAGTTCTAATGATTGTTCCTAAGTTGCCTGGATCTTGCAACTCATCTAAAAAAATTATCATTTTTGATTCTTCAGCCAAAAAATTTGACGTATAGTTACGTTTTCTAGCAACTGCTATCGCACCTTGTGACGTCACAGTAGAAACAGTACTACTAAACAAATCAGGTAAAACAGTGTGATATGCTATGTTATTATCTTCTAACAGCAAAATCAATTTTTTAATTTCATCTTTATTTAATAAGTTTTCAGAAATCAGTACAAATTCCAATTCAATTTTTTCTAAAACAGCTTCTTTTATTAGCTTGATACTTTCTATAACAAATAGATTTTTTTCATCTCTATTTTTTTTGCTATCAAGAGACTTTAAAAGTTTTATCTTTTTATTATCCTTACCGATAATTAACATATTTACTCCGTAATACCCATCTGTTCTATTTTTCTTAAATTATCATTATGACCAAGCAATACTACTACATCGCCCTCTTTTATAACATCTTCAGCATAAGGGCTTATATTAATGTTTTCACCTGTTTTAATTGCCATAATACTAACACCCATTCTATTAGGAAGTTTAAGTTCAATTAAAGCTTTATTTTCCCATTCCTTCAATGCAACCACTTCTATAATACTATAATCAGGCATTAATTCAATTACGTCCAAAATATTAGTAGAAATAATATTGTGCGCAATTCGCACTCCCATATCTCTTTCTGGGAAAACTACTTTATCTGCTCCTATTTTAGACAAAACTTTTCCGTGCACATCATTTTGAGCTTTTGCAATTACAGTTTTAACACCAAGCTCTTTTACTATCAAAGTACACATTATAGACGCCTGAATATTTGATCCTATCGAAATAACAGCGACGTCAAAATTTCTAATTCCTAGAGATTTTAATGCATTTTCATCCGATGCATCAGCCTGTATCGCATGTGTGACATGCTCTGAAATCTCTTGTATTATATCTAAATCTTTATCTACTACTAGAACATCATATCCTTGTTTATATAATGTTTTAGCGACAGATTCTCCAAATCTTCCACAACCTATAACTACAAATTGTCTCATTTAATTCCTCCATTAGCCTATGTTTATTTTACCTTCTGGGTAAGTATAGTTTGCAATAGTTTTATTTTGAGCAGATGCAACAGCAAGCGCCATCGTAAAAGGTCCCAAACGGCCTATAAACATAGTAATTGATATCACTATTTTGCTCAAATCTCCAATAAATGGTGTCATATTTCTCGAAAGTCCAACTGTACCAAACGCCGACACTGCTTCAAACATCGAATCTACCAGCGTAAAACCTTGATGAGATTCGAAGATACTTATCAAGACAGATACAACTAAAACTACTCCAAACGCAATCCCAATAATAGAAATTGCTTTCATTATAACTGTAGTCGGAACTCTTTTTTGATAAATCTCAATATCTCGTTTACCGTAAACCATTGTCTTTATTGCTAAAATTGCAACTGCAAATGTAGTGATTTTAACACCACCTGCCGTTGAGCCTGACGATCCACCTATAAACATGAGTACCATCATCATAACGGAAGTATACTCTCTTGTAGCTGACATGTCAACAGTCGAATATCCTGCGGTTCTCGCTACAACACTTTGAAAATATGAAGCCTGTATTTTATTAAAAAATCCTAATTCTCCTATTGTATCATCATTCGTATATTCAAATGCAAAAAACAAAACGGTACCAGATATTAGTAAAATCAGTGTTACTGTAAGTACTATTTTAGTATGTAATGTAAACTTTTTAAAGCTCCTCACCTTAATAACTTCTGTAACTACTATAAAACCTAGGCCTCCCAGAATTATTAAAGTAGTTGTTACAAAATTAACTATTGGATTTGTCACATATGGAATAAAGCTTTGACTACCAACTATATCAAACCCAGCATTGCAAAATGCAGATATTGAATGAAATATCGAATACCATAAACCTTGTAACAATCCAAATTCTTTACAAAATACTAATGCAAAAATCAGTGCTCCGACTATTTCAACTGAAAATGTATAAATCAATACATTTTTAGTAACTCTTACTACGCCTTGCAATTCATCTGAATTTCTTTCTTCTTGTATCAACATCCTAAATCTTAATGAAATTTTTCTTCCTAAAAAAAGTGTAATCAGAGTAGATAAAGTCATGAGTCCTAATCCACCAAACTGTATCAACACTAGTATTACTATTTTTCCAAAAAAAGTCCATTGCGTTGCAGTAACAAGAGTTGTTAAGCCTGTCACACATACTGCTGACGCTGAAGTAAACAACGCGTCTATAAATCCAACGCTTTTTCCATCTAAACTTGCAAAAGGAAAATTTAACAACGTTGCACCTGCTAATACTACTCCTAAAAAACCTAATATAAATAATAGCGAAGGGTTATTTTTTAACGAACTATCATTTTTTATATTTTCTTCCACTTAGCAAAAACCTCCGAATAAATCGATAATGCTACAGCATGCTGTCACATTTAAAAAAGCATATAAATTTATTTTCTTATAAAAATATGCTTCTATATATTATATAACAAAAAATTTATTTTGCAAGAAAAAAAGACCATATCAGGTCTTTTATTTTAATAAAGCTGTCTATTTTACAGATTCTACTAATTTTGCAAAACCTGCAGCGTCATGAATAGCCATCTCCGAAAGCATTTTTCTATTAATTTCAATGTTGTTTTTCTTTAAACCATTTATGAATTTACTGTAAGAAACTCCATGTGATCTTGTAGCAGCATTAATTCTAGCTATCCAAAGTTGTCTAAATTCTCTTTTCTTTTGCTTTCTACCAACATATGCATAAGCAAGTGACTTCATCACTGCTTGATTTGCCATTTTAAATAATTTACTTTTTGCACCGTAGTATCCTTTAGCAAGTTTTAATACTTTACGATGATTCTTTTTAGCGTTAACGGCTCTTTTTACTCTTGCCATTTCATTGTCCTCCTATATCATTTATCTTAGTATGGTAATATTATTTTTAATTTTGGTGTATCTGAATCTGATACTAAAGTACCTTTTCGCAGGTTTCTGATTGATTTTGATGCTTTTTTACCTGTGAAGTGGTTTTTTCCTGAATGAGATCTCTTAAATTTTCCGCTACCTGTCTTCTTAAATCTTTTAGCAGCTGATCTATTAGTTTTTACTTTTGGCATTGTGGTTCCTCCTTTTTTGACAATCTATTAATTTTTAGGATTTAAAAACATTATCATGTTTCTACCTTCTATTTTAGGCATTTTATCAATAGTAGAATGTTCAGAAGTAATTTCAGCAAATTTCATTAAAACTTTTCTTCCTAACTCTGAATATCCTATTTCTCTACCTCTGAATCTAACTACAACTTTTACTCTATCTCCATCTTCCAAGAATTTAGATGCGTTTTTCGCCTTAACTCCCAAATCATGTTCTTCAATATTAGGAGTTAAACGTATCTCCTTGACAGTGATCATTTTTTGTTTTTTCTTAGATTCTTTTTCTTTCTTAGTCAATTCGTACTTGTACTTACCATAGCTCATAATCCTGCAAACTGGTGGCTTCGCATTTGGTGAAATATTAACTAAGTCAAGCTTTTGTTTGTCAGCCAATTCCATCGCTTCATCCAAACTGATTACACCTAGTTGCTCTCCCTCTGAGTCAATTACTCTTACCTCTTTTTCACGAATTTGCTCGTTAATTTGAAGTTCTTTAATAAAGACACACCTCCTATAAATGTATGCTACTCTTATAGATAGACTGCTTCAAACAGTATCTAATAAATAAAAAAGAGATAGCGGCAAACCGCTATCTCAAAACATACAAATAAGTATCTCTTTAAAATAATAACCTAACTAACAGCACTCAACTAAAATTTTATCAATTTTATGTGCGTCGTAAGGTGAGAAGCGGTTACTTCTTCTTGCTTATGACATTATAATACTTATAAATAAGAATGTCAATATGTTTTTTAAGAAAAATATATTTTTTTCTTATCAACGTTACTATTCACAGCAAACATAAACAACTCAAAGGAAAAATAATAAAATATGTCGCCGAATACTCCAATTGGGAAGTTGTAAGGCGCAGAAGAGAACATCAAATCTTTTTGCTCGTTAAACTCACAAAGATTTGGTTCTCCATGCATGTGACCTACCGCCATTTTCATTTAGAAAATGGGGTTAGGGCATGAGTAGTTTTATTCGCAAAGTCATAACGCAGTATATTTTAGGAGCTACGCCAAAGATGACTATAACGCTCACAAAACTTCACACAACTTGTTCCAATCTCCATAATGCTTCCATCTTTTATTGTTTTTTCCTTTTAACGTCAGAAATCGACTGTAAATAGTAACATTATTTTGTCTCGACATATGTGTCTCAAGGGAAGAAACAACGAACTAGTTTCCACTTACATAAGGTATAGGATCTTGTCTAACTCCATTTTCTCTTACTTCAAAATGAAGGTGAGGCCCTGTCGATTGGCCTGTCGAACCTATCAGTGCAATAGTATCCCCGATATTTACAGTTTGACCAGCCGATACTAACAATTTGCTAGCATGGGCATATAAAGTAGAAATCTTACCACCATGGTCTATTACAACATAATTGCCATAACTATAATGATATTCTGCCGCTAAAACTACACCACTATTAACCGCATAAATTTCAACTCCTGTTGGTGCCCCTATATCGACTCCGTTGTGTTGTGACCAATAACCATAAATCGGATGAATCCTGCTTCCAAAAGGAGACGTAATCCTTGTATAACTCAGAGGCAATGGCCAAAGCATAGTTCCCCCTACATAAGCCATAGACGTCTGAAGTCTTTGAATATTAGCTTCAAGTTCTTGATCCGCAGCTTGAAAAGCTTCTTCTTGTGCTATTAGATCATCCTTATCTTCTTCTAATTCACTCATTCTCATTTCTTTTTCACTTTGAGCTACTTCTAAATCATCAATTTTAACAACAAGTTGATCCATGACTTCAATTCGATTTTCTTTTTCGTTTTCTTGAGTTATTTTTAAGTCTTCATAATTATTTTTAAGATCTTCGATTTCTGCAAGTAATTTGACGTCTTCTCTAACTATTAATTGTATCATATCTAATCTAGTCAAAGCATCCAATAAACTTTCAGCTTCAAATATGACATCAAGATAGCCTATGTCCCCTCTTTTAAAAGACGTTCTTAATCTTTGTTCAAGAAGTAAATTACTCTCATCTATATCTTCTTCAAGTTTTTTAATAAACGCCTCATTTTCTTCAATATTTTGATTCAAATCGTCAATTCTAATCTGCAACTCAGCCGCTTCAACATTTAAAGTAGCCATATCAGCATCCATTTTAACTATTTCATTCAAAACGCTATCTTCTTCCGCACTTAGTTCTTCAAGTGCTGCCTCTATTTGAGCAAGTTTTTCTTTATTTTCTTCATATAATTTCTTATTCGCGTCTATCTGTGCTTGAATTTCAGCAATACTGCTCGCAGATGCATCTTCTGTTCTAAACATAGTTAAAACAAATACAAACACAACAACTATACAAACAAATCTTTTTAACTTCATATTTAAGCTCCTTTTTTAAACACTCAAGAATTTCTTTAGTGAAATCAAACTTCCTAAAGTTCCAATTCCTACACCTATAGTAATAAAAATAATAACTATATCTGTAAAAACAACATTTAAATTAATCACATAAGTAGAAAATCCGCTCAATAAATAGTTAGTAACATATTCTGTTAAGTTATTATAACTTAAGAAAATAACAGCTATAGCCAACCCAGCACCAATCAATCCCAAAATTATACCTTCTATCACGAAAGGAGTCCTTACATACCCATTCGTTGCACCTAAATACTGCATAAGTTCAATCTCTTTTCTTCTGAAAATTACAGTAATCTTAATTGTATTTGAAATAATAAATACAGTCAGAAGCAATAATGCTCCAATAACGACTATGCCAATATTTCTAATAGTTTGAGAAATTGCAATTAAACTTTCTACAGTATCTTGGTAATATCTATAATCTTCTACTTCTTCCATTTCAGATATTTTAGGCAACACATTATCAGAGTAGTCTACATTTTCTAATTGTATTAAATATGTATTAGGTAGTGGGTTAGTCCTCAGGCCTTCTAACAAATATGCCTGTTCGCCCCATTTTAATTTTTCTAGCTCTAAAGCATCTTCTTTTGGCAAATATACTACAGTCATTACACCATCCATAGCTTCCAACGTTTCGCCAAGTTCTACTATTTCACTATCGGTTACATCTTCATTAATATATATAGCAATTTCATCAAATTCTTCTGTAGTAATCATAGCAATATTATTGATGTTTAACATTATCAAAACCACATATCCAAGTAATATCAACACCGCCATCACTGCACTAATAGATGCAAGGCTCATAAATCTGTTTCTGAATATACTTTGAAACGTCTGCACTAACAAATATTTTGTCTTTTTAATACTCATTTGTATATCCTCCAGATTTTGTGTCTCTAATAATCATGCCCTTTTTCAATTCAACAACACGTTTTTGCATCCTGTCAACAATCTCTCTATCATGAGTTGCCATAATTAAGGTAGTACCTCTTCTATTGATTTCTTCAAAAATTCGCATGATTTCTTTTGATGTCTCAGGATCAAGATTACCAGTTGGTTCATCTGCAATGATCACTTCAGGTCTATTTACTACAGCCCTTGCTATTGATACCCTTTGCTGTTCTCCACCTGAAAGTTCATCAGGGTAGGATTTTGCTTTATCAATCAACCCAACCAACGATAATACTGTTGGAACTTCTCTTCTAATAATTTTCCCGCTCGTGCCTGTAACTTGAAGAGCAAAAGCAACATTTTCGTAAACTGTCATTTTAGGTAATAATCTATAATCTTGAAAAACAAACCCGATCTTTTTTCTATAGTCAGACACACGGCGCTTACTAATTTTAGTAATATTTTCACCATTATAAAAAATAGTTCCACTAGTCGGGTTTTCTTCTTTTAAGAGCAGTTTAACAATAGTACTTTTCCCTGCGCCGCTTTTTCCTACTAAAAATAAAAACTCGCCTTTAGCTATTTCAAAATTAGCATTTTCTACCGCCAAAAACTCTTTTTTATATAATTTGCTCACATTATCAAATTTAAACAATTTTTCCACCTCTGACAAATTTAACGTACTTAAATTACCTTATATATAATCACAAAACTAGCATTAATTTCTAATAGAATAATTAAACTCAAAATTTCATATTTCATTTTACCCTATTTTGTAAAAAAAATAAACACTTTTTTTGATATTTTGTAAAAACAAAAAAATAAAAGTTAATTTCTTGATAAATAAAAGAGACTGTGTTGTCACCAGTCTCTCATTTTAAATTCAATTATGCATTAACCAATTTTTTTTGCAGCATTAACTATATCATTTTCTGTTAGGCCATATTTTTCAAGCAACTCATTAGGTTTTCCAGATTCACCAAATGTATCTTTTACACCTATCCTTATTACAGGCACTGGACATTCTTCAGCAATCGATTCTAACACAGCACTTCCTAATCCGCCGATGATGCTATGTTCTTCAGCAGTAATAATTCTTTTAGTTTCCTTAGCTGCTTTTAACAATATTTCTGTATCTATTGGTTTTATCGTATGTATATTGATAACTCTAATACTCATACCTTCAGCTTCTAATATTTCTGCAGCTTTCAGAGCTTTTTCAACCATTATGCCTGTAGCAACAATCGTTAGATCATTACCATCCTTTAGCTGAACACCTTTGCCAATTTCAAATTGATAATTATCATCAAAAATTTCCTCTACTGCCGCTCTACCAAGTCTTATATATACAGGTCCATAATATTCAGCTGCAGCAAAGATTGCCTTTTTGGCTTCGACTCCATCCGCAGGATTTATAACTGTCATGTTTGGTATGCTTCTCATAAGACTAATATCTTCTATTGCTTGATGCGATGCACCATCTTCGCCTACTGTCAAACCTGCGTGAGTTGCAGCTATCTTAACATTTAGCTTTGGATATGCAATAGTATTACGTATTATTTCAAAAGCTCTACCAGCTGCAAACATTGCAAAAGAACTTGCAAAAGGTACTTTGCCGACTAATGACAATCCTGCCGCTGTTCCCATCAAATTTTGTTCTGCTATACCTACATTGAAAAATCTTTCAGGAGCAACTTTTTTAAATTCTGCAGTCATAGTAGATTTCGATAAATCCGCATCTAATACTACTATGTTTTGATTCTTTGCAGCTAATTCTTTTAAAGCTTCACCATAAGCTTGTCTAGTTGCAATTTTAGCCATTAATCTCACCTCCTATTTCTTTTAGAGCTATTTCTAATTCTTCTGCATTTGGCGCTTTTCCATGCCATCCTGCATTGTTTTCCATAAAAGATACGCCTTTTCCTTTTATTGTCTTAGCAATAATTACTACAGGCTTGTCTACAATCTTCTTGCTTTCTTCAAAAGCTCTTTCTATTTGATTATAGTCATGTCCATCTATCTTGATAACATGCCACCCAAATGCGTGCCATTTTTCATCTAACGGTTCTACTCTAACTACTTCATCATTTTTTCCATCAATTTGTAATCCATTAAAATCAATGATTGCCGTCACATTGTCTAATTTGTTATGCCCTGCAAACATAGCAGCTTCCCAAACCATACCTTCTTGCAATTCACCGTCACCTAGCAAAACAAATATTTTATTGTCTTTGTTGTCAACTTTTAATCCCATTGCCATACCATTTGCAATAGATAGCCCTTGTCCTAGTGAGCCAGTTGAAACTTCAACACCTTTTATCTTTTTCATATCAGGGTGTCCTTGCAACTTTGAATCTATCTGTCTTAAAGTAACTAACGAAGATTTTTCGATAAAACCTTTTTCAGCTAATGCTGCATACAATACAGGTGCAGCGTGACCTTTTGACAAAATAAACCTATCTCTATTTTCATCATTTGCATCATCTATATTCATCTCTTTAAAATATAAATATGACACTAATTCAACTGACGATAACGAACCACCTGGGTGACCACTAGAAGCACTGTGCACCATTTCTACAATGCTTTTTCTCATGTTTTTTGCAATTTCATGCAATTTTGAATAACTCATTTTTCCTCCTAAACAAATAAGCATTTTTATATCACTTCTCGTGAAATATAAATTAAATTTTTACTTCACTTAGTTATCTCAATATCTAAGTTAACTATAATGTTATTATTTATTAAACTTAGTTTCCCAATCAGTAATAAATTGCTCTATACCTTTATCAGTCAATGGATGATTAAACATCTGCATCAACACTTTAAATGGAACTGTAGCTATATCACATCCAACAGAGGCAGTTTCAGTCGCATGTATAGGATTTCTGATACTCGCTCCTATAATCTCAGTTTTAATATCATCATAATTATCAAAAATTTGTACAATTTCGCTAATTAGATTAATACCATCAAATCCAATATCATCAAGTCTACCTACAAAAGGGCTAACGTACGTAGCTCCTGCTTTTGCTGCCAATAATGCTTGTGCAGCAGAAAAAACAAGAGTAACATTTGTCTTTATTCCTTTACTTGTCAGTATCTTAACAGCTTTAAGCCCATCTTTAGTCATTGGCAATTTTATAACAACATTAGGATGTATCTTTGAAAGTATTTCGGCCTCTTTAACCATTTCAGTATATTCTAAAGCAATAACTTCAGCACTTATAGGTCCATCAACAATCTCAGCTATTTCTCTAATGGTTTGATGAAAATCTCTTCCTTCTTTCGCAATCAGAGAAGGATTAGTAGTTACTCCACTAACAATTCCCATATCATTAGCTATAACAATCTCTTCTACGTTTGCAGTATCAATAAATAATTTCATACATTTTGTCTCCTTTTATATGATTTATTATTACTTTTTATTCAATAATTTTCACAGCATCTTTATTGCTAAAAATAATTTTTAACATGAATTGTGGCAATAACAATTGTCTTTTAATCCTTTTAGGATCTGTTATTAATCTATAAAACCACTCTAATCCTAACTTGATGAAAATATCGGGGGCTCTCTTGACATTGCCTGCTAAGACATCTACGCTTCCACCATTTCCAATTATAATATTCACATTAAGCTTATGTCTGTTTTTAATTATCCATTTTTCTTGTTTCTTTGCTCCAAACCCAATACATAAAACATTTGGTTTTTTCGCATTAATATCTGCAATGATTTGCATCTCTTCTTCATGGCCTTCCATATCTAAATGTGTACCTTTAAAATATCCATCTTTTGCCCCTACGACTTCTACATTAGGGTAATTTTTCGCAATATTTTCAGATGCTTTTAGAGCAACTCCAGGTTTGCCACCAACAAAATAGAACTTATAGTTATTTTCATTAGCTAATTTTAATAGATTGACTGTTAGATCATATCCTCCTACTTTTTCTTTAAGAGGATTTTTTTTTATTTTAGAAGCATATATCACGCCTATTCCATCTGGTATGTTTAAGTCAGATTTATTTAGAAAAGCCCTAAACTCGTCATCTCTTTTTGCCATCATAACAAACTCAGTATTTGGAGTGAAAATTGTAATTTTTTTATCTTCTACTATACTTTTGTGACATACATCTACAGCTTCATTCATATTTACATTATCTATTCTTGTGC
Source organism: uncultured Clostridia bacterium (assembly GCA_964371035.1). Classification (GTDB taxonomy): domain Bacteria; phylum Bacillota; class Clostridia; order Tissierellales; family Sedimentibacteraceae; genus UBA1535. The sequence goes on along the minus strand of CAYJLG010000010.1, from coordinate 3,724 downwards.
CTAAGATATCTAATTTTTTCATTAAATCCTCTCTATAGCAAATATTTTTTGTTCAAACAATTAAAGATTGTTTATAATGTCAATGTTTACATCAATAGTTTTCTTAAGCTTTTCTACGCCTATTTCCAAGCTTTTTTTCTCTTTATCTATATTATTTAGTTTGTAATCAATTTCAGTCAAAAGTGCATTCGCATCAATCATTTTAACGTTATTCATATCAGTAAAACTATCTAAATCAAAACATTCTAAGAAATAATCAATTTTAGGATCGTATGACAATGCAATAAATGGAGTTTTAACTGCTGCAGCTAAAATTAGCGAATGTAATCTAACGCCAATCGCTAAATCTGAATTAGAAATAATATTTAATGCCTTTTTTGTCGTCAATCTGTTCTTAATAAATATCGCTTTATTTCCAAGTCTTTTTTCAAGTTGCTCTAGTAGTTCGATATCCATACTATAATGAAAACAAATAAAAGTACATTCAATTCCTTGTTCATACAATTTTTCGACAACAAAACTGATTTGTTCTATTACTTTAACTTCTTTCCAATTTCTTAAAATAAAGCAAATCTTAGTTTTATCCTTAGTTTCAGGTTTATCAATATTAATAGATTCGACAGAATCTTCATGATTAAACTCAATGTCTATAACTGGGTCTGCCGAAAATTCTATCTTCTCACTAGCAACACCCATTTTTTTCAATACTTCTGCTGAATTGCTATCTCTAACTGTTATAATTTCAGCTTTGTTAAGTAGTTTAGATGCAGCTCGGAGGTTTGATTCATGAACAATCGGCCCTATACCCTGACTTAACAAAAGCACTTTTTTATTGAAAAACACAGCAATTTTTATTAGAAACAAATAATACAAAATACTCTTTTTACTAGTAACATCTTGCAGCAAGCTGCCACCACCAAACACGAGCGCATCAGTCTTCAATATGCCAGTAATAATTGCAATTAAATTGAATCTTTTAATCGCTTTAACTCCATAATTACTAGTCGTTTCTACAGGGTTTCCTGACAAAACTACTATTTCATCGATATTGCCACTTTCGTTAAAATATTTTAAAAACATTTCAAGAATAGCTTCATCTCCCAAATTTCCAAATCCATAATACCCAGCTAATAAAACTTTTTTCAATTTAATCTCTCCTTTATCTTGAAGTACGCACGATAAAGTCCATTTAAAATTAATACAGCTACAACACCTACGATTATGCCAAATATCATTGAAATCAAAGTTCTTTCAAGCGAAAGAACAAAAGTAGTTCTCAAATGGCAAAAAGTATTTATTATCGATGATGTTGCGATTACTCCAAGTAATAGAAAAGTTTCTGTTAAATAAGGTATTTTCTTGTAAGCACTATATACTGCACAGAAAATTGCAGGGAAAGCTATCAAAAATTCCTTGCTTCTAGGTCTTGCTTTTAACACATTTTCCAAGAAGTTCCTCATCACTATTTCTAAAGCAAAAGGTTCAACAGAAGTCTCATGTCCTGTTCTAGCTATATATATATATGCTATTATACCCGCTATTGCTAAAAGTATAACATAATAAATCTTAATATTTGCATTTAAGATTTTTACTATTGGAGAAAAAGATTTTTTAACACCTTCATTATTTAAACGATCGAGCCTAACTCCATCCTCCCAAAATTTAAATACAAATATAAATGCAAAAACTACAAAAGGTAACATTTGAGAAGCTTTAACACCTCTAAAAATTTCTAATTCTACCATGTATGCAGTGCTATTTAAAACAGCTACTACAAAAACGCCACCAATTATAGAAATAATACTTGTAATAACTAAAACGACTGTTGACTTAAGAAGTATTGCATGTAATTTTTCGCCATTTGAATTTTCTCTAATTTTTTTAGTTGCAGTCATTAGATATAAAATTGCTATACCTGAAAACGCAATAGCCGCTAATAAAGAAAATAATATTTCTGTTAAACTTCTGCTAACATAAGGCGCTAACAATGCACCAAAAGCTAATACATACAAAATGGCGCCATATTTATTATAAAGACCAAACACGTTATTAAATAAAAACACAGACGCAAATGCTATGCCCAAACATATTATTGCTAGTCTCAAATTTCCAACTTGAAAGCTTTCAATCGGTTCTGCCAAATCTAACTCTAAACCATGATCTGCCAATCTATTTTCCAAGTTTATAAAGGTTTCTTCATATTCTTCAATATCTGTCAAATATTTATTGTCATCTTCAAAGAAAGGCTTGAAATAAACATACCTTACATTTCTTTCTGTTACTGCTCTATATATAGAATTTTCAATTTCTTCAGCACCTTCATATCCGTAGTATGCATATCTTTCTCGCACCCAGTCCCATAAAGAAAATCCTCTAACGACTCTATTATCCAAACTTTCCGCTAAATCAAAAATACCATTTTGATCTATATTTTCTCTTTGGTTTTCTGATTCTATTAATATAGGATAAATACCATGTTCTTTAAAGACTTCTTCAAGTTCATCAAGTTCAGCAGAATCATCAGCATCATCAAGATTATCTTCGTATCCTACTACGTCTTTTCCTAGAGTTAAATATAATCTTGGAATCAAATCATGTTTCTCATACTCATTAATATAAGCATCAACTAATTTTTCAGGATATTTTTCATAGTTAATCGCTCTTAAAATAATGTCAAATCCTGCTTCTTTTGCTATTTCAATTTTTTCTTCAGAAAATCCAATGCCAACATTATATTGTTTTAAATCTAACATTTCTTTTGTTGTATATACGCCTTTACCTTCCCAGTCGTAAGTTATTATATTATCACTATAATAAGCATCTTCGCTAGTTCCAAACAATACTAAATAATCATCTTTACCAGAATAAATTTCATAAAATTCATCAGGATATCTTAGCTCCAAGCCTTCTATAATAAATTCATACACTTCATAGTCTGATATTTTTACTATTCCATCATATTCTGAGATTTTATCATTTTGAATATCAGCTACTAAATCAGAAGGCACAGTTTCTTCCCAATTAGGTAGTTTTATTAATTCATCTAAAAATATTTTTGTTAAATCAGCACCGCCGTCTATTAGAGTATTGATAGTTTCTTCTTCTATAGCTGTAGACTTTGCACCCATAGCATTAAATTCTTTAAGCCAATATTCTAAATCTTCATCCGTAGCAACAGCAAATTTTTCCATCTCTTTATAGTCAATTGAAATTTCTACGCTGTCATAATTGTTTTCTATCTCGGTTCTTTGAAAGACTGTAAATCCGGCTACAATTAGACAGGCTGTCATTATTAATACTGCTACTATATTAAAATTTATTTTCTCAAAATATTTTTTCATCATTTTCTCCGGTTATATTAATGTAATTAACTAATTAGTTCTCAAATTCACTATAAACAATAACACAATCATATTAAAAAATCAATAAATTTATTCTTAATTTTCAACAAGTTTTATGATAGCAAGTTACTATTCACAGTTAATAGATGTACTCCCAAAGGAAAAAATAATAAAATCTGTCGCTGGTACTCCAATTGGGAAGTTGTAGGGCGCAGAAGAGAACATCAAATCTTTTTTCTCGTTAAACTCACAAAGATTTGGTTCTCCATGCATGTGGCCTAACCCCATTTTCATTTAGAAAATGGGGTTAGGGCATGAGCAGTTTTATTCGCAAAGTCATAACGCAGTATATTTTTAGGGCTAAGCCATAAGATGACTAAAAC
>CAYJLG010000009.1:0-82356 GCA_964371035.1 uncultured Clostridia bacterium | reverse complement strand
CTTTGCCTATGTTCTTTTCTGACAAGAATATTCACATCCTTTCTTCTTTGTAAATACAATTTGTATCATATTAGCATTTTAATTAATTATTTTAATTTAAATATTGTGTATTGCCACTATGACAATGCATCGGCACCACTAACAATTTCAGATATTTCTTGCGTAATAGCTGCCTGTCTTGCTCTGTTTTTAATCAAATCTAATGATTTTATCATCTCTTCTGCATTGTCTGTAGCACTTTCCATAGCGAGCCTTCTAGATCCATTCTCACTAGCAGACGACTCTATCATTGCGCCATAAACAGTACTAATTATATACTTAGGAATTAAGTATTCAAGTACTTCCTCCGCAGAAGGTTCGAATCTAATTAAAGATAGATTTCTCGCTTTATTAGTCTCAGATTCTCTCTTTTCAAACTTTGCAGGTAGCAAAGACAAAGAAACTGGTTCATACGAAATAGTGCTTTTAAATTGAGTGTAAACAATTTTTATCTCATCAATTTCTTTTTCAACAAACAACTTTATTGCAGTTTCACCTATTCTTTTAGCGCTAGTCGAATCAGGGTTTTCCGATATACCAGTGTAACTATCTACAACCTCGTATCCTCTTCTATTGAAGTAATCTCTACCCTTAGATCCAATAGCTATAATCGCTGCCTTGCTTTTGTCCTTTATCTCAGACTGCAACAACTTACACGCGTTAGAATTATATCCTCCTGCAAGACCTTTGTCAGACGTAATAATTATGTAAAGAGTTTTCTTTACTTCTCTTTTCGTAACAAAAGGATGTCTCATAGTCCCTGAATTTTCAAGTACGTCTCTAATACTTTCAAGAACAGTGTCAAAATATGACTTTGATTTTTCAAGTCTTACTCTTGCTCTTTTAAGTTTAGAAGTTGCAACTAATTCCATTGCTTTAGTAATTTGCATAGTGCTATTAACACTTTTTATACGTCTTTTAATATCATTTAATCCTTGAGGCAATTTTGTACCTCCCTACTTGAAGCTCTTTTTAAATGCAACTATAGCTTCATTTAATTTTTGTTCTGTCTCTTCAGACATCTGTCCACTTTGTTTGATAGTCAATCCTATTTCAGGATATTCAATATCCATAAATTTGTAGAATTCAGCCTCAAAATCGCTAACTCTATCAACATCTATATCAGATAGGTATCTTTTGTTTGCAACATATATAATCATTATTTGATTTTCAACAGCAACAGGTTTATACTGTGGTTGTTTTAATATTTGCATAAGTTTTTGTCCATGATCAAGAGCATCTTTAGTTTCTTTGTCAAGATCAGAACCAAACTGTGAAAAGGATGCAAGTTCTCTATACTGAGCAAGCTCAAGCTTTAAAGATCCAGCAACTTTTTTCATTGCTTTAATCTGAGCAGATCCACCAACACGAGATACAGAAAGTCCTGCATTGATAGCTGGTCTTTGTCCCGAGTTAAATAACTCTGTTTCAAGGAAAATCTGTCCATCTGTAATCGAAATAACATTTGTAGGGATATATGCTGATATATCTCCTGCTTGTGTCTCAATTATTGGAAGAGCTGTAATAGATCCTCCACCATATTCATCTGAAAGTCTTGCTGCACGCTCTAACAATCTTGAATGCAAGTAGAAAACGTCTCCTGGATAAGCTTCACGTCCCGGTGGTCTTCTCAGAAGCAAGCTCATCGCACGATATGCAACCGCATGCTTAGACAAATCGTCATAAATAATTAAAACGTCTTTGCCTGCATACATAAACTCTTCTGCTATAGCAACACCTGCATATGGTGCAAGATATTGAAGTGGTGCAGTTTCACTAGCCGAAGCCGCAACTATAATCGAATAGTCCATAGCTCCGCCTTTTGCCAAAGTTTCAACAGTCTTAGCAACTGTAGATTTTTTTTGTCCGATAGCTACATAAATACAAATCATATCTTGACCTTTTTGATTAAGAATAGTATCTATTGCAATCGCAGTCTTTCCTGTTTGTCTATCACCGATTATAAGCTCTCTTTGACCTCTTCCTATCGGAATCATCGAGTCTATTGACTTGATTCCTGTCTGTAGAGGAACCGATACTGATTTTCTCGTGATAACACCTGAAGCAACAGCCTCAACAGGTCTAAATTTATTTGTACTGATAGCACCTTTTCCATCGATCGCTTGACCTAGAGAATTTACAACTCTACCTATCATCGCATCGCCTACAGGTACTTCTATAATTCTATTAGTTCTCTTAACTGTGTCGCCTTCTTTAATGCCATCATCAGCTCCCATCAAAACACAACCAACGTTGTCTTCCTCTAAGTTAAGAGCCATACCGTATATATCATTGCCAAAATCCAAAAGCTCGCCTGCCATACAGCTTTCAAGCCCGTGAATTCTCGCTATACCGTCACCGACTTGGATAACAGTTCCGATATCAACAGTGTCTAATTTACTCTCGTATCTCTTTATCTGTTCTTTAATAATCTGACTTATCTCTTCCGGTCTGAGATTCATAGCTTCTCACCTCTAATCCTAAACAATTATTCTATTTAAGTTATTTTCTAAATCTTTAAGTTTACCTTTTAACGTTCCATCAATAACCATATCGTTAAACTTGATCATAACGCCTCCAAGAAGAGTTTCGTCAATCAAGTTTTCAACTTCTACAGTTTTTCCTGTTTTTTCACTTAATCTAGCCTCTAGCTTTTTAAGTTTCTCATCAGTCAAAGCAGTCGAAGTATACGCCTTAGCTCTAACAATTCCTTTGTGGTTATAAACCATTTTTTCAAACTCTTGAGCTATTTCTATAATATTTTTTATTCTTCTTTTATCAATAAGAATTTTCAAAAAATTTGAAATTTCTTTGCAAATTTTATCTCCAAACACATTATCAAGAATACTTTTCTTTTCATCAAGTCCTATTCCAGGTGTTTTTAAAAGTTCAAAAAAATCAATATGTTGTTTAAAAGTATCTTTGATAAAAGACATTTCCTCCATGAAGATATCAACTTTATTTTCCTCAACACACACGTCAAACAAAGCTGTAGAATAAGTAGTAGACACTAATTCTGCCATTTAACTTCCCCTACCTCTTCAATGAATTTTTCAACCAAAGCCTCATTTTTTTCAGCGTCTATCTCAGTTTCAATAATCTTAGATGCAGCTAAAATCGCTAAAGTAGATATTTCGTTCTTAACTTCATTAAGAGCCTTTTTGCGCTCAAGTTCAATATCTTTTTCAGCTTTATTCTTGATATGCGAAGCTTCTTCTTTTGCCTCTTTAACAATGCTGTCAGCTTTTTGATTTGCCGTAGTTACAGCCTTATCTACTATTTGCTTGCCTTCTTCATCTGCTTTATTTAATTTTTCAGCATAAGTACTTTTGTATTCCTCAGCTTCTTTTAACTTTTGTTCTGCATCAGTTATAGAGTCAGCTATCGCTTTACTTCTTTTATCCATAAACGCATTTACAGGTTCAAAGAATTTTTTCTTTAAAAATACATACAGAATGATTACGTTTATAATCATAAAAACAAAAGTAGCATTAAATTCAACAAGACCTAAATTTGTAAGAGCAACCATCGCTCGCCTCCTTATCTCGGTATTTTTCAGTCAACCTAAAAATCAAATTTTATAGGTTCATGTCTATTCCGAAAGGATTTGCGAATAACAAGATAAGAGCAACTATAAGACCATAGATACCTGTTGTCTCAGCAACAGCAGCACCTAAAAGCATAGTTCTCATGATATCTCCTTGAGCTTCAGGTTGTCTACCAACTCCTTCAGCACCTTTACCTGCTGCGTATCCTTGTCCGATACCAGGGCCTATACCTGCTATCATTGCTAATCCTGCTCCTATAGCAGAAGCTGCCATAATTAAACCTTCGTTTGTAATGTTAGAATTCATTTTTTCCTCCTAAAAATAGAAAATATTTTTTTGTTTTAAATTACTAAAATTTTGTGAATATACATGCTGTACATTTTTTGTTGATGACCTATTTTCTTTAGGTCTTACAACCGACACACTTACTACCAATTCATGCTAAACAAAATGTTAATCCATTGCCATCGAAATATTTACCATTGTTAACATCGCAAATATAAACGATTGTAACAATCCGGCAAAAATATCAAAATACCCGTGAAATGGTAACGGAATTAAAAGTTGGAATACTGGTAATGCTCCAGGGCCAAACAACATCGCACTCAGTCCTTCCAGCAATCCATAAAACATTTCCATAATTATAAGTCCACCTACTATGTTTCCAAATAAACGGAAACCTAAAGATATAGGAGTTGCTATCTCGCCTATAAGATTAATTGGTGTTAACAATACCATAGGCTCTGTAAATCCTTTTAGTCTTTTAATAACTCCTTGTGATTTAAAAGCATTGTAGTGGATAAGCACGAAAGTCATAATTGCAAGAGCCATTGTAGTGTTTACATCAGCAGTTGGGGGACGAAGTCCGAATATTCCAATAGTATTTGAAATTGCTAAAAATATAAGGATTGTACCTATATAAGGTGCAAATTTCACTTTATCCTCACCCATAGTTTGTTTTGTCAAGTTAGTTATTGTATTCACTAACATTTCCACTACAACTTGAGCCTTCTTTGGAATTCTTTCGAGATTTTTAGTAAAAATCGTGACTAATATAACTATCAACAGCATAATAAACCAAGTTACAGTCACTGTATTTGTAAGTACTACGTCAATACCTAATAAATTGAACCTAAACACTTCTAATGGTCCAAATCCACCTTCCATCTATTTTCCCTCCTTTCTTTCCTTGTTTTTAGTAAAAAACTTGTTGTTGTTGAAAATCTGTGTGCAAAATATCACAGGTTTTATCAATAAAAGCCCTATTATTACGCAAAATGCGTTCAAATAGTCAGCTCTTAATGCAGTTATAATGACAAACCCTATAAGGGTAAGTCTCAAAAAATAATTCATGCTAACATAGCCTTGAGCCTTGTGAGGCACCATCTTAACTGATTTTTTCAAGATTTGTCCTAATAGCACGAAATTTAATATTCCTATAGTGCCTCCGAAAACAAAACCTAGCACCATTGGCATTGGGTCGCTTGACAGCAAAAAAGACAATCCTATGAGAAGTAACAAGATTGCTATATATATCTTTATAATACTTACTTGCATTTTAAAATATTCAATCATAATTCAACCTATTTAATTGAGCTCATAATAATTTTATATACGCTGTAAAATCCTGATAAAACGCCTAATATTAAAAAAATCAAAGTAAATATATTGCCTGTTTCAAAAAAATCATCTAAAAAATTTCCTACAAAAAGCGACAAAATTATTGTAATTGCAATAGTTATTCCTATTTGCGATATCAGCGTTAAATTCTTAGCTGTTTCAAATTTTTTACTCAAAAAATCACTCTCTTTTCAATAATTTAATTATACTACTATAAATTAGAAGACACAAGCACTTTTTATAATTTTATAAATAAATAAAATATAGCGTTACCGTTCAGACTACGGTTGAATATAAGTCCCTCAAAATAAAAATTTAATTTTGTTTAGTTGATTTTAACGAAAAAAAATAATAAAATCTGTCGACAGTACTCCAATTGGAAAGTTGTATGCATATATATACAAACATTTTATTGAAATAATAGATAATTCATGCTAAAATATGCATAATAAGTTTTCTGACACGAGAGGAGCGAATAGTATTATGGAAAAAAGCAATGATTTGCAAAAAACAGCTACTAAAAGCGACGATAATAAAGAAATCATAGAAAACAAGCCACGTCGCTATGATGCTTTTATAAGTTACAGGCACATACAACCAGACATGAGCATAGCGAAAAATCTCCAAAAAATGCTCGAAACCTTCAAACCACCAAAGTCGGTCGAGTATAAAAATGTCAACAAAATTACTAGAATTTTCCGTGATGAGAGTGAACTGCCAACTTCTGGGGATTTGGGCGGAGATATAAAAAGAGCACTAGAGCAATCAGAATATTTGATTGTTATTCTCTCCGACAAGACCGAAGAATCACGCTGGTGCATGGAGGAAATTAACTATTTCAAAGAACTACATGGTGGAAACAATAACAAAATATTGACTGTACTAGTTTCAGGAGATCCAGCTACAATATTTCCTGAGGCACTTCGATTTGAAACAAAAATTATAACGACAAACACTGGAGAAAAAATAGAGACGGAAGTTGAGATAGAACCACTTGCTACCAACGTTCTCGCACCAACACTCTCTCAGTCATTGAAAAAACTCAAGACAGAATATCTGCGTGTCGCAGCGCCAATTCTGGGTTGTTCTTACGATGACTTGTTTCAACGTCACAGACGAAGAGCGATAAAGAACGCTATGATAGCAGGTACGATAGTATCTTCTCTTTTGGTGAGTTTTAGCGCATACGCCATATCTAATTCAATCACTATAGCTGATCAAAACGAAGCTTTAATTATAAACGCTAAGGCGCTCGAAGATAAAAATGAGGAATTAGAACTTCAAATAGAAGAAACCCAAAGACAGACAATAATAGCTCAAGACAATGAAGCTCTAGCAATTGAGAATATGGATCTCGCCAACGAACAAAGAGGCATAGCTGAGAAAAATGCCGAAGAAGCAAGAACTCAAGAAGCCATAGCATTGGAGCAAAAAGGCATAGCCGAGGAAAACGAGGCTGAAGCACAGCGCCAAGAAACTATAGCGACCGAACAAAGAGACATTGCTCTCGCTAACGAACAAAAAGCAAAAGAGCACCAGCTGTTTCGTTCTGTGGATTACGCTGAACAACTGGTCGTTGAAGGTGATAGATTACAAGCAGCTAGTATTTTAGCAGAGGCCTATGATCACTTTGATAGTAATTCCGAATCTTATTTGGATTTTATAAGTCAACTGGAGCCTGTCATGGCTAAGACCTCATATTATCCTGACTATTCATCTTATGTGAGTTTTCAAGAGTATGATTCTGTAACAAATGTAGTCTTCTCGCAAGACCACAAGATAGTGGCGACACAATCGGAAAGTGATACTGTAAATCTGTGGAACACAGAAACGGGAGATCTAATAACTAGCCTTACCATGAGGGCCGATATAAAAGATATGTGCTTTATAGGCGATTATTTAGCTACGAGCACGCTGACTGCTATCTACTATTGGGATTGGACAGATCTAGAGCGTGCGGTAGGATACACAACTATGGCAATTAGTGATGATATAATCAATGAATTAATGTTTAGCGAAGAGCTTGATGCTCTAGTTTACACGATTATCGGTTCTTTCGACCCTTTTAATAATAAAATTGAAATAGGCTTTGGAATGTTGACTTTAGCTGATATTGAGAACGATAATTTTACTGGTATACAGTACAAATTTGATCGTTTGGATGCTTATGATGAAACATTATCGGCAAGCGGAAATTATTTAGCTTTGAGATCAAGTGATAGGATAACTGTTTACAACACTACTGATAATGAACTGTTGTTTGACTTGTCTGGAAATGATGAAGATTCGTTTTACCAAGCAGAAATAACCAATGACGGAATACTTTTTGTAAAAACATATGATTATGTCCTTGTCTATGACTGCAACACCAAAGAACAATTACATGTTGTTGACATTAATTGTGACAGCATATACATACCGCCTGAATTCGATGGAACTATGGTCTATTATGACAGTAGGCGTGACTTGCTTGCGATGCTGACTTTGGGTCTGGAAGGAATTATTGAAGCAGATGGCTATTTTTCTACAAAGTTTGACATAAGTGAATTGCAGGGAGGAGTTGAATCAATTCAAAACGTTGTCTATTTGCCTGATAAAAAAATATTTGTGAGTGCAAACGGTACAACTGGTAGCATGTTTATTTTTGAACCGGAATGGACATTTTTTCAAGATCCTTACCCTTTAGAGGCTCCTTATAGAGTCTTGGATAGCCTCAATTCTGTAGTTTCATACAGTTGTATCAGTGCGGATGCTAGCATAATATTCGGTGGTGCCATGTCGGGCAAAATCAACCTATACACTAGCGAGGCTCGTTCTCCAATGGTCAAGGAAATGGGTGACAGCGCTCAATACCACGGAATATCGTCTGAATTGACAGCAATCAGGGAAGATTTTGGCTCATTCACTATTTTCGACTTGCAAAACGAGAGTATCATAGCCAATGTTAATTTCAGCGAGCAAGATATGCCTGAAGAAGCTCTTGCTAAGTATGAAATGAGCCCCGACGGCTCCTTGGCGCTAATCAGGGAATTCGATTCCGAGAGAGGAATGATATGCTTTAGGATTTTGGATACGGCTACAGGAGAGATTGTCAACTATTTAGAGCCTTTCAATGAAAAAATTGGAAATACAAATTTTATAGATTTTTTAGGTGATGACGATTTCTTTATGTACAATTTCGTGATCAGTGATAATTTCAAGCACATAGCTATTTTAGAATATCATCGTCTGAGAGATGAAACTGTCGAATATGTGCATAGCAACACTTTGTATGTATACGATATAGAAAATGACACATTGCAAATCAAGGAACTCGTTGCATTGGATCTCGCTTTAGTAAGTGTAGAGGATACAGGCAAAAAAGTTATGGCAATAAACGAACGAAACGGAATTTTGTTTGAAATAGACATTGAAAACGATACTGAGAATCAGGTGCAAAGCTTTGCCTTTAATGGACAAACTCTTTGGCCGTTGGGTATCAATATCGAAAACGATAGAATCACCTTACGCTCTTTCTACGACTTGAATGGGCGAGTGGTTAATTCACCCTCCTTTGGATATATAGAGGATCCATCTGGCGAAGCCGTAGTCTATTCTTATGACGACGGAGAAGTGCTATTTACTCTTTCTGATTTCACTTCTTCTGACAGCAATTGGAAATTTTCGAACGATCTAAACTATGCTGTATCTTTCGAAGGTTCTGAGCCTGATTCACTTTGGAAAATACCTACATTCGAAGAAATCGTACAAAATACAAAAGAATTTGCAGAACTTAAGACACTAACCGCTGAAGAACGATACAACTCCGGTCTCAGCATCTTTGATAATGATTGGCAGTGATAGTGCATTTATCGGATAACTTTTGAAGACATTGTCGAATTTCATTGGAAGTTTGAATGCGTACACCCATTTCAAGATGGCAATGGCCGTGTTGTCCGATTAATCGTATTAAAAGAATGTTTGAAAAATGGAATTACGCCATTTGTAATAGATGAGCGTCACAAAATGTTTTACTATAGAGGTCTTAGTGAGTATTCTACAGAAAAAGGATATCTACTCGACACTTGTCGCTCATCCCAAGATGTTTTTTTAGAATGGCTAAAATATTTTAGAATTTAATTTAGGTTCAGCTATAAAAGTAATAAAAAATAACTATCGAAAAATTTACTTCTCGATAGTTATTTTTTTGAATAATTTTAAAGTGGAAATATCACACACATTTATATAATATTTCCACTTTTTTCTATAGCTAATTTAATTTTAATTCTTCCAAAAGTGCATTTTGCAAAGTTTTAGAAAAATTAATCTCTTTACCAATTTGTCATCAAAATGTTAATTTAGATATAAATCTATTCACCTGTAAATTCATTATAATAATTTAGAAATATTTGTGCACTTTCAGATCTCGTCAAAGGATTTTGCGGTAAAAACATGTTGTTAGGTGAACCTATCATCAGTTTATGACCTTGAATAGAATAAACAGAATTTTTTGCCCATGTGCTGATGTTAGTATCATCATCATATAGATTATTAACATGATTGCTATTCTGTTCTATTCCTTTATATTTTAGATAATTATCAAGTATCACAGCAGCTTGTTCGCGTTCTATTCCATCGCTTGGCCCAAAATTTCCATTTCCGTATCCAGTAATTATACCTGTCTCAGATGCCCATAATATGGCCTCTGCATATTCAGTGTTTTCGTTTACGTCTATGAAATTAGATTCTAAAGTTACATTTGCAGTAGGATTTTCAAGTCTATAGATAAACATTGCAAACATAGCACGAGATGCTGGCATATTAGGACTAAAGCTATTTGCTGAAGTTCCGTCAAATATTCCCTTTGTATATCCTAACATTACAGATTCATAATACCAATCTGTTTCTCTGACATCAGTGTATGGATTTGTAATCGCTACTACTTCATCTCCATATATCTTCTCTGTAGTTATAACATATACCGATGCATGATCAAATACAAATGTTGCCTTACCATTTGATACAACTGTTGCACTTATATAATCTAATACACCTGTACTTGGATTTAGATAGTACATATACAATGTTCTTCCATTATATTGAGGATCTACCGAATATGTCAGTATTGCTTCAAAAGGAAATTCACCTTCATGAGTAAGTTCAAGATGAAGTATATCAGTGTTATTTGTCAATCCGTCTACGCCTTCTGCCTCTATATCCCTCACTCTTAAATTGTATCTTCTTTCTCCTTCAGGGATATCTGCTATATCATCACCATTAATTGTCCAAGAATAATCTCCAAATTCAAATACTAAGTTTACATCTTTTCCTTGTGCAGCTTCCAAAATTTCTACAGGAACTGTAACAGTATTACGCATAGTTATACTAACAACTTCCCCTGCTTCGGCATTTTCTATAGCTACAATAGTTTCTTCTTCATTTGAGCTTAAAGATGAACTGCTACTACTGCTACCCGAACTACCGCTACTTGAATTTATATCAATGGTAAAGTTTTGTGCGGTACGCTTTAACTCGTTCGTTTCATCTCCGTCTACACGGAATTCTGCGGCTATTGTATTAGCACCGTTATTGGTAGCTTTATTTCTGAAAGTTTGACTAAGTATAGTTATCTTTGTGCTACCTTCATCTTTAGTATAATCAGTACCTTCAACCAATCTCTCACCATTTAGCCAAAATCCTTTAAATTCATCAAATTCACCTTCAGATATCAACTCGTAGTCTTGAATTGTTGACACAACATATCCATCATTAGATGCAGTACCTATTGCTTGGGATAATTCATATCCTATGTCTGTTGCATTATTAACATTTTTATTTGTGTTTTCGTTTACTGTTAATGTATACCAAAAACTATCATCAGCAAACCCCGAATAACTATTATCCATTTCAACTCTAATTTGAAATTTCCCTGTTTCTGTTGGAACACCGTATAATTCGCCATTTGGTTTCAAAACTACACCATCAGGCAATTCTCCATCTATAATTTCTAAAGTTACTGTATTCCAAGGATATCTGTTGTTGTGCATCAATTGTACTGCATATGGAACATATTTAACAGCTTCTGGAATTTGTGATGTCAGCAATCTCGGATTCCCAGCATTACCTGTAAGTTCAATTCCTACAGGTTCTTGTCCGTCAGCAGTAATCGTCAAAGTTCCTTTAATTTCTCCTTCACCGTCTGGAAGCAATCTGATTTTAGCTACGTTGTAAAGTTCTCCTTCTTTTTGCGAATAAACATAAGGATTAGTTTCTGTAAAAGCGGCTAAAGTGTCGTTGTTTTCTCCACCAAATGTCCAATATGGATCCAACTTGATGTTTTGTGCTCCTGTCAATATTACATTTAGCCCTGTTAGTTCTTCATTTCCTATATTAGCAATAAATATATCATGTAAATTGTCGTGTCTGCTCGTAAGGAACACTTCCCTTTTAGCTCCATCTACCCCATTTATCCCATTAACAAACAGTTTAGCTCCATCTGTATTTTGCTTTACAAATGTAACCCAATAATTTTTTAAATTCAATCCATTTTCAGCAGAAGCACTATATTGTATTGGTCCTTTTGAAAAATCTTGCTGAGTTATGCCACTCTCTTGAATTATTCCAGCACCGGTTGTAGTGTTTCGTGCATATATTTCATAAGCGTCTTTTCTATATGTTGGTTTTAAAACACTAGTTTCTACGTTATCTATATAAAAAATTGTTTGATATCCAACATCATAATATGTATCGTGTTCATATGGTAAAACATATACATCTCTCAAGCTATCATTCTCGCCATAATTTGCACCCGTTACATGAAAATAGGCATCTTCTGATCCCGGATTTGGTTCTAATACAGACTCTACTGCAATGAAAGTATATTTATAAACTTCTCCTTGGGCAAATACTGTTATATCTTGTCCGTTTCCACTATAATTTGCTGGATATCCTGAACCTGCTACACCACTTTTTTCGGGGAATAATTGATCTTTTATATCCTTTTCTCCCACAGCAGCTTCTATGCTATCATAATGACCAATTACAGCTTTGTCAACATATTGTCTATTCGCATCATTCTCAATCCCATCATATGTGTATTGTAATCTTAGATAATTATTATCTGTTGCTTTGTTTCCACTATATAAAGTGTATGTATATATTTCTATGCCATTTTCATAGTCTAGATGCATCCATCTTGCTATATCATTGTCTGTAGAATCATTTGCGTATATATCATGACCTATACTTAAGTATGCTGTGGGTTCTATTTTAAAGGTAAATTTTTCAACATTTTCATCCTTCAGAAAAATTGTAAAATCCACTCCAGGTCCACTATAGTTAGCTGGATATCCCGAGCCTGCTAAACTGCTATCTAAAGGGAATAATTGATCCTTTATATCAATTACATCCACTGTTTCCTCAATAGTATCATAATGTCCAACTACAGCCTTTTCAACATATTGTCTATTTGCATCATCTTGACTACCATTATAGTAATATTTTAATCTAGCATAATGTGTATCAAATGCTGAGTGTCCTGAATCCAATGTATATTTTACAACATTCACACCTTCAATCCAATCGTTTCTATCATAATCTACAATATCGTTATAAGTTGAATCAATTGTATATAATGCGTCCCAGTACACACTGTAATTATAATTTTCACTAATATTTAAGTATACTGTTTGTAATATTGAATTTCCGCCTTTTTTTACTACAACAGTTACATCTTCATAATATCCATCGAAAGTTTCATTCAAAGCATTTAGCATCAGTCCTTCGTCAATTTGATCCATAGTTTTACTTAATAATTTGTTACTAATGTCAATATTAGGATCGATAGTCAGTTCATTTTCTATTTCATTTAAAGTTTCGTAGTAACCATCATATACTTTAATTTCATAGCTTTCATCAAATGATGCATCAAAATCCATCGATAAATACAGAACACCCGAATCTACATCTTCTTGCAGAAACTCCATGTAAATATTTGTTTGAGCAGGATTATAATTGTGCTCGTAATCAATATCCATACTTAAAGGTGTCAATTCAGTCCTTATATTATTCTCTTGATTGTAAATTTTCACTCCTTCTACAATCCCAAGATCACTCGGCATAGTAGCAGTAACATTATAGAAAATATTACTACTATCCAACTGCAACCCGCTACCTAATATAAATTCTAAGTCTAATTCATTATCCCAGTTATATTGATCTTCATTCGACAAATCAATAGTATCATTTGGTTCTAATATTTCATAGCTATTTCTGTCAAATCCTGTCCAAACAACCTTTTGCACATTCTGAGCATCAACAGGATATAACGCATTTACTTTAACATCTGCAAGCTCTACAACATTCAGTCCACTTAAATCAACCGTATAATCTTGTTGATCTAGTGGCAACAAAGATCTTGATTTCATTATCGAATTACCATCATTTGTAAATGTTTTTGGCACAGGCTTGACTGGAATATATTTATCACCAATCTCAAAACCTAACTGAATAAACTTTTCAATATCATAATGTTCTGAGTTAACACTGAAAATATGTCCTTTAAACTCAATAGTACTACTCGGTGTATCAAACCAAACCGTTGAAACTTCACCGTTTGATTTAAACTGCACCTCGTATGGGAAAAATGCATTGTCTTCTAAATTGATAGTATAGTTTCCATCTTCATCAAACAATTTGTATTCCCATGGTTTTTCTGTAGCTGATATTTCATTATAGCCCACTATCACTTCTGTATTACCTAAGTTGTAAATGATTTGATCATCAATTTTTTCATCGACTTTTATTGCAGATTCGCTTGTAGAATCTGAAGTTTCCAATGATGACCCTAACTTCGGATTTTGATCCGTTTTAACACTATCAGTATTTTCATCTGTAATAGAGAAAGCTGACATGTTTGAAAATAGCATCATAAAAGTTAACACTAAAGCTATTCTACTCCTAATTTTCCTCATTTCCATTCCTCCGTAATTTTTTTGTCTCGTTTTATGCTCTATACCCTAACAACCTTAATCAACACTCCCTTCTATCTCTATATGAGCAAGTTCAACGAGTTCACCTATATTGTAAATGCGTGACTTACGCAAATTACCAATTGGATAATCAAAGATTAGTTCTTCGTCTACTACATCGCATAGATATGGAAGATATGCTAATGTTTCACAGTTTTCATTAAGTAACAATCCATATCTTTCGCTATCTTCAGAAATGTATTCTGTTATGACATAAGCTCCGACTTCTGTTACATAAGTCAAATAATCATCTTTTTCTAATTCTTTAATTAATTTTCCAGTTTCTATGTCGTATGCCTTTGGCGTTTCATGCAAAGGCGATTCTATTCTTAATTTACTTGTAAAAAATTCTTCATGTAAACTCAAGTCAGGTTTCTCACCTTTTTCTTCATATAGTAACTCTCCGGTTTCGGCAGAGTATCCATGTATAGTTCCATCATTATAAATCACATCTAATCTACTACCTTGTTCGTCACGTCTATATTGCTGATCATATATTTGTTCTGCATTCGGTATTATGAAATCTTTAATCACTTCTCCATCAATGTCAAACAATTTAAAACCTGTATAAGAAAACAACATAATCGTACTTCCGTCAGCACTAATTCTTGCTTCGTTATGTAAATATGACGGATCATACGAAAAAATCTCAGCATCAACATGATTTTGTAATTTAACAATATTTATATTTGAGCTATCCATACTACTTGATAAAGCAAAATTTCCTTCTATCTGCATCAGACTGCTACCCAAAATATTTTTAGGTGTTTTTATTGGTTGAGCATTTCTATTGAAAAATGTCAAACTGTCTTTAGCCGAAACAAGTGTATGATTTCCATCATAAACAAAATTCGTTATATTTTCTGCCATATTCACAAGAGGTATTTGATCTCCTGTTAAAGGATCAATTTCAACCAATATATTTTCAGTCTGTAAATAGATTCCATTTTCATCAGTTTTTACACTAAACGGATATTCTGAGCTAAATCCGCCTGTTTGTACAGCATTCAATGTATCTATAACAGCAAATACTGAATTATCTTCATTTGTAGCTGAAAATGCAAAAAATTCATTATGAAAATCTCCTTGAAAATAACTATATGTAGAAGTATCATCGAAAATTTCTATATTATTTTCACTGTTATAAATATCAAAAACAACCACCGAACCATCCGAAAAACTCATACCTAGCAATGTGCCATCTTCATTTAAGGCTAAAATATTTCCTCCTGGATCTACAAAACTGTCATTTACTGTAATCGATTGTTTTTTCCCTTCCAAATCAATAGTCTTCAACATATTTCCCGTTGCCACGTCATAAACATATACTGTTGATTCGTCTTTGTATACAGTTGCTAAGGTTTGTCTGTCTTCTGAAATCGAAATATATGTTGCTTTTTCTTTGCTCCAAAGCTCTTTTCTTTCGCTTAAGCTGTAAAATTTGATACCTGTAGGGCTTGAATATACTATTGTATTTTCATCAATATATTTTGCCTGAGCCAATGCAGATTTTTCCATAGAAAATGTCTTTATGATACTAATATTGTCTAATTCAAAAACTGTCATTTCACCTGCATATACTGCAATTGCAGTTTCTGCGTTCGGAGATATTTCAAGTTGTAATGGCGCCGAAGGTAGCTCCAACACTCCATATGCTTCAAATCCATCGTCTAAATCATATATATTTAATGCATTAGTCAATGCCTTTTGCGCATTTGCAGTCAATGGAATATCAAAAATCCCTCCTTCTTTTGGAAGTGCATCCAAAGCATATTTTACAGCATTTTGTACATCCCCTGCTTCTAAGTAATTTGCAGAATATTCAGATAAAACATAAGAATTTTGAAGACGTTCCAATATTCTTTGCCCTGTAAATACAGAAACTAAGCCAACTCCAAATATTACTGATAGCAAAAATATAGTAGCCCATTTTGTCCTTTTATATCTTTTAGTCCTCGAATCTTTTTCTCTTAAATTTTCTAAGTCAAAAAGCATTTCATCAGCACTTTGATATCGCATATTTGGATCCGTCTGCATTGCTTTTTTGACTATATTTACAATCGCAGAATTGTAATCAATGTTGAATGCATCTTTGTTTTCCTTGATATCCTTTGGTGGTCTTTTGCCGGTAATCATATGATACATAGTAGCACCCAAACTGTATATATCAGAGCGAACATCAAGCAAAATGCTATCTTTTCCAGATTTAGAACTACTTGAATTTTCTTTTAATATCTGATTTGGTGTAGACGAAACATCTTTTGAAAACTGTGTTTCATCTCCCAAAATAGTCACATCATCAAATTCATCTTGTTTTTTGAAAGAGATGTCATTATTAAAACTTGAATTGCTACGTGTATTGTCTGCATTACTAAATTCATAATGTTCAGGAGATGCATATCCGAAACTTCTACCTACTGCTACCGCACCTTCTTCGCCTAAAGCCAAAGCAATATTAAAGTCAATTAAAACAATATCACCTTGTGGCTTAATCATTATATTTGCAGGTTTTATATCCGCATGTAAAATACCATGTGGTGGCCTACTATGTAGGTATGACAAAGCCTCAAGTAATTGACAAGTCCATTGAACTATCTGCGCCTGTGAAAATTTCTCGTTTCTCTTTAGAGGCCTATCTAAACTTTCTCCTTCAATATAATCCATAACAGTATAGACTGTTTCATTTTCTATTATAAAGTCATAAACTTGAGGGATATATGTATGTGACAAATCTTTTAGTGCATCAACTTCTCTTCTGAGAACTTCGGGTTTTGCTGAAATACTGCGTTTGTCCACTTTCAGTACAACTTTTTTATTTAGGCGAAGATGTTCAGCTAAGTATACAACACCCCCACCACCTGCGCCGATTTCACCGATTATCCTATATGTGCTTGATATTAATTCAGAGAAATTATTATTCATCTACTCTTTCTCCTTTTTCCATATTCACTATCCAATTTTCTATCTAAACTCTTTTTATAAAAGTGCAAAGAAATAATTGATATTAGAGAAATTACCACTCCCCCGACAAGCATCAATATGCCGAAGTTATAAATTATATTGTTTGTCATAATTTAACTTTCCTTTTATTAAATTTAATGAATACTACTTATGTGCAACAGAAATCTCAGCTATACTTTCATTTAGAATTTTAATGTCATCCGATTCCCACATCATGCCTCTTTTAGGATCTGTAATTATAATTTTACCATCTATCACAGAAAACTCTGAAAGTTTAATTTCAGTTATATACTTTTCACGCTTATACTCTTTTCCTTCTAATTCTTTATTATGTGCTACTCTTCAAACATATAATCCGCACCTGCGTTTCCAAATGATATCCTATCACCTGATTTTATATGAAACGGTGTGTTCGGTGGAAGCTTTTGGTTGTTTAAATATGTACCAGCCGATGAGTTTAAATCTACGATGAAATATCCATTTGCATTTCTCTCAATCAGTGCGTGTCTTCTGCTGACTGCTTTTGTATTTTTAACAAATTCATAATCAGATTGTTTCTTGCCTATCGTAGAGTCAAATCTCCCTATTGTAAACAGATTGCCGAGATTTATATGAAATTTTATAGTTCTATCATGATTTGAGCTTCCTATATATTTAAGTATACTACCTTCATTCACCGATGAAGACAACAATTGTGTAGCATCCGTAAGGTCATTCTCATAATGATTAGAATCATAAGAATTTACAAAATTTCGAGGTTCTTGTTGTGGCGTAGGCACTACTTCTTCAGGAGTGATAAGTATGCCTTTATTTTTTTTATTATTTCCAAAAAATCCTTTATTTTGTTCTTTTACTTCTTTTTCAAGTTTAGCTTGTTTTTCCTTTTTTTGTCCACCAAACAAAGAGAAACCTTTTTTTAATTGCTTTAGTTCTTTTTCTTTAGTTTTCTTACTACTGTCCACAGAATTGTTCCCTAATACAATCTCACGGTTAAGATTAAATTTACCTTTATCTTCAGAGTTTTTTTGTGCATCTGATTTTTTTTCATATTCTGGCATAGCATGCTGTGGTTTAATTTCTTGCTTTAAAGGTTCTTGTTTGACAAATTCAACAGATTGTGAAATTTCATGTTTAGATGGAACATTAGGAGTAGAGCTGTATTCCTTTTTAATGCCCTCTTTAGCTTGGAACTTTATGTTATCTACATTATTTAAATTATTTAATTTATAATCTTTTAGCATTTCAATAAAGCTTTTGGGGTTTATGTTTCTTAATTCTCTTAAAACTTTATTCTCTAAATTCATATCTGATACTTTCATTTTATCAGATATTTTGATTATTAAAGACTTTATATCATCTTCACTTACAGATTGATTGGTTGACGGTATATAGATATATTTAACTTCGCTTTCATCTCTGTCATAAAATATATAATCTAAATCAGCAACAAAAGATTGAATATTTAAAAACCAATCCTTGCATATCATCATTGGTTGCAAAATATTTAGCCACATATCAATATAGCTGCTTATCTTCATATCACCTAATTGATATGTAAGTTTTTCGTATTTTCCTATGCTATATGAAATTTGCACTTCATTGTCTATCGTTGTTGTGATAAATGGTAAAATAAATTTTGGTCTGTCGTTTTTCAGTGTGTTAAATGCTTTTTTATCAATTTCATTTTCAGGAATATTTACTATGACTTTCGCGCCTGAATTAAAATCACTTTCTAGTTTTATATTGAACATAACTTGTCCCTTTCTACGTATTTTTATAATTCTTCTTTAAGAGTTATTATGACATATCCTGCTTCCGTTAAAACTGGAGCACTCCCGTTATAAAAACTATTTACTTCTAAAAATATCGGTTCGATTACTATTTTGCCTTGTAAATTAATATATCCCCACATTCCTTCTGTTTTAACTGCTGCTGTATGACCACCAAATGATAATGCATCTTCGAATTGATAGTCTATCACTAAGTTTCCTTTGTTATCTACGAAACCCCATTTGCCATTATTTTTAACTGCTGCATAGTTTTGTGTGAAAAATGGTTTTGCATCTTCATAGGAGGTATCTAACTTAACATCTTCTGATATCATGTAAATATTGTTTGCTTCTTGCACAAAGAATGCGTTTTGAAAGTATGACCTTCCTAATTCGTCCCTTATTATATTGTCATAAACTGCCTCTACTGTCATTTCATCTGCCTTATTTTTCATTCCCCATTTGCCGTTTAGCTTCACAGGTACTAAGTCGTTTGAATAAGTTCCTACTTCGTCGAAGAAGATCTTGCCTGTATTGAAATTTGTATCAGCTTCTACCCAGCCCTCTTCTTTAAGCAAAAATAATCTTGATTGTGATAAGTATGAAAAATCTTTTATTTCTTCTTTTAGCAAAGAATTTCTTTGATTCGCTGTATTTACCGAATAAATTTCGTTGTCTTTACTGACTACTGCTACATTATTAAATGTACTTATTTTATCATATTCACAAGGGATTATCACGTTTCCCTTTGAATCTGCTATTCCCCAGAGTCCTGATCGTTTTACGATTATCATATTGTTCATGCCTGTAGTAATTTCCTCAAAACTATCCGCGCTAATAGAGTATTCATATCGGCTGTTTTCGTATTTTTCGGTTATATTAGCATCTCCTGTTTTTTCGACTCCGTTACGCAAGACTTCGAGCGCATCTTTTGTGTCGTTGTTTGCAAAGTGATATTCGGCGGCTTCCATAAACACTTCGGCTCTCGGCTGCAAATAAGACATTTGTTTTTCCAAAATTTCTTCATATTCATCGTAGTTATTTATGGCAAGGTAAGCAGTTTTAAGCAATTCTTCTGCCTGAGTTGTATGTTCGGCTTCATAGCCTGAGCTTTCTTCTAATAACGGTATGGCTTTTATAAACACTTTATCTTCCATGTAAGAGTTGGCTTGATTTATCAAATCAACTTGTAACTCAGCAACATCTGTTTCTCCAAATAAAATTAACATCCATGCAATACCTAAAATCATGATACTCATAATTATGTATCCTAAACGTTCTAATATCTTCAAGTTGTTCTCCTCCTTGTCTTAAAGAAACACACTAATTAAGATGCCTATGTAAAGAAATGGCGCTAAAGATATAGCATCATCCTTTTTTACTTTTTTAATCGCCAACAATATTAAACAAAAAATTCCTGCAAAAAATGAACTGACAAACATTATTGACATTGTATCCGAATATCCTGCAAAAAGGCCTGTTACAGCTATAAATTTAACATCGCCGCCGCCTATTCCTTTTTTACTTATGATATACATAAATAAAAATAATCCGCCTCCTATTAAAAAACCACCCAAACTACTTTTTAGTGTTTCTACTGCAATGTAAAAATCAACAAATAAAGATATAGTTGTAATAAAAAACCATGAAATCGCCATATAAATTATCAACTTATTGGGTATTAACTTAGTTTTTATATCTATCACACTTGCTATATATCCAAATGTAGTTAATGTCAAATAATTTGTTTTTTGTAATAAGCTTGTCTCTGTATTTAAAAATATAATTACATATATAATAGGCAAGAATATGTATATAATGTAATTTTTAAGCTTATTGTTTGATCTAATGCTTAATGTGTTTGTTTTTTTTATACTCATATCTATTCCTTATACGGATGGCCTTCGCCACTTCCACTTAACCATAATTTTGTTTTTACTACTTGTGATATTCCCAATTTAGGTTCAAATGGTAGCGGTAAACCACCAAATTTATATTCCACATCATATTTTACTGTTATTTTTAGATCGCCATTTTCATCTACCAGCCGACTGTCAGAATTACCAAGTATATCAAAATCAGCAAAATCTAAACCATCAAGCCCTCCAATCACATTTGCGCTTTTTAGGTATTCGTCTCCGCTCATGTGACCATTAGCTAAAAATTTATTCATCATAGGTCTAATTGCCATTTCAAACAGTTGTTTTTGTCCTTCATCTAAGCCTGTGTTTAACAATGCTTGTAAAATAATCTTAGGATCAAAATACGTTTGTGAAACAGCGCCTGTTCTATCAAGACTTTCTTCAACTTCTTCTATGGAAAAATCACTTAATGCATTAACTATATTGTTAATTTCTTTTGATATTGCTTCTGCATCTCCGTCCACTTCATCTGATTTTTCTGAAATTTTCATCAATGTATCAGCTATACCCGTCACCTCTAAAACATAGCTGTACATAGAGACTGTGTTTGCGGTCTGTGTCATAGCATAATGTATGCGAGCCTGTACGGTAACTATGTTGATAAGGCTCAGTATCGACATCATAAGAAGAAAAAACAACATAAACGAACCGATAGTTTCTACTACAATCATTCCTCTTTCATCTTTTCTCATATCAATACCCCCTCATATCTATCGCATCAAGCCTTATTTTACCAGGTGGTACAGTATCGTTAACGCCTTGAACGGCAAAAGGTAATCTTAAAAACAACATATTTAAATCTATTTCTGTCTTTACAGAAAATCCGGTAATCGCATTTTTTACAGCTATGATAGTTGCAACTTCAAGATTTTTTTCTATTTTAGGTGCATTCATAGCCTCCACGTCTGAACCTTTATTGATCTTAATATGAGTTAAGTTCAAAGACATTAAATCCGACATCCGCTCAGTTAATTTATCGCCGTTTTTTATCATCAACAAAAAGTATAAATAGTGTTTATACGATAAATTACCGAACGATGAATCGTTTTTGACTTTTGAAGTATCTGTAAAAATTGTAGCTATTTTGCTTATAGAAAACGTCCATGTCTTATTTGTCTTTAAAAAAGGAACAGACTTGCCGCCTACGAGCAAATACACATCATATATAGATTCTCCAAGCGCATATGCTAACCTTAGAAGTTCAGCTACTACAGTTCCGAAAACAGGTATAACCCTTAATGGAGCTATTTCGGAATTTACAACTCCAATGAAAAATGAAGATGCATAATTCGATATGAATCTAATAAGCATTATTACTATCAATACCGACCGAACATTAGAAGGTGCGCTTTTTAGATCTCCATTATATAAATACTCAAGCTCGCTCTCATAAAAATAGTTGTTTGACTTAGATATTGGAATACCATTTATTGATAACGGTACATCTTCATCTTTTAGTTCTTTATAACTCGCATCATCTTTATTTGCAATTATTTCTTTTTCAGTCGTATAGCAAGAAAAAGTGTTTGTAGCATATCCTAACAGCAAGAGTTTATTAGTAGCATCGTCTGCAAAATTTCCAAGCAAGCTCAACAAATTACCGCTTAGTGCATCTTTTAGCATCTTGTCGATACCGTTATCTTTATCATCCCAAGCATTATCAGTTGATAAAACCGGCCCTTCTTCGTATTCCTCTGAATTAGAGATTGTTCCTTCAAATTTTGTTGCACCGCCAACATCACTACCTGTTAATTTCTTAAATTCTGCTTGCATGGTTTCAAACGCATCAAAAATATCACCTTTTGCATCTTCGGCTTCTTCATCAGGTGTTTTCCCTGTTGAAGCTCTTTCTTGACCGAATAGTTCGTCTAAATAATCATAGAACTCTTTGTTTTTAACGCTTATATCCTTAAAGAGTATATAATTAGATGCGATTTCAAACAAAGGCGGCTCTGTCATACTCAATAATTCTAATGTATCAGGTTCAGAATTTTGAGTAATTTCATCAATGACATATTTATCAAATCCGTCATTAATTGAAGCAATATTATTTAACGAGGTTTTGTATGTGCCGTCAAATTCTCCATTGCCGTCTCCATAGTAGTCATACGTAAAATTTTCAAGTGCATCTATTAATTCATTTAAATATTTTAAAGAATTGTTTCCATAATCAAAAGATGTATCGGTAGCATAAAGTTCTATTAATTTTCTATATTCTTCTATCAAATTAATTTCATCATCAACACCGTCTGACTCACCATTTTTTAAATCTTCTTCAGTGCCTCCAGTCATTCCTATTCTTAATGAATCTGAGGCATCTTCTAACTTGCTTTCTAATTCATCTAAATCGTCTTTTAATTCATCTTTAATTAAATCCGCTTTTACAGTCAAATCCAGTAATTTTGTCACGAGGCTATCGTGTGAGTCTAACCCATCAATCTCTTTGATTCTATTTCCTGTTATCGGCTTATCAGTAACTTTTTTAGAATTTGAAGTCAAATTCGCTACTTCTGAAAAAGTGTCTTCATCGCCGTATTTTGCGGAAAATTCTTTCAGTGTATCAATGTTGTTAGATAATGTTTTTTTAAGCCCAATTTCTGTACTGTTCGTACTCCAACTCCCTGTTACAAATACTCTTATGTCATCTACTAACTCATAAGTGCCGTTTTCCCATACACTTCCGACAGTTCCTCCGTTTATAAGACTGTCTAAATTAGCTTTTATCGCACTGTAAGCAGCTTGGTATTCTTCTTGTGTGTCTTCTAAGTTTTCTGCGATAAATGCTGATGATTCTATAGCACCTGACTCTATTGCCGCATGTGCAACGACATAATCCAATCTAAGACTTTCTAAGTTGGTCAATTCTTTGTAAATTTTTTGCAAATAAGAATTTACGTCTTCTTCAGCCGCTTCATGCAAAAAATCGTCGTCTTTGTCTAATGTGTATTTTATTAAATCATAAATTTCATTGTAAATTTTGAAAATTTTTTCAAGTTTTCCATCTATTTCTAATTTTTTATTTATAACTTCTGTATCTGCTTTTGTTTTTTCAAATGCACTTAGTGCACTTATTATGTCTTCTACGATAATAGTCGGCAGCCTTAACTTAGCATACTCTTCTATCTGCCTTCGCATGACATCTGTGTTTAATGTTTGATTTGACTCAACACTCGGTGTGCTAATTATTGCTCCTTGAAACAACTGAAATGTACCTAATTCAAGAGTTTGCCAATCTTCTCCTAAAATAGCGGTTCTTATGTATATATCAATCATGTTGTTTAGTGTTTCATCATTTTCAGTTTCTAAAATTCCATATAATCCATAAACATCTTGCAACATTGCATCATATTCGGTCATAGCTGAATTTGCTGCTAAAAGATTAGCGTCTTGGATTATGCTTCTTGCTGTCATTATGCGAGCGACATCTACAGCTGTTCCTGTAATAAGCATGGCAGGAATAAGCATAAGCGTTACTATGATAGTAACTACACCTCTTTCTTCTTTGAAAAAATTAAACATACTCTTCTCCTTAATTCCAACCTAAAAAATCTCCTACTCCGTCACTAAAATCTTTAACACCTTTTAACATTTCACTAATTCCTAATTTATCGTCTATTGTCTTAGCAACATCTACAGCAATATCAATGTTTCTCAAAAATTCATCTCCGTCTTGAACTGTTGCTATAGATGTAACCGTTAGTTTTATTTCTTTTGGAAATCCTATAAATGAAAAATCCAATGGTATAGGTATTGTATTTGTTGCAGTTACAATAATTTCTTTATATATCAAATAGTTCAACATTGTGAACTCTACATCTAACTCCCCATATTTGAAGGTAGGTGCTTCATCATATTTTTTTTGAACTATAATTTTTGCTTTATTTTGTGAAGTCTTATTTGTTGAATTTCCACTTGTCAAATTATTGAATGCTCCAGCTAAATCTTCTCCAAAGAAGCTTACATATACATTTGTTAAATCTGATTTTTTTAGATACACATATTCATCTGAATTTTCATCATACTTTATCCAAGTATCACTGTTTTCGGTTGCTAATACATTTGTGGTGTATTGTGTAGCATGTTGCAATACCGCTCTTGTAGGTAGATACATAGAAAGCATAATGATAGCAAAAAAAATCATAAAAATAATAGGAAAAAGGATAGCGGCTTCAACAGCTGCATATCCATTTTCATTTTTATAGATTTGTTTCATTGAAGTCACCACCTTATAACTATTATTGTTGTTTTGAAAATCAACCTCCATTATTGTCATTATAGTTGGATTCTTGTGCATCTGAATTTCCGAATATAATATCCCACCATTCTTCTAAAAGTCCATTCATAGCAGCCCATACAGCAGATATAATTACTACACCTACCATCACAAGCATAACTACTTGAATAACTTCCATACCTTTTTCATCATTTTTAAAGTTTAAGAATTTAATATGCATTTTTGAAGTTAATTCTTTGATTTTATTAAACATCTCAATCCCTCCTTTCTAAAAATTTAAGCGTTTGCACGCAAAAACTTGCATAAATGCAAGATTTTTAACAACTTGTAATTTTTCTACAGTACTTAAATGATTTCTGTTTTATAAACTCATAAATACAGGTAGCATTATCATGATAAGTATGTCTACGAATAACACCATGATCGGAATTAATAGTTTCCCGTTTGCGGTTTCTGCGTCCCTTTTTGCATTGTGTTTTCTTTCCGCCCAAGCATCTTTAGACATACCTTTTAAAAGTTCACCTATCTCTGCATTTCCTTTTGACATGCCTTGAATTATGGAAGAAGCTAATTTAGCTGTTTCTTTGGTGTTGCATTTTTTTATGAATTCAGTAAATGCTATCTCGTAACTAAGTCCATTGCTAAGACCTTCGGTAACAACTCTCATTTCATTGTATAAGCCTTCGCTACCACTCTTTGAAGTTTCTTGCCATGCTCTGTCTATAATCATTCCCGAGGTTACAAGTAGTGCTAATTTTGAAACTACATTTGGAAACTGTCTAGTTATTAATGATCTTCTTTTTTTTATTTTTGAATCTAAACTGCTGCTGTATGAGTACCCTAACAAGATGAAAAATGCAGGTCCAATAAGCATGATCATGAGTCCTTGTGTTTGATTAATAATTTCAGTAAATATCACACCCAACGGAATGCAAAGAACAAAGCCGAACAAGCTGTAATTAATAATTCTTGAAAATATTTGTTTCACTCTATAGCTTGCATGTCTATGCCCATAATATTCCGTACATTTTGCAAGCAAATTTTTCCGAAAATCTATGTCTTTTATAAAATCAAATTTTCTAAAAAAAGTATAACCGGGTATATCGAATATGCTTACTCCTCTTAGGTTTCCGTCTGAAATGTTATCTATTTGTCTTTCAAGTTTAGATATTTGTTTTTGTATACTTTCGCCGTTTCCATTAAAAATTTGATTTAGTTTTAAACTAATTCCACTCAACAATTCCTGATTTGTCATTGTTTTTTCATATTTGATTTCAAGCTCTTTTATCTTCTGTATATTATCAACTATCTTGTTATATCTTAATTCATCAAGATCTTCTTGCGTAGCAGATAACATAAGGATTGTCCAAAACACGAAAACTATCGTAGGTATAATCATTATTAAAAACATTTTACCCTCCTACATTTCTACATCTAAAAGTTTGTTGCCGAAAAAGAATGCGCCAAGGTAAATAATCAGCCCTATAGTTGCTACTACTCGCCCTGGAATTGTAGTATAAATGGCATCTAGAAACCCACCCGTTCCATAGTTCATATATAGGAGCAACAAGGGGGGCATTACAAACATTATGTATAACTGATTCTTCGATGAGGTCATAAGAGTTTCCATCTCCATTTCCATTTCCATTTTGTCTGAAATAATTTGTTGTATATCTTTTACTATCTCATTTTCTCTACTGGATTTTCCTGCTATCGTGCTGTATGATGAGGCAAAATTTTCTATATCTTCAAGTTCACTTCTTTTTGCTAAATCAGTAAAAGAATCTGATATCGTGACTGAATTTTTAAATCTTGCAAGTATTAGATCTATTTCAACAATTATGTCGCTTTCTTCCGAGTATATTAATGCTAAATCTTTTCTCGCGCTTTCAAGTGCTTTAAAGATTTGATTTCCTGCTCTCATAGAAACAGATAATGACTCTAATAGCTCATAAAATTGTACTCTTAGCTTCCCTTTTCTTTTTTTTACTATGTTTTTTTTATAAATAGGTATATATATGATACCTACAATAATTCCACCTATTATAGATATAATGATGTTGGCATAGTATACAAAAGATATTCCGAATCCGCCTACAAATCCTATAAAAAAAGCTATAATGTGATTTGTAGTATTTATATATGGTTTTGAATAATCTGTCGGTTCATTATTTTTGTCCAAATATTCGCGCATATCGTCCTCCTAAATTTCTTGATATATGCCTGCATTTTTAAGTTTATCAGTATGTATCATTTTATTGTTCGTCCTTGTAAGCTCACCTATAACTTTATCTTTTGTGCTCTTATCTGATTCTATAAATTCATATAAGTAATTAAGCTCATATG
Source organism: uncultured Clostridia bacterium (assembly GCA_964371035.1). Classification (GTDB taxonomy): domain Bacteria; phylum Bacillota; class Clostridia; order Tissierellales; family Sedimentibacteraceae; genus UBA1535. Next base: position 54,909 of record CAYJLG010000009.1, on the reverse strand, counting down.
TTCCTGTTTTTTGATCATATCCTACGATTTCACATATTTCCATTGTCTTTCTGCTTTTATCTCTTAGTCTTGATAGATGTATTATTATATCTATTCCCGATGCTATCTGTTGTCTTATTGCTTCTAAGGGCAAGCCATCCGCACCTTGCAACACCATGGTTTCAAGTCTACTTAACATATCTTTTGTCGAGTTAGCATGTCCTGTTGACAGCGAGCCGTCATGCCCTGTATTCATGGCCTGTAACATGTCAAGTGCTTCGCCACCTCTTACCTCGCCTACTACTACTCTTTCAGGTCGCATACGTAAAGAAGATTTAATCAAATCTTTTATTGTTATCGCTCCTTTACCATCTGGTCCTGCATTTTTGGTTTCTAATCTGACTATGTTATCTATGTTTTTTATTTGTAGTTCAGCAGAATCCTCTATTGTTATTATACGCTCATCTCTTGGAATAAAGTTCGACAGTGCGTTTAGAAATGAAGTTTTTCCACTTCCTGTACCACCACTTACAAATATATTATATTTAGCTTTTACTAACAGTTCTAACACTTCGCCTATTTCTTTACTAAGAGAACCGAACTTTATTAACTTTTCTATAGTCATCGCTTCTTTAGGAAATCGCCTTATTGTCACTATAGGTCCATTTAGAGCAACAGGGGGCATTACTACGTTGACACGAGATCCATCTTCAAGTCTTGTATCAACAATAGGTTCACTTTCATTAACAGCTCTACCAGCAGAAGATACAAATTTTGTAATTATAGTTTCAAGCTCTTGCTTATTTTCAAATCCATCTTCAAGCTTGTAAAGTCTACCGTTTTTTTCTACAAAAATATTATCATGCCCGTTTATCATAACTTCTGTTATGTCACTATCTAAAATAATTCTTCCTAATACACCTAACCCTCTAATTGCTTCAAATACGCCGTCTTTAATATTTTTTCGTTCTAAAAAATCCATAGAGTTAAGTTCTAAAGATAATTCAAAGTCATTAAGTTTAGCCCACTCTGTTTTTTTGTTTAATTCTTCTGATGCAATCTCTTTTATTTGATCATCTGACAATACTGTTAATTCTGGAAGATCTTGTATCGTTTTTCTAAGTTCGCCTATGATCCTTATTTTTGTTTCTTCTCTCATGGTTCACTTATTCTCCTAATTAAAATTGTATGTTGACAAGGTCTTATATACCTCTTTGGTCCTTTTGTTTTTTACTATTGGCAAATTAATTTTTTTAATAGCAGCTAAAGAACTATTATCCGAATCCTTGTTGTTTATCAAGGTACATTTTGATTTGATGTTTTGCCATATATCATTTTGAGTAGTGAATTGTAACACTTTCGTATTAGAATTTTCAGTTCCATCACAAACTAAATAAATCTCATCTGACAGTTTAAAGATTTCTTCTGTTTTTTCATCAAAATTACTGCTTATATCAATAACAATTTCATCGGCAATCATCGCACACGCCGTGCATAGCTTTTTAATATTTTCTTTTCCTAGTACATTCATATCTTTATAGTTATTAGGTGGGCAAAAATATGATATATTTGTTGAACTATCTGTTAGTTTTATACTTTTTAATGCTACCGTGATGTTTTCTTCCGTTTTATCCAATAATTTTTCGAGTGCTGTGCTTATACTCTTCCCGGTATCATCAAAATAGGTTGATACACTTGAAAAATTTTCAAGGCATAGATATATAACATTCTTCCCTTGAAGTGATTTTCTGGACGCATAACCAAGAGCCACAGATGTTTTACCTACTCCGCCACATGGCGACCAAACGGCTGTTATTTTTTCATTTTTATCTTTTGCCATTTTTAAGCTAAGCTTTGAACAAACACCTAAAATTTCTCCTGCAATAGAGGAAATTCTTTGGTATTTTCCTATTGTTTGTTTCGAGCCACTTTCTTTGTAGGAAATCCGCTCAATTAAAATAAAATCATCGGTATATTCGTATGATGTTGAACTTTTTGAAATTAAATTTTCTTCTATTAGTGCTGCATCAAAAATATTTTGATTAACCAAATCGTCTATGTCATTTAAATCAGACATTATTTTTATGTCAAATGATTCTACGTGGTTTTCGGCTAATACATCTGAAAAATGTTTAATATAATCCTTATCTTTGCTGACAATTATTAGCTTAGCTTTCATAACAAAACTCCCTACTTATTTAAATTTTTATATATTTTCAATTTTAATGAACGCAACTGTTATGTTATCATTTTCTCCATTTTCAACTGCTTGCTCCATAAGCTTTTCCATCGAAGATTTGATCCTCTTTTCGTTTTTAAATGAAATTATTGCTGTCATATTATTCAAATCCATTTTTTTTATAAGTCCGTCAGTGCATAACAAAAAACAATGCGCTCTTTCTATTTCATCTTCAAAATATTGAGGTATAATTTCTTCTTTTCCTATGTATTGAGTTAACTTTCCTGTATCATTTGTATCATCTTCCGTTAGACAATGAAACCGTTTATCATAGTAATATGCTCTACTATCACCTAAATGCACAATATAATACTTATTATTTGCAATCAATAATGCTGTTAACGTCGTAGCTGTTTTTATTTCAGCTTTTTGGGAATATTCAATTATATAATCATTTATCTTTAAGACTTCGTCTCTTAATTTCAATCCACACATGTCTAAATTTAGCAAAGAACTATACCAACTATGTAGCATATTTACGACTATTTTCGCCGCAACACCACCTTGCGTTAAACTGCCTACCCCGTCGCATACTACCGATAAGAGTGTGTTTTGTGCTGATATAGTTTTGCTTTCTATAAGTAAACTATCCATATTTGAATGTCGCTTATTTTGTATACTATTACCATAAAATTTATATTTCATGTTATTAATCCTTTTCAACTAGATATAAAAGCAAAGGTTTGCTTTTATATCTCTATTATGTACAATAAACTATTTTAAAAATATACCTTGAAAAAACTCATCTTTTTTCTATCTGCAAAATCATTTTCCGCGCAAGTTTAGAATTCATTCTAAAATTTTACCACATTTGGCCATGCATTTCAACATTTTTTTCGAATATTTTCTATTTTTTTCAAGCTATGGATTACTATTCACAGTCTATTTCTGGCAGTTAATAAAATTTATATGCAGATAAAAAAATAACTATCGAAAAATTTACTTCTCGATAGTTATTTTTTTGAATAATTTAAAAAGGGGCTATATCGCAAATTTATTGTGATATAGCCCATCTTTTGAACATTTACAAATCCATATTCATTTACATTTTTATTTGATTTTTTATGGCCTCAACTATTTTTTTTGCGGCTGTGCCGTCTCCGTAAGGGTTTACTGCATTAGCCATTTTTTTGTATTCTTCGCTATCGTTAATCAATTTATTGATTTCATCAAAAATAATTTGTTTTTCTACGCCTACAAGTTTTGCAGTGCCTGCAATTATGCCTTCAGGGCGTTCAGTTTCTTTTCTGACTACGAGTACAGGTTTGCCCATCGCTGGAGCTTCTTCTTGAATTCCGCCAGAATCTGTAACTACCATATAACACTTATTCAACAAATTAGTAAACGGAAGATAATCAAGTGGTTCTATTAAATGTACTCTGTTTGAGTTGCCGAGCAATTCTATTGCGGTTTCTCTAACTTTAGGGTTTTTATGCATAGGATAAATGATTTCTACGTCATCATTTTTTTCTACTGCATCTCTAACAGCGCCAAAAATATTTTCCATATATTCGCCTATATTTTCACGTCTATGTGCTGTCATTACTATTACTTTTTTATTTTCAAAATCTATTTTATTAAGAACTTCGTCTTCAAACTTGTATGAATTATCTAGTACCATGTGCAAAGCATCTATAGAAGTGTTGCCTGTGACAAAGATATTTGTATCATCATATCCTTCTTTTAGTAAATTTTCTTTTGAAGTTTCTGTAGGAGCAAAATGCAAGTGCGTCAATATACCTGTAAGTTTTCTGTTCGCCTCTTCTGGAAATGGTGAATATATATTTCCACTTCTTAAGCCTGCTTCTACATGTCCTACTTTAACTCCGTTGTAAAAAGCTGCCAAAGCACCTGAAAACACTGCTGTAGTATCTCCCTGCACCAAAAGTAAATCCGGTTCAAACTCTTTGATTACTTTTTCTATGCCTACTAAAGATTTGTTTGTCACTTCTGATAAAGTTTGCCCTGCTTTAAAAATATTTAAATCATAATCAGGTACTATTTCAAATATTTTTAGCATCTGATCAAGCATTTCTCTATGTTGTCCAGTAACACACACTTTAGTGTCTATTTCATTTTCTTTTTGCAACTCTTTAATTAGAGGTGCCATCTTTACAGCCTCTGGTCTAGTACCAAAGACTACTAAAACTTTATATTTACCCAAAATTTGCCTCCGTATTCATTCAACTTTGCCTTAATTGTCAAAATCAAAACTAATCTATATAATTTAGTTACTATTCACAGTTAACATATGTACCCCAAAGGAAAAATAATAAAATCTATTATTCTTCTTTGTTTTTTTGTTTGAAAAATCTTATCAAGCCAACTCTTTCAGCTAAAAGAATTATCACACAAAACATCAATACAACCGTAGTAATGCCTGTAATTGCATCTACATTAGAAATATAAACTGCAGTGCCGCCTAAAATTATACTTATAGTATAAAGAACTAAAACAGTCTGTCTGTGACTCAATCCTCTTTTTAGCAATTGGTGATGCAAATGCTCTTTGTCTGCTTCCATTATAGATCTATTATTGGAAACTCTTCTAACTATAGCAAAAAAAGTGTCTATAATAGGTACTCCAATAGTAAATACAGGTATTATAAGCGCTATCGCAGCAACGCTCTTGACGGCTCCAATAGCTGCTATTACAGCCAGCATATATCCCAATAGCATAGCACCTGTATCGCCCATGAATATTTTAGCTGGATTGAAGTTGTGTGGTAAAAATCCAAACGCTGCACCAGCTACTACTACACAATAAATATAAATAAAATCATAGTTTTTAGTGATAGCAGTCACAAAAAAAGTTAACGCCGCAATCCCTGAAACTCCAGCAGCCAACCCATCTAGTCCATCAATCAAGTTAATCGTATTAGTCACTCCTACTATCCAGATAATAGTAGCAGGAATAGAAAACATAGCAAAAAACACATATCCTGATTCACTAAATGGATTTGTGATAAAATTTATCCTTATTCCACCGTAGACAGCTATGCAAGCAGCTACAATTTGTGCCAATAATTTGATTTTTGCAGGCATATCATACATGTCATCAATAATCCCAACTATAACTATAACAGTTGCGCCTGCCATTATTGCAAGGTTTTGTTTAGTGTGTGGAAGAAACACAAACAAACAAGATATTATCGCAACATATATCGCCAAACCTCCGAAATACGGCATCGCTCCCTTATGTATCTTTCTTTCTGTTTTTGGCACATCAAGCGCTCCTACTTTAATCGCAAGCCTTCTTGCAAGTGGTGTCACTGCAAAAGATATGATAAAAGCACATATAAATGCACCAATTACTACAAAGTAATCACTCATTGTTGAAACCTCATTTTCTTATGTTTTACAAAATTCATCTTACAATTCTTCAATCTTATTTACTCTTCGCTCATGTCTTCCACCTTCGAACTCAGTTGAAAGCCATGTATCTACAATTGCAATAGCCATGTTGTTTCCTACGACTCCTGCGCCTAAAGCCAGCATGTTTGAATCGTTATGTAATCTTGTCATCTTTGCAGTAAACTCGTTTGTACAAAGTGCACATCTTACTCCTTTTACCTTGTTTGCAGCTATAGATATCCCTATACCTGTAGTACAAACAACAATCCCTAGATCAACCTTTTTCTCTGCAACTAAAACTGCTGCTTTTTTCCCAAAATCAGGATAGTCAACAGATTCTAAACTATATGTCCCAACATCTTCTACTTCAATATTTTTACTTTCTAAGTGTTTTTTAATTAGTTCTTTCAATTCATAACCGCCATGGTCACATCCTAGTGAAATTTTCATGTTAATTTTCCTTTCTAATCATCAATTATTTCCTGGGAAATTTTTCTTGACTTCTATCCTATCCACAATACTCTTCATTATACCCTCTGTCATAGGATTTCTGCAAGTATTTCCTTTATATATAAACAAAATTTTTATTTCTCTGAAGTTCTAGTCGCATTCCACTTCAATTTCAGAAGCTTTTGAGAGTCTATTCATTATCGCTTTACCTACTCCATTTTCATCTACAGATTCAGCTAGGATTATATCTACTTTCATTTCGTCAAACAACCTCAAGGCATTAAACAACTTAGAAGCTATGGAATTCAAATCATCTCTATCGCCCATAGAAATCAAAAAATCACCACTATACTCTTCTAAAGTTTGCTCTGTAGCCATGACAGCGACTTTAAGACCTTCGTCAGAATATTTTATAAAATCACTTTTAATTTTACCTATTTGTTTTGATAAATCGCCCTTATATAGTACTACTTTTGCCAAAGGCGAATAATGTTTGTATTTTTGCCCTGGTGACTTAGGCACAATTTCTTCGTCTGAACTTATTATAGCTGGGTCATATTCACATTTACCTAGGATTTTTTCAACATCCTCTTTAGTAACGCTACCAGGTCTTAAAATTGTTGCTACTTCTCCTGTAACATCAATCACTGATGATTCTAATCCGAACTCACACGAACCACCATCTATAATAGCATCAACTTTACCCATCATATCTTCTTTTACATGCTTAAACAATGTAGGACTTGGTTTGCCTGAAATATTTGCACTCGGTGCCGCTATAGGAGTTTCGCTTAATCGTATAAGTGCTGATGCTATCGTGTTTTTTGGCATTCTCACTGCCACAGTATTAAGCCCTGCAGTAACCTTATCGCTTACAGCCGCTTTTTTATTCATAACTAAAGTCATCGGACCTGGCCAAAATTTTTCAGCCAAAGCCATAGCTTTTTCATCAATTTTTTCTACTAATTTTTCTAGTTCTTCTAAGCTAGAAATATGAACGATTAAAGGATTGTCGCTTGGTCTTCCTTTTGCAAGAAATATATTGCCACATGCTGTTTCATTCAACGCATCTGCACCTATTCCATATACAGTTTCTGTTGGAAAAACTACTGTTCCGCCTTGTCTAATAATGCTTGCAGCTTCAACCAACAGTGCTTCATCTATATTTTCACTGTCAATCTTATATATTTTTGTATCAATTACACTTAAATTATTCAAACTTATCAATCCTTTCATTTATCACTTTTCGTGATAACTTTATAATATACTACACTATTTTTCCAAAAAAATAAAGCATAATTTTAGTTGTTCTAAAAATATGCTTTATTCATAATTGTTTCATTAAAATTCTCATGTAGTGTCAGTGAATATCAATATTCACTAAACGGATTACTTGTTTACAGCTTCTTTAAGAGACTTGCCTGCTTTGAATACAGGTGCCTTAGATGCTGGAATGTTAACAGGTTCTTTAGGATTTCTTGGATTTCTACCAGTTCTTTCTTTTCTATTTCTAACTTCGAAAGTTCCGAATCCTACTAATTGAACCTTTTCACCTTTAACTAATTCTTCTTTAACGCTGTCCATCATAGCGTTGATTGCTTTTTCAGCATCCTTCTTAGTAAATCCAGTTTTTTCTGCTACACTAGCGATTAATTGTGCTTTATTCACAAAAAAACCCTCCTTTTATTATTGTTTTTATTTAAGTTCCCTAAGGAATCTTTAACTAAGGTTATTTTTTTCTTTTTCTTTTGATGCTTTCCAAATCTTAACTGCATCTTCTGGTGTCAGCGCTATATCATCTCCAAACACATGTGGATGGCGCCTTATTAACTTTGAACAAGAACCTGTGATTACATCGTTTAAATTAAAGTACCCTTCTTCTGAAGCCATTTCACTATGAAAAACTACTTGTAATAACAAATCTCCTAGTTCTTCACACAAATTGTCAAAATCTTCATTGTCAATAGCGTCTATAACTTCCTGAGCTTCTTCTGCAAGGTTGTTTTTACAAGACTCATGCGTTTGTTTTATATCCCATGGACATCCATTCGGACCTCGCAATTCTTTAACAATTCTACATAAGTTTTCTATATTATACACTGTTATTTCAGATATTTCAATAGGCAAAATGCAAAAAAATATTGAAAATTCAAATCCATCGTGTTGGTCTATCGAAAAAAGTGGCATTTTTACACATTTTTCTTCAAATACATCTATCTTGAAAATTTGAAGATTTTCAGGATACAGCTCCAACAGCTTAAGTTTAACGTCTGAAGCTATACTCCTACTCTCGACATGAGATATGATATTTAATGCATTAACATTGAAAGAAAATTCATCTATATCATTTGGAGTAACGATGTTAATATTTTTGAAGTCAGCGTATCCGCTAAGTTTAATACATTTATCTAAAAAACTCTGTCCATCAATAACTTCAATATTAATTTTGTCACTATAGTTTTTTAGCAAAATATCCGTTACTGTGTCGCCCATAAGGGGTGAGCCTGGTACACAATAATTAATTTTACCATATTTTTTTAATTCTGCAAGTATTTTTTCAACAATTTCAGTAAAAATTTCAGCAAAATCTTCAATTTTTTCAAAAAAATTATCAAACGTATCAAATTTTATATTATTTTTTTTAAAATCATCGATGCTTGGATGTCTTTCAGTCCTCAAAAAAGTAGGCACATTTTCTTTAAGCACATTGTAAGCTTTTACAGTTAAATCGTCAAAACTTCCAGCACCCAATCCAATTATTCTTATCGTATCCATAAAACACCTCATAGTTTTTTGAATTAATACTATAAACTTAAAATTTGTGTACTAAGAAATATTACTTTCTAGCAAAACGTTGTAGCTTACTTCCCATCGGTATCAATTCCAAATCAGATTTTGTTATAGTTCCTGTTGCGAATAATGCCACTAAGTAACTGCTACCACCAGTAGCAATTGATAAAAGAGTCAAAATATTTGTAGATTCTATGAACAATCCACATAAACCAAATGTTCCCCCAACTACTACTGCCATAACCATCGTCGAAACAAAAGGTAAAAAGCTAATTTTAGGTAAACTGCTAAGTTTGATTGTTGTATATCTTCTAATATCTCTTAAATTCAATATCATAGCTACAAAATAAGCAATGCCTGTACTAATCGGTGCTCCTTTAATATTTATAGCTGGTATTCTTATTAAAATATATGACAATACAATTTTAAGCAATAACCCAATAAACAAGTTTTTAACAGGAATTAGTTGTTTGTTTACTGCTTGCAACATAGCAGTAAATGATTGTACCATAATTAAAAATATTACACTCACTGCAAGTATTTGAAGTAATTCTCCTGAAGATGCATGAGCTGCAGCTCCTGTACTTGGATACAGCAGTGCCATTATCGGTTCTGCTAGCATAAATATACCTACGCCACAAGGCAAAGCTATAATCAATGAAAGTTTCAAACCCATATCTGCAGTCTGTTTTAATCTTTTCTTATCTTTTCTTACGTATGACTCTGTAATTACAGGTACAAGACTAATCGCTATAGCCGTAGATATAGCTTGAGGAAAATTAACTATCGGCATAGCCATCCCATTTAACTGTCCATACAAGTCATCTATCGCCGCTTGTGAAAAGCCTAATCCTGACAAGCCATTTGCAACAAAATAAGTATCTATATTTCCCATCAAAGGAGCAATCGATGCGCCTATTGCAATAGGAACTGCTATCACTAATAAATCTTTAACCACTTTTTTAGTAGTGTCTAATTTATTGTGTTGTGAATTTTTGATTTCTGATTGAGTCAATTTTTTTCTTCTTAAAAATGCTATATATACTACTGCTAAAGCAATCATACTTCCTGCTGAGGCTCCAAAAGTAGCCCCTGCAGCAGCTTGTTCAAGTCCTACATTCATCAAAGTGATAGCCAAAGTATATCCAACTATTACTCTTAATACTTGTTCTAAAAATTGTGACATCCCAAAAGGCCCCATGTCTTGCATACCTTGAAAAAAACCTCTATACACTGAAACTAATGGAATGATAAACAAAGCAGGTATCAAAGCTAGCATCGAATAGTATGAACCTGGAAAGCCCATAAATTCTACTATTGGTTTAGCAAACAACATGATTATCAAAGATGAAAACACGCCTACAGCCAACATTCCAACTAAAATTGTCTTATACACCTGATATGCACCCAGATAATTTCCAAGTGCTCTCTTTTCAGACACTAAACGTGCTATTGCAGTCGGAATCCCTGAAACTGATAGCGTTAAAAACAAGTAATATACATTATATGCTGCAGTATAATACGCCATACCCTCTGTGCCTATGAGGCTAGTAAGGGGAATTCTATAAACAGCACCTATAATTTTAACAAAAAGTCCAGCCAAACCTAAAATGGCTGCTCCTTTGACAAAGCTTTCTTTATTAGACATGTCTTATGCCCTCCTAAACTTAAAATACCACTACATACTTTACCACAAAAATCTACGCTTGGAAAGAAAAAAATGGTATTTTATAAAATTTTTCTATTGATATTGTATTAATACATGTTTATAATATATGTATAATATAGTAGTAATTTAATGCGAGGGTGTATGGAAGAATTAAAGGGAATAATAGTCGATGTGATTTTTAGAAATGAAGAAAATGGTTATACTGTAGCCCTTTTAGAGTCAACAGATATAGTTAGAACTATAACAGGTGTCTTCCCCTCCGATCTTATAAACGAAACAGTAATATTATACGGAAAAACTGTAAAACATCAAAGATACGGCGAACAATTTCAGGCCGAAACTTTTAGCATTTTATTGCCAACTGAACTTGATGAGATAGAAAACTACCTCGCTTCTGGATTGATTAAAGGGATCGGTGCATCGACAGCGAAAAAAATCGTTAGTCGCTTTGGCCAAGAATCTTTTTCTATAATACAGAAATTTCCTGAAAAACTTACGGAAATAGAAGGTATAGGAGAGAAAAAAGCTAAAGTCATTTCTGAAAGTTTTGTTAGTCAATTAGACATAAAAGAAATAATGATGTTTTTACAAAATCACGGAATTAGCTCCAACTTCGCAGTAAAAATATTTAAACAATATGGAGACAACACTATATCTATTATCCAGGAAAATCCTTACAGATTGGCAGAAGACATATTTGGTATAGGTTTTAAACTAGCTGACAAAATCGCTTTTTCGATAGGAGTTGAAAAACAATCTTCCTTCAGAATAGCCTCCGGAATAAGCTTTTTATTAATCGAGAACGCAGCTAAAGGTCATTCATACGTGCCTGAGGATTATTTATTAAAAGAAGCGATAACGTTGCTCGAATGTGACGAAACCTTGATAAAAATGGAAATTAAAAACATGGCATTTAAGGGTAGTTTACACATTGAAACTGTAAACGGTTCAAACTGTATATACTACGCACCTTATCATGCTGCAGAAATCAATGTATGCAATAGATTATTTGCACTTTTGTCAGAAAATTATCACGATAATACAAATATGATTGATTATCAACTGTCTAGTTTTCAAAAAATTCACGATGTAGAATTGACAGAAATGCAAAAAAACGCTATAAAAGAATCCATATTAAACGGTGTCACAGTAATCACAGGTGGCCCCGGAACAGGTAAAACTACTATAATTAAAGCTATTATGCATATTTTCGAAAATTTAGAAAAAAAAGTACTATTGTGTGCCCCTACGGGACGCGCTGCTAAAAAAATCACAGAATCAACAGGCAGAGAAGCTAAAACAGTACATAGAATGTTGGAATACGCTTATGGTGAAATAGACAGCAATTTATCTTTTAATAAAAATGAAGATTCACCGCTAGAAAGCGACGTAATAATAGTAGATGAAGTTTCTATGATTGACATTATTCTAATGAACAATCTGCTAAAAGCCATAAAAAACGGGACTAGATTAGTGCTCGTAGGTGATGTAGATCAGCTTCCTTCTGTAGGTGCAGGAAACGTATTGAAAGATATAATCAGTAGCGATGCAGTAAAAACTATAAGATTAGATACTATTTTTAGACAAGCCAAAGGTAGTACAATCATTGAAAACGCTCATAGAATTAATAAAGGTAACATGCCAATTTGCAATGAAAAAGATTCAGATTTTTTCTTCATGAGAAAAAACACTAGTATAGATATTGCAAACTTGATAGTAGAATTATATACAGAACGACTACCCGCTAAGTATGGAATTGATCCTATCAAAGATATACAAGTGCTGTCTCCTATGAAAAAAGGTGATGCAGGTGTCGTAGAATTAAACATAAAACTACAGGAAATAATAAATCCACCTTCTAATTTGAAACGCGAAAAACTAATCGGCAAAATTGCTTTTCGTGTAGGCGACAAAGTAATGCAAATAAAAAACAATTATCAGTTGCCTTGGGTCGCAAGATATGATAATGGCCAAGAACTAGAAGGAGAAGGCGTTTATAACGGTGATATAGGTTATATAATTTTTATAGACGATAAAAGCCAGGAACTAATAGTTGAATTTGATGATAACAAAGAAGCTACATATTCATTTTCTCAACTTGATGAAATAATCTTAGCCTATGCTTCTACAGTGCATAAAAGTCAAGGTAGTGAATTTCCTATCGTGATTATGCCTGTAACTTGGGCTCCAGAAATCTTATTGTCAAAAAACTTGTTATACACTGCAGTTACAAGAGCAAAAGAACTTGTAGTTTTGGTTGGACAAGAAAAATATGTTGAAGCAATGGTAAAAAACACTAGAGTTGATAACAGATATTCATCGCTTGATGATAGATTAAGGGTATTGAAGGAATTTTATTTAAGCTAACAACTACGGGGGTAGGGTTATGAAAGATTACATAGAATCTTTTTTGGAGTTAATATATCCAGAAAAGAATATTTGCCAAATTTGCAATATTTATGATGAAGATATCTACGACAAATATATCTGTACAAAATGTCTTAAATCATTGGCTTTACCAGAACAACCTTTATGTGCAAAATGTGGTAAAAGTTTGTTCTATAACCATGACTTGTATATTTGTGAAGAGTGTATCAAAACTGAAAAATATTTTGATATAGCTAGAAGCCCCTTTAGATATAAAAACAAAATAAAAGATCTTATTCATGACTACAAATTTAACGAAAAAACTTACCTATACAAATTATTTTCATATCTACTGTATTCTTACATGATGGACAACGAGTTTTTAGATTTTGATCTAATGACATATGTTCCTTTGCATAAGAAAAAATTAAGAAACAGAGGTTATAATCAAGTAGAGCTCATTTCAAAAAAATTGTCTGAATTAGTAGATATACCTAGCATAGATTTATTAAAAAGAACAGTAGACACAAAAAAACAAAGTGATCTTTCTCTTGAAGATAGAAAGAAAAATCTTAAAAATGCTTTTGAACTAAAAAAAGAAAATTTCATTTTTTTAATTGAAGACAAAAGCATATTACTACTTGATGATATATATACCACGGGAACTACAGCAAACGAATGTAGCAAGGTGCTTTTAGAAAACGGTGCCTACTCAGTGTCTATTTTGACACTTGCAAGATAATATTATTTAATTGTTTAGTTGTAGTAACATTTGGGTATAAATCATATATACAATTAAATACTCGAAAGGAGTTGATTGCATGAACATCACTGTATACGGAAAGAACATTCAATTAACAGATGCCTTAAAGGAAATGGCAGCAAAAAAACTTGGAAGGCTTGAGAAATTTTTCCATGACGACATCGAAGCAAAGGTTGTCGTTAGCGTAGAAAAAAAGAAACAAAAAGTTGAAGTAACAATACCATTCGGCGGGAGGATAATAAGAGTAGAAGAAGCTTCTGAAGATATGTATAACTCTTTTGATGATGCTGTAGAATCTCTAGAGAAACAAATCAGAAAGCATAAGACAAGACTTGAAAACAGAAAATACACTAATGAATCAATCAAATTTGAAAACATTCCTGCATTAGAAGAAGATGATGAGGATGAATTCAAAGTAGTAAAGACAAAGAGATTTGCAGTAAAGCCTATGTCTGTTGAAGAAGCAGTATTACAAATGGATTTACTAAAGCATGACTTTTTCGTATTTTTAAATGCTGATACAGAAGAAGTTAATGTTGTTTATAAACGTAAAGATGGTAATTTCGGGTTAATTGAGCCGGAATTCTAGAAATAAATTTAAAACAAAATCCACCATAGCAGGTTTTCTTGCATTGGTGGATTTTGTTTTGTCGATGTTAAAAAACAGCTTGACATCTCTTGAAGTGCTGTGCTATACTAATAAAACTGTGCTAAGCGGGGAGGTAGCGGTGCCCTGTACTTGCAATCCGCTGTAGCAAGGCCTACATCCCTTTGTGCGGTGTAACGGGCTAAAGCAGACTTACACAAGTGGTGTTGATAATTTGGTCCTGCGCAACTTGATACCGTGAACCTTGTCAGATCCGGAAGGAAGCAGCAATAAGCGGACCATCGGGTGTGACGTGGGGTCGCCGAATTTGAGCTAACTATGTAAGTATCGTTTGGAACGTTATGTCAAGCAAAGGGTGCACAGTTTTTTGACAAAAATACAAAATATAAGAGATGTGTAGATTTAAAATCCGCACATCTCTTTTTTATGTTTGCCTTTTCGGATTGCAGGCGGAGTAGAACCCCGCCCCGACAATTATGGTGAATTGCAACAATACTCATCTTCATTCTTTCGGTATGGTCAATACCATACCCTACGATTATGGGTGTATTGCATTGACATCTTGATTTAGCCTAATACAAATCCATACTTCAGCGGATCTGTCTTGTCTATCAAATAAGTTGAAATTCCTGTTACATAAGCACTTCCTGTTATTTGTGGAACTATGGCTTTATATTCACCTACTAAAGTCTCTTCTTTTATAGTTCCTCTAAACTGAGATCCTATCACACTTTCAGTGATTATACTACCACCTGCAGCCAATTTACCTAAAGAATGAAGTTTCACTAATAAAGAGCTTGTACCAGTTCCACAAGGAGATCTGTCACACTGCCCATCTCCAAATATTACTGTGTTGTAAAAATCTGCACTTGCACTATCATCTGCTTGAGTGTAAAACTCACAGTGATCTACTACAGTTATATTTAAAAGTGGGTGTTTTACCTTCATTTCAGCATTAATTTTATTCAAAATTTTCATACCTAAAGCAGAAAACTTAGAAATATTCTTCGCATTGATTTCTACACCTGTTTGAGCAGAATCAACAAGTGCAAAAAAATTACCTGCAAAAACTATATCAAACTTGATATCTTTTCCATCTATGTTCATGACGATGCCACTCTCATAAATAAAACTAGGCACATTTGTGATTGTAACTTCTTTTGCCTTTTTATTTTCAACTTTTACCTTTGTACGAATAAGTCCAGCAGGAGCTTCGAGCACTACATCTGTATAAGGCTCTACTGCAGGCACAAAACCAGCTTCTACACACACTGTAGCAGTGCCGATAGTGCCGTGTCCACACATGTTTAGGTATTCACCCGTATCCATGTACACTACTCCAAAATCAGCTTCTTTGCTAACAGGTTCTGTCAACACAGAACCAAACATATCTCTATGCCCTCTAGGTTCATGCATTAAAGCAGTTCTTAGATTGTCACAATTATCTTCTAAGAATTTTTTCTTTTCAAGCATCGTATCGCCTTTAATTTCAGGAAACCCTGATATCACAACTCTTGTGAATTGACCTAAAGTGTGCGAATCTATAGCGACAAACTCATTTTCAAAATTATTTTTTTCTATATTAATCTTAAGATTCATAAAATCCTCTTTTAACCCTCCATCATCTGTCCTAGACCCATTTCGACAGCTTTTTTATATATATAATCTGCAACAAAGATATCAAACAAAGCCATTCCTACAGTTTTGTAAAGTGTAGTTTTGTCAGTTTTTATTTCTTTGTCTAAGAATTTTCCAAGCGTATGTACGCCTTCTTCTTTGATCCATCCATTTTCTATAGGATTAATCAAATCACCTGCTTCTTCTTTAGCAAATTCTACATCTATAAACATTTCGTCAAGCAATTCAAACAAAGCTTGTGGCAACTCTTGCATATTAGGTTTATACGAACCTACTGCTACATAATGCTTATTTTTTAGGAGTTCTGGATCGTTTGGAAGTACTGGTTTCGTCGCAGTAGTAGTAGTAACTATAACTTCTGAATTCTTCAAAAGTTCTTCAGTAGTACTAGCAACATTAACTTCAACATCTTTTAAAACTTCTAACAATCTCTGCTTAAATTCTTCAGCTTTATCTGCAAAAATATCAAACACAGTTATTTTTTTGATATCTCTCACTTCGCATGCATACAAAGATTGATAATATGCTTGCACACCAGTACCTACAACACCTAACGTCGAAACATCTTGAGGAGTAGTATACTTGATTCCACAAGCACCTACAGCTCCAGTTCTGTATGCTGTTATAGAAGCACCATCTAAAATACATTTAATTTTGCCTGTCTCTACATCATTTAAAAGCATGACACCTTGCAAAGTAGGTACACCTTTTGCCAAATTATCACCAAACAAAGTTATAACTTTAGTACCTTTTACTTCCTCTGTAAAACTAGGCATATACAAATAAGATTCTTTTTCATTTCTATTGACAGTGATTCTATCAGGTTGTACGAAGTTGCCTGTTTCATATAACTTTAAAGTATCTTCGATAATTCCTACTAATTCTTTATAATTAATAGTTTTTTTAATCTCTGCGCTATTTAGATATAACATAAAAATTCTCCTCTGATTTTTTTAATTTTTACAATCAAGCTTACCAAGTCTGCATAGCTCCACCTTCATGGGCAGGTTTACAAGTAGCAGCATAAAGTGCCAACATACCAGTCTTAGTTTTAGCTTCTGGTCTAATCCAGTTTGCTCTTCTTGTAGCTATCTCTTCATCTGAAAGTTCTGCCTCTACAGTAGCAGTATCCAAACTCGCCTTAACTATATCTCCATCTTCTAAAAGAGCTATAAGTCCGCCATCCCAAGCCTCAGGAGAAACATGACCTATAATCGCACCAAAGTTAAACCCTGAAAATCTTGCATCTGTAACCATCCCTACAGAAGTGTGAAGTCCATTTGCTACTAAAGCATCCGTAGAAAGCATAACCTCCTTCATTCCAGGAGCTCCCTTACAACCTTCATATCTGATGATTATAACATCACCCGGCACTATATCGCCTCTTTGGATCGCGTTGTATGCATCTAGATCGTTGCTATAACATTTTGCAGGCCCCCTAAATGTTTTCATGCCTTCAGGAACACCAGTAGGTCTAATGATAGCACCTTCTGTAGATAGATTTCCTCTTAGCACTTTAAGTCCTGGTTGATCAAACAATGGCTTATCCATACTTCTAATTACATCTGTACTTTCAGCCTTAACATCAGCCAAAAACTCTTTCCATGTACATCCATATAAAGTCGGCACATCAGTATAAAGTTTTTCCTCTAACATCTTCATTACGACAGGCATGCCACCAGCATGATAAAAATCTACAACAGTATATGGTCCACTAGGTATTACGCCTGTAATACAATATATTTCTTTTGACAATATTTCAAAATCTTTCATTGTAACATCTAATCCAAGTTCTATAGCCATCGACAAAATATGTAAAACAGCATTTGTTGAACCTGCTATAGCCATGTCAGCCATAATAGCATTTAGCAATGTCTCGCGAGTAATAAGTTCAGAAGGTCTAACGCCTCTTTTAGCCAATTCAACTACAAACTCTCCTGCTTCTCTAGCTTGTCTCAATTTAAGATTGTCGGCAGCAGGTATGTTTCCCGTACCAGGCATAACTAAATTGAACACCTCACCTAACATCTGCATAGTATTAGCAGTTCCCATAGAAGGGCATGCTCCAAACGAAGGACAAACATACTCTTCAAGCTTTTCAAGATGCTTTAATTCCTTTTGATATTCAGGGTCTTCTTTGTCTAAACCTTCTTTTTGCAATCTAAGAGTAGCAACATCAAGTTCAGCTTCAACAATTTGCTTTCCACAATAATACCCTGCAGACATACAGCCTCCAGTAACTACTATTACAGGCAAGTTAAGTCTTACAGCTGCTAAATATGCTCCTGCAATGATATTATCACAAGAAACAACCAACACTAAAGCGTCAAAATTGTGAACTTTTGCAACAAACTCAATCGCCATAGCTACAGCATCTCTACCTGCAAGTTCATACTTTAGTTCTTCGGCACCATTAGCTACATTTCCGCATGTAGCCGGGATTCCAAATTCAAAAGGAATTCCGCCACCAGCCCAAACTCCTTGCTTAACATATTCGCCTATTTGTCTTAAATGCGCACTACCTGGAGAGCCTTCCATAAATGAATTTGCAATACCGATATGCGGTTTTGTCTTAATATCTCTATCTCCAAAACCTGATGCTTTAAGCATCGTTCTCCTATGAGTAGCCGCTGGTCCACTCCAATAACTTCTTGATTGTTCCACTTTGTTCCTCCTCAAAATCAAATCTTTTAAAGTTTATATCTCATAGACAAATTTTATATTTTATAAATAATAACAATATTATTATATTAGCAAAATTTATTCCTAAATTCAACACAATGAAAAATATTTTTTAAAACATTTGTACATGTTGTCATTCTACAGTTTTAGTAACATAATTATATCGTTAAATTTCCTATAGTAATTAAACCCAAACATTTCGCGTCCCATTATCGATACATTCGCTGATATTTTGACATGTCGATCGCTTTATTTTTGAGCGATTGTGTGCAAATCGAAACTACATCAAAATATCTACTGCTATTTGTTTATGCTCATTTAAAATATTTATTTTAATTTCCATCTCTTATTCCTTGCAAATACTATGTTTTAATCCATTTGTGATTATTTTGACAAAATAAATCAAAAAAACATCTTGCAATCTTTGATTAGTAGGAGTATATATATACATGTAGCAAGTTGATTTTATATAAAAAAACAGAGGTGATGAAGTGAAAGAAATAGCTAAAATAAATATTATCGAACAGATAATTGAAATAGACAACAAAGCTTACGAGACACAAAAAGCAAACGAACTTAGGTTGCAAGCTACAGAAAAAAACTACCTTGAAAGAATCGAAAACTATAAAGCTGATATTTTGAAAAAGCTTCAGTACAATGAAGTTGCACATGATATTCACACTGTTGATAAGGATGTACCTCTCAACTCTGAAAATGAAAACATACACAATCAACTTGAAGAGAATTACGAAAAATCAGAAAAAGAACTTGTAGAAAAAATATTTGCCAAAATTCTAAAATCGGAGAATTAAAATGGATCAATTTGTAGCCGAAAGTGCAATTACTACAAAAATTAAAAGTAAGAAGAGCAATATATTAGATAAAGATGATTGGGCAAAAATAATCAACTTTAAAAATACGGCTCAGATTTATTCTTTTATGAAAGGTACTCAAAGTTTTTCAGATATATTTGGTGATTTAGATACACTTAATATTCACCGAGACGACTTAGAGACAGTGTTGGAGCGTTTTAAGGTGAAAGATATTGAAAGTATCATTCATTATGTATCAGGTCCTTATAAATCCTTTTTAGTCGCCTTGTTGATAGAATTTGAAATCGAAGATTTAATGCTAATAATTAGAAAAATTTCTAATTACGAAAAATTAGATGATGTAACTAAGCATTTTATCCATTCGACTAAATTTTCCAAATTGCCGTATGACAAGCTTGTGCGGAGTTCCGGTATTCAGGATTTGACTGAAAAACTAAGGCATACGCCTTACTATAACAAGCTAAAGACCCTGACAAACGAAGATGCCTCAAAACGTGAATTTCATATTGAAATGAAATTACAGCGGTATTTTTACAGCAATTTGACTAAAAAACTCAAAACTTTAGATGTTGCTGACGAAAAAAAACTGGGTGAGTTAATAGGCATAAAAATTGATTTTTTAAACGTACAATGGATTTATAGAGCAATAAAATATTATCAGATTTCATCTGAAGAAATATTAAATTATTGCCTTTTATCAGGGCATAAAATCTCTTATCCAAGGTTGAAAAAATTGTGCTATGCAAAAAGCCTTGATGAATTTAAATCATTGTCCACGAAATTTCTAAACGCAGATATTTTTTCATCTGATGAAAGATTGATAAGAGTAAAAACAGACACTTATCTATATGCACATTTAACAAAAAAATGTAAACAAACAGGCATAGAAGGAGCGCTTGCATACTTTTGGATAAATGAGATCATCATAAAAGATTTTGTCGCCGTCACAGAAAGCATCAAGTACAATTTACCACTTGAAACTATGAAAAAATACATAGTTCATGTTGTGTAATTCAGGAGGTGCTCAGTTGACTTTAAAAAATATAACAATTAAAAAGCAAAATATAAACTTCACCAAAAGAAAGGAGCGTTTCAAATGGCAATAGAAAAAATGATTTTCATCAAAATCGTCGGTTCTCTAAACGAAATGCACAAGATATTAAAACAGCTTGTACTCACAGAATGTGTGCATATGGATTTTGAAGAGAATAGTACATACGAAGACAACCTTATATTGCATGAGTATGAATCTATACTACCTAACGACTATGATTATTCTTATGAAAAAGTAGACTATGATAGTGTCCGTCAAAAATGTCAAGACATAGAGGCAAAAGTTGAAAAACTTTGCCAAAACATAGGTATAGAACTCAAAGCTGAAATAAAGCACGTAGCAGATTATTCATATAATCTAAATGAAGCTTACGAAAATTTAGAAAATATCCTTAAAAACTTAAATCAAAGACTTGAAGAATTTAATTCTAACAAAGACGAATTGGAAAAATTAGAAAACTTTCTGATAAAGTTGCAATGTATCGAAGATAAAACTATAAACTTTAGAAACCTCACAGATTTAAGATTTTTCGACTATGAGATAGGTACTTTATCTCAAGAAAACAAAGCAAGGATGAAGAGAAATTATGAAAAAATAAGTGCTGTTGCTATGAAGATAGGAAACTTGAAATCTTCTGTAGAAGATTTGTACATCGTGATTTATCCAAAGCAATATAGAGAAGAAAATGAAAAAGTCCTTAAATCCCTTAATTGGAATAAACTTTCAAAATTTTCAAACTATGATGGCACTGCTGAAGAAATAATATATCAAGTTCAAGAAAAAATATTTAAATTAAAGACAGATCTCAATAGCTTTTACAAAGAAATAGAAACTAACAAATCACACCATGTAGAAGCACTAAATAAGATCTATACTACAGTTAAGCTTGAAAAAAAGATTTACGAGCTTGAAAGAAATGTAGTTTACAGTGACAACATATTTGTTATAAATGCATGGGCAAGTGCAAAAGACGAAAAACTGATAGAAGATTCTATAAAAGAGGTGACTTCTGATTATCTTTTAACTCACAAGACACCTGAAGAAATCAGTAAATTCGTTATGCCTCCTACGAAATTAAAAAACAACTGGTTTTCAAAACCTTTTGAAGCTATAGTTAAACTTTATGGTCTGCCGTCTTACAACGAAATAGATCCCACTACATTTTTATCAATCACTTTTTTTCTAATGTTTGGAATAATGTTTGGAGATATAGGGCAAGGTGCAGTCTACTTTTTAGCAGGAGTTTTATTAAGCAAAAAAATGAAATTACCTGGTCAGATTTTAAAGCGATTAGGATTTAGTTCAATATGTTTTGGCTTTGTATATGGAAGTTTGTTCGGATTAGAACATGAGCAACTACCATGGTTGCCAAGCCTTACAGGTCCTGTACTTAGTCCAGATAATATCATGCCTATCCTACTGATGGGAGTTACGTTTGGTGTAGTAGTTTTGACAGTATCATTTGTGATTGGCATAATAAATAACAATAAAAAAAAAAATTATGAAGAAGCTATATTTGGAAAAAACGGTGTCGCAGGATACGTATTTTTCATGAGCATGATATTCTCAGCTTTATGCATTACGTCAGTCATTAATGTGAGCGTATCAGTTCCGGTATCTACTCTATTGATAAGTTTGGTAGTAATGATTGCAAAACATCCACTAGCAAACTTGATGATGAAAAAACGACCGCTGATACACGGTACATTAGGAGAATACTTGACAGAAAGCATATTTGAAGGCGTAGAAACTGTACTAGGCACTCTAAGCAACGCTATTTCATTTATAAGAGTTGGTGCGTTTGCACTCAATCATGCAGGATTATTTTTAGCCTTTTTAGTAATGGCAGAGCAAGTGACTAGCCCTATATTAAAACTCTTTATACTTTTTATGGGCAACATATTGATACTTACACTTGAAGGCTTGATAGTTTTCATTCAAGGATTAAGATTAGAATATTATGAAATGTTTAGCAAATATTTTGACGGCAACGGTATTGAATTCAATCCTATAAAACTGTCTGAAGAATAAATAATTACCCTAATTTTAGGGATATCACATTAGAATTTATATAAAATCAAATTATAAAAATACAAAATTAAGGAAGGTATTTATCATGCAAATTTTATTATTAATCTTAGCAGCTGCAATTTCTTTAGGAACAATCTTATACGGAAAAAAATTATTTAACGAAAAGAGAAAAGGAAATATCAAAAAACATATTTTAGCGTCTGTATCAATGTTTGGGGTTGTTGCAGCAGCAATGCTTATCTCAACTATTATGGGTGGAAATGCATTTGCTGAAGTTGAAGTAATAGCTGAAGCTACAGGTATTTCTTTAGGTGAAGGTTTTAAATATTTAGCTGCAGCTCTTAGTACAGGACTTGCAACAATCGGTACGGGAATGGCCGTTGGCTCTGTTGGTTCAGCAGCTATAGGCGCAATTACAGAAGATTCTTCGCTCTTAGGAAAAACTCTTATATTTGTTGGTATGGCAGAGGGTATAGCAATCTACGGTATGATTATTTCGATATTAATATTATTTGTTTAGACATAACTATTTAAAACTTTACAAAGAAAGGATTTGATTATGAAATCATTTTTAATAAGTGATAATAGAGATACCTTTGTTGGCATGCGACTGGCAGGTATACACGGCGAAATGGTTTTTAACAGGGAAGAAGCTCTTGCAGCTATCAACAAACATATAGCTTCAGATGACATAGGCATACTAATGTTGACAGAAAAAGTTGTAGATATGGCAAAAGAAGAAGTGTTGGAGTTGAAACTTAAATCTAACAAACCGTTGATAATAGAAATACCTGATAGACACGGTTCAAATCGTGGATATGAAGCAATTTCAGGTTACATAAGAGAATCCGTGGGAATCAAGCTAAACGAATAGAGGTGAAAACGTGGTAACTATAGAACAAAAACTACTTTTGTTTTCTAAATTGATAAATCGACTCATGAACTTAAAATTAAAAGAAGATTTAGCGATAAAAGAACGAGAACTTAACGAAAAATTTGAAGCGGACAAACTAGCAATCGATAATGAAATAAATAGACTATACGCAGCCAAACGACAGAAAATAGAAATTGAAAATTTAAAACAGCAAAGTGATATTAGATTAAACGAGAGACGAAAAATAGAAGAAACAAAAAAACTTTGCTTTGACAGATTGATGAAAAAACTTTATGAAAAAACAAATGAATTTGTGCAAAGTGCTGACTACAAAGATTTTCTAAGCGATCTTTTGAAAAAACTAGATTTAAAGAAAATTGATGGCGAGACATTGACTATTTACCTGACAGAAAAAGACAGCAATCTATACGAAAACATCTTTTCTGAAGCAATTCAAAGTTGGGGATATTCAACTCAAGATTTTGCTCTAAATCGTTCAAATAAAAATTTGATTGGTGGGTTTTTAGTTGAACTTACAAATGCGCAAATTAGATTTGACATGTCTATTAACTCTTTGTTAGAAGACAACGAACCATATATCATGCAAATGATGTGGGAAAGCATTAAGGCAGGTGAAAATAATGCAAACTAAAGAAAATAAAGAGCTTAAAGAAGGTATTATACAAAGCATAAATGGCCCTGTAGTTAACGGAATTAACATGCGCTCATTTAAAGTAAATGAGATGGTGACTCTAGGTTCGAAAAAATTGATTGGAGAAGTTGTTTCTATTGATAAAGATATAGCTACAATCCAGGTGTACGAAGAGACTGAAGGCCTTAGATGTGAAGAAAAAATCATATCGACTGAAACTCCACTATCTGTTACACTTGGCCCAGGAATTATAGGCAATATTTTTGACGGAATACAAAGACCCCTGCTCCGCATAAATGAATTATCTAGCGATTTCATACCTGAAGGAATAGGCCTTATCTCAATAGACGAAAACAAACGTTGGAACACTACTATTACAGTAAAAATCGGTGACATGATATCACAAGGCGACACGTATGCTGAAATTCCAGAAACTAAAATCGTTATGCATAGATTGACAGTTCCTTATGGTAAAAAAGGTAAAGTCATTGAAATAAAGCCAAACGGTGAATACTCTCTAAACGATACAATAGTTGTAATTGAAGATGAAATAGGCAACAAAACAGAACTGACACTTTGTACAAAATGGCCTGTCAGAAAAGCACGTCCAATAAAAAGAAGAAAATCAATATATAAACCTCTAATCACAGGACAAAGAGTAATCGACACTTTTTACCCTGTCGCTAAAGGTGGAACTGTAGGTTTGCCAGGCGGATTTGGTACAGGTAAAACAGTTACTCAACATCAATTTGCAAAATGGAGCGATGCAGATATTATCATATATATAGGTTGTGGCGAACGTGGAAATGAAATGACTGACGTTTTAGAAGAATTTCCTGCACTTAAAGATCCAAAGACTGGTCACTCTTTAATGGAGCGAACAGTGTTGATTGCAAATACCTCAAACATGCCTGTTGCAGCTCGTGAAGCAAGCATCTATACAGGTATTACGCTAGCGGAATACTATAGAGACATGGGCTATGACGTAGCTATAATGGCAGATTCTACATCCAGATGGGCAGAGGCACTTAGAGAAATTTCTGGACGACTAGAAGAAATGCCTGCTGAAGAAGGTTTCCCTGCATACTTGCCATCAAGGCTAGCTGAGTTTTACGAACGTGCAGGTTGCGTCGAAACATTAGGTGGCAATGAAGCCAGCGTTACAATCATAGGCGCTGTATCGCCTCCTGGTGGAGATTTTTCGGAGCCTGTTACAGAAAATACTAAGCGATTTGTTACTGCATTTTTAGCTCTAGATAAAAAACTTGCATATGCAAGACATTATCCTGCTATCAACTATTTGACAAGCTATAGTGGATATGCTCTGATGCTAAAAGATTGGTACAGCGAAAACGTGTCTAATGATATGCCTGATTTAAGAGCAAAGATGATTAAACTTCTACAAGAAGAAGAAAAATTGAATGAAATCGTTCAGTTAGTTGGAGAAGATGTACTTCCAAATGACCAGGCGCTAATACTTGAAATAGCTAGGATAATTAAAAAAGGATTCTTACAACAAAATGCTATGCATAAAGAAGATAGTTACGTGACTTTGAGCAAACAATATTTGATGCTCAAAATTATAGATACTTTGTACGAAGAAGCGCTAAAATGTGTAAAACTAAACATACCAATTTCAACTATTAGACAACAATCAGTTATACAAGATGTTTTGAAAATGAAATACGACATACCAAACGATAAACTTGAAATGTTTGATGAATTAAGCAATCAAATAAATAATTCATTTGACACTTTAAGACAAAAATATCAGTAGAAAGATGTGTGATCATGAAAAAAGAATATTTGAAATTAGATCGAATAGAAGGTCCTTTAATAGTCGTAGATAACGTGACGGATGTCTCATATGGTGATGTTGCGCTGATAAAAGTCGGCGAAAACGACAAAAGAAAAGGCAAAATAATAAAAATTGAAGGAAAAAAAGCGATAATCCAAGTTTTTGAAGGCACATCTGGTATTTCTACAGATAATTCATCTGTATATTTTACAGGTGAACCATTAAGC
Source organism: uncultured Clostridia bacterium (assembly GCA_964371035.1). Taxonomy (GTDB): domain Bacteria; phylum Bacillota; class Clostridia; order Tissierellales; family Sedimentibacteraceae; genus UBA1535. The sequence continues at coordinate 28,903 of CAYJLG010000009.1, read as the reverse complement.
GTACCTCTTTCAAAAGATATATTAGGCAGAACATTTAACGGAATAGGTGAACCTATAGATGATATGGCTCAGATTTTTTCTGACAAAAAAGAAAATATCAACGGCAGACCGATCAATCCAGTAGCAAGAAAATACCCAAGAAACTTTATTCAAACAGGTATCTCTTCTATCGATTGTCTAATGACACTTATAAGAGGGCAAAAATTGCCGATTTTTTCTGGCAATGGTATATCTCACAATCAATTAGCTGTACAAATAGTAAATCAAGCAAAAATTGAAGGCGCTACAAAGGATAATTTCGCAATAGTTTTCGGCGCTATGGGTGTTAGACACGATGATGCTGATTACTTCAAAAGAAGTTTTCAAAACTCTGGAGTATTAGACCATGTTGTCATGTATATCAATACTGCCGATTCATCGATAGTAGAAAGGATATCTACTCCTAAATGTGCACTGACAGCTGCTGAATATTTAGCATTTGAATGTGATATGCATGTCTTAGTTGTACTTACTGATTTGACTGCTTACGCAGAAGCATTAAGAGAGATTTCTTCTGCAAAAGAAGAAGTACCTTCAAGAAAAGGGTATCCAGGATACCTGTATAGTGACTTATCTACTATATACGAACGTGCGGGCATGCTTAAATCAAAACAAGGTTCTGTAACGTTAATACCTATTTTGACTATGCCAAACGACGACATAACCCACCCTATTCCCGATTTGACTGGATTTATTACAGAAGGGCAGATAGTTTTGAGTAGAGAATTCAACCAAAAAGGCATATATCCACCGATAGACATTTTGCCTTCATTATCGCGACTTATGAAAGACGGTATAGGAGCAAACTACACTAGAGAAGATCATGCAGATTTATCTAGCCAAATTTTCGCTGCTTACTCTAAAGTAGGCGAAGTAAAAAGTTTGGCACAGATTATTGGTGAAGATGACTTAAATGAAATCGACAAGATTTATTTGGAATTCGGCAGAAAATTCGAAGATTTATTTGTTACGCAAGGCGACAACGAAAACAGATCAATAGAAAACACTTTAGATATTGGCTGGGAAATACTATCTATGCTACCAATAGAAGAACTAGATCGTATAAGACCTGAACTTGTTGAAAAATACTATAGAAACAGGTGATTAAATGGCAGTAATGATTCCACCTACAAAAGCAAGCCTCATAAAAGCAAAATCTTCTTTGCAGTTAGCTAAGAAGGGATTTGAGCTACTTGATAAAAAACGTAATGTTTTGATTAGAGAAATGATGAATTTCGTCAACAAATCCAAAGATGTACACGAAGAAATCTATGACTCGATCTCTAAAGCCTACGAATCTTTACAAGTTGCCAATATCACACTAGGTGTGAAAACTGTAGAAGACATAAGCTATAGCGTACCTGACGATGAGTCGTTTGAGTTGCTATTGAAAAGTGTTATGGGTGTAGATATACCTAGCGTGAAGTTTGAAGAAACAAAAATCAATCCGACATATGGATTTTATCATACAAATTCTGCTATAGACGAAGCTAGACTCAACTTTAATAAAGCTAAATATAAAATTTATGAACTTGCTGAAATTGAAAACTCAATTTTTAAGTTAGCAAAAGAAATTCAAAAGACTCAAAAAAGAACAAACGCTTTGCAACACATACAGATTCCTAAGTACACTGAACAAGTCAAACATATACAAGGTGTACTTGAAGAAAAAGAAAGAGATGACTTTTTCAGATTAAAAAGAGTTAAAAACCTCACAAAAGAATGACCTAGTCGATACTATTCACAGTTAACATATGTACCCCAAAGGAAAAAATAATAAATTATGTCGCTGGTACTCCAATTGGGAAATCGACTGTGAATAATAACTATTTAGTTAAAAAAAGAAAAAATTTCAATAATTTTTTCTTTTTTTTTTTATTGCAATATGATATAATTAAGGATATTAATTCACATACGATTACTGGAGGTATTTGAGATGAGATTAGTCACTCGTTCTGACTTTGACGGATTGGCCTGCGCCGCATTATTGAAAAAAGCAGGAATTATAGATAGTTACAAATTTGCGCACCCAAAAGATTTACAAGATGGACTTGTGGAAATAGGCCCTAACGATTGTCTTGCAAACGTTCCATACGTACCAGGTTGTGGATTATGGTTTGACCACCATTCAAGTGAGCACGACAGAGTAAACTTAAAAGAAGATTACGAAGGCGAGAGCAGACTTGCTCCTTCTTGCTGTAGAATAATATATGATTACTACGGCGGAGCTGAAAAATTCCCTGGATTTGAAGAAATGATGATCGCTGTAGATAAAGTAGATTCAGCTGATCTGACTATTGATGAAATTCAAAACCCTAAAGACTGGATTTTACTTGGATTTTTGATGGATCCACGTACAGGCCTAGGCAGATGGAGAGAATTTACTATCTCTAACTATGCATTAATGGAAATGTTGATAGATGCATGTATGGAAATGAGCATAGATGAAATCTTAGCATTGCCTGATGTAAAAGAAAGAGTAGATATATACTGGGATCAAAATGAAAAATTCATGGAAATGATATCAAAGTATACTCACACAGATGGTGATGTAATCATTAGCGATTTAAGAGGTGTAGACCCAATTTATTCTGGAAATAGATTTTTGATATATAGTATTTATACACATCAAAATATATCTTGTTGGATAGTAAGTGGACGTGGCGGACAAGGCTGTAGCTGTGCAGTTGGATACTCTGTACTCAACAGAACATCTACTATCGACGTGGGTAAATTGATGCTTAAATATGGCGGTGGCGGTCACATGGCTGTCGGTACTTGCCAGTTTAATAACGAAGAAATGGATGAAAAAGTAGCACTGTTACTTGCAGATCTTACTAAAAAAGATTAAAAATATACTAAAATAAAAAAGTGGGGACGCTCTTGCGTGTGACCTCAAAAATTAGGGTTTAACCTTCTTTTTGGAGAAAGCATAAAAGCACGTCTCCTTTATTCATTTCGGACCTACAATGTTTGGAATCGGACGGTGAGAACCCCGTCCCTACGATACACGCGCACAACACGCATAAAAGAGGTGATCATATGTCTATTTATTTTGAAACTATTACAATTTCCTATTTGCTAAATATTTTATTGATGTTTGCCATCATATTTTTGGAGAGAAAAGATCCTTCAGCTACTTTGTCTTGGATTTTGGTGTTGTTGATATTTCCAGGATTTGGATTTTTCTTTTACTTACTACTATCACAAAATTTCAGCAGAAAAACCATATTTACTATGAAAATAAAGGCAAAAAGAAGTTTTGGGGATTTGCTGAGTAAACAGCAAGAAAAATTTGAAAACGACGAATTGGTTTTTAATGATGCAAACATAGAAGAATACAAAGATATATTGAAAATGAACTTATATAAAAACCAGTCACTCTTTACACAAGACAATACAGTAGAAGTCTTGTTAGATGGAAACGAAAAAATTAAGTCACTTATAGAAGCGATAGAAGCAGCAACTGACAGCATACATGTCCTGTATTACATTGTAAACAACGATTCCACAGGCAAAATGCTTATGGATGCGCTCATGAAAAAAGCAAAAGAAGGAATAGAAGTAAGGTTTTTGTTTGATTCAATAGGAAGTAGAAAACTTTCTAAAAAAATAGTTCAGCAGTTGACAGAGGCAGGAGTCAAAACAGAAAGCTTTTTTTCCAGTATAATTCCACTTATCAACTTCAAAGTAAACTATAGAAACCATCGAAAAATTGTCGTAATAGATGGAAAGACAGGATTTATCGGTGGATTTAATATTGGAGATGAATACAGAGGACTAAACAAAAAATTTGGATACTGGCGTGATACTCATCTAAAAGTTGTAGGCTCGGCTGCTGCTGCACTTCAAAAGAGGTTTTTCTTGGATTGGGGAAACGCTTCAAAAGAAGATTTAAACTATAGCGCTAGATATTTCCCATTTGATGATTGCCCTGAATGTCAAGGAAACACAGGCATACAGATAATTTCAAGTGGACCGGACGAGAGAGATGAAGTAATCAAACAAAATTATGTTAAAATGATTAACTCTGCTCAACACAATATCATAATACAAACTCCATATTTTATTCCTGATGCAAGCGTACTCGATGCGTTAAAAATCGCAGCACTATCAGGTGTTGAGATAAGTATAATGATTCCAAACAAACCTGATCATATGTTTGTATATTGGGCTACATATCACTATGCAGGCGAATTACTCAAATACGGAGTTAGAATTTATACTTATGAAAACGGATTTTTGCATGCCAAAACAATGGTTGTAGACGGTGTCGTGTCTTCGGTCGGCACTGCTAATTTTGATGTAAGAAGCTTCAAACTAAACTTTGAAGTAAATGCCATCGTATATGACACTGTAGTAGGAAAAAAACTGTGTGACGCATTCGAAGAAGATTTAAAACTTTCATTAGAACTCACGCATGAACTTTATCTACAACGAGGAATCAGAATAAGATTGAAAGAGTCTATTTCTAGGCTACTTTCGCCTTTACTCTAACAGAAAAAGAACGGCAAACTTACGGAACGGTCAAGACCAGTCCCTACATCAAAAATTGTACATATGTTAGAACATGAAAAACAACGGAACGCTCAAGACTCTACATTGAAAGAGGTAAACATGAAATTAATTATAAAAGGATACATAATGGGTATCGCAAACTTGATCCCTGGACTAAGTGGGGGTACTATAGCACTTTCCTTAGGCATTTACGATAAATTTATTAATGCACTCGCACATATAAAAAGAGATTTTAGAGAAAATATAGCATTTTTGCTGCCTCTGTTGCTTGGACTACTATTGTCATTTCTTACGATGAGCAATATAATCAGCAATTTGCTCACAAACTATGCTCTACCTACAGCCATGTTTTTCACTGGACTTGTAGCAGGCGGAATTCCAATGATAATTAAAGACTACAAAGAAGTGAAATCGCCAAAATTTACTATCAAGCACTTGGCTATTTTCAAACTTTCATTTATCTTAGTTTTAGTAATGTCTTTGCTTGACATATTTGGATTTTCAAGTTCTTCAACACTAAACTCAATAAACTTTGGCACTTATATAATGATCCTTTTTGCAGGTATTATCGTCGCAGGCACTATGATACTGCCTGGCATAAGTGGTTCGCTTTTATTAATGCTATTAGGACTATATGACACAATCATAGGTTCATTATCATCAATAGGTAGACCTGATGGCACTACTTCTGATATGCTGATAATTTTTGCCTATGCCATAGGTCTAGTGATAGGATTAGTCGCAATGTCGAGATTTATCGAATATCTATTCAAATCACACAGAGAAAAAGCGCTAATAGGTATATTAGGGTTTATGTTTTCATCTGTTATCTGCTTGCCTTTTTTAGTCACAGCAGGTACAGAAACCAACATCTCTATGATAACCATATTTTTATCAGCAATACCCCTCGTAGCAGGATATGCATTATCATATAAACTTGGATAGTTTTTGCAAAATAAAGTTATCTATTAACTAGACTATTCACAGTTAAATGAAATTTTAACGAAAAAAATAATAACCATTAATTCACACTTGAATTCTAATAAACGAGGTGACAATTTTGAGAAAAAAAGAAACAGGTTTCAGAGTTTTGAAACCACATATGGAGGGATTGATTAAATTTTTCGTAATAGCAGCAATAGCTATCATTACGAGAGTTATAGTCAATTTCGCAACTCCACAAGTAATAAAATTTACAGTAGATTCAGTGCTTTCAAACGGCCCTATAGATCTACCACTTATATTTATCAATTTGATTAACGCAATAGGCGGTGTCGAAGTAATCAGAGACAATCTTTGGATTCCTGCCTGTTCTGTAGTGTTTTTTGCAATTATAATTTGTATTTGTGATTACATAAGCAAAGTTAATATCGCAAAAGGTTCAGAAGGCCTAGTAAGAAATTTAAGAAATCATACTTACAAACATGTACAAAAATTGCCTTACAAATGGCATACAAACAACCAAACAGGTGATACTATACAAAGAGTTACAGCAGACGTAGACTTGTTAAGAAGATTTGTTTCAGTACAACTATCAGAACTTTTTAGGATAGTTATGCTTCTGATCATTTCACTAGCACTAATGTTCTCTATGAACGTAAAACTTTCACTTATAGCACTTGCATTTATTCCTATCATAATGATTTACACTACGATTTTTTATGGACTAATCTCTAAAAAATTCAAAGATGCAGATGAGGCAGACGGCGAAATGTACTCTGTCGCACAAGAAAATTTGACAGGCGTAAGAGTCGTTAGAGCATTTGGTAGAGTAAAATACGAACTAGATAAATTTGCTGATAAAAACAAAACATATGCAAACATGTGGCTAAAACTAGGCCATCAGTTATCATGTTATTGGGCAGTAGGAGATGTGTTTTCAGGACTTCAGATCCTTACAATCATAGTGTTTGGCGCATTAGAAACCATGTCAGGAGCTATCACATTGGGAGAATTCTTAGCATTTGTGTCTTACAACTCTATGTTAGTCTGGCCAATAAGAGCGTTTGGTAGAGTACTCTCAGAACTCGGCAAAGCAAAAGTATCACTCGAAAGAATATCTGAAATACTAAATGAAGAAGAAGAAAAAGACGATGAAAATGCTCTCTCTCCTGACTTCATATCTAAAGATATAGTATTTGACAATGTAACTTTTAGATACGAAAATAATCAACCTGTAGTTGAAAATCTATCATTTACGATAAACGGTGGTGAGACATTTGCAATTTTGGGCGGTACAGGTTCGGGAAAAACTACAATCATGCACTTGTTAAACAGACTCTACGAGTTAGAGGACGGCTGTGGTGCTATCAAAATAGGTGGAACAAATATAAAAGATATAAAACTAAGCCATCTACGAAAAAATATAGGTATGGTGCTACAAGAACCTTTTCTTTATTCAAAAACAATAAAAGAAAATGTTGCGATCACTAAAGAAACACTCGACATGGAAGAAATTAAGAGAGCTACTTCTACAGCATGTGTAGACGAATCAATAGAAAACTTTCTAAAAGGTTATGACACTATAGTCGGAGAAAGAGGAGTTACTCTTTCAGGCGGACAAAAACAAAGAGTAGCCATATCTAGGATGCTTATGCAAAATACTCCTGTCATGGTCTTTGATGATTCTTTGTCAGCAGTTGATTCAGAGACAGATTTAAAAATCAGAAGCGCTCTAAAAAACAATAGAACATCTGCTACCACTATTATCATTTCTCATAGGATTACTACTCTTATGCAGGCAAACAAGATCATGGTACTAGACAAGGGAAAAATTGTAGATATAGGTACACACAAAGAACTAATTGAACGAGACGGCATATATAAAGATATCTTCAATGTTCAAATGAATTTGACAGATATCAAAGCACTGGAGGTGAAATAATGTCTTTTTACGAAGAAGAAGAACAAGAAGAAGATAAGAAACGTTCCTTCGACATTTCTGTCTGGAAAAAACTTTGGCCATTTATCTCCAAATATAAAAAACTTTTGATAATTTGCGTCACTGTAATGATTATTATGGCATGTACAGATATTGCATTTCCATTATTTCAAAGATATATAGTAGATGAAATAATAGCACAAAACGCACCAGAGCAAATCCCAGCGTTTGCTGCTTTATATTTGTTAGCTATAGCGATACAATCAATAAGTGTATTTGGATTTACTAAACTATCAATGCGCATCGAAATGAAACTAGGATACGATCTAAGAGAAGCAGTATTTACAAAATTTCAAAGTTTGTCATTATCATATTACAACACTACTCCTGTAGGATACATGATGTCTAGAGTCCTAAGTGACACTAATAGAATTAGTGAAACTATAGCGTGGGGTTTAGTAGATTTATTTTGGGCATTTACATATGTTGCAGGCGTTTTTGTAACAATGTTTATACTTAATTACAAACTAGCACTATTAGTAGCAATCACTATTCCATTTATGGCTCTTGCCACAGTATATTTTCAGGCAAAACTTTTAAAAGCTAATCGTAAGATCAGAAAGATAAATTCGGTAATGACGGGTGAATTGAACGAATGTATCACAGGTGCAAAAACAAGTAAAACACTAGTTATCGAAGAAAAAAACTTTGGTGGATTTTCGAAAACTACAGATAAAATGTATGCGACAAACTTGAGGATGACTAGATTAAATGCCATTTATATACCGATAATAGTTTTTGCAGGTTCGTTAGCGACAGCAATAGTAATAGCAAGAGGCGGAAACTATGCATTAGATGGCACTTTCAAAGTTGGAGATTTGAGTGCATTTTTAGCTTATTCGATAGGTATTTTTGAACCAATCCAGCAGATGGCAAGAATAATAGTCGATATAATCTCGATGCAAGCAAACATAGAAAGAGTAAGCGACGTATTAGAAACAGAACAATTAATCACAGATTCACCTGAAGTCATAGAAAAATACGGTGATAGCATCACTCCTAGAAAAGAAAACTGGGAACCTATATCAGGTGAAATAGAGTTTAAAGATGTTACTTTCGTATATCCTGATGGCGAAGAAGAGGTGCTAAAAGATTTTTCACTAAAAATCCCTGCAGGCACAAACATTGCGATAGTAGGCGAAACAGGTGCAGGAAAAAGCACATTAGTAAATTTAGCATGTAGGTTTTTTGAGCCTACAAAAGGTCAAATATTGATAGATGGCGTAGATTATAGGCAACGAAGCCAGTTATGGTTGCAGTCAAACATTGGCTATGTACTCCAAAGTCCACATCTTTTTTCAGGAAGTATAAAAGAAAACATCAAGTACGGAAAATTAGATGCTACAGACGAAGAACTAGAAAAAGCTATAAAAGCAGTATCAGCAGACAAAGTAATCGAAAAACTAGATCAAGGACTAGATAGTGACGTAGGCGAAAACGGTGATAGACTTTCTACAGGCGAAAAACAATTGCTTTCATTTGCAAGAGCAATCATATCAGACCCTGCTATTTTCGTGTTAGACGAAGCTACATCGTCTATAGACACACATACAGAACAGCTCATACAAGAGGCTATTACACACATACTTAAAAACAGAACGTCGTTCATTATCGCTCATAGATTATCGACGATCAGAAATGCTGACATTATACTAGTCGTAAAAGAAGGTAAAATAATCGAAAGAGGTACACATGAGCAACTGTTAAACGAAAAAGGTTATTACTTTAGTCTATACACAAAACAATTCGAAGAAGAAAAAACTATGGAAATGCTTAGGTAAAACAAAATTTGTTACTATTCACAGTTAACATATTACCCAAAGGAAAAAATAATAAACTATGCGCTGGTACTCCAATCTCCATAAGGCTTCCATATTTTATTATTTTTTCCTTATTTATACTAGAAATCGACTGTGAGTAGTAACCAAAATTTAGAATTATATTTTCATGAAAAAGGCACTATTGATGTCGATCATTCGCGACATCAATAGTGCCTTAAATATTTGAAAATTACTTCAAAAAAGATTTGATTTTGTCAGCTGTAACAACTTGGCCAGCAGCTTTTAACTTTCCATCTACCATTATTGCAGGAGTTTGCATAACTCCAAGCATAAGCATTTCTTTCAAATCTTCAACTTTTGTAACTGTAGCCTCAATAGAAAGCTCATTTACGGCCTGAATCGCATTATCATACAACTTGCTACATTTGTCACAACCAGTCCCAACAATTTTTATCTCCATGTTTTTACCTCTTTCTCAAAATTAAAATCTATATATATTAATTTTTAAGCGTCATCTCGTCGCCGATGATTTCTTTCCAAGTGTTAAAAATTTCTTTGATTACAGCAGGTCCAATCTTTGAAATGAAAACTAACTGAGAATTTTCTTTAGCTTCACAAGGCTTAGAATCTACTCTATTGCCTACTACATCAATCTGTTTCCACTCTGCTCCGACTAAAAAGAATCCTTTGATTCTATAACACTGCTTCTTAATAATATCTAAAAATTGATTTAGTTTTTCCTCATCTACAGATTTGTCATAACTCATCTGTAAAGTCTTAGGCTTGTTTTCTACAGAATTAGTTGTGTCTTCAGATTCTGCCCACTGATACAGTAACAAATCTTCATCTACAAAACCCATATCTAAATCGCCCATAGTGTTTTTTACAATCTTGCATACAGGATTAATCTCTCTGATTTTCTTTTCAAGAGTTTCGAACTCACTATCACTAATCAAATCTGTCTTGCTAACAGCCGCAACATGACAATGCTTTAACTGTCTATTTACAGTTTCGATATCAGCAACTTGCTCTTCAAAATGAATAGCATCTACTAAACATATTGCGCCCTTAAACTCATAAACATCACCTGCAAGCACTTCTACGCCTTCCAAAATTTCTTCGATATTAGAAGGATCAGCAAGACCAGAGCTTTCAACAAAAAGATACTTTAAATTTTGTTTGGACATCTCTGCTAACGCCTGAGCAAAAGAAACTTTTAAGCATGAACAAAAGATAGATCCTCTACTAATCTCTACCATTTCGATATTATCTTTTTTGATAATCTCTCCATCAATACTAAGTTTTCCAAATTCATTTTGAATTACACCTACACGCTCTTCTTTCAAAGCATCAAGGATATTTAAAAGAGTAGTAGTCTTTCCTGAGCCTAAAAAACCAGTCAATACATATAAGTTGATTTTATTTGACATATTCCACCTCACGTTATATAGACAATCATCTATTTGTATTAATTATATATACATAGATTAGCAATGTCAATAGTAGAAATAGATATTTTAGGAAAATATTTTGAATCATCGTTATGATTCACGGTAATTTTTTCTATTCCAATACTCAGGTTTTTCAACTGTGACAGAATTTTCAAACTAATGAAGGCAATTTTTTAGAAATATGTTGTAAATTATTGTAAAATATTGTAGAATTGATGTATTACTTCGTTAAACACGAAAAAATAATAGGTGGTGAGAAGATGATTTTAATGGATTTAAAAGCAGATAATTTTTATGCTTTTCAAAATTTTCACATTAATATGTCCTACCCTAAAAAAATAATAAATTCCTTTATTCCAAATGAATTTCTCAACGAACGAGAAAATTTCAGGTATAAAAAAGTGAACATAATAATGGGTGGAAATGCTACAGGAAAAACATCTTTAGGTAAACTTATAATGCATATTTTCAATTTTATAGATAAAAATAACTTTAGCAACCTAACAAATACTATTGCAGATAGAACTAAAGATGCTTCCTTTTCTATTGATTTCGTATTGAACAATTTTGTGCTATATAAAATTTTGGTAAAAATATCGCCAAACGAAAATTCAAAAGATTATTCACTTTCAAATATAAAAACCATAATAAAAAAAGCCAATATTTCTAAAAGTGATAATTATGAAAAATGTTCAAAGAAACTCCTTCAAACTGAAGAACTTTCAGAATCACAAAAAAATTATGAATTGGAATATATTAGAAACAATTTGAACTGGTATTTTACTTATCCTAATGATTCGACCAAGTTAACAACTGACACATCGGTTGATGATTATCTGAGAATTTTAAGAGATACATTAAAATCATTAGACACTTCGATAGTGGATGTAATAAGGTTTCCTAATGTAAAAAACTCCTTCATCATAAAAACAAAACATAACGATATAATCATCCAAGATGGTAAACTTGTAAATCCCGATTTGCTTTCAAGTGGAACAATTTCGGGTATAGATGTAGCACATACTTTATATTCAATTAAAAAAATGGATTATGAATTTTATTATTGTGATGAAAAATTTCCATATATTCACAGCGATGTAGAAAAAGCGTTCCTATGTATCATGATTAATTCTATTAAAGATAATGACCAGTTGTTTTTCACTACACATAATACTGATATATTAGATTTACCACTGCCTAAGCATTCTTTTAATTTTTTAAAAAAAGAAATTATAGGAAATAATGCTATAATTAATTGTGTAAACGCTTCTACTTATCTTAAAAGAAACACAGATTCACTTAGAAATGCCATAGAAAATGATTTATTTTCTACTGCACCTGATTTAGATTTATTGCGCGATTTGGTATCACTATAAACATTCAAGGGGGTATAATTAGTATGGGGAAAAATAAATTTTGTCAATATTACGTGGAAGGCGAAACGGAAAAGCAGTTAATAAAAACATTGAAAACTGAGTTTCAATGTATAATACCAGGTAAAGTTGAAACTTTTAATGCAACATTAGAAACATTCACTAAAGCAAAGATTATAGGATTAAAAATGAATACCACAATAATTTTAGTGATTGATACTGATGCGGGAAATCCTGAAACACTGAGAAAAAATATAAACTTTTTAAAAAATCAAAGTAATATTAAAAATGTCATATGTGTTACTCAAGTAAAAAACTTAGAAGATGAACTCAAACGCAGTTGTAATTTAAGACAAATCAGAGAATTTACTAAAAGCAAATCAAACTCTGAATTTAAAAGAGATTTATTAAAAATGAATAATTTACATATTAGATTGCTTGAATTAAATTTTCAATTTTCAAAATTTTGGATACGGCAACCTGATGGTGATTTTAAATGTATATCTAATGAAGCTTCAAAAATTAAAAGCAAGATAACATGTTTCTGATCAAATTAAAGTGTAGCAGTGGGACAAATACGCTATCACGTATGATTTCATTTTTTTGATATTCTTGATTTTTTCACAAAAAAATGATATGATTAACTATAGATTTAGCGATGAGAAACATATTTAAATCGCACTAGAGGTGCTTTATGATATATCAATCAAAATTAGATAAATTAATCGTTTTATTGTTTGTTTTAGTCCTAACAGTTGCTCCAAACATTACTGCATTAGCACAAGAAAATACAATGCCGCTAGCCAAAAATCACATAGTATTATCAGTCCCTGTCGGAGACGACGAAAATCAATACGCATATGGTGAAGATGCAGAAGATTTTGAAACAAAAGGGCCTGAAAGTTTTGCTGTGCTAAACGACACAGTATATCTATTAGACGATGTCAAAAAAGAGATAAAAGTTTTTAACTTAAATTCAAATTATATTAAAACTATACCACTACCGCCAGAGCATAGATATTATGATATTGAAATCTCTAATCAAAATACAATCTCACTACTAACTTATGGCTATAAAATATTGACAATCGACGATATGGGCAATATTTTATATACGCAAAATCTCCAATACGAAAATGATTCAGAAATAAAAAGAAAGCTGCTTTCTCGCTCTATCGATGGAAAAGTTATGTTAAAAGACATCTATGACTATTCTACTTATGAAGTAGTGACATCTGATGATAATACTAAAATTCATACTAATACTTCAAACGTCAAGTATTTCAGTAGTGAAACCAACAACAATCTAAAACAATCATTTGACTACAATGATGACATTATAGAGATTAACTATAACTACCAAGCAGGGCTTACTTATCCACTAAAAATATTAAACGATAGAGAAATCTTGTTTTACGAAGAAGATGCTTTGTTTGGTTCGCAAATGTATGTTGAAATCAGAATTGGAAAATATGTAGATGGTGAAAAAGTAGAAATGGCACTGTTAGAAGAAACTATAAGCTATGAGTTTGTGCCTAATAAATTTGTCTATTCTACAGATGATGGCAAAGTATATCAATTAGTTTGCAATAAAAATAGCATAGATATCTATCAGCTTGTTTTTACAGACTACGATAGGACAAGAATCGATCACAATATGTATTTAGACGCAATAGAAAACTCCGATGAATCATCAATCGACTACCAAGATAGGAAATCCATTGCCGAAACAGCACTTATGTCTGCAGGTATCATGTATGATTGGAGCTGGGAATTTGATTATGACAAACATGTATCACCTACTAATGCTGATTCTTTGCCTCCACGACATTTAGATGAAAATTCAGAAAGTGGTATCGTCACAGGAATTCCATACAAGTGGGGTGGCTTTGATGATATGAATACCTTTCTAAGAAAACTCGACGAAGGATATACAGCAGGCGACATCAATACCACGACAGTAAACGGATACTCTGCAGGAGTTGATTGTAGCGGATATATTAGTCGAATATATAATTTCAAATATAAATTAGGTACATACCTAATCCCAGATTACTTTGATGTGATCACTTACAACGATATTTTGCCAGGAGAAATCTGCAACAAAAGAGGAAAACATGTAGTCGTTTTTGGTGGATACAATAAAAATAACGGCCAAATAATAGGTATCCAAACATTAGAGTCAACTATGGATGGATCGACAGATGGAGTGAAAATCTGGTCAAAATCGTTAATAGAACTACAACATTTTACTCCGCTAAAACTAAAAGCAGAATATTATGGTAATTTTGATGCTTACTAAAAAAATTTTACTAATAATATTGAAAACTTTTATAAAAGATGATATAATAAATATAGGTAAGCGTTTGCCAGAAAGCTTGACTTTTATAATATAACAGCAAAGACAGTTTATGATTAGTAAGATTTTGGGGGCAATTGAGGAGTAGTTTGATGGTAGGCAAGAAAGGGGGGGTATATAATATCAATGTATTTAAAAACTTCTTTGTGGTAACGAAGAAGTTAGTATTCATAATGAGTTGAGTCCGTATACTCGATTAAAATCAAATTAAAATTATGAGGTGAACTTATGAAAGTAAATTGGAAAATATTGAGCATTTGTGTATTAATTCCGTTGCTTGTTGGACAACTTGCAGCATTTCTGTCTTTAGAAGAGGTTAAAATATTTGCAACTTTTAACAAACCTCCTCTAGCTCCACCCGCTTGGTTATTTGCTCCAGCTTGGATAGTATTTTATACTTGTATGGGAGTTGCATCTTATTTGATCTATGCTTCTGAAACAAAAGGAAAAGAAAGAGATAAAGCTCTTAAACTTTATGCTGTACAACTGGCGGTTAATTTTCTTTGGACTTTGATATTCTTTAATATGGCACAGTATTATTTAGCATTAGCATGGATAATATTTTTAGGATTTTTGATAATACTTACTATGAAAAGTATGAAACCAATTTCCAAAACAGCATTTAACCTTATGATTCCATATTTAGCTTGGATAGTATTTGCAACATACTTAAACTTAGGGATCGCATTATTAAATTAACGATAGTGAATAACACTTAAAAAAATCGCCATCGTTCTAATTTCTAGAGCGATGGCGAAAATTGTATATAAATATATTTATTTGTCTTTTCGATGTGGTCAAGACCACACCCTACAAACAACTATTTATTGACATCAGCTCTTATTCATGTTACAATTAATTTAGAAAAAGGAACTACTATACAAATGGTAGCCTCCGTGTTGTGTTAAAATCAACCGTCAAGTCGGAAAACTATATGCGGTTGATTTTTTTTATGCCCTAACCCCATTTTCCCATAGAAAATGGATGGTAGGCTAAACGCAACGAGAGCCAAATCTTTATAAGTGAAACGAGTTCAAAGATTTGTTACTCACTACTGCGAATATTCCTGTCAACCTCAATTATGCATAAAAATCATTTACGCTTGTCGTTAGACAAGGTGATGATAGCTAATATTAATGTCGCAAATGCGAACATGCACCTAAGTGCCTCATATGTAACCATCCTACCACCTCCCTTTTACGGAAGCGTACCGCTGTTCGTATAATAATTCCTTACACTCATTATACCACTAAATCATCAGCTTTTCAATCAATTTTTTCATAAAATTCGAACTTTCGTTCGACAAATTTCGGCAATTACATATTTATCTAGCAATTCATATCAAATGATTCCATGCATACAAACGACCTCTATCACCTGTTCCGTCTATCGTATCACAGTAATCGTTGAATTCTTGTATTTGCATCTATTTAGTAAAATCACATTTGTTGTAAACTTTAATAGTTCTTCCTGCTACAAACTAAATCTCCAGTCCCAATTTCCTTACACCGCCATCTTTTGCCCATTCAATAGCTTTTTCATAATCTTCATTGGTATAATATTTGACACTGCTGTAATTTATTTTGTCTGCTTCAAATTCAAAACCCATCCATAAAGCTGCTCAATTTCACTCGCACTTATATCAATAGGATTATTCTTCAATCGCTGAGTATTCACTGATTTTGATAATAAATGTACTTGCTCAATATTTTCCACTTCTGGAGCATATAGCCCAAGGCGCTTAGTACAATCTATTATCCTGTCCGCAACTCCATACATGCTTTTTTCACCAAAAACCTCGCAAATAATATTAACATTTTCTTGCAATGACTTTTTCACAGTATCTTCTTCCGATTCTACCTTTTCTCCCATCAACTTCATCACATAAGGCAAACAAAGAGCCACCGCATGTCCATGAGAAATACCAAACATCGAACTTAGTTTGTAACTCATTGCGTGCGCAGCCGTAGTTTTGGATATATTTATCGCCTTACCGCTCAAGTTTGCAGCTTTGAGAATAATATTATTCTTAGATAAATCGCCTGTGATATATGATTCCATATTGTCAACAATATATTTCAATCCTTTGGTAGCATATTCTTTCGAAGCTTCTTTAGCTCCTTTTGCCCATATCGACTCTATACACTGTGCCAGTGCATCCATCATAGAGCTTTTCTTATGATAATCAGGCAAATTTTCTATCAACTCAGGCACTAAACAAGCCATATCTGGCAATAAGCTGTCATGTTCTATAGACATTTTTTCATCATTCACATACAATACTGCAAACTTAGTAGACTCGCTTCCTGTTCCTGCGGTTGTTGGTATAGCAATAATCTTTAGAGGCGAAAATTCTATATTTCCACTTAAAAAATCTTCGGATGACGGTGCTGATAAATAAGCCTTAATTGACTTAGATACATCTATCGCACTTCCTCCGCCGATAGCTATCAAGCAGTCACAACTATTTTCCTTAAATACACTTGCTCCGTTTATCACTTCTTCATACTTAGGATTAGAGCTGTAATCACTAAAAACTATCGAATTTGGCATATGAGTTTTTAAATTTAAAGACAATTCCAACTTCCCTGTGTTTTTACCACATACGATTAGAGGGTTTGTTAATTTATTTTTATCTAAAAATTCAAATATTTTATTTTTTGAAAAATCATCTTCATAGATTAATTGTTCCTTATAATCAAAAAATCTTATGCCTTCACTAACTCTTTCTAGATCTTCTAACGTGTCTATCTCTTCAACATAATCATGTTCATATGAAAAAGCTTCTAAACATATTTTATCTAGTTTTAAATTCAAAGCATTTTCAGCATAAACTTTTGTATTATCATCATTACAAAATTTTGCTATTTCGTTCATCCATAATTTCATTGCATCGCTTGATAGTTTATAAAAAGGTTGAAATGCATAACACCCTTCATGGAAAATATCTATCGCTACTTTTTTTATTTTTCCATCTTCTATGTGAGCCTTAAAATCTTTATCTGGTAGTTTGAGCTTTGTATTTACGCTTCCTAAGTTAAGAACAGGCGATTCTATCACCTTTTTTGCATATGATTTATTAAACACCAAATCACCATGTAACAGCAAGCAGTCACCTGTTATGTATTCTTTTGCAAGATGCATTGAGTAAATATAGTTTGTTTTATCATATACTGGATTTTCTACAAATGCAAATGTTAATCCTTCAAACTCTTTTCTCTTAGTTACTTGCATAAGCTGCTCTTTGAATGCCCCAACTGTAATTATGAATTCTTTTATTCCACATTCCTTTAGTATTCTTATCTGTCTTTCATACACTGTTTCACCATTTTTAAGCTTCACCATTGCTTTATGTCGTGAACTTGTAAGTTCTCCCATTCTGTTTCCCATTCCGGAATTCAATATTATAGCCTTCATATTTATGAGATACTCCTTTTTTCTTTAATATCAATATTCTTCAGGTATTAAAGTAATAATATCTTTTATTGACATACACATATCATCTGCTTCTTTAGCACGTCCAGTTTCTAGTATGGTTTTTGCTATGTTTTGCATTGCTGGAAATCCGCTTCTTGTAAGTTGATTTGCATATATTACTATATTTACTCCACGCTCTTCAAATTCTTTTTCCGTAACAGAATTAAATGCTGTTGGCACAACTACTAACGGAGTTGTCGTGTTTTTAGCTCTAAACTTTTCACAAAATTCAAATATTTCGCTCGGATCTTTTTTTCTTGAATGTATCATTATACCGTCTGCACCTGCTTCTACATATGCAAACGCTCTATTCAGTGCATCTTCCATACCTTGCTCCAAGATCAAACTTTCGATTCTTGATATTAGATAAAAATCTGTTGTTTTTAATGCAGCTTTTCCTGCAGAAATCTTATGACAGAAATTTTCTATAGTATCTTGCATTTGCTCTACATCTGTTCCAAACAAAGAATTTTTCTTTAATCCTACTTTATCTTCTATTATTACAGCAGACACACCCATTCTTTCAAGTGTTTTTATGTTGTACACAAAGTGTTCTGTTTTTCCACCTGTATCAGCATCTATTATTATTGGCTTCGTTGTTACATCCATTATTTCATCTACGGTTCTTAATCTTGAAGACATATCAAGTAGTTCTATATCAGGTTTGCCTTTTGATGTAGAATCACATAAACTTGAACACCACATAGCGTCAAATTGATGAGTCTTTCCATCTTTTAACACTGTAGTCTTTTCTGCTATTAATCCTGTAATTCCACTATGAGCTTCAATAACAGTTACTAATGATTTCATTTCCAGTAATTTTTTTAATCTACCTCTTCTAATATCAGGAATAGATAATTCTCTTCTTTGTGCAGCTTCTAATTTGTCATACTCTTCGTTTTTTGCATATGGAAATTCTACCAATTCTCCACCATAAGTTTTTAAGCACTCTATTACTTCTTCTCTTATTGGTTTTTGGATTCCTACTTTCCAGTCATCCCCATGTACTACAAAATCAGGTTTAAGATTATTAATATTCTCTGCGTAACTAAGAGTTTCTTGCGAAACTACATTCTCTACTCCCTTTATTCCCTCTATAAGTTTTACTCTTTCAGCATAATTTAGCATTGGAAATCTCTTAAAGCTAGCAACTGCTTTATCCGATAACACTCCTACTGTTAGATTTCCTAATTCTGCTGCTTTTTTTATTATATCTATATGTCCACCATGGATTAAGTCTGTTCCAAAACACATATATACCTTTTTCATTTCATTAGACATTTTACTTACCTCACTTTTATTATTTTAAATTATTTATCAGCTTATTGTATTTCTAATTCTTTCATAAACGCTATCTTGTTTTGAGCAGGTGTGCTTGTTGGTCTGCCTAGATCTTTTCTTGATCCTATAGCAGATCTCACTTCGATAAATACAGTTTGATTTATATTTTTAATTTCACACAATATTTTTTCTAACTCATCTAAACTTTCAGCACATTTAGCATATGCATAACCACATGCTTTAGCTATATTTACAAAATCAATTTTATCGCTAACGGTAGGCTGTCCGCCTACAGATTCGTGCGATGCATTGTTTATTAATACATGTACTAAATTAGAAACATTTTGTGTGCCTGCTACTGCCATAGAACCCATGTGCATAAGTACTGCACCATCTCCATCTATACACCATACTCTTTTGTTAGGTTTGTTTAATGCTATACCTAATGCTATTGAAGAACTATGACCCATAGAACCCACTGTCAAAAAATCTTTACTATGCGATTGATTTAACTTTTCCCTTATTTCAAATAATTCTCGTGAAGTTTTTCCTGTTGTAGATACAAATATATCATCACCATATTTTTCTATTATTTTTTCAATAATTTCTTCTCTTTTAACTTTATTATCATTTGAATAGCTTACTTTTTCGTCATAAGTCAATCCGCCTTTTTTAATTACAAAAGCAACGCTCTTGCCACTATTAATTAATTCAGAGTATCTGATTGCTACTTCTTTTAAATCGTCTTCAGAATACTTTTCATCTATTATTGTATATTCGATATCAAGTGCTTCTATAAGTTCTAATGTTTTCTTGCCTTGAAATACGTGCTGAGGTTCATCGTGCACATTTGGTTCACCTCTCCACCCTATTACATATACACACCCTATTCCATATACATCGCCAGATGTAAGAGAAGCTACAGGGTTTACAATGTTTCCAATACCACTGTTTTGTAAATATACACACGCTGTTTTATTTGTAGCCAAATGGTATCCTGAAGCTAATGCTACCGCATTTCCTTCATTAGCTGCTATCATGTGCTTATCTGATACATCATATGTATTTATTAGGTAGTCACATAAAGCTTTTAATAAAGAATCAGGCACACCCGTATAGAATCCAATCTTCAAATTCTCTTCTAAAATTTTTGTGAAGTTCTGTATTATCATTTTGCTTCCTCCAATGAATATATATTATTTTGCTCTTGTCAATATTTTAAGCAATTCTTTAGCCCCTACTTTTCCACTTTCTCCATAATTAGAAATTGTATTATCCAAAATAGTAGAAATAGTTTGTTCATATTCTGCCTTCTCACTTAATAACTGCTCTACAACTGCCCTAATATTACTTATTTCATCTTTATCTAATGACTTACCTATTTTATCTCTTAAACTTATCTCTAATGGTACTATCCCTACTTTTTCATAATCTGTATTGTGTACTTTCATCTTTGTATTAATAAACAATGCTGGCTTTTTCGTGACGAAAGAAAATTCATAAGCAGCGCCTGACCAATCGGAAATCAATACATCCGAACTAAATATTGTACTACTATCAGAAAAATCCAATTCAAAATATAACTTATCTTCACTGTATCCGCTATATACCGATACCAATTTATCCATCTTCGTTTTATATCGTTTTACATACTCTGGATGAGGTCTTACAACTATTTTGTAATCCGTTTCCAATAAATATTTTAACAATTCATCTATACAACTATCAAGAATGTTATCCTCTTGCCATGATGGAGCAATTAGTACAATAGGTCTATCCATTTCATTCCTAATTTCTGATTTTTCCAAATAAGCTTCTTCCATTTTTTCTAAAACACCATAACCAACAGGAATCAAAGTTTTTGGGTTAAGCTCATTTATCTCTTCCCATTTTCTTATCTCATCAAATTGAAACTCACCTACACAGAAAATAGTATCATAATTATCTAAAGCATTGTTTCTAAGTACCATATGTGTACTTAATGGATAATGGAACATGTATACATACTCTACATCTTTTTTCACAATTGATTTTTTAATATGAAAATTTCCCAAATCAGACATAGTCATAACTACTACATCTGCATCCATTTTCATCATCAGAGTGATTAGCTTTCTTTCTCCAATATAATAGGGCTTGATTCTATTTTCTTTTTTAGCTATCTCAAATATTTGATCATTTGGGTCACTCGTGATGTAGTGGATACTAATATTTGACATTCGCAACAATTCTTCGATTACATTTTCAAAATACTTGTAAAATCCACTTCTTTCAGAGTAAAACACGAGCTTTTTGTTAGCTATAGAGAAAAATCTTTTGTAGTCTGCTTTTTCTCTCTTTGAGTTTTCATCATTTTGATACCATTTTTTCTTTTTTCCGCCTAGGTTGTTTATCTCTTCGAGTTCTTTTCTACTTGCAAGCAATTCTTCGTAGTTGATATAATCTTTTGGTTTGATTATAGAGTTTAAGACAAATAGCTGTAATATAGCATAGATATTTCCAATCACCCAATAAAGAGCCACTCCAGCAGGTACAAACAATCCAAGGTATAAAGACAGTCCAACAGAGAACAATAATGTTGATATCTTTGTAAAATTTGATTGTTCAGATTGTAATACATTGATTTTATTTTGTACAAAGCTAAGAAGGTATGAAGACAATCCGGCCAAGATAGGAACTAATGTTGATATCCCCCATACAGACACAGGAATTATTGACAAATCAAAAATTAAAAAGTTTGTATTTATCCCTTGAACGGCTGATATGATATCTTCTATATTAGGTATTTCTTGTATTGATAAAAACATCTGTGTAAACTCAGGGTTTTTAATAGTGTTTACCGCTGTCACTTGTATTGATGATACTTCTAATCCTACACCGGTAATCTGTGTCGTTAAGTTTAAAATATGACTGATATCTTCTTGTGATACATTTAAAAGATATGTCAAAGGATTATATATAACTTCTATAACAGCCAACAAAAGAGCAATCTGAATAAACAGTGGTATCAAGTCAGCCAAAGGATTGTATTTTTCTCTCTTGAATACAAACGATTGTTCCTCTGCTATTTTTTCGCCATCACCGTAAAATTTAACTTTTATGCGATTGATTTCAGGTTGCATTTTGATAAGTTTGATTGAATTTTTGTGCACCCATACAGATACAGGCAACAATATTATCTTTGTAAATATGGTAAATATGATGATTGCAAGACCATAATCACCTATCAAGTTGTAGCATAAATTCATCAAATACCCAAAAGGGGAAATAAGTATGTCCAAAATATCACTCCTTAGCATAATGCCTTTATATTGTAAAATGTGCCTATCTTTTAAATCAAATGATAGTTTGACAAAATTTTAGACACACTTTACATATAGGCTATTACTTTTTTTCTTTGTCGTCAAAAACTACAAGATCGTCTTCGACTTCTTTCTTTGCATTCTCATCAATCTTTAAAGTCTCATTGACTTTTTTCTTCACTTTGTGAAAGTAAAGTCCTACTCCTGCTCCTACAGCTATTACTATACCTGCTATAGCTTGTATCAGATATGTAGTTACAGATGGATCTATGTATCCATATGCAGGTGTTGTGAATAGCAATGTTGCTATTACTGTTAATAGTAAAATTCTTTGTTTTTTCATTTATGATTTCTCCTATACTAATTTTTACTCTTTAGTTTCTATGCTAATTTGATTCACAAATACTCCTAAAACTCTCACATCATTGTTTATGTTTAGTTCTATTGGTGACTTTGCTTCTGGCGTACTAATCTCTATTAACTGATTGCCATTTTCATTTAATAGTTCTTTAGGTATTTCTATTTCTACTTTTCCACTTTTCATGTCTGGAAAATCTACAACTTTAACATCATTAACTATCAATTCTGTATTTATGCTTTCAGATAGTTTTATATAATTAATGCTTAATACTATGTCATGGCTGTTATCCATGTTAATGGTTAGTGATGAATTCTCAGTAGTCCAGATTCCATCTTCATTTTGCAAATGCCAATTTTTAAGATTAAATGCACTGTTTTCCATTTCTTTTTCTTTTGATAGCACTATTTGGTATGATTTATCAATTTTATTTAACGCATTTAAGTTTGGTGTATTCATGTC
Organism: uncultured Clostridia bacterium; assembly: GCA_964371035.1. Classification (GTDB taxonomy): domain Bacteria; phylum Bacillota; class Clostridia; order Tissierellales; family Sedimentibacteraceae; genus UBA1535. Next base: position 5,561 of record CAYJLG010000009.1, on the reverse strand, counting down.
TATAATCTCTAAATGTTCTTTATTGTCTTCATCTACTTGTGTAACAAAAAAACTATCTATTGCAAGTGCTAACGTTCGTGTTTCGTGTGATGGCATAAATGCATCTGGGAAAGTAAGAGTAAAATTAATTAAATTTCCATTTAGCTGCTCTGGTGTGACATCAAAATAAAATTGCCTATCTTTGGTCAAAAAATATCCACCCAATTCTTCACCATTTACACTTATTCCAACCCGCTGTCGATCATTAAAAACACTAATTAAGTTAAAAGTAATTCTTGCTACATTCCCTCCTTTTAACTCTTCTGCTAAAGGGATAGACATTGAAAGCTTATCTCCATCTGTCCACATGTAATTAGGTTCAACATTTGATTCTCCTTCTATTATATATGCATGACCTTCGCCCGTGCCTCGCAACTTGTATTCAGTATTGTACTTTACATTTTCTATTTCTGGCCTTTCCATGTTGAAAATTTTACCTGTGGGGAAAATATAGTTGCTATCATTGCGCTCATCTGTCGAGTATTCTATTACTGTTCCTCCTGATTCTGCATAAAAGTACCTAATATTTTGATCGTCTAAATCAGAAAAAAATGTGTTATCTCTCAATTGTCCATCTACCATACTCATTAAAGTAGGATGTAAGTTGGAATACGATACTGGTGCATTTGAAACCGAATATTCATGACCGTCTTTTGATTCTTTTACAAGCAAAATAGGATTTGCTTCATAATTGACATTTTCTCCATGATCAGCCATAATGATAATATTTGAACTATCGTAAATTCCAAGTTCTTTCATCTGCGAAAAAAACTCTTCAAGAATTTTAAAGTTGCCAGATATTTGTTCATATTGCGACGTTTCATCAGCCCTCTTAGCATCTTCAGTCAAAGTATATGGTCCATGCGGTCCAAGTAAATGATAAACTTTAAATAAATTAGAATCAGAAGTATCTAAAGATATTTTATCACTTATCAAGTTTTCGTAAAATTTGGCATCATCTACAGTGTACGGTGTGCCTGAAAAACTTGAACTTCCCATACTATCATTAAAATCTCCCGTATATATTTCAAAATATTGTTTTAAAAAATGAGGAAAATATCTAAATGAAACTAAAGTATATATGTCCTCAATAAAAGTTAGTGGCGAACTAACTCCAATTTCAGAATTCTGCAAATTAACAATATGATCCGATAAATTGTTTCTCATGTAATCTGAAACAGCATAGTCTGTATTTACATACAGTCCACTTTTATAATTGTTTTTTATTAATACATCATATAACACTGATGATTCATATGCACTATTTAGATATTCATCATAAGTTTGATTAGTTTGAAAAGGTACTCCAGTTAAAATGTATGGAAGCGCAATTTTAGTCCTGCGTGCTCCTCCTAATGTATCTTCAAAATAAGTGAAATTTTCGAATATAGTTTCTTTATAAGATGGATGTTCTTGAATATATTCATCATAAATTGCTCTATCAAATGCATCTAATATAAAGATGATTATATTCTCATTTTGTGATAATGTCAACATTTCATCTCGAATCAACATTGATTCAGATTTTTTAACAATTTCATCAGAATCACTAAAAGCAATAACGGTTATTAACGTTGTTATCTGAACTAAAACAATACTAATAGAAAAAAACATAATAATATTTTGGACTAATTTTGGCTTTAGTTTATTAAGTGTTAAGATAACACTTAATATCAATATCCAAACAATTGAATTAACTACTCCCCACAAATGAAATTCTGACCAATTAATCCCCCCTCCATCTAACAATCCATATTCAATTTGCATAAAATTGCCTTGAATATAAAGCGCAAATGCTATGATAAATATTAAGACACTATAAATATGCGAATATTTCTTCAGAATAATTCCAATACCAAACATTACAAAAAATGTCAACACAGTAACAATTAGCGAATATTGAAAAACATTTCCTAACGAAAACCAAAAAGAACTTGATTGCGTCAAATATATTTCCATAGGTGCAAAAAAACAAAATGTAAATGAAAATAAAAGTGTTGCTAATAATACATGCATATATTTCGTGAATAATTTATTTATCATGTGGATAACCTCTCTAACGTTTAACTATAATTTAAAATCTAAAATAAATAAATGGATTAAATTGAGCAGTAGCCATCTTTAATATTGAAGTTGCAAAAATCATAATATAAATAGCATCTACAATCAAGCTCAAAAATAAAGTTTTTTTGATTTTTTTACCTAATTTAAATATCGGCATAGTTAACACTACTCCTATTATTACAGATATAATTGCCTCATTAGAAATATCTAATAATAAATATCTTATATCTCCTGGTGAGTATAAAAACATATTTTTAATAAAATCAAGAGCCATTGGCAACGAATTCGATCTAAAGAAAACCCATCCAACCTGCACAACGATCAAAACGTAAATATGCTTAATAAATTTAGGCACTTTTACTCTTATTTTGCTGAACCAAGCTTTTTCTATTGTCAGAAAAAAACCATGATATATGCCCCAAACAACAAAGTTCCAACTCGCACCATGCCATAATCCTGTAATAAAAAATACAATCATTTGATTTATATACATACGAATGCGTCCTTTTCTATTTCCACCAAGCGGAATGTATAAATATTCTTTAAACCAACTTGATAAGGAGATATGCCACCTACTCCAAAATTCTTTAATGCTTTTTGAAACATATGGATAGTTAAAATTTTCTTTAAATTCAAATCCAAACAATTTTCCTAATCCAATCGCCATATCTGAATATGCTGAAAAATCAAAATATATTTGCAATGAGTAGCAAAATATAGCAATCCATGCGCTTACTGTATAAATATTATCTGGGTTGTCGAACACTAATGAAGCAACATATCCTACATTATTTGCTATAATCATTTTTTTAAATAATCCAATAATAAAACGCTTGATACCATCTTCAAGTTTATTTAAATCTATCTTACGTTTTTCAATCTGCTCTTGAATATCAATATACCTAACTATTGGTCCTGCAATTAATTGCGGAAAAAACATTATGTACAATCCTAAATGTAAAACATTTTTTTGTACCTTTACTTTCTCTAAATAAACATCAATAATATAGGACATTATTTGAAAAGTAAAAAAAGATATTCCTATAGGTAAAGGTATTATTGGTTCCTGAAAGTAAAAATTCGAATCAAAAACTTGTATTACCATCTCTATATTATCTATAAAAAAATTGAAATATTTAAAAAAACCAAGCAAAGAAAGGTTGAAAAAAATACCTATTACAACTATTATTTTCCCTTTATTTCTAAATTTGGCGATTCCATATCCGATAAAATAGTTTGCAATAGTCGATGCTATAATTATGATAGTATAGGCAAGCCCACTCCATGAGTAAAAAATTAGCGACGCTATTAATAACAACCCATTTCTAAATCTTTTGTCAATAAAGTAATAGATAATACACACTATCGGTAAAAAGCAAAATATGAAAATTGGTGAACTAAAAACCATCTTCTCCTCCTAAATAGTTAAGTAAAACAAATAATTCTCTATCATCTTTACTATCATTTTCGTTCTTGGGAATAAAAAATGTATTACCCCTAATTTCAATATAATATAGGTCATTCAATAACTCCACTTGTGAAACATCTAAATTTATAGAAAATTTATCATCATTTAATATTTCAAAGGTTCCCATATCATATCCGTTAATAAACACTTTAAATCGTGGCAATTGTCCATCAATACGATTCTTCAAATACTCAAAATTCGAAGCTGTAAGAATAATTCTGAGTTCATTAAGCTTAACACCGTTTGTATTTAAAGTCAGTAAAGAGTTTTGTTTAAGCCAAATCGATTTTCCAGGATAAGCACCTATGGAAAAATTTAAAGATTCCGCGCTATTTTCTGGTGTAATGTAATTATGTATGGCAGAGTGATTCACCTCTGGCAATCCTTTAGTAGCTATAAAGTTAACTAATTCATCAAACTTGCTTCCTCCCATATATGTAATATTACTTGAAGTTGCATCAATTATAATAATTTCTTTATTTTTCAATAGTTCTTCGATGTTAAAAGTTTCAGAATTAATAGGGTATAGATGTTTCCCATTTCTAAATGCATTGATACTATTTTGAACAAATACAACATCATTTGAAACTAAGTTTTCATAAAAACTATTATAAATATTAGCACCAAAACTACTTCCAAAAATTAGAACACCAGGGTATACATTGTTTGGAGTAGTTATAGTATCAACTTTGGGAGTAAAATATTTTTCTTCTACAATTCCTTCAAAAATATTCAGCAAGTTATAAATATCGCTATCAGTTCCTACTGGTTCCAAGTGACTATTAGGTGTTTTTATATCATACTCCAAAAGATTAAACCCATAGTAATATTCTATGATTTTTAATATTTCGCTTGCCACATGAGCTGTAGCAGTGTATGTCCAATGCGTTCCTGTTTTGGTGAAAATAGGTTCATTGAATATGCTTTTATTTTCTAATAACCATTTTTCACTATCAAAGTAATTTATTTCATACTTTTCTAAATATTTAATCATAGTTAAGTAGTTCGATTCCTCTGTATTAGTGCTAAATCTTGAATATTTATTTGGCACAAATTCAGGGTAGAATTTTACCTTGTTAGGTTCTATTAAAAATAAGAATGCTTTATTTTCTTTAACACATTCATCTTGTATTACTTTTAATTGTTTAACTCTTTGCTCAATTTTCTCATCTTCAATCAGTTGATTTAATCCGAAATATTCTTTTATATAGCTCTCTTCAAATAACATTCCTTCTTTACCTATTTTTACTTTAGTACTACTTTCGTTAAATACTGTATACTGTATTTGATTCCAAGCTTTTATCATAAAGTTTCTTGATGGAAAGTTTTCATTGTACCACAATTCAAATTTTTCTTGAAATTCGCCATTTAACGCTCCATTTAGAGTATAATCAGGTTTATCAGTTATAGCAAACACTCCATTCAATGTGATTTCTTCAAAAAAACCAAACAATGAACATAAAAAACCGCTAATAGTTAACAAGAAAAAAATTATAACAAATATTACTTTTTTTACTTTTAAATATTCCATACTTGACCTCAGTTAATTTGACATTTTCATAAAAAATAAGTACAAATGCAAATTTTAAGTTTCATATTTTTCACCATTTCGATATACGCTTCCTTAGATCCAAACAAAATACATTAAAGTAAATCGGTTGCGAACTTAAGAGATACTTACTCAATCTTTCCTCAAACAGTTAGCTTAAATTATTTTTTAATAGCATTTTATTCGAGATCAACACTTTTAATAGTTATCTTCATATCGCACACTATCACTTTCATCTATGTAGTCACCAATGGATATTTCAATAATTTCTACAGCACTCTGAGTATCATTAGTTAAGATATATATCATCAATTGAAATATGTGTAATCCATTTTCTTTTAAAACAAAATCTTCATTACGTTTTGTTATACTAGCAATACCTTTAACTACTATCCAATGTTCGCTTCTATGCTTATGTGATTGAAGAGAAAGTCTTTTTCC
>CAYJLG010000008.1:0-84951 GCA_964371035.1 uncultured Clostridia bacterium | reverse complement strand
AACCTATGCAAGGAGGTTATCCTCAACAGCAGGGCGGTTATCCTCAACAACAAGGAGGCTACCCTCAACAAGGTGGCTACCCTCAACAAGGCGGTTATCAGCAACAGCAGGGCGGTTATCCGCAACAGCAAGGCGGCTACCCACAGCAAGGCGGCTACCCTCAACAAGGCGGTTATCAGCAACAGCAGGGCGGTTACCCTCAACAAGGTGGCTACCCTCAACAAGGAGGTTATCCACAACAAATGGGAAACCAGACAAACACGGCGGCATTTGGCTCTGTTTGTCCATCTTGCCAAGCTGAGACAAATCCAACTCCAAATGGAAATTGTCCATTTTGTGATGGAAAGATGTAATCAAAAGAGGTACAAGATATTTGAGGAGAGAAAATGAGTATTTTAAAAAGGATAAGTTTTATTTTAGAATCTAATCTTAATGCGATTGTTGACAAAGGTGAAGATCCTGAAAAATTGATCGACCAATACATAAGACAAGCGTCTATGGATTTAGACGAAGTAAAAAAAGAAACTGCGGGGATCATGGCAGAAGAAAGCCGTACAAAGCGTGAGTTAGATGAAGTTTTAGAAAAAAAAGAAAATTGTATCGAACTTGCTAAAAAGGCGATTGCTATGGGAAATGACGATGATGCCAAAGTATTTTTAAACAAGAAAAATAGTTTGGAAAAAGATGAACACAAGAAGAAGCTTGCGTATGATTTAGCAAAAGAAAATGCATCTAAAATGCGTCAACTGCACGATAAACTAGTTGAAGATATCAGCACTCTCCATTTTAAAAGAGATGAAATAAAATCAAAAAAATCATTAACAAAATCGCAAGTTAAAACATATGAGTTAGGCAAAAACACTAGCTTGGAGGGTATGGCTGGTAAATTCAATCGATTAGAAAAAAAGATTGATTATATGCTTGATGTAGCTAAAGCCCAAGAAGAGTTAAATTTTTTATCAATTGATGAAATTGATGAACTTGATGAACTTGAAAAAAAATATACTCAAGAAGATATAAACATAGACGTTGAGTTAGAAGCTCTTAAAAGATCTTTAGGCTTAAAATAGCGGCAAAATGCAAAATTATAAAGATAACAGTGATTTCCGTATAGCTGTTATCTTTTTTAAATATAAAGTTATAACAACATTACTGTTCATAGTTATTTGCAAGCCAAACGGGAAAAACTAATGAAATATGACGCCGAGTACTTCGAATAGGATACTTGTGTAAACTGCGAATAGCAACATAACAACTTAATTAACTGCATATGTTATAAATTGATGTTTGACTTTAATTATCGATTTTAGTAAAATAGTGGTAGGCAAAAATAAATATTTAGGAGGAAAAATGGAAAAATTGATTATCACAGCTGCAATAAGTGGTGCAGAAGTGACTAAAGAACAAAATCCTGCAGTACCATATACTATAGAGGAAGTAGCTAGAGAAGCAAAATCAGCATACGATGCAGGAGCTTCGATTATACACCTTCATGTAAGATTTGATGATGGTACTCCGACTCAAAATACAGAGAGATTTCAACAAGCAGTAGATGCGATTAGAGCTCTTTGTCCTGATGTAATTATTCAACCTTCAACAGGTGGAGCAGTAGGTATGACAGATTTAGAAAGATTAGCTTCTACAGATATAACACCGACACCTGAATTTGCAACATTAGATTGCGGCACATGTAATTTTGGTGGAGATGAAATTTTTGTTAATTCAGATAATACTATCATGAATTTTGCAAAAATAATGAAAGAAAGAGGCATAAAACCTGAGCTAGAAGTGTTTGATAAAGGTATGATCGATATAGCTTTAAAGATAGACAAAAAAGGTTTATTAGTCCATCCATTACACTTTGATTTTGTGCTAGGTGTTCAAATTTCAGCAACTATTAGAGATTTAGTGTTTATGGTTGGTAGTATTCCTCAAGGTTCGACATGGACAGCAACAGGCATAGGTAGATCAGCATGGAGCATTGCTGCAGCGACAATTTCAATGGGTGGACATGTAAGAATAGGTTTTGAAGACAGCTTATACTTAGAAAAAGGAGTATTAGCAAAATCTAACGGTGAAATGGTAGAAAAAGTTGTAAAATTAGCAAAACTGTTAGGCCGAGAAATAGCAACACCAAACGAAGCTAGAAATATTTTAGGAATAAACAAATAACAATAGACTAAGGAGATTTTTAAATGGATCGTGAATTGGCTTTAAATATTGTGAGGGTGACTGAAGCAGCTGCTTTAGGTTGTGCAACTTACTTAGGAAGAGGAAACAAAGAAATTGCTGATCAAGCTGCAGTAGACGGAATGAGAAGCATGTTTGATGTGCTAGACATAAACGGAACAGTAGTAATCGGTGAAGGCGAAATGGACGAAGCACCGATGCTTTATATCGGAGAAAAAATTGGAAGACAAAGTGAAAATAGCCCTGAAATAGACATTGCTGTAGATCCGCTTGATGGTACTAGTCTTTGTGCAAAAGGATTGCCAAACGCTTTATCTGTAGTTGCTGTAGCTCCAAAAGGTTGTTTGTTACATGCGCCAGATATTTATATGGATAAAATAGCTGCAGGACCAAAAGGAGTAGGCGTAATAGATATTACGCAGCCTTTAGAAGTTAATATATATAATTTAGCAAAAGCCCTAAATAAAAATGTTAGCGATATTACAGTAACGATGCTTGACAGAGAGAGACATCAAAAATATATAGATGCAGCAAGAAGTGTTGGAGCAAGAGTTAAGTTGTTTGGAGATGGAGACGTTGCAACTGCAATTGCTACGTGCTTTGAAGATTCGGGAGTAGATTTACTTATAGGAAAAGGCGGAGCTCCAGAAGGAGTAATTGCAGCAGCTGCAATAAAATGCTTAGGCGGAGAATTCCAAGGTATCCTAACACCTGAAACTCCTGAAGAAGAAAAAAGATGCTTAGACATGGGACTCGGAAAAATAGATAAGGTCTTAACTATAGAAGATTTAGCAAAAGGCAATGACGTATTATTTGCCGCAACTGGAGTATCTGATGGTGAACTTCTTAAAGGTGTAAGATATTTTTCTAATAATAGAGCCAAGACATATTCAATGGTTACACGTTCAAAGACAGGCACAGTAAGATTTATTGACACTTTGCATGTTTTAGATAAAAAACCTAAATATGCTTATGTAGGAAAATAAATAGAATGTTTATTAGGAGTGGTAGATTATCACTCCCTTTTTTTATTGTTAAAAAATAAAATGAGGGCAAATTTTCAATGCCCTCAAGTAGAATATTTTTAGTTATACATCCAGTTTAATTTCATTTAACTTGAAGATGCGTAAAGAATCTTTTATAGTTTTTTCTTTGGCATTATCAGCATAATTGTTTATAAAAGAAGTATTGCTAACAGTTTTGTTAAGCGAAACAGGTCCGTTGACACATCCTCCTTCGCATACCATTCCTTCTATAAAATTACCATTTAACTTTCCGATTTTAGCTAATTTAAGAGCTTTTTCACATTCTGCTAAACCATTGCAGATGACAGGCTTTAAATCTATAGCATATTGATTCTCTAATATTGCTTGCTTTATAGCCTCTGTAAGTCCTCCAGAACGAGCAAATATTCTTCCAAATTTAGATGCATTTTCTAATGGCGTTTCATCGCACGAATTCACATCAATATTTTTTGCATCTAAAAATGCTTGCAATTCTTCAAAACTCATGGCATATTCAATATCATTTTTGTATTGTTCGTAGGAAACTTCTTCTTTTTTTGCAACACATGGGCCTATAAAAATTACTTTTGAATTAGGATCGGTATATTTTATTAATCTTGCAATTGCAATCATCGGAGATACGGCCGAGGATATGTTTTCTTCGAGCTCGCTATATTTATTTTTAATCAATGATACAAAAGCAGGGCAGCAAGAAGAAGTTACAAAGTTTTTATGCTTTAATTCTTCAACAAGATGAGCTGTTTCATGCTGAGCGATTATATCTGCACCGACTGCAGCTTCGACAACATTGTAAAATCCTAATTTTTTGAGTGCTTCAACGACTTGCTCAATAGAATTTTTAGGAAATTGAGCCGCAATAGCTGGCGCAATGATGCAGTAGACTTTATACTTGCTATTATCATTTGATTTTTTTATTAAATTAATTATATTAAGTATATGAGATTTATCGGTAATAGCTCCGAAAGGGCACTTAGATATGCATGCTCCACAAGCGATACATTTAGCTCTGTCTATAGAAGCCTTCTTGGTTATAGGATCGATTAAGATAGCATCGACTTTGCACGATTTGCGACAAGGTCTTTTAATATCTGAAATAGCGTCAAACGGGCATACTTTTTTACATTTCCCACATTCAATACATTTTTCTTGATTGATGTGAGCTCGTTTATTATGGATATCTATTGCATCTACAGGACAGTTGTCTTTGCAATGATGGGCTAAACAACCTCTACAAGCTTCTGTTATAGAGAATCTATCAACGGGACATTCGTCACAAGCGATATCGATTGTATTGATAACATAATCGTTATATTCATAAAAAATCTGTTTAACTCTTTCGGTTATCACAGCACGTTCTTTATAAATGCAACATCTTGTTTCTGCTTTTGGCCCAGGAATTATTACTCTTGGAATATTAAGCATATCTTTAGTTAAATTTTCAGATAAATGAGCTTTAATTACTTCCTTTAAGACTGAATATTTTATATATTGCACATGATTATCAAATTTTATCATAGTAGTACTCCTAATTTATAAATACGAAACTAGAACTTCTTTTCCGAGTTTTTTAAGTTCACTTATCAAATCTGTTATTATTTTTTGTTTAATATTATAGCCTGCTGGAAAATTAGTGTTTTGGTGCGCCGGATTTACCGCTTTTCCTACATAGAAATTAATATGTGTACTATCCTCTAAAAGTAATTTTGTCAACAGTGTACAACCGTTATAACTTTTATCGGTCAAATAAGAATCGTACAAATTATTATTAAAACTTTCTATTCTTTCAAGTGTTTTTCCAAGTGTTAAGACGCCTTCCGTGATTAAATGAAAGCCTTCCATTTTAGCAATTGGCGGAATTTCCTTGCTAAAAGAATCTATGTCTACGAACAATTTTTTCTTCAATTCTCTCTCTGCAATTAGTGCTGTAGTGCCACCACAAATAACTTTCTTTGAATTTCCTTCAACCATTTTTTGTGATATATATTTATCAGATTTTGGGTCTGCAGGAGGGCCTACAAAAACATCTACACGCAGAGGGCTTTTTATCTTAACAGTCAAAATTGTAGTGTCATCACCGGGTTTATTATCATATAAATTATTACACACATCTATGAAGTTCTTATTTAAAATTTGAGAGGTAGAATTTACATGATTTAAATTCCTGAGATAATCATTAATCTCTTCCCAACCCCAACCCAAGTTTAAAAGTCCACCTATGCCTGCATGTATTGCACCGTCACTAATTACATTGATTGAGTCACCCAATTTAAGTTGAATGTTTGACTCATACACCGTTTTTGATCCTATCTGCAACTCATTTCTTTTTACATTTCTAAAGCATCCTCTGCTATAATAGAAATAGCTTGGACTATCATATTCAGCTATATAGGCATTATAGTTTTTGTCTATTTTAATGATGGTAAAAGTCGAATATGCTAACTTTCTTACCTTGCATTCGGGAAGTGTGCTGATGATGGTTTCGATGGTTTCCACGATCGTAGCTCCGTTTTGCAACATAGTTGCTGCTATTTTAGAAGTAAGGGTAGATAAGATGTTAGCCTTAACTCCACTACCAAGACCATCTGACAAAACTGCCACATAGCCACCATTGCAGGGTGCGATTTCCACTTTATCGCCACATAGTTCCTCGCCGAATTTATTGATGCTTTTGTAATGAATATCTATAAAATGTTCCATTACATATCACCGTCCTCGTCTGTAAATATTTTTTTAAGTTTTAGTAAAGTAACTTTTGTTTCGGCAGTAGTTTCACCTAGAAGGCCAGCTATTTCCTGAGCGACTCTCATCTGCTTTTCTATAACTTTGTCAGCAGTTTCAATAGTGTTTAACTTTAGTCGCATAATCTTATCCTTTTTTTCTTCTTCGTGTGAAACATCCAGCATTATTGTTAATAGCATCTTTAATTTAGGTAGATATATGGTGCTGTTATATACAGTCAAATTATATTTATCTATAAACATTTTTTTATTGATTATGCTTATACCTGTTTGTATTATATTTTTGAAATCATCAGTCGGCATAAGAGTAGAGAGATGAGAACCGTTGATCTGCTTAGATGTAATGTTAAATGCTTGCTCTGCCTTAGGATTTATTTCCAATATATTCAGGTTTTCATCCATGATGAACAAAATATTAGGAGAGTATTCGAAGCTTATATTAGAGATTCTTTCTGCTTTGCTTCTCATGTAAGGTAAACACATTTCGGGATAAGAAAAGCCAGATAAAACCGAAATGGCTTTCTCTTTACAAGTATCATAACCGCATGAACCACAATTAAGTATGTCAGATTTGAGATGTTTGCCCATCCTTTCGAGTGTGGCTTGAATTTGTTCCTCTGAAAACAACTCTTCAACACAATATCTATTTACGAAGTTACGATTATAATCTAGTTCATCTATATTATAAGTATAAGGTTTTTCAAATCTTTCTTCTTCCAATTTTTTTCTGATAGAAATATCTCTTACAAATAGATTTTTTTCATCTTTAGAAACAGCTGGACCACCTATACATCCACCATAACATATATTGATTTCAGCAAATATGTTTTCAAGTAAATTGTTTTTAAGCCCCTCAAAAAGTTCCTTACAACCCTTTGCACCCATGACAGATAGACAGGCATAATTTTCTTTTTTTGCAATATCCATGACACCTTTTAAAATCCCTTTTTCTAAAGGATACATCTGTCCGTCTAGATCTCCAGTTGAACAAGGATTGCTCTCTTCACATTCATCTGCTTTGATCCCTAATTCATCAAAAAATTGTTCAATCTCTTCAAAAGACACAACTGCGTCGATTGTATCGGAAGATTGATACGGAAAGGCTTCAATTTTTTTTGCTATACAAGGTCCTAAAAAAGCTATAAAAGCGTCATTACCATGTTTTTTTCTAAGTAATTTACAGTGCACAATCATAGGGGAATCGATAGGCATCAAATATTCGAGTAGTTCAGGATAATAAGTTTGAATCATAAGATTTGCTGAAGGACAACAAGAAGTCAGCAAATTCTTTTTACCAGAGTTTTTAATATAATCCTTATACAATGATGTAACCACAGTGGCACCGACAGAAGTTTCTTCAATCTCGAAAATTCCTGATTTTTTCAGAGCTCCTATGACCTTATAAGGCTCTTTAAAAACACCTAAATAAGATGGAGCTATACTAATAACGACCTTTTTTCCTTGAGAAATTGCTGCTTTGATTTTATCTAAATCGCTTGAAATGTTTCTTGCGTTTTGTGGACACACTAAAAAACATTCTCCGCAAGCAATACATTTTTCTTCCATTATGATAGCTTGATCATTTAGCATCTTTATTGCTTTGACATTACAATTTCTTATACATTTATAGCAGTTTTTACAATTTGTCTGCACAAAATCAAGTATTTTCATACTAAGTTCTCCATAATTGTATTTTCGAAAAATTCTTTAGCAGAATTAGGCTCTACAGAATAAATTTTTTCATTGAATTTTACTGAAACAGCATTTGTGCAATGACCTAAACAAAAAGCTGCTTTTATGGTAATGTTTTTTTCAAGTTTGTTTTCTTCAACATATTCCTTAAATACCGAGATTACATCATAGGAACCCTTTAAATGACAGGCACTACCTACGCAAACAGATATATTTAACATTTCAATTCCTCTTTTCTTGCATTAAATTTAGAAATGTAGATTTCTAGTAAGTACATTATAAGTAACAGTGAAAAAATTGTCAACACAAATGTTAAAAAAATAACAATATTTTTCAGAAGAGTCGAAAATAGGAAAACGTGATACGATTGTATTTAAAGCCGTATATGCGCCGTGAAATAAAATTGGAACAGATATGAAAAACATATAATTCGCCAAATCATTGATAATGTTTTAACAAAAAATAATTATTTATTATTGACCTTAGCTGTAAAATTTGATACTATAAATATACAAATCATATACATTTCTGTTAATTTCCCCTATAAACGATAGACAATTTAATAGAGATATTTTCTCAAATACATTTTTAATGGAGGCATTTTTTGAATGTAACCGAATTATCAAACATGAAACTTTCAGAGCTTAGAGATTTTGCTAAAGAAAGAGGCATAAGCGATGCCTATAAATATAAAAAAAATGAGTTGCTGGAAGTTTTATTGAAAAAAATCGAGATAGTAGAAAAACAAAGCAAGAAGCAAGAAGAAAAAAAATCAGTCACAACTCAAAAGTACGAGAAGGCGATTTCTAAAAAAGAAGAAACACCTATCGAAAAAACTAACAATGTAACAGTAAAGGCAACAGAAGTGAACGAAAATGTTGAAAAATTGCCGAATGATAAACAAGATAGAGAAACAGATCAAAAAGACGACACAATCAAAGTTGAAGGTATATTAGAATTACATTCTGATGGATATGGGTTTTTAAGAAGAAACAACTATTTGACGAGCGAAGAAGACGTATATGTTTCACCATCACAAATCAGGAGATTTCGCTTAAGAACGGGAGACAAAATCACAGGACTTACTAGAGCACAAAAACAAGGTGAAAAATTTAAAGCATTAATTTACGTAAATCAAGTTAATGGCTTAAACCCAGAACTTGCAAGAAGCAGAAAAGATTTTGATGCTTTGACTCCGTTATATCCTGATGATAGAATCAAACTAGAAGTCAATCATAGAGATATAGCTATGCGATTAACTGATCTAATAGCTCCTATCGGAAAAGGTCAAAGAGGAATGATAGTTGCTCCACCCAAAGCAGGAAAAACTACAATTCTAAAAAACATAGCTAATTGTATTCATACAAATCATCCTGATATAGAAGTAATTATTTTGCTTATAGACGAGAGACCTGAAGAAGTAACAGATATGCAGCGAACTGCAAAAGGCGATGTAGTATACTCAACTTTTGACGAACAACCAAAACATCATATTAAGGTAGCAGAAATGGTGCTTGAAAGAGCAAAAAGATTAGTAGAACATGGCAAAGATGTAGTAATATTGCTAGATAGTATTACAAGACTTGCTAGAGCATACAACTTGACGATACCTTCTACAGGCAGAACTCTTTCTGGTGGACTTGATCCAGGTGCTTTGCATAGCCCTAAAAGATTTTTTGGTGCGGCTAGAAATATTGAATTTGGCGGTAGCCTTACAATCCTAGCTACTGCGTTAGTAGAAACGGGAAGTAGAATGGATGATGTTATTTTTGAAGAATTTAAAGGTACAGGCAATATGGAATTGCATTTAGACAGAAAATTGTCAGAAAAACGAGTATTCCCTGCTATAGATATAGCAAAATCAGGCACGAGAAGAGAAGATTTACTGTTGTCACAAGATGAATTAAAGGCTATTTGGCATATAAGAAAAGCACTTAGCAACTTGCAAACAGCAGATGTAACAG
The DNA here is from genome assembly GCA_964371035.1 of uncultured Clostridia bacterium. GTDB lineage: Bacteria > Bacillota > Clostridia > Tissierellales > Sedimentibacteraceae > UBA1535. Next base: position 75,342 of record CAYJLG010000008.1, on the reverse strand, counting down.
AAAGACTTTTAGAAGGACTTTTAAAATCAAAAACTAATGAAGAATTCGTAAGAGAGTCTACAAAAATATTAAATATTGATAAGAAAAAAACAGATAATAATTAAATCGACTGCTAATAGTAACGAAATATAGAAATTTAATTTTTAGGAGAAAATATGAAAATAAAAATGATAATTCTTGCGATAGTTATTTCGCTTATATTTTATTTTTTAGGATATAAATATGTAAAAATTAGCATAACAAATTATGTTTTTAAAGTTATCATAGCAATGCTTATATATTTAAGTTCATCTGTTTTAGTCCACTTAATTTTAAAGATAGAAAACTATTATGTAGGCTATATGATTAATACAGCAGTTTTAGGATTGACTATGGGGAGTCTTACAAAAAAATAATATCTTATGAGTAATATTGTCAATATTTTTTTATAAATAAAAAGAAGTTGAGATTTGTATCAAGTTACTATTCAAAGCTAACATAAGTACCCAAAGGAAAAAATAATAAAATCTGTCGCGCTGGTACTCCAATTGGGAAGTTGTAAGGTTTAGTTTTATTCGCAAAGTCATAACGCAGTATATTTTTAGGGCTAAGCCAAAGATGACTAAAACGCTCATAAAACTTCACACAACTTAATCCAATCTCCATAAGGCTTCCATATTTTATTATTTTTTCCTTATTTACACCATAATTCGACTGTGAATAGTAACTGTATCAAAACAAAAATAATAAAAAAATCAAAAAACATATTGAATTATGAATTAAGCTATGCTATAATACCCTAGTATGTTATTACCGAATAGATAAAAACATTAATATAATTAGTTTTGGAAAGAGGTGAATTTTAATGAAGAAAGATATACATCCTGATTATAAAAAAGCCGTTGTTAAATGTGTTTGTGGAAATACTTTTGAAACAGGCTCAATCCTTGATGAAATCAAAGTTGAAATATGTTCAGAATGCCATCCGTTCTTTACTGGTAAACAAAAGTTTATCGATAAAGGTGGTAGAGTTGACAGATTTAAGAAGAAATACGGAATCTAAAATTCATCTTAAAATAATCAAAGAATCAATCACCGATGTTAATGCATCGGTGATTTTGTTTTTTATGGCAATTAAGGTTTGCAATTGCATGATATCATATGCTATAATATTGATGAAACTTTTAAAAGGTGGGTGATAAAATGTCGCATCAGGCTTTATATCGAAGATTTAGATCTAAGAATTTTGATGAACTCGTGGGACAACAACACGTAGTGAGCACTTTGAAAAATCAAATTTTATCAGGCAATCTTGCACATGCCTATCTTTTTTGTGGAATAAGAGGAACAGGTAAAACTTCGACAGCAAAAATACTTGCCAGAGCCGTAAATTGTACAAACAACACAGATGGAAACCCATGCAATGAATGTGAAATTTGCAAGAGTATTTTAGATGATACAAACATGGATGTAATAGAGATGGATGCAGCTTCAAACAATGGAGTTGAAAACATAAGAGATTTAAGGGATAAAGTAGCATTTTTACCTACTAGATGTAAATATAAAGTATATATAATAGATGAAGTTCACATGCTCTCTAAGTCGGCATTCAACGCGCTACTCAAAACTCTTGAAGAACCACCTGCTCATCTAATTTTTATTTTGGCTACAACTGAGCCACAAAAAATTATTCCGACGGTATTATCCAGATGTCAAAGATTCGATTTAAAACGAATAACAACAGATGATATGGTTCTAAATATGAAACAAATATGTGAAAAAATCGGTGTAGACGCTGAAGAAAAAGCTTTAAGGCTAATAGCGTTTAACTCTGATGGTGCAATGAGAGATGCATTAAGCATATTAGATAGATGTCTTACACATAACACAAAAGAAGTACTGCTAGAAGATGTAAATGAATTATTAGGTACGCTTAGCTTTGATTCTATTGTAGGAATTTGTGGAAATATTGTTGAAAAAAACATTAAAAATACGATGATTTTAATTAGTGAAGTTTTAGATAGAGGCAAAGAGATTACGTTGCTAATTGAAGAATGTATTACATATTTTAGAAATCTACTTATCCTAAAATCGACAAATTCAACAAATAATCTTATCAGAATATCAGAAGATAATGCAGAAGAACTAAAAAAGCGAATTGATTCAATATCTATAGAAGAAATAGTTGTTATTATAAAAAAACTTTCAGATTTATTAAATGAAACTAAAAGAGCTTCAAACCCAAGGATTATTTTTGAAGCTGGCATCATAGGATTATTAGAAAGTAAAAGTGAAACAAATGAAGCATTAGTAAAAAGAATAGAAGAACTAGAGAAATTAGTTGCTTCAGGTGCAATGACAAATAATACTCAAAGTACCCAAAGATCATCATCTCAAACTTCAACTAAAATTAGCAACACAGTACCAACAAAAAAGACAGTGGTAGAACCTCAAGTTAAAAGATTGCAGCCTACTCTAAATCAAAATGTAGTCGGAAGTGATAGCGAAGCAGAAGCTAGATTGATTAACAATCGAAACGAGTTTTTGCAAGCGGTAAAATCATCAAACATAGCGCTTTTGGCAATTATAAGAGAGGCACAAATGGAAAAAGTCGTAAATAAAACGGTGCACTTTAGATACGATTCAAAATTCAGTTTTCATTATACAGCAGCGAATAAAGAAAGTAATCTAATAAAAATCAAAGAAATATTAAAAAATTTCTTAGGAGATACTTATGATGTAAGTTTTACAATAGGTGATGAAAACGCAAATAATAACAAACTAAACAGCATTGAAGATGTTTTTGAAGATTTGAAGAATAACTTTGGAGAAGATAAAGTTATTTTGAAATAAATAATTAATTATTATGGAGGATTTATGAAAGGAAGAAGAATGCCAAACATGGGTGGTGGCAACATGAATAATATGATGAAACAGGTTCAAAAAATGCAACAGCAAATGGAAGCTGCGCAAAAGGAAATTGAAGATAAAGAAATTGAAACTACATCTGGCGGTGGTGCTGTAAATGTAGTAGTGACAGGGAAAAAAGTTTTAAAAACTCTAAAAATCGATCCTGAAGTAGTTGATTCAGATGATGTTGAAATGCTTGAAGATCTTATTGTTGCCGCAATAAACGAAGCTTTTAGAAAAGCAGATGAAGTTAGCGAGCAAGAAATGAAAAAAGTTACCGGCGGATTGAATATTCCCGGAATGTTTTAATTCTCGGAGGCATTAATTTATGGAACAATATACGGCTCCAATTGCAAAATTGATAGAAGAGTTTTCAAAACTTCCTGGAATCGGTAGAAAAACAGCTCAAAGATTAGCATTTCATGTCTTAGACATGGGCGGAGACGAAGTTGTTGAATTTGCAAAAGCAATAGTAAATGCTAAAAAATACACTAAATTTTGTTCCATATGTGGCAATTTATCAGAAACAGAAAAGTGTAATATCTGCATGAATGCTAAGCGAAATGTTAGCATGATTTGTGTAGTTGAAGACGTAAAAGATGTGATTGCCATGGAGAAATCCAAAGAATATAAAGGCGTTTATCATGTCTTACATGGCACAATATCACCATTAGATGGAATTGGGCCAGATCAGATAAATATAAAAGAGTTATTAAGCAGATTGAGTGCTGATATTGAAGAAATAATATTAGCAACCAATCCAACTATTGAAGGCGAAGCTACAGCTGTATATATCGCTAGACTAATAAAACCAATGGGCATAAAAGTAACTCGAATAGCACATGGAATTCCTGTCGGAGGAGATATCGAATATGCCGATGAAATCACTTTGCTAAAAGCTATGGAAGGCAGACGAGAAATATAAAAAGAACCTTTCACTTTATGTGTAGTAGAAATACTACGATTTATAAAGTGAAAGGTTTTATTTTGTTTATTAAATTATCTTTTGCTACCCATAAAAAACACTGCGATTGTACCTGGTCCAGAATGTGAGCCTATTACAGGTCCGATCGTATTTATCAATACATCATTGACATTGAGTTCATTTTTTATCATCTCAGCTATTTGCTTGGCATCTTCTATGCAATCACCATGACTAACAAAAATAGTTTGTTTTTCGGGGTTTAAAATCTTCTTTTTCATTATCTCAACAAGTGAAGACATTGAATATTTTCTACCTCTAATTTTATCTACCAATATCAATTTCCCATTTTCATCAACATGCAAAATTGGTTTTATATTTAATACAGAACCTATAATAGCAGAAGTGGCAGAAACTCTTCCGCCTCTTTTCAAATGATGCAAATCCTCTACAGTAAACCATTGACAAACATTCAGTTTATTAGCTACGACCCAGTTATATAAGTCTGTAATATCCATACCCTCTGCTTTTTTCTTAGCAGCTAAATATACTAACAATCCTTCGCCCATTGAAGCTGCCAATGAATCAACTGCCAAAATTTTTCTTTCTGGATATTCTGAAGACAATACATTGACAGCTAAGGTAGAAGCATTAAAACTTCCGCTTAGAGCAGATGAAAATCCTATATACAATATATCTTTATCTTTTTCTAAAATGCTTAAAAATACTTCCATAAACCTAGACGTATTTATTAGCGATGTAGTTGAAGATTTTCCTTCTCTTAACAAATCATAAAAATTCTTAGATGAAAGACTGCTATTGTCAGGGTAATTATAGTAGGTTTTTTCATCAATAGTAAATTCCATAGGTATAATATGTATTCCTAATTCATCAATCAAACTCTGTGGCAAATCTGTTGTGGATTCAGTAACAATTACGTAATCGCGCATAGTAACTCCTAACTTGTTAATTGGTTTCAAATAAAATTAGTATAAATATAATTTTATATCAAAAATAATATCATAAAAAAAATAGTTTGTATATAAAAAAATGTAGAATTTTTTACATATTTTTAATATAATAGTTATTATTAACAGTCAAATGAAATTTCAACGGGAAAAAATAATAAAATCTGTCGCCGAGTACTCCGATTGGGAAGTTGTACGATCACTTTTGTTCAGAATCCCCAAAAGATGATAGTCAGAAAGGTCATGCCCACGTTGGGGCAGAGATTTCACAAAAATTTCACACAACTTAATCCAATCTCCATAAGGCTTCCATTATTTTATTATTTTTTCCTTTGTACGCTATATCGACTGTGAATAGTAACAATATAATATTTATTATTAACAGTTAAAACGAGGTGCCCATGAACTATGATTTCAATAATATTGATGAATTTGAATTTTTAACTTCAAAAAAAATGAGTAATTTTAGCGAGATAGTGCATTGTTTTACAACTAAAAAAGGTGGCGTGAGTGAAGGGGTATATGAATCGCTTAATTTAGGTTGGGGAACTGATGATGAAGAGGAGAACATTTCCACAAATTATAAAAAATTGGCAGAATATTTAGGTATTAATGCTAATGATTTTGTTACGAGTTTTCAAACGCACACCAACAATGTAAAAATTGTGACATTAGATGACAAAGGCAAAGGTGTAACTGAAAAAAGAGATTATAGAGACGTAGATGGACTTATTACTAATGAAAGAGGCATTGCCTTGCTAACAACACATGCAGATTGTGTACCATTGTTCTTTTATGATCCGATAAATCAAGTAATCTCGGTAGTTCATTCAGGATGGAAAGGTACACTTTTAAAAATTGCAGAAAAAACTATAGAAAAATTTGTGAAACATTATAATTCCTCTCCAGAAAACATATTAGTGTCTATAGGACCATCGCTTTGCCAAGATTGCTTTGAAGTAGATGAAGATGTTAAAGATATGTTTTTAGAAGTAAACCCTAAATATAGCAGTTTTATGTACTCAAAAGGAACGAAAACTCATATTGACTTATGGAAGATAAATGAGCTCTTGTTAACAGAATCTGGAATTAAAGTCGAAAATATTGAAAACATGAATCTATGCACGAAATGCAAAAAAGATATATTTTTTTCACATCGAGGACATAACGGAAAAAGAGGAATTATGGGCGCTGTCATGATGATAAAAGACGATAAACCAAGGTGAAAGTATGAATTTAATACACATAAAAGATAATATACAAAAAAATGCAGAAGCGATTTCAAGCGTCATAGGTATAGATGTCACAGTAACTGATGATAAACTAACAAGGATAGCGGGAACTGGAAAATATAAAGATTTAATAGGTCAAAAAGTTAATGAAAAAGGAGTTTTCGCACATTGTTTAAATACTGCAAAAACGTATATTGTAAAAAACCCTAAAGAAGACCCAGTTTGTAAAGAATGTGCCAATACAAACTGTTCTGAATTTGCTGAGATAGTTTCTCCGATTAAAACTTGTGTTGAAGTAATAGGTGCAATCGGACTTATTGCATTTAACAAAAAACAAAGAGAATTGCTACTTAGTATGGAAAATAATATTGTAGTTTTTCTGGAAAAAATAGCTGAATCATTAGTAGCACAAGCGATAGAAAAGGACAGATCAATACAAGTTAAAATATTGAGTACTCAAATGCAAGAAGTTATCAATATTACTCAAAAATCAGTAGTAATAACTGATTTTGACGGAAATATCGAATATTATAATGACAAAGCAAATAATCTTTTTGGAATAAAAACTAATAAACACACTACCATAAATGAGTTGTTACTAGACATAGACACAATTGAAATGAGCAAGCTTGGAGAAGAAATAAAAGGAAAAGAATTTTCATATGAAGATGCAAAAATATCATTTAGAGGTATTGTCGATGCGAAAATCTGCAAATTAGATGATTCATATGATAGAGTAGCTTCAGTAGTCTATGTTATAGAAGAATTAAGACAAGCAATAGTTTCTGCTACAAATATGATAAATGCAAATATCGCTACAGAATTTGACAATATAAAACATAACAGTGAAAGCATGACAGAAGTGATTCAACTTGCGAAAAAAGCTTCTATGACGGATTCTACTATCTTGATTACAGGTGAAAGTGGAACAGGCAAAGAATTGTTTGCTAGGGCATTGCATCATGACAGTAAAAGAAAAAGCGAATCGTTTATTGCGATCAATTGTAGTGCAATCCCGGAAAACTTGTTTGAAAGTGAATTGTTTGGGTATGAGGAAGGTGCATATACGGGAGCACTTAAAGGTGGTCGACCGGGTAAATTCGAATTAGCACACAAAGGAACTTTGTTGTTAGATGAAATAGGGGACATGCCATTAAATCTACAACCAAAACTTTTAAGAGTTTTGCAAGATGGAAAAGTGATGAGGATTAGTGGCAAAAGTTATATTGACGTAGATGTTAGAATCATAGCATCAACAAACTCTAACTTAGAAGAAAAAGTTAAAAATAAAGAATTCAGAGAAGATTTATATTATAGATTAAATGTGATACCTTTACATTTACCGCCTTTAAGAGAGCGAAAAGATGATTTAGAACTTCTAGCTAATTATTTTATCAATAAATTTTCTAAAAAACTAGAAAAAAACATATATGCTATAGATAAAAGTGCTATCGAAATCATAAAATCATATGAATGGAACGGTAACGTCAGAGAATTAGAAAATGCTATCGAATACGCGGTAAACATGTCAGAAAAAGAATTTATAGATATTGATTGTCTGCCAGTAAAAATTAGGAATAAAAAAATAACTCAATGTGAAATACTTGCCAAAGAATCAGAAGTCATTTTACAAAAAATTGATGATTTAGAAAAAAGAGAATTGATAAAAGCAATAAAACTATATGGTCTCAACGGAAATGCTGTAAAAAAAATTTGCGAAAAACTTGGAATAAGCAAAGCTACTTTTTATAGAAAAATTAAAAAATACAATATTATTTCTACAGAAATTAGGATAAACGAGTAGCGTTGTTAGTTTTAAAGAATCACAGCTTAAAATTTAAAGCATATATCGATTGAATCAATGCAAAATATGAATCTAAGGAGAGTTTAGCGAGCGTAGCGATGGATGCTTTTATTACTGTGTACAAAATAAATCGAAAAAAGTTAATGGGGATAAAATGGGTTTTTAATGGTGATTAAATGGTGTTTCGATGAAATTCAACTGCTATCTATTGCCTTTTTTATTGAATAAAAAAATTGAAAAAAATATTTCATCGAAAAAATAACGTTTTCAAAAATGTTCAGCATAAATTTAATTTTTTGGAACGATAATTGCTTATATAAAAATAATTTATACGCTAACGCGTAAAACTAACAATCTTAGGAGGAAGAAATGAAAAAGTTATTAAGTCTAATTTTAGTTTTAACGATGATTATGAGTATTTTTGTAGGATGTTCAGATTCATCAAATGAAGGAAGTACAAATGCACCATCTGTAAACGGAACTGCTGAAGAACCTACGTTGGCAGACAAATACTCTACTACTTATGACGTAGAGGTACAAACATTAAATCCATTAACTATGCAAACCAATACATCATATAGAGTAATGGGCAACACTACTGATGGCTTAGTAGAAAACGACAAATACGGCCAGTTTGTACCTTCTGTAGCAGAAAGCTGGACTCACAATGATGATTTTACTGTTTGGACATTTAAACTAAGACAAGGAATAAAGTGGGTAGACCATACTGGTGCTGAGACGGAATACGAAGTAACAGCACAAGACTTTATAGAAAGCTTACGTTATATAGCAGATCCAAGAAATGATGCTCCTAATTTTGGAATTATACGACCTGTAATTGTAGGGTTAAAAGATTATAATTATAACCTGTGGGATATAGAAGATGGTATCGACATAGGAAAAACTAGAGAAGAAGTATTAGAAAGCTTTGATTCGACAGTAGGTGTAAAAGCAATAGATCCTTATACTTTAGAATACACATTAACTGCACCTACACCTTATTTCATATCATATTTAGTAACAGAAATGTTTTTACCGGTTAATGGTGAATTCTTGGCGACAGTTGGCGAAGATTTTGGATTGTCAAAAGAAAGTATGTTATATAATGGTGCGTACTATCTATCTGATTGGCAAAGAGACAAACAAATAGTATTGTTGAAAAACGAAAACTATTGGGACAAAGACAAAATATCTGTAAGTGAAGTTACTTTGCAAAAGGTTGAAGATGCAGCAGTAAGAGCACAAATGTTCCAGAGAGGTGAAATTTCATCTGCTTCACTTGAAGGAAGTCAAGTAGGTGCACTTCAAAATGGCGAATGGGGTCAATATATCAATTTGTCTGAATTAAGTAGCGTAAACTACTGGTTTGCACTTAATTTCCAAAGTTTAAATCCTGAATTTCAAGCATTTATTCAAAATGAAAATTTTAGAAAAGCATTGTATCATGGTATTGATAGAGTGTTACTATCAAGCTTGTATAATCCTATAGATCCAGATGCTATACTTAGAAATACAATAGTTCCTGAAAATGTAATAAATTTAGATGGAAAAGATTATACAGATTATCCTGAGTTAGTAGATATAAAAAATGCTAATACTTTCGATGCCACGTTAGCTCAAGAATATATGCAAAAAGCTATAGATGAGCTTGTAGATGATAATGGAAATATAAAAGGCGTAACACCTCAAACTGTCGATATGTTACCAGTTGCAAGTTTTGATATTGATGGTAAATTGCCTGTGCAGATTACTTTTTCTGTAAGCAATTCAAGTGATGATGGACAATTAGCAGCACTATTAGCACAAATGCTAAGTGTTAACCTTGGAGAAGGCAATGTTGTTGTAGAGCAAGGAAGATATGTAGACAATAAATATGGTGAAGTAATTCAACCAGGAAGATTCGACATAACTTATGACAGTTTTTCATTTAGATTTGCAGATCCTATCGCACAGTTAGGTAGACTTGTAACAGATGGTGGTGTTAATGATGGCGGATATTCAGATTCTGAGTTTGATGCGTTAGTCGAAAAAGCTGACACTATATATGATTTAAATGAGAGATATACGTTATTTGCACAGGCCGAAGCATTGTTAATAGATAGAGCATATATCATTCCATGGCAATCAGGTGGCGGTGACTATGAAATGACAAAAATAGTTCCTTTCACTGCGCCACGAGGAGGTTTTGGAATAACTAGATTTAAATATAAAGGCATGGTAGTTGAAGAAGATCCTATAACTACAGATAGATACGAAGAACTAAAAATTAAATTCTATGAGGAACTAGAAAATTTAAATTAAAAGTGGTGACTTATGAAAAAATATGTACTTAAAAGGTTAATACAATCTGTAATAACAATTTTATTTGTAATATTCATAGTATTTTTGCTTTTAAGATTTATGCCTAAATCAGGATATTTTACGCGTGAAGATTACATAAATATGTCTGAATCTCAGCGAAATACTTATCTTGAGAGTATAGGTGTATTGGATCATCCATTAGAACAATTATTTGACTTTATTTCAAATTTATTAAGAGGTGATTTAGGCAAATCTATAACTGTTTACCCCAAAATGGATATTAGTGAAATATTGATGGAAAAAATACCATATTCACTAGTATTAGGAATTTCAAGCATGATAATAAGTGTATTTTTGGGACTCTTGATGGGAATAGGCATGGCAAGATATAAAGATAAATTTTTAGACAATCTGGGTACAGGATATGTTGTGTTAGTTAGGGCTGTACCCAGCCTTATCTATATATTTTTGATTCAGATGTGGATTACATCATTAATGGACTGGCCAATGCTTTTCTATGATGACCAACCTGTAACCTGGATATTGCCAGTAGTTTCACTATCCTTAACAAGTATTGCTTGGTACGCAATTTGGCTAAGAAGATTTATGATAGATGAAGAAAATAGAGACTATGTAAAATTTGCAAGGGCAAAAGGGTTTTCGCAAAAATATATTATGCGAAATCATATATTAAGAAATGCAATAGTACCACTTGTACAATATTTACCATCACAGCTACTACTCACTATAGCAGGGTCACTAGTAATAGAAAGTGTATATTCTATTCCAGGCATGGGAGGATTGTTAGTATATGCTATAAGACAGATGGATAACAACTTAATACAAATATTAGTATTGATATTTTCAGTATTAGGTGTAATTGGAATATTCTTAGGAGATATTTTGATGATGCTTGTAGATCCAAGAATAAAATTGGCAGGCAAGGAGGAATAAACTATGGAAAATCTAAATAAAAATTTATTTGAAATAGCAGAATTTAATGAAGGACAAGAAGAAGATGCAGGTTTTTCTAATTATTCCTATTGGCAATCTACTTTTAGAACTTTTTTCAAAAGCAAACTATCGACATTTTTGTTTTTGATGATGATTGCATTTATTGCAATAAGCTTCATCTATCCAATGGTATCAGATATAGACCCAAATGAGGTTATAATGGATCCAAGAGAGTGGAATCAATCTCCAAGCTCAGAACATTGGTTTGGCACAGATGCTTTGGGAAGAGATATTTGGGCAAGAACATGGCATGGGACCAAGACGTCATTACAACTTGGATTTGTGATCGCTTTTTTTGACATAGGAATAGGTGTAATAGCAGGTGCATTGTGGGGATATTTAAGAAAAATAGATAGATTTATGACAGAATTATATAATATAGTGATGAACGTACCATCAACTGTATATCTTATTCTTTTAGCATACATAATGCGTCCTGGATTTTGGACTATTGTAATTGCTATGTCTACTAGAGGATGGTTATCAATTGCTAGATTTATAAGGAACAAAGTATTGTCTATCAGAGAAAGTGAATACAACATAGCTTCACAATGCTTAGGGACACCATTAAGTAGAATTATTACTAAAAATATTATCCCTTTTTTAGTAAGCATAATAATTATGGAAACTGCTTTGACAATACCATACTCTATAGGAAATGAAGTGTTTTTAGGGTTTATTGGACTTGGACTTCCACCGGAAGTAGTGTCGCTTGGCAATATGGTTAATGAAGGAAAAAATAATTTCATGATCTATCCATATCAATTGGCTTATCCGACTTTAGTTCTATCTTTTGTAACCATCTCATTTTACATAGTTGGAAATAAATTTTCAGATGCATCTGATCCTAAAAATCACTTATAGGAGGCTTCAAAATGGAAAAAATTTTAGAAATTAAAAATTTAGTAGTTAAATTTAATCTAAGAGGAAAAATACTTACTGCTATAAGAGAAGCTTCAATTGATCTATATAAAGGTGAAACATTAGCTATTGTTGGTGAAAGCGGTTCTGGCAAAAGTGTTTTTACAAAAGCTTGCGTAGGAATGTTAGAAAAAAATGGATGGGTAGATTCAGGTGAAATAATTTTTGAAAACAACGATATTGCAAAAAATAAGACAGAAAAGCAATGGTTGCAATTAAGAGGCAAGAAGATATCTATGATATTTCAAGATCCTATGACTGCTCTTAATCCATTAAAAACAATAGGAGAACAAATAAGAGAAGTTATAACTCTTCATCAAGGCTTAAAAAAAGAGGACGCAAAACAACAAGCGATTAAGATACTTGGTGATGTAGGAATAAGTGATGCAGAAAATAGATATAAGCAATTTCCACATGAATTTTCAGGCGGCATGAGACAAAGAGTTGTAATTGCGACTGCAATTGCTTGTAACCCTGATGTTTTAATTTGTGATGAACCGACTACTGCTCTTGATGTAACAATTCAAGCACAAATACTAGATTTGATTAAAAATGTTCAAAAAATTTATGGTATGAGTGTTATATTTATTACACATGATTTAGGTGTGGTAGCAAATGTAGCTGATAGAGTTGCAGTGATGTATGCAGGCGAAATAGTCGAACATGGGAATGTGCATGAACTTTTTTCAAATGCACAACATCCGTACACTACAGCACTTTTAAAATCCTTGCCACAATTGGGAACTAAAGGCAGAGATTTGTATTCTATTAAAGGCACACCTCCAAACTTGTTCAAAAACATTGAAGGTGATGCTTTTGCATTTAGAAATCAAGACGCTCTAAAGATTGATTACGTTAAGAGACCACCATTTTTTAAGGTATCTGATACTCACTATGCAAAGACATGGTTATTGCACGAAGATGCGCGACATATAAAAGAAAAATTAAATTCAGTGAATGAAGTACAACAAATAGATCCTATACTAACAGAAAATAATGATGCCATTAAAAAGGAAATACTAGTATCATTAAAAGATGTAGAAGTTCAATTTAAGACTTCTAAAGGTGTATTTACAGCTGTTAAGGATGTTTGCTTTGATATTTATAAAGGTGAAACATTATCGCTCGTAGGTGAAAGTGGCTCAGGGAAAACAACTATCGGAAGAGCCATCATGAAAATTCATCCGATAAGTAAAGGAAAAATTTCGTTTAATAATAAAATCATAAGCGATAAATTAAATTATCATGATATGAAAGATTTTAGACAAAAAGTTCAGATGATATTCCAAGATCCTATGGCAAGTTTAAATGAAAGAGCAAAAGTAGATTACATTATCTCAGAGGGCTTATATAACTATAAACTGTATAAAGATGATAAAGATAGAGCTGCAAAGGTTGAGGCAGCAATGAAAAGTGTAGGATTATTACCTGAATTTTCTTCGAGGTTTCCACATGAATTTAGTGGAGGGCAAAGACAAAGGATTGGAATTGCTAGATCGCTAGTTATGAATCCTCAATTTATAATTGCAGATGAGCCGATATCTGCTCTTGATGTATCTATAAGAGCTCAGATAATCAATTTGCTCAACAAATTGAAAAAAGAGAATGATCTGACATATTTGTTTATCGCGCACGATTTGAGTGTAGTAAAATTTATATCTGACAGAATTGCAGTAATATATAAAGGTAGAATAGTTGAATTGGCTGAAAGTGAGGAGTTATTTAAAAATCCTGTACACCCTTATACGAAATCGTTACTCTCTGCTATTCCAGTACCAGATCCAAGCATAGAAAAAAATAAAGTATTGACAATCTATGATCCTAAAATGCATAATTATGATAAAGACAAGCCGTTTTGGGCTAAAATAAGTGAAAATCATTTTGTCTGGGCTAATGAGGAAGAATTACAGAAATATTCAGAATCGATATAAAGGAGAGATGTCTTCATGTTGAAAATTATAAAAAATGGAACAGTGTTAACACCGGAAAACATAGGTGTTAAGCAAATTTTGATAGGTGGAAACAACATATTAGCGATAGAAGATGAAATAATAATTGATAACGTAGAAGTAGAAATCATAGATGCTACAGGATGTTATGTGACACCAGGTCTTATAGACCCACACGTTCATATATGTGGTGGCGGAGGAGAAGGTGGATTTTCTACTCGTACTCCAGAAGTCAAGCTAGCAGATATAACTAGTGCAGGGATTACTACTGTAGTAGGCGTATTAGGCACAGATGGAATAACAAGAACGATGACAAACTTAATAGCTAAGGCACATGCATTAGAAGAAGAAGGGATTTCAACTTTTATTTATACTGGATCGTATCAAACACCAATTAGGACTGCTACAGGTAATATAACAGAAGACATGATTTTAGTAGAAAAAATAATAGGAGTAGGAGAGGTCGCGATATCAGATCATAGATCTAGCTGTCCTACGACCTCAGAATTATCAAAAATAGCATCAGATACTAGATTAGGTGGAATGTTGAGTGGGAAAGCTGGAATAGTACATTTACACATGGGAGACGACAAAAATCCACTAGCACCAATTTATGACGTTTTAGAAAATACAATGATTCCAATAACTCAATTTTTGCCGACACATATGAATAGAAATCCTGTGATATACCAAGATGGTATACAATACGCATTAAAGGGTGGATATGTAGATTTTACAACGAGCACGACGCCTGAATTCATTGAAGATGGCGAAGTCGAAGCATCGGATGCTGTAATCAGAATGCTAGAAGCTGGAGTAAAAATCGAAAATATGACTTTATCATCTGATGGACAAGGAAGTTTACCTGTGTTTGATAGCGACGGAAATCTTTCAGGGCTTAAAATAGGTACTTGTAGTTCAATATTAGAAGTCATCAGAAAACTTCATTTTGAAAAAAATCTAGACATAGACAGAGCGTTTAAAATAGCAACTTCAAATCCAGCAGACATATTAAAACTAAAAAATAAAGGTAGAATTTCTGTAGGCTTCGATAATGATATAGCAATATTAAAAAAAGAAAATCTTGAAATACAACACCTAATTTGCAAAGGAAAATTGATGATTGAAAACCAAAAAATAATAGTAACAGGTAAATTTGATTGATTAATTGAGGAAATATACAATGGGATATGTTGATGATTATTTTACAGATAAGAAAATAGTATTAGTAGCAGGTTCTCCAAAAACTACAGAATTATTATATGAACAAATAACCGAATATTTGCCGAAATATATTAGTATTGAACCGTATGCTATTGATAATGGGATCAGTTCTTTGCCAGAGAATATTATTCTGATATTGTCGAGCAATATAATTAAAAAAGAGCTAATAGATTTAAAACTAATGCCTAAACATTGTGATATTATAATATGCAACAGAACAATTAATTTTGAATATCTTGATAAACTGATAGCTCTACCAGAAGGCGAAGAAGTACTTTTTGTAAATGATGCCCAAGAATCCGTAGAACAAGGCATAAAAGGATTATTAGATTTAAATATTGATCATGTAAAATACCATCCGTATTATCCAGGTATAGAAGAATACAAAAAACTAGATATTGCAATAACTCCAGGAGAAACTGAACGGGCTCCAGATTGCGTAAAAAACATAATAGATATAGGGTCGAGGACACTTGACTTTGCAGCGCTATACAAAATTATGAAAAAGTTGAAACTTAATGAACTTGATGCTGACAATGTATCCAAAAAATATATTAAAAAAATAATTAACGTATCAAAGAGATTATCAACAGCAGTTGCACAAGTCAAAAGTTTAAATTCGTATTTAAATAATATTGTTCAAAATCTTAGTAGTGGCATCTTAGTATACAGTGAAGAAGGTACGATAGTCTTTGCAAACGAACAAGTTAAGAATATTTTGAATATAAAAAATAAAAATGTAGACAATAAAAACATTAAAAATTTAGTTTCTAAAGATCTTTTGAAACATTTGTTAGCTAGAAATTCTCATGATCAAAAAACGATTATACTCAATGATAAAAGTATAAAACTGTCTAAGATTAATATTTCAAATAGCAAATTAACTATCGCTACTTTGTTAGAAGAAGTAGATGCTACAGACAAACAAAGCTTAAGAAAAGAACTTGTTTTAAAAGGACATTATGCAAAATATAAGTTTGAAGATATTATAGGCGAAAGCAAGACGATTAAAGAAACTATATTTAATGCTAAAAAATTAGGGAATTCAGATTTGACCATGCTCATAGAAGGAGAAAGTGGAACAGGTAAAGAACTATTTGCAAGTGCTATACATAATGAATCATCAAGAAGAAATGGACCTTTTTTGGCCGTTAATTTCAGTGCTTTGCCTGAAGAATTGGTTGAAAGTGAAATTTTTGGATATGAAGAAGGTGCATTCACAGGAGCTAAAAAAGGTGGAAAAATAGGTTTATTTGAACTTGCAGATGGAGGCACGATTTTTCTGGATGAAATAGGTGATATTTCACCTAAAGTACAGCAAAAACTTTTAAGAGTAATCCAAGAAAAAGAAGTAATGCTTTTGGGTGGCTCAAACATTAAAAAAATAGATGTTAGGGTCATAGCGGCTACAAATCGCAATCTGCTCGAATTAGTAGAAAAGAAATTGTTTAGGGCAGATTTATATTATAGGTTAAAGATAGGATATGTATATATTCCACCACTAAGAGAGCGGAAGACAGATATTGTTGATTTAGTTAATTGTTTTATTAGAAATGAAACGTCCGCAGAAATTTATATGCCGAAAGAAATAATAGAAAATTTCAGTAAGTTTAAATGGTCGGGAAACATACGTGAACTAAAAAACACGATAAAGTATATGCTAGCAGTTAGAGATAGCAACGTGTTAAAAGTTTCGAATATGCCTGATAAAAATTTCTTTGAAAATAATGATGAAGACGAAAAAAACAGAAAAAACGTATCGAATTTTGACGCTTTTTTAAATGATTGTAGCGAAAATAGTGAATTTATTAATAATGAAAATAGAGAAATATTGTTAGCAATTAATGAACTTTTACGCGAAGATCAACTTGCTGGACGAGAAAAAATTTCACATAAATTAATTTCTAAAGGTATAAATTTAAGTCAACACAAAGTAAGAACAAGACTAGAAACACTAGAAAAAAAGGGATATATTCATAAAGATAAAGGCAAAATAGGTACAAAACTTACAGAAAAAGGAAATGATTATGTTAAAAGAATTTTCGACAAAAATTAATTCTATAGCAATGGGTGGCGCTGTAGAAAAAGACACATTTTCTGAATTGCTAGGTAAATTGAAATTAAAATTGGGTGTCACGTCTCTAAAAATAGCTGTTGTTTGCGCATCTAGAGATTCATACAATGAAGCTATAGAAATTTATAATGATAAAAATTCAACTCAGTCAAGGCATTTTTTTGAAGAATGTGGACATATCCCCATTTTTTTTCCTTTAACTATAGATACGATTACAAAAGAAAATGTTGATTCATGCATACAAATATTAAAAAACGTAGACATAGTTTTTTTTCAAGGCGGAGATCAAGCTAAGATTTCAAGATGTTTTTTTAATGATGATGAGTCAGATACAGAAGTATTAGCTGAATTAAGAAGATTTTGTCAAAATGGAGGGATATTGGTAGGCACGAGTGCTGGAGATCATATACAATCAGACCCAATGATAATAAATGGAAATAGTAAACAAGCGCTAAAACAAGTTGGCTTTAAGAAAATTTCGATAGACAAATTTGACTCGACATTAGACGAAGAATCTTATGTGATGAAAGGGTTTGGCATATTTAGCAAATATGGGCTTACAGATTCACATTTTGATAAAAGAAACCGCATGGGAAGATTAGTTTCGTGCATCTTGCAAACAGGAAGAAATCTTGGAATAGGTGTTGACGAAGACACATACATTGGATTAAGTCAAGGCAAAGGTATTGTTGGAGGTAAAGAAGGCGTATTTATAGTCGATGTATCAAATATTAAAGATTATTTTGCGGGATGCAAATTGATAAAAAATATTGAAATATCGTATTTGACAGACGAAGATACGTTTGACTTTAAAACAAAATCTATAATCACACCAAAAAATATTATAGATATAACGGACATGCAAGAAGAAGCCTATATTTCACCAGATATTTTTAGTGAGAATGGTTATGAGTTCACTAAAATGATGACGTCATTAGCAAAAAGCAAAAATAATATTACTTCAGGTACAGATATAGATAGTAGCATTATTTATCGTTTAAAAAAATCTACAAAAACCAAAATATTTGAAAAAAACGGCAAACTATGTATAGAAAAAATGGTGCTGAATATAGAAATATTTTGATAAAAAAACGAGCTTAACAAAAGAAGCTATATCACAAGACTAATGTGACACAGCTTCTTTTTTATTTTTAAATTTTATCTTGCAATCAGAAAATATTATTCAGCAATAAATTCAATCCATTTATCAGATGCGACATCTAACTCATAAATTTTTCCATGATTGCTGACAGCATAATGTTTTTCTGTCAAGAATTTATCATCTGAGTTTGTGCCAAACGAAAAAGTTTCACACTCAAAACCGTTTATTATCTTAGCATCACCAACAACAATCGACTTGCCTTCTGCCAAATTTCCAAGAGCATCTAACAATATTTCAGATGATTCCTTGCCATAATGATTTCCTGATATTTTTTGAGGAGATTGAAGAAAATTAAATTTAAAAATATCACCATCTTCATCCAACTTAGTCAGGTCCATCCATTCATTACCATGGAGGTTTTCGTCTGTTGTGCTAGTGTAATCGCCAAGGTTTTCAAAATAGAAAGTATAAACGTCATCGTTAAATTCAAATGTTCCTGAGTCAACATATTCAATATTTTCATTAAAGCAGAAAACTCTTCCATTGCCTTTTTGGATTTCTAGGTAATAAAAAGGAATATCGTCATACAATTCTGGAGAAGCTATATTATACCAAGATGTGTAAAATGTGCCTGAAAATTGATAATGCATCTCTGAAACTTCGACATCTGCACTCCAGTCAAACATGTTGGTAATATACATATACTTATCATCAGCAATATCTGCTGAACCTTTAAAAGAAGCACCGAATTCACCAATATTGTCAAAAGTGAAAATAATTTCAGGGCCACCTTGCGCTGCACGCTCTTTGTCATAATTCATAGTACCATAATCTAAAACTCTAGTGTTTTCATCAAAACAAACTATAGTATCATCTTGAGTATCTAAATAATAAAAAGGCAAATCGGTATCAGATATAAGTGTCCAAACACCGTTGTAATAAAAATCTTCCTCATCACTTGATTCATCGACAATATCTGCATCGTTATCATCCACGGCATTGGTAACATCGTCAGTAGTAGAACCATTATCTGGGTTGTCGACATTACTGTCATCTGTGCTGTCACATCCTGACGAAAACATCAATAAAATGGATAGCAACATTATTAATAAAATAGTTTTAAATTTCATTTGCTTTAAATCCTCGCTTTAATAAGTTTTTTTTTACATTGAACTTAAAAATGTTAAAGTCAACAAAATGTAGCCAAACAAGATTACAGATAGCATACTTAATAGTGCTATAGCTAATTTGTAATTAATAAAACTACTAGATTTAGTCTTTGCAAAATAGAAAATACCAACAATGGCAATTATTAGTATAAATGCAGCAATCCATGTTTGCATAAAGTACCTCCATTAAAAAATTTAGATTTCAATTAACTCGTAATCTCTTTTACCTACACCCATTTTTTCAGCATGTTCAAGACATACTTTCCAATCAGTAGTTGGGTGCATGATTTTGAAATGATCAACATGAGAAGTATGATTGCATGAACACTTGTCATCTGAGCATGAATGATTCTCAGACAATTTATCACCAACATAACTATCTTTAAAAGATGTTTGCTTGATACATGCATCTGCACAAGCCTGATCAAGAGCAACAGGATCAAAAGACGCAAACATACCGACATCAGGAATTATTGCTACGTCATTTTCAGCATGACAGTCACAGTATGGTGAAACATCAATAACTAAGCTCACATGGAAATGTGGTTTATCTTTGACTACAGCGTAAGTATATTCTGCCATTTTTTTATTTAAGTTGTCTTCTCCCGAATCCCAGTTTACGCCTATAGCGTTGAATGAACATGCTCCGATACATCTTCCGCAGCCTACGCAGTTATCATGGTTGATAGAAGCTATGCCTTCACTATCAAAAGTTATGGCACCATGAGCACAATACTTTGAACATACTTTACACTTCTTACATTTTTTAGAATTTACATTTGGCTTACCTGCTGAATGTTGTTCCATTTTTCCAGCTCTGCTAGCACATCCCATACCTAAGTTTTTGATTGCACCGCCAAAACCAGTCATTTCATGGCCTTTAAAATGATTCAAAGAAATAATTATATCTGCATCAACTATTGCCGAACCTATTTTTGCTTCTTTAACAAATTCACCTTCTATTTCAACAAGTGTTTCATCGTGGCCTTTTAGTCCATCACCTATAAGTATATGACATCCAGTAGAAAAAGGCGTATAACCATTTTCATAAGCAGCCTCTATATGCTCTAAAGCATCTTTTCTACGCCCAACATATAATGTGTTGCAGTCAGTTAAAAAAGGCTTTCCTCCAAGCGATTTAACAACGTCAGCTACAACTTTTGAATAATTAGGTCTTAAAAAAGCTAAATTTCCTGGTTCTCCAAAATGAATTTTGATTGCACAAAATTTTTCCTCAAAATTAATCCCATCTATCCCTGCACTTCTAACTAATTTCTCAAGTTTCTTCAACAAATTTGTTCCCGGTAATGCACGCATATCCGTAAAAAATACTTTGCTTTTACTCATCACTATCTCCTTTGGTATTAATAATATTATTGATTATATATTAATAATATCACAATTAAAAATTTTTTAAAAGATAAATTTAAAAATTACTCAAATAGACTTGAAATTGTCAATTTACATTTTTTTAACTCTATGATATAATATATAACAGAAAATCAAACATGAAAGACAATTTAATTTGAAAATATTAATAGTATAGTCAAGATTGCAGGAGGAACATAATGAACAAAGGAAAATATTATATTACAACAGCTATAGCTTACACTTCGGGAAAACCTCATATTGGGAATACATATGAAATAGTATTAGCTGATGCAATAGCGAGATTTAAAAAATTAAATGGATATGATGTTTATTTCCAAACAGGTACAGATGAACATGGGCAAAAAATACAAGAGAAAGCAGAAATTGCAGGAAAAACACCTCAGGTTTTCGTTGATGAAGTAGCAACTGAAATCAAGAGGCTTTGGGATTTGATGAATACAGATTACGATAATTTTGTTAGAACTAGCGACCCAAAACACAAGCAAAAAGTACAAGAAATATTCAAAAAACTTTATGATCAAGGTGATATATATAAAGGCGAATATGAAGGTATGTATTGTGCACCATGCGAATCGTTTTTCACAGAAAGTCAACTTGTAGACGACAAATGTCCTGATTGTGGCGCAACAGTCGAAAATGCAAAAGAAGAAGCGTATTTCTTTAAACTTAGCAAATATACAGACAGATTGACAAAGCATATAGAAGAAAACCCTAAGTTTATTCAACCAGAATCACGAAAAAATGAAATGATAAACAACTTCTTAAAGCCTGGACTTCAAGATTTATGTGTATCCAGAACATCTTTTGACTGGGGTATACCAGTTTCTTTTGATGAAAAACATGTAGTTTATGTATGGATAGATGCTCTTAGCAACTACATTACATTTTTGGATTATGATATAAATGGAAATCACGGCGAGCTCTACAAGAAAAATTGGCCTGCAGATGTCCATCTTATTGGAAAAGATATACTTAGATTTCACACTTTATATTGGCCGATTCTATTAATGGCATTAGGAGAAGAACTTCCTAAACAAGTATTTGGACACCCTTGGTTGCTTGTAGGTGAAGGCAAAATGAGTAAATCAAAAGGCAATGTTGTATATGCGGACGATCTTGTAGAATTTTTTGGTGTAGATGCAGTTAGATATTATGTACTTCATGAAATGCCATTTGCTAATGATGGAACATTAAGCTATGAATTGTTGATAGAAAGAATAAACTCAGATCTAGCTAATATATTAGGAAACTTAGTAAATAGAACTGTTTCAATGATAAATAAATATTTTGATGGTGAAATATTGGCACCAGTTGAAAAAGAAGCCATAGATGATGAATTAATCAACTTAGCTATTGAAACTCCAAAGAGAGTTGAACTAAAAATGAATGATCTAAAAGTTGCAGAAGCTATAGATGAAATATTCAATTTGCTTAGAAGAAGCAATAAATATGTAGATGAGACTACACCGTGGATACTAGGGAAAGATGAAAGTGCAAAAGGTAGACTTGCAACTGTTTTATACAACTTATTAGAATCTATTAGAATTGCTGCTACTCTGTTAAAGCCATTTTTACCTGAAACTGCAGACAAAATTTTCACTCAGATCAATTCAGATGATAATTGTTGGGAATCTTTAGATACTTTTGGAAAAATTGAAATAGGTAAAAAAGTTGGTACACCTGAAATTTTATTTGCTCGAATAGATGCTGCAAAAAAGTTTGAAGAAATTGAAGCAAAATTTGGTGCTCAATCAGCTAATTAAAAAAGAACATTAAGTTAATTGGAGGGCATTAAATGAATAACATCATGAGTTTAGCTACAATGATTTCAGTATTCTACTCAATATTTATTTTAAGAAAGTATAAAGAGTACAAGCGACTTGATTTATCAAGTGAAATTATATTAGAAGACGACAATAAAATATATAGGATAATGGGTCCTATTATCGTTGCTTTTTCAATAGTTTTTGGATGTATTTTATTATATGATAATTACTCCAATGGCAAATTAGATACTGAAATAATAATAAATACAATCTTAAATACAATATTCTTTGTAAGCTTATATTTGCCTTTTTCAATCAAGCCGACTGCTTCTATCCATGGCATTTATAAATTTGGCAACCTAATAGAGTGGGATCAAATAGCTGGTATTGAATATCGAGAAGAAACTAGAAGAAGAAAAATGCAAGCAGTTATTTATTACAAGAATACTTCTGGAAAAAGATTGATAACAACTGTTATTTTCGGGAAAAACAATGAAAATTACAAAGAATTTAAATCATTGCAAAATAAAGCTATGCCAGAAAAAAAGAAATAATCGGCAAGAAAGTTAGGAGAAAAATAAATGTTAATAGATAGCCATACGCATTTAAATGATAGGAGATTTTCTAATGATATGGATACTGTCATTAAATCGCTTAGACAAAATGGAGTTGAAGCTGTGTTGAATTGTGGGTATGACTTAGAATCATCGATTACATCAGTTGATATGGCAAATAAATATGATTTAATTTATGCAGCTGTCGGGACTCATCCTCATGATGTAAAAGATATGTCCGTTGATACATTAAGAGAATATGAAAGATTATCAAAAGATAAAAAAGTATTAGCTATTGGAGAAATCGGTCTTGATTATTATTATGATAATTCTCCCAGAGATATTCAAAAAAACTGGTTTAGAGGTCAAATTAGATTAGCGAAATCTCTTGACTTACCATATATAGTTCATGATAGAGACGCTCATGAAGACGTATTTACTATAATGAAAGAAGAACATTATAGTGGAGCAAGAGGTATATTGCACTGCTTTTCTGGAAGTGCAGAACTTGCAAAAGAATTTATTAAGTTAGGATTTATGATTTCATTAGCAGGTCCTTTGACATTTAAAAATGCTAAAGCTGCAAAACGAGTTGCGTATGAAATACCATTAGAATATTTGTTGATAGAAACAGATTGCCCTTACTTAGCTCCAGAACCATACAGAGGTAAACGAAATGAACCTATGTACGTGCGACACGTAGCAGAAGAAATCGCTAAAATTAAAGAAATATCATACGAAGAAGTAGAAGAAAAAACAAATTACAATTTTAAAAAATTATTTGATCTTGTTTAATAAACGAGTTTGAAAGAGGAAGTATATTGATAAAAGAAATTATTGTTGTAGAAGGTAAAGATGATATCTCGGCAGTAAAAAGAGCTGTAGATGCAGAAATTATTGCTACAAACGGTTATGGACTTACACAAAAAACAATAGATCTTATAAAAAAAGCATCTGAAAATAGAGGCGTGATTATATTAACCGACCCTGATTTTCCTGGTAAAAAAATAAGAAATATTATATCTTCACAAGTTAAAAACTGCAAACATGCATTTATATCTACCGATAAAGCTAAAAAAGGTAATAATCTTGGAGTAGAAAATGCTTCGCCAGAAGATATATTAGAGGCACTTCAAAATGCAAGAGCTGAAATTGTTAGTGAAAGATGTGAATTTACACAATCTGATATGTTGAATTTAGATTTAGTAGGAAGTGACAATGCCTCAAAACGCAGAAGTGAACTTGGAGAAGTGTTAGGAATAGGGCATTGCAGTGCAAAACAATTTCTTAAAAGATTAAACAACTATGGGATCACAAGAGAAGAATTAGAAACTGCAGTGGATCAATTTTTAGATGTTAAGGAGAACAATAACTAACATATGGATGAAAAAAAACTTTATTCACCAAAGATTATGAAAGAAATCCTTGATAGACATGGATTTGAATTTAGTAAAAAATTAGGACAAAATTTTCTTATAGACGGCAATATTATAAATAAAATAGTAGATGCTGCGGGGCTTGATCAAAATACTGGTGTAATAGAAATAGGACCAGGATTTGGCACATTGACACAAGGTCTATGTTCTGCCGCAGGAAAAGTAGTGGCTATTGAGATAGATCAAAGTTTAAAACCTGTGCATTTAGACACTCTAGGCTACGAAAACCTAAAAATAGTTTATGATGATTTTATGAATATAGATGTCAATAAATTAATAGAAGACGAATTTAAAGGTATGAAAGTAAAACTGGTAGCAAATCTTCCATATTATATAACAACACCTATAATCATGAAAGTGTTAGAAGAAAAAATTAAAATTAATGGTTTAACTGTAATGGTGCAAAAAGAAGTTGCACAAAGATTAAGTGCAAAACCTGGAACTAAAGAATATGGTGCAATTAGCTTAGCGGTAGAATATAGGGCAACTGCTAAAATATCTCTGATAGTTCCATCAACAGTTTTCATGCCAAGACCTAAAGTCGATTCTGCTGTAATTACAATTGATGTATTAGAGAAACCGCCTGTATTTGTAGAAAATGAAAAATTGTTATTTACTGTTATAAGGGCAGCTTTTGGGCAAAGAAGAAAAACTATTCATAATTCACTAAGTAGCAATTTACATATAGAAAAAGAAAGTATTAGAGAGGCTATTGTGAGAGCAGGTATAGATCCAGGCATCAGAGCAGAGCAGTTAACCATATATGATTTTACAAAATTAGTAGAAGAAATAGAAAAAATCAAGATGTAATCTACAGTATATATCAAAATGTAATTTGAAAATGAGTTTTTCAAACAAAATGTGTTAGTATGTTTGTTAAATTAATTTTTTGAAATATCGCTTGAAATATGAATGCTATTGTGATATTATGCTAAAGATCATTTATTCGCATTGCCTTATCATAATTTACGCAATAATTGTAACAGGAGACTTATACATGGAATCTGTAATTTTAATTAATTATATGCTACAAGTTTTTCCATATATGCTTTTATGCTTGATACCATTCAGGAAGAGTTTTAGATTCTCTAATATAGTATCATATCTATTAGTAGTAGGTACTTCTATTTTGGTTGCTCTAGGATACACTTACTTTGCATCAAATTTAATGGATAAGCTGCCATTTAATACCCCAATCGCAACTGTGGAATTTGTTAGTGTTTGGATTTCGCTTATTCCAATAGCGTCGATGATTTTCATTGTAACTAAACCTCAATGGCAGAAAAAAATATTTGTAATAATATTTGCGATAGTATGTGCATATTCTACTTCATTGTTAACAACGGCTGTTTATAACTTTGACGAACTTCTTGTAAACGTAGGTGCACCGATAATGTGGTCTGATTTCATGGAGATTAGCAATGTATTATCAAATCCCGATAATTCAATTTATATTGAGACGATAACTACTTCATTTATGATGTTACTTTATTTGTATTATATTAAATTTGTCTACGGGAATATAATGGATAGTATAAGTAGAAGAGATTATTTATATTTAACAGTACTTTCTCTGATGATCTTGATGGTTCTATTTGTAATAGTTCCTCCAGTAAACTTGTTTAATTTACATAATCAATCAGCATTATATGCTTATCCAGAAGCATTTTCATTACTTTTAACATTTATAATAGTTATATATATGGTATTTTATATATACTTCAGATTATTAGTTTCAGTTAGAGACAAATACCAAATTCAAAATAAAGTAATGCAAATTGAACATAACTTTCAACTTATTGACACACAATACAGCAATTTAACAGAAAGTATACAAGTTGGAAAAAGATTAAGACATGATTTTAGATATCATATGCTTGCATTAAGAGGATTACTAGCAGACAATAAACTGGATGAATCTATAGACTATATTGATGCATATATGAAAGAAGTTACTCAATACGAAGTTTATAATTTCTGTGAAGTACCAGCGTTGAATATGATAATCACTCATTACTACATGTTATGCAAAGAGCGAAACATTGAATTTGTTGCAAATGTAAAATTACCAGATAATTTCAATGTTCAAAACGCAGACATTTCAGTTCTTATAGGCAATTTATTAGAAAATGCGTTTAAAGCTTGTAGTAATTCAAAAGACATCGACAGAGAAATAAAATTATTGATTTCATTTGCAGGAAACGCGCTAGCTGTAATAACTAGAAATAATTTTGATGGAAATGTAGCTTTTAAAGATGGAAGATATAGTTCAACCAAAGAGAATCACACTGGAATTGGACTTAATACTATAAAAAGCATTGTAGAAAAATATAATGGCACTTCAGAATTTAGCCATTATGACAACACTTTTATATGTTCTATGATGTTAATTCTATGATTGCAAATTAAAAGGAGGTTCTATGAAACTAGCTTTATGTGATGATAATGTCACGTTCTTAAATGACCTAGATAATTATTTGACTAACTATTGCAATGAGCATAAATTAGAAGTAGAAAAATACCTTTTTAACTGTGGCGAAGATTTTATTAATTCGGACAGAGATTTTGATATAGTTTTTATGGATATATATTTAGGAGATAAAAACGGAGTTGAATTAGTTCAACAACTAAACGTTTCAGAAAGATCTAAAGTAGTTTTCACTACATCTAGTAAAGAACATGCAATAGAGGCATTTAGTTTAAATGCTACACATTATTTATTAAAACCGCTATCTGAAAAAGACGTGTATGACGCTATGGAAAGATGCTTAAGCAAATTAAATAAAGCTCAATCTAAAATGATCGAAATAAAAACAGGAAAAGTGTCTTTACCTATACCTGTAGATAAAATTATTTATATTGAATCTTTTAATAAAACATCTACTGTGTGTACAGAAGAAAATAACATTGAAACTTATACTACACTAAGCTCTATTATGGATGCTATAGGAGATGAATTTTTTGTAAGAGCTCAACGAAGCTTCATAGTAAACTTAAAATATATTAAAAATTTTTCCTCAGAAAATCTAGTTTTATCTAACGGAAAAGAAATACCAGTTTCAAGGTTAAATAGAGCTGATGTAAAGAAAAAATATCAAGAATTCTTATTCAATCTGGCAAATAGTAATGACTAAAATCAAATTTAAAGTGAGTAGTGGATTCTTACTTTAAATTTGATTTTTTTTATAAATTTTAATTTATCATTGAAATGGACCTGAAAATGCGATTAAAACAATGCGAAATGAGAATATACAAATAATATTGCTTTTATAAAGAAATACAATTTATTTCGTGAACTACATGTTTTAGTCGTGAACTGCAATTGAAATTTTTATCATTCTATAGTAAAATAGAAATAAAGGAATAAACTTTGTTGTATGATAATTGAATTAAAAATATAAAAAATAGGAGGACTGACTATGGCTAACAAAAATAAATATTATAAGAGGATACTTTTGCTATTAGCAATAACTCTTGTATGCTTTCAAAGTTTTTATGTGCCTTCAGTTTTGGCTACAACCTCCGATCCGAATGCAGTTAACCATCAAGTAAATGAACCAACGGAGTTAGTAATAATTGATGAAAATGCAGTTCCGCTATCAGCAGGTGTAGCACGCACTTATTCTATTGCTAACGTAATAATTGTTGCTATTATGGTTATACTGTCTGTTGTGGAACTCGTCAGAAAACCAGAAAAAGGTAAAGTAGAGCAAATTAAGATGATGAAAGTTATAAGTTTAATGTTTACTATGGTTTCTGTGTTAATATTGGCAATAAGTCAAGATTTTTCATCTAACATGGTATTTGCTGATGGGTGGACTATATTACTGACGGTAGTATTGTTAGGTCACGCAGGTATGATTATTTCTAATGTTATGAGAGATGACAATACTGACGAAAATTCAAACTAAATAAGATTTTAAAATACAAATGTATTTTACATATTTAAACATGAAGGAGGTGTAATTATGAGAATAGTAAGCAAATCATCTTTTAAGATTAAAATTTTAACATTTGCGTTATCTTTAGTGTTGATTTTTTCAAACATGTCATTTTCGCAAGCTTTCGCTTTAGCTGTTTCATCGAGTAACTCTGCTCAAAGTGAAAGTATAGAAATAACAAATGACACAAATGAAACGACTTCGGTTGCTCCAATTTCAACTATTGAAGAAAACAAAATACCACTTAGCGATGGCTTGTTACCAACTAATCAGGGAGAATGGTCTTTAATAAACATTTTGCTTACATTTGGTTCAATGTTGTTAATGATAGGTATGTTGATTTCATTCATTTCAGATAGAAAAAAATCTTCAGATAATTCAGAAGCTAAAAGCAATGCAGAATTATTATTGTTATTGCCAGGATTGTTTTCGCTCATATTACTTTTTGCAGTAGAAAAGTTCGCAGGTACTATGATTGTGGTAAACAATTGGACAGCAATATTTTTAGTAGCATTTATTACTCAGTTTTATTTTGCTGAAAATTCGAGATTGCTTAACAAAGAAATGAAAAACTTAATAGAACAAAAAAAAGATTAAACACGTTTAAATGAAACCTACAGAAACCATCTGTAGGTTTTTTGTGATTTGAAATAATAACACTTTAGTATTTTTTTCATAGATTATTGCTATTCACAGTTAATGTCTGATGTTAAAAGGAAAAATTAATAAAATATGGAAGCCTTATGGAGATTGGATTAAGTTGAGCGAAGTTCTATGAGCGTTATAGTCATTTTATGGCTTAGCCTCAAAAATACACTGCGTTATGACTTTGCGAATAGAACTGAGTCGGACAACTTCCCAATCGTAGTACTCGGCAACAGATTTTATTAATTTTTCCTGTAGATATAGATTTTAATAATTAGTTTTAAAGCATAGTATTGCAATATAAATAATCATGTTGTATAATAAATCTGTTAAAATTAAAAATAAAAACTAGGAGGAGTTAATTATGGCTCTTATTACTTCAAGAGAACTATTCAAAAAAGCATATGAAGGCAAATATGCAGTAGGTGCGTTTAATGTTAATAACATGGAAATTATACAAGGTATAGTTGAAGCTCATAAAGAGGAAAAAGCCCCATTAATATTGCAAGTTTCAGCAGGCGCTAGAAAGTATGCAAACCCGATTTATCTTAGAAAGCTAGTAGAAGCAGCAGTAGAAGAAACGGGAATCGATATAGTATTGCATTTAGACCATGGAGATGATTTTGAAATCTGTAAAGATTGTATAGATGGGGGATTTACTTCAGTAATGATAGATGGTTCAAAATATCCTTTAGAGCAAAACATAGAAATTACAAAAAGAGTAGTTGATTATGCACATTCAAAAGGCGTAGTAGTAGAAGCGGAATTGGGAAAATTAGCAGGAATAGAAGATGATGTAAATGTAAGTGCAAAAGATGCTACTTTTACAGACCCTGATGAAGCAGTTAGATTTGTTAGAGAAACAGGTGTAGACTCATTAGCTATAGCAATAGGAACATCTCATGGTGCTTATAAATTTAAAGGAGAGCCAAGACTGGACTTTGATAGATTAGAAAAAATTTCAAACCTTTTACCTGATTTTCCACTAGTTCTGCATGGAGCATCTACAGTTCCAAAAGCGTTTGTAGAACTTTGTAACAATTACGGTGGTTCGGTACCAGGCGCGCAAGGAGTGCCAGAAGATATGCTATTAAGAGCATCAAAATTAGGAGTATGTAAAATCAATATCGATACTGACTTAAGACTTGCAATGACAGCATCTATAAGAAAAATATTAGCTGAAAATCCATCAGAATTCGATCCTAGAAAATACTTAGGACCTGCAAGAGACGCTATAAAAGAAATGGTAAGACATAAAATAGTTAACGTTTTGAACTCTGCTGGTAGGATGTAATCATGGACAAAATTCAAGCTTCAATAGTAAACTGTTACTATATATATCATAGCTGTTTTATTTTAGAACTTGAAGATTGCTATATGATGTTTGACTATTGGAAATATATTCAAAATTTTGAAAAAGATGATGTTGATTTTGAAAAATTAATTACTAAGATAAATGACTCCGGAAAAAAAATATACATATTTTTTTCACATGCACATTCTGACCATTTTAACCCACAAGTATTTGAATTTGGATTTTCAAATGCACAATACATTTTAAGCAGAGATATTAAAAAAGAAGTCAACAAAAAAGAAGGCATAGTTTTTATGAAACATAGAGACGAAATCAAAGTCGATGATTTAGAAATCGCAGCTTTTTTTTCGACAGACGAAGGTGTCGCATTCTTAATAAAAAAGGAACAAATTAGCATTTTTCATGCAGGAGATTTGCATTGGTGGGCATGGAATAGTGATACGGAAGATGAAGCAAAAAACATGGAGACATCATTCAAAAAAACTATAGATATTATCGTAGAAAAAGCAACAAAAGACATAGATATAGCTTTTTTTCCTGTTGATGATAGGCTTGAAGAAAACTATCATTTGGGAGGGGAATATTTCATACAAAAACTAAATCCCAAAATCTTTATACCTATGCATTTTTGTGAAATATTTAAAACTACCAAAATATTTAAAGACGATTTTCAATCAAAATTTCCAAATACAAACATTATTTCAATAAGCAAAAATAATGAAAAATTAATTTAAAAAATATTGATAAAAGCATGTTATTCATTAAAAGGTGATGGTAAGATACTAAGATTTACCATTACCTTTTGGTATTTACAGCAATTTTGGGTGAAAATATAAATTGAAATCTCCAGATAAATAATGTATAATCACCTTATGATAAAGCTAATAATTAAAGAGAATGAAAAAGATCAAAGATTAGATAAATTTCTAAAAAAATATTTAAAAAATGCACCTCTAAGCCACATTTACAAACTCATAAGAAAAGATGTAAAAATTAATGGCAAAAGAGCAAAAATAGAAACTTTTCTAAATGTTGGTGATGAGCTAAACTTGTACATTAGCGATGATGAGTTGGCGAAATTGACAGAAAACAAAAAAAATATCAAAACAAAAAAGCAATTTAACATTGCATACGAAGATGAAAATATACTTATTGCAGAAAAACCGTTGGGGCTATTAACACACGGCGATGCTACAGAAAAGAAAAATCATTTGGCAAATCAAGTTATATCATATTTGATTGAAAAAGGTGATTATTCACCAAATTTAGAACGAACATTTTCGCCTGCACCTGTAAATAGGCTTGATAGAAACACTACAGGACTTGTAATGTTTGGAAAAACAAGCAAATCTGTGCAGGTGCTCAACAAAATGTTAAAAGAAAAAAATTGCATAGACAAATATTATCTGACAATAGTAGGTGGAAACCTAAAAGAAGAAATAGTATTAAGAGACAAAATGGTTAAAAGTGAAAAAAAGAATATGATAACTGTCTTAAATTCTGACAGTGATGAAGGCAAAGATATGGAAACAATAGTAAAACCTATCATGTATAGAGATGGTTTTACACTCGTAGAAGTAAATCTAATAACGGGAAGAACTCATCAGATTAGGGCGCACTTAGCGCAGGCAGGTTTTCCTATAATAGGAGATACTAAATATGGGAATAGAGCTTTAAATCAAAAAATATCTCAAAAATTTGATTTGTCTACACAATTTTTGCATGCATATAAACTCTCTTTTATGAAATGCGAAGAACCGTTACATTATTTGGAACGAAAAAAAATCATAGCCAAATTACCAAAAAAATTCTTAGAAATAGCAGAAAATATATTCGGCGATATAGACAATGATACAGTTTATTAAAAACTTTAAACACAACTTAATAATTTGAGTATCTGACTTCCATATTTTATTACTTTTTCCTTATTTACTCCAGAAATCGACTGTGAATAGCAATGAATAACGGATGTAAGAGATGATTTTTTTAAATATGTTATAGACAAGTACTATGTGTTATGCTACAATACAACTATTAAGATTGTAATTTTCGGAGGTAAAAATTATGTTAGTAAAAGCGATAATGATTCCATCTAATCAGTTAGTATGCCTGAATGCAGACACAACAGTTGAAGAAGCACTCAACCTACTTGAGGAAAACAGATTATTGTCTTTGCCTGTTTTGAAAGAAAATAAATTTTTTGGAGTATTCTCTAAAGAAACTGTGTTTGAGGAATATTTTAAAAATTATGATTCGGTTTCAAAATTAGAATTTTTGAAAAAAAGCATAGAAGACTTTGTAAAAACACATATTATTACAATAAGTCAAAATATTCCGATTGAAGATGCAGCAGCAATTTTCATTACATCAAAATATAGATTTATCCCTATAGTAGATGAAAAAAATGAGTTGCAAGGAATAGTTACACATCAGTCTATCTTCAAACAATATCAAAATATTTTTGGGGACAGAGTAAATGTGTTAACAGTTTATACAAGCAATTTCAAAGGTACTATAGCAAAAATGACAGACACGATTGCAAAAGCTGGTGGAAATATAAAGAACATCGTGCAAATAGATACAAACGTAATGAACTTACAGGAAATCTACTTGAGTGTAGATTGTGAAGATTTTGATAAAATCATAAATGCATTAAAGAAAAATGGTTTCAATGTAAGAACAAGCCAAAATGAAAACTAGAAATTCATGCACAAATAGTTATATTAAAAAAGCAAGGCTATATAAGCCCTGCTTTTTATTTGCTTGTTAATGCAGCCATCGTAATATAATTATACGGTTTATTGAAATGAGGCAAGAAAAATATATCTAAAAGTTTTAATTTATCTATAGTAACCCCTTCTTGCACAGCCAATGAAAACATGTGTATTCCCATAGAAACATCATAATACGACGCTATCTGTGCACCTAGTACTCGTCTAGTTTTTTTATCATATACTATACGAATAGACACTTCTTGGTTTTCTCTGATAAATTCAGGCTTTTGGTTGTCTGTAAAATCAGTACAATCAGCATCATAGCCATTATTAAGCGCTTGCTTAAGCGTGAGTCCAGTTGAAACCATGTTATATCCGTAGATTGAAATTCCATTTGAACCTTGCACTCCTATAGATTCAAGTTTAGTACCACAGACATTGTGTGCAGCCACTATTCCCGAACGTACAGCATTTGTAGCGAGAGCGATATAACTTGTATCTTTGATTGAATTATCATATACTGTTGCACAATCTCCTATTGCGTAAACATCTGGCATGCTAGTCATCTGAGTCAAATCTACCTTATAGGCACCGTTTTTAAATAGCTCTAAGTTTTGTTTTCCTAAACTTGAATTTGGATTAAAACCTACTGCTAAAACAACCATATCTGCATCAATTTCCTTTTTATCAGTTATGACTTTTTCAACGTGATTCGTTCCTTCAATTTTCACAACTCTTTGTGCATATTCTAAATTGACTCCGTTTTTTTTCAAAACATCTGACATTTTAGTTGTGAAAACATCATCATAATAAGTTGACAGACAGCAGTCTGCAATATCTATAAGAGTAGTATTTTTTCCCCATCTTTGGAAAGCTTCGGCAAGTTCAACACCTATATATCCTGCACCTACAACAGTAACATTTTTAATACTATCATCACTGTCTAATTTTTTAATTACTTCTTCTGCGTGCTGATAAAGCTTTACATATTGAACATTTTCTAAATCTGCGCCAGGAATATTTGGCTCTATAGGCCATGAACCAGTCGCTAAAACTAATTTGTCATACGTTTCTTCATGTTTTTCACCATTTTTTCCCGTAGCATAAACTATCTTTTTTTCAAAATCGATAGAATCAACACGTGTTTCCATGTAGATTTTTGCACCTTTTTCTTGAAGTTTTTCCTTAGAAGAATAAAAAAGTCCATCTGGTCCGTCTATTTGTTTACCTATCCATAGTGCCATGCCACACCCTAAAAAGCTGATATTGCTGTTTGAATCAAACACTGTAACTTCATTCCCCTTGTAGTTGTCTAAAATAGTGTTTACACAACAAGTACCTGCATGATTTGCTCCTACTACCACAATTTTACTCATATAAATACCTCCAAATTTTATTATAATAAGTACTTTCGCAGAAGGTCGTTCATCTGCGAAATGTACCTAAAATATTACAACACCTCTTAAGTATACCATAATAGTGTGAATTAGAACAGAGTTTTTTAAATTTTTTGATTATCAAGTTCATCTAAATTATATCTATCTACAAGATAGATAAGTTTAAACGCATAAGCACTATCAGTTGCATAGCCACATCTTTTTAGCGCATATGCACCTTGAACATAATCATACATTACCTCTTCATAAGGGTTATATCTATCATTATCCAAAACAAGTTTTTCTTTGTCATTCCAACTTATCTCAGGCGAAGAATAAGCTCTGAAATAGTCATCAATTCGATAAACTGTTCCATAATATTCTTCCCAAGTCCCAACAAGCACCGAACCTGCATCACCTGTTCCTTTTATTCCAAACAAGTTGTTAGAAAATAACCCAGAATATCTATCTACAGGTACAGATTGACCCCAACCAGTTTCCAATATAGTTTGAGCGATCTGTAAAGAAGCAGACATACCATTTTTCTTAAGAGTTTGAACAGCCATAGGTGTAACAAAATCTATAAAATTTTCTTGTGCAACTATCGGTTGAGCTCCGAACAACTCGCCAAAGTAAAATTCTATCGGCACAACTTCTGATTTAATTACTTGACCTGTTAAAGTAGTAGCAAAAGCTTGAATATGGCGCACACCCTCATTTATATCAGTAGGAGTAAAAGTAACTTCAGTAGAAGTATCAGATGCTACTCCGATAGTGACTTGTGAACCATTATGTGGATTACTTAGTACATAAGACACATCCGTCACGCTTACATTAGCACTAGAACTTATAGAAAATGCCTCTGTGATAACTTCGTTTGGACCGATACCTTTCAATGTAAGGCTAGTAGTATTAGGAACTGTCACTCTTCTTGTATTACTAGTATAAGTATTGCCTGCATTAGTCGAGCAAGTTACGTATAAATCCCAAGTTCCAGCCATATCTGGACCTGGAAACCAACTATAATCTCCATATCCTACTTGGTGTAAAAGTTTAACTTCACCTGTAGTTACATTTTTAGCATAATAATTTGTGGAGCTAACATTCTCAAAATTTCTTGAAATAGATAGAGTAACAGGAACTACTCCGACACTTTCTAAGTCAATATAGTTTAAATTCACATATGGAGCAGCAGGTGGAGGATATGTAGCGCTTACATTTACATTTATAAAATCACTATAATAAGGAGTAGCATTAGAATCATAAGCTACAACTCTTAATGATACAAGCCCATTTTCAAAAGGTTCTACATAATATCCAAAACTTCCAAACGGATCAATTTCTTCTGTGATATATGGATCCATCGCAACTTCTCTATTTGGATAATGTATTTCATATTTAACAAATTCAGGAACAAAATTAAGATCACACGTCAATGGAGTAGTAGTAGTTAGCCATTCGCCTTCCGTTACACCTGTAAGTGTGACATTGTGAGCGATATCAACAATTACAGATTTAGCAGTTCCAGCGATGAAATTTCCTTGACTATCAAAAACTACTGCAGCTAATGCGCCACTGCCTTCCAAAGACATATCAGGCAAGAATTCTATAGTTTCGCTAAAATCATTAGTTTGTGCTACTATTTTCCCCATACCTGTATCGCTATCAAGTAAAAAATAACTCAATCTATAAGCATTGGATGGTAGCGTATGAGCGCCGCTTATAGAAAGCTGAGTAGCGCCTGAAATTATCTGTCCATCATAAATATTTGAAATCTCTAAGTCGAAAAAATTCAATTTTTCATTAGTGATACTATCATCCAGATGCACATACCCTGTAGAGGCATCCCAAGTTGCATCCAAGCCTAATACATTTCCTACTAGTTTTAAAGGTACAAAAGTAGAACCATCAATGGCTACTGGAGCAACGTCAGAAACATCATATGTAGTTACACCATTGCTAGTATACGCTACTATTCGATTGTCTAAAAACAATTCCACCTGTGAGCCATCTTTAGAAATTGTAACAGAACCGTACTCTCCGTCCCAAATGACTTCAGCTCCCAATTCCTCAGAAACAGCTCTCAAAGGTACCATTGTTCTGTTATCTTTAAAAAATGCTTGAACTTCTGATGAAAACTTTTCACCATTTAGTATTATAGTAACATTAGAATCATCTTCTGCGTAAGCTATACTAGAATACATAGGTGAAAAAATTGAATTTAAAAGCAATAAAGATGTTAAAACACTTATCGTTTTAACTTTAAATTTAGAAACAAAATTAGTTATTTTCATAAATTCATCCTCTCTCATTTATTTTGCAAATCAAATTAAAATAAAAAATTGTTCATATTTAATTATAACAGACAATTAAAATTTGTATATAACATTTTCATTACATTTTAATACTGGGTTAAAACATTCTTATTATTAACAGTCAAATGAAATTTCAACAGGAAAAATAATAAAATCTGTTGCGAGTACTCCGATTGGGAAGTTGTATGGCGCAGAACTTTTTGCTCGTTATACTCACAAATATTTGGTTCTCCATGCATATGACCTACCGCCATTTTCATTTAGAAAATGGGGTTAGGGCATGATCGGTTTTATTCGCAAAGTCATAACTCTGTATATCTCTAGGGATAAGCCATAAGATGACTATAACGCTTATAAAACTTCACATAACTTAATCCAATCTCCATAAGGCTTCCATATTTTACTATTTTTTCCCTTTTAACATCAGGTATAGACTGTGAATAATAACCTTTTAACACATCCATTGTGAATAGCAATAAAACATTGACAAATAGCTAAAAAAGAAATATAATCTACATTAATGTACAATAAAATCGACGACAGTAAAATCAATTAATCAATGAGGTTCACATGAATGGAATAGGTGTATCATACGGAGTTGGAATAGGTAATATTTTAAAAGTAGAACGCAAAACAGAAAACATAAAAAAACTAAAAATTGATGATGTAGATAAAGAAATCAAAAAACTTGACAACGCAATATCTGTTTGCATAGAAGACACAAAAAAGTTGTTTGAAATTACTGCTAAAAATATAGGCGATAAAGAAGCCGAAATTTTTTATGCACACGAATTGATTTTACAAGATGAAATAGTGTTTGATGAAATTAAAGCACTCGTCACAAACCAAAAAATAAATTGCGAATACGCAGTAAAAAAAATCTTTGATAATTACATCAAAATGATAGAAAACATAGATGATGAATTCATGATATACAGAGCTGACGATTTAAAAGATATTTTCAGCAGATTAACAAAAAAAATTATCGGCACAAGCGAAGTAAACTTTAGTCAGCTAAAACCAAATACTGTTATTGTAGCAAAAGATTTATCACCTTCGGAAACTGCACATATGGATATAGCTAATGTATCTGGAATAATACTCGAAAAAGGTGGAAAAACATCACACGTAGCAATCATAGCAAAAACATTAGAAATTCCAACAGTTGTAGGCGTAGATGGCATATTCGACAAAGTTCAAGACAATGATCTGATTATTTGTGATGGAATGACTGGTGAAATTTTTACTGATCCAAAAGATAAAATTCTTGAAGAATTGACATT
Organism: uncultured Clostridia bacterium; assembly: GCA_964371035.1. Taxonomy (GTDB): domain Bacteria; phylum Bacillota; class Clostridia; order Tissierellales; family Sedimentibacteraceae; genus UBA1535. The sequence continues at coordinate 37,036 of CAYJLG010000008.1, read as the reverse complement.
AAAAAAGAAAATTTATGAATCGCGAAAAATAGAGCTAAAAATTCAAAAAGGTCTCGAAACTATCACAACAGATGGATTTTCACCTAAACTTGAAGCAAACATTGGCTTGCCATCAGATATTTCTTACGCATTAGACAATGATGCCGAAGGTATAGGACTAACAAGAACTGAATTTATATATATGAGTAGAGACAGATTGCCTACAGAAGAAGAACAATTCATAGCATACAAAGAAATAATAGAAAAACTAGGAAACAAAAGCGTAATAATAAGAACACTAGATGTAGGTGGAGATAAAAACATAGATTATCTAGACATACCAAAAGAAGAAAATCCATTTTTAGGATATAGAGCAATACGATTATGTCTAGAACAAACAGATATATTTAAGACTCAGCTTAGAGCTATAATCAGAGCAGGAGCTCATGGAAATATAAAAATCATGTTTCCGATGATATCGAATCTAGAAGAATTAAAAGCAGCCAAAAAATTATATTTTGAAGCCAAAGAAGAGCTAATCAACGAAGGCTTTATAGTAGGCAACTCTATACAACTAGGCATCATGATAGAGATACCTTCAGCTGCAGTACTCGCGGATGTGTTAGCCCGAGAAGTTGATTTTTTCAGCATAGGTACCAATGACTTAATGCAATACATGCTTGCCGCAGATAGAATGAACTCTAGAATTAGCTACCTATACAATCAATGTGATCCAGCGGTTCTACGATTAATAAGATACGTAATACAAAAAGGGCATGAAGCAGGAATAATGGTAGGTATGTGTGGAGATATGGCTAGTTCAAGCGAACTGATACCACTGCTTATTGGTATGGGCTTAGACGAATTCAGCATGCCTCCATCCTCGATACTATCGATTAGAAAGCAGATAAGGCAACTAAAAAAATCAGATTGTGAACTCATGCTAGAAGAAGCATTAAAACTAGGAACGGCTGAAGAAATTAAACAATATTTAACTTCTAAATCTTTAGAAGCATGTTAATTAAGCAGTATTTTGGAGGAATAAAATGAAGAAAATATCAATTGTTTTTCATAGCGTAAGCGGAAACAATTATTTATTAGCTAAAAAATTTTATGATACATTAACTAATAAAGGCATTCAAACTAATTTGTTTAAAGTTTACGACGATGACTTTGAAGAATTATCTAATACTTTTGATTTTGCTAAAAGGTATAAAAAAGAAATAGAAAGTGTTGAGACATATGATTTCAAAGAATTGTTAGAGAGCGATGCACTTATCATTGGTTCTCCAACATACTTTGGAAATGTATCAGCAGAAATGAAAGTTTTCATGGATAAATTTGTTGACTACTGGGAAAATGCTGACTTTTATGGTAAAAAAATATTTGCATTTGCTAGTGCAGGTAACGCAGAAGGCGGAGGGCACCTGTGCCTTAATGCGATCAATACATTCGCACAACATAACGGAATGATTACTATACCTGTACCATCAAATTTAATCAAAGGGCAAGATTTTTCAGCATATGGATTTGTGCACTATGCAGGAGCGTTAGCCGATATAGAACCTAGCGATGTTTTGTACTCTGCAATCGAAAAAATGTGTGAAATCATTATTGACCAAATTCAATGCAAAACGTAAATATATTAGAAAATATGAGGTAAAAATGAAAAATAAAATAGTTGGTAGACAATACGTAAGCAAAGATTGTTTTGTATGTGGAACAGAAAATCCTGCAGGATTAGTAGTGAAGTTTTATGAAACAGAAAATAAAGAGTTAATAGGAGTGTTTACTGCAAAAGAAATTCACCAAAGCTATCCAGGCAGAGTACATGGCGGAGTAATTTCTGCAGTTTTAGATGAACTTGTTGGCAGAGTAATAATGATTGATGAACCAGAAACTTGGGGAGTAACAGCTGAATTGACAGTAAGATACAAAAAACCAGTTCCTGTAGGAGTTGAATTGACAGCAATAGGTAGAGTAACAAAAAACTCAAGGCTAATATTTGAAGGTGAAGGCGAGATCATCCTAGAAAATGGTGATATAGCAGCTACAGCACATGCAAAATATATGAAAATGCCATTGTCTAAAATTACTGAAGGCATAGATAAAATCGAAGACTTTATGTATTGTGAAGAAGGAGAACTCCCAGAATATTTATAATATTTGTTCTAAAAAACTATACAAACTAAGAGATGTATTTCGTATGAAAGGTAAATTCATAAATGAAAAGAAATGATATAGTGGAAATCAAGATAGGTGAAATTAGATTTCCAAACAAGGCGATCGGAGAATATGAAGGTAAAAAAATAGTAGTAAAAGGTGCATCCATCGGTCAAATAGTAAAAGTTAAAATAAAAAAAGTTGGCAAGACTGAAGCAGAAGCCAGATTAGTAGAAGTTGTGAAACAGGCAGATTATGAAATACCGCATAAATGCGAACACTTTGGAAAATGTGGCGGGTGCTTGTATCAAACAGTTCCATATGAAAAACAGCTAGAATTAAAACAAGCTCAAGTAACAAAAATATTAAATCAAGTTACAGACGACTATGAGATGCTACCGATAGTAAATAGTCCGACCGAGTACGAGTATAGAAACAAAATGGAATTTTCCTTTGGTGATGATGTGAAAGACGGACCATTGACACTAGGCATGCATATGAAAAACAGATATTACGAAATAGTTACAGTAAATGATTGTCAGATAGTAGACGAAGATTTCAGGAATATTTTGACAAATGTGTTAAATTATTTCCAAGGAAATAACGAAACGTATTATCATAAAAAGACTAAGATAGGTTTTTTAAGACACCTCGTAGTAAGAAAATGTGTTAAAACAGGAGATGTTTTATTAAATCTTGCAACTTCGTCTCAAGGCACGTTAAACAAAACAGAATTTCTTGAAATGTTGTTAAAAATAGAACTAAAAGGTGAACTTAAATGTGTAGCACACTCTATAACTGACTCAGTTGCAGACGTAGTAAAAGCAGAAAAATTCGAAGTTTTATTTGGAGAAGATAAGATAGTAGAAGAAATTTTAGGTTTGAAATTTAACATTTCAACTTTTTCATTCTTTCAAACAAACTCTTTAGGCGCAGAAAAACTATATTCTGTAGTCAGAGAATTTATAGGAGAAACAAAAGACAAAACTATATATGACTTATACTCAGGCACAGGAACTATTGGCCAAATAGTATCTGAAAACGCAAAAAAAGTTATAGGTATAGAAATAGTAGAAGAAGCAGTAGTTAAGGCAAATGAAAATGTGAAACTCAACAACATTGAAAACTGTACGTTTATAGCAGGAGACGTATTAGAAAAAATAGACGAATTAACTACCATAGACGGCTCCAACAAACCGGATATAATTATATTAGATCCACCACGTGAAGGCATACATCCAAAGGCACTTAAAAAAATAATCGACTACAACCCAGATACCTTCATTTATATTTCTTGCAAACCGACATCTTTGCAAAAAGATTTGCCAGAATTCTTGCAAAATGGATACAAGGTAGAAAAAGTAAGATGCGTCGATCTTTTCCCTCAAACTCCACATGTGGAAACGTGCGTACTTTTATCCCACAAAGACCCACGAAACTGCTCACCATCTAAATAAAGAGGAAATTTAAACAAAATAGACTTTTTAGTTTTGATTTTTTATATCAAAAAATATATAGCATTTCTTAATTGATTAAAATAACCACAACACTTGCTATTACAAACAAAATAGCAGGAGAAATATATTTTCGTGGATTATGCCATAAATCGCTTTCTACATTGAAGTTTTTGATTCTATATTTTGCTTCTAAAGTGGCTATAATGAGTGTGTTTATAAAAGCGAATACTATTGCCAAAAAGATATTTAGAAAACTTAGTTCACCAATAACATAATTGCTGACCACAGCAATTATGTTAGCTATAAGGCTTGATGTTAGACAAATCATAGCGTACGGAAACATAAATTTCTTCTTTTGGCTTGGTAGCACATCAAGCATATCTCCTAAACCTTTCTGCGAAGATATAAATATCCCTATTGGAGTATTTACGCTGAGTATTGCAAGACAGATAGGAAATAAATCTTTTAAAAACATTGGAAGTACGATAGAAAGTCCATATAACACTATTGTGTTTGTTAAATAAATTTTATGGTCTAACATATACCGAATAAAACATCTCAAAATGACAAGACTATTCCTTTTATTGTATTTAATTTGTTTGCTTCTTGATGTTTGATATCCACCTAAATACCAATATGGATTTAAAAATAAAACACATATCAACATAATAAACATAGTAGCTAATGCAAAAAGCAAACTGTTTACAAGTAACACATTTGCAAGGTTTACTGCAAAAACCAATATTGATGTAAATATTTTTCGTGCTGATAAATATCCTTTACACAAATAAACTGCAATAGATCCATTTATAGCAAATACAACAGTGCTGATTATAGCATTTAATGATAATGAGCCAAATGCAAATATAATTGCGACAACTGGCATAAGTTTTGTAGCTATGGCATACAAAATCAGCACTGACAAGTACGAATAGTTGAAACTCAATTTACTAATCGGCAACATAAGAATTTCACTGAGTTTAAAAATATACTCATTTTCATTTACAAGTTTGAATACAATACCACTACAAAACACAAAAGCAAAATACTTGAGAATGTTATTATTTGAGTAGGCTACATATTTCAAGTTGCTAAGTGATAAATAAAGAATAACTGCCACAAGGATAGGCTTTATAATGTCTATCAGTTTTCTACCGATGATTTTTTTATAAAATAAACTAAACATCATTCAGAGCCTCCCTTATGCTATCTGCATTAATTTCCAAATCATCAAAGGTGCGTTCTATCCTCCCATCTTTTAAAAGTAACACTCTATCAGAAATAAGGCAGATGCTTTCCAAGATGTGTGATGAAAAAAGTATCGTACCAAACCCACTATATTCATTCATAAGTTTATAGAGAAATTCTGTGCTTTCAAAATCAAGTCCATTTACAGGCTCATCAAGTAAAAGTAACTTCGGTTTTAATGCAAAAGCTGTAATTAGTGATACTTTTTTCTTATTACCTGTTGATAATTCCTTAATTAAAACATTGGTATAGTTTTCAAAATTAAAACCCTCTATGAGATGTGCAATATCTTCTCGCGCTTTTTCATAAGAGTCAAATACATAGTCTAAATATTCATTGAATGTAAGATATAAAAACCCACTTTCATCAGCAAAGCTTACATATCGTTCTTTCTTAAAACTCTCTGAGCGAAAGCCAGTATTACCACCAATCCAAACTTTATTATCACACTCATAACTTGTGAGAAGTCCTGCAACAACTTTTATAAAAGTTGTCTTTCCTGCACCATTCAAGCCAATTAGTCCAACACATTCATTGTTATATAAGTTAAGAGAAAAATCATTTAATACAAGTTTTTCTTTGCTATACCACGCCTTTAAATTGCTTATGCTTAATAAAGTTCTATCTTGATTATTTTTCATTATCCTTATGCTCCTTAAAAAGTTTTATACCAGATGAAAGAAATGCAATTCCTGTAAGCAAGAAAATAATGCCAAATCCTGTTACAATGGTTGGTATTCCAGATATAATAAAAATAACACCTAATATAATTCTAATGATTGAATGTCGCATAAATCACCTCACTTTTTCTTTTATTATCTTTATTGGCTTTGCTGCAAATACAAAAAAGATTATTGAAATAACAACATAAATAGCCACAGTCGTATAATTGTGAGTAAATATGTTCGAGATACTGATAATTAGCCAAAGAATACTCATACCTAATCTAATGTAAAATGTTTTCATAAAAATAACCCCCGTTTCTAATTTACTACAATTACATTGTAGCTTAAAAACGAAGGTTATGCGAAAATGTCCGCGAATGGTAGGAATTTGTCCGTGAACTGTATTAATTTTTCAAAACAGCAGAATATGATAGGGTAACTGTGTTGATAAACAAGCCATCTTCATAAGAAACTCGCATATCACCATCATATTTATGTGCAAGTCTATCAATACTTTTTAAACCTATTCCGTGCAGTGATTTATCATCTTTTGTAGTAGAAAAATCATCGTGAGAAAGCTCATCACAAGTAGGATTTACCACTTTAATAATTAGCATATCATTTATTCTTCTGATTTTGACATCTATGATTTTTTGCTTTACATTCTCATTTCCACGAATAGCGTTATCAAGCATATTGCCTAATATTGCACATAAATCGGATATGACAATGCTTGTGTTAATCGGAAATTCTGCATTCACAGATACAGTAATTCCTTTGCTATTTGCTATATCTATTTTATGACTAAGCAAGTAATCCACAGATTTATTACCTGTGTAGCTTGTCTTTATAATTTTTGAAATAGGTGCATAAACTTCATCTAAATAATCTTTTGCTTGCCCTAGTTCTCCTTTTGCTAAATGGTCTTTTAGAATTACTATATGATTGTGCATATCGTGATAAAGCTCTCTATTAACATTATAAGTTTCATCTATGATATGAATTTCTCTTTGTAACAGTTCTTCTTGTTCTTCTAAAAGCATTTTTGCAAGTTTCTCATTTTCGTACAAAATATTTATTCTATATACTTGTGTTCCACCGATAAAAATGATATATAAAATGAGCCAAGTAAAGAATATATCATCATTGCCATATACATCAGAAATTTTTTCAGCAAAGAAAATCAAAGCAATTAATCCAAGTATTGTTGTTATATTAAAATAGTCTTTCTTTATTTTATAGTAATTTAAACCGATGATAACTAATACAAGTCGAAATACAATTGCAACTATCAAATTTATGATATAGTAAGGATTTGTAAATTCTAAATTGCCAGTGTATATTGCAAGAATAGAAGATATGAAAAAGTCGTAAAACAATATGCCGACTGTAATATTGAATGCTAAAAAAAATGACATTCTTCTTGTATTTGCAAATAGTAAGCTCACACAAACGGCAAAAACAGCCGCTACAACATAAGACGGAAGAGAGAAAAATATCATCAGTGTCAACACTACACCAGATAGCAAAGAAACAAGTATGTAAACTTTCTTTTCTAACATACATTTAATTGTTTTTTCAATAATAAGAATAGCACCAAAAGAAAGCAAAATATTTGATATAAGTGATAATACAATATCCATTATATGCGTTCCCCCCAATACTTATTAAGATGTGATTTTACTTCGTTTATATGAGAACGACTAATTGCAATTTTTTCACCATTTCTAAAACAAGCATATCCGTTGTATATTTTCATGATATGGATAAGATTTGCAATAACACCTCTATCGATAAATATAAATTCAGGCAATGAAATTTCTTCAAAAATATTTTTTAGAGGTTTTCGTATTTTTTCCTCTGTATTATCAAGAATAAATACCGCATTTTTTCCATCACGCTTTATATAATAAATCTCCTTGAGCAAAATTTTTTTAACTGATTTCCCTATGGATATTTGATAAAATTTATCATTTTCAATTACTGCAATTTTAAGTGCATCGCAAATCGCTTTATATAGCCTGTTCTCTGTGTCGTGTTTTGGTACATATCTAAAGATAGTAAGCTCAAAAGCATCTAATACAAATTCCATGTGTGAAGTAATAAAAATGATTTTTGAGTTTGGAAGAAATGGTTTAATTTTCCGCGCAATATCCATACCATTATGTTTTGGCATTTCAATATCAAGAAGTATCAAATCAAATTGCTTATTATCATCTGTAATATCTGCTAAAAGATTGGCACTATTTTGATAGGTAGTTATTTGTGCTGTCACATGAAGCTCGTTTAATGCTTTGTCTAAAATCATTTTATTGTTTTCAATAAATGTATTTTCATCATCACAAATAGCTATATTGATCATTGTATAGCACCATCCTTATTTTTAATTCTCTTATCAACTGGCTTTTTAGCAATTTTGGGAATGAGACACATTCTATCCATTCGGAGTACGCACTCAATACGATTTTGTTCGCAAAGTTTTCATATATCTTCCCTATATTATCGCTAAATCAAATCTTCCGCTTTGAATACATAATAGCCCTCATAATGATAACTCGCATCAATGCCCTTAATATAGACTTCTCTATTGTTCACATCATCGGTTAAAGCCTGTTTTAGCAAGTGCTTTATTTCAATGTCTTTGATAGGGCTTCGCTCCATCGCTAACAGATAGTCCGATTTGTCAACCTTGCTCCAGTCCACCACTTGACTTAGATTTTTTCGTAGCATCAAATCAAGCCAAATCCTTGTACTGCGACATTACCCTCCCTAAATGGATGGGCTATATTCATTTCTACATACTTCTCTATAATCTGGTCAACTGTGCTTCTGGCATAGCATCGATATGCTTTAAAGATGCTTCCAAATACATCACAGGAGCAAATCTGAAACTGCTCTTTGCTATATTCACTGTTCGCATCTTTCCTGCAAAGTCGTAAATTTCACCAAACAAGTGCTTATGAATAAAGGATAAGGAAGAAAACTTGCCACTGTCTAAGGTGTCAAAAATGCCTTGGTCAAAAAGTTCATAGGCTTTCACTTTACTTATTTTTTCTTCAGCAACAGCAAGTTCGGCTTCTGTTGTGATACCTAATTTATTGTCTAACATTGTTTTCTCCCTTTATAATCAATGAGTTTTAAGGTGGATTTATCTCCAAACTCTTTCTTCAGTTCCATATTTACCTTTTCTATTAGTGCAATAGTGTAATCTCTACCGAACGAACACATAAAACTACTCTCAAAAATGAAGTCAAAAGTCTTGCCCCATAATTGTAGGGTATAGCCGTTGTGCCTTAGCAGATATTCGACCTCAGTATCAAGTAATCCCAACAGATAGCCCATATTGATATAAAACTTCTTATCTATGTTGGTTTGTTCACAGTGCTTGAAAAAGAAGTTTTCAAAAGTAGCCCTAACGATGCTGCATTTTTCATCGCATTTTTGTAAGTGGATTTTTTTACTGCCCAAATCAAGATGGTAATGCAATCTATCTTTCGCCTTGCTATTAGTATATCACAAGGCAAGGCGTTTGAAAAGTTTTTTTGCCTATTTTGAATTCGGAATTGTGACCAATATATATTCATTTTTAAGAGGAGATCTAAGAAAAGAAGTTCTTCGCTATGGATATTCTAAACCTAAGTACGGCAAAGAAGTAACTAAGCAAATGGATACCTGGATAGATGCTGTTAGGAGTTTAAGAAATGTATGTGCTCACCACAACAAATTAATAGGCAAAACATCATCTATAGTATTATCTGCTTATGATGATGAAAATATTTTAGTTTCAAATACAGATTTGTTTTCTAGAATGTATGCATTAAAGAAAATTTTAAATGATAATGATGGCAAAGCTCTTAAAAAGGATATTATTAAAGTTGTTGGAAAAGCTAAATTCGATCTTTACTTATTTGAGATATTACCTAGAGATTGGGAAAGTAGATATGATAGAATAGGTAAGTTATAAATTGAATATACTAATATTGCACTATATGTACTGTTTATTGTTTAGATGAAAGTATCGTTATTCATAAAGGCAAAACTATGAATTTAAACTAAAAATATTAACCTACAAAATTATAAAAAACATTGAAAAGTGGGTTATTATGTGCTATAATTGATACAATAAGATATGGGGGTGGATTTGATGATTAATATAGTATTCAGCGAGTACAATAGCTTGCTGAAAAAACTACAAAATATGCAATCCAAAATAGATACTTTACCACAAGGGTATATTTCAAAGAAAACAATTAATGGTAAAGAATATTTTTATCTTCAAAATAGGGTGAATGGAAAAGTTGTAAGTAAATATATTAAAAAAGCTGAAATCAAAAATATTTCATCAAAGATTGAGTTGTCAAAAAAATACAAAATCGAAATTCCACAAATAGAAAATAGATTATTAGAGCTTGACCAGGCGGCTAAACTCATTGATAAAAAGCTTTGTCGTGAACTTATGCTTTTAAAATTATCTTTTAATATGGATATGCTTACAACTGAACAAAAAGATAAAAGCATATCTTTTGCTAATGCTATGAATGCTATTGAAGGTGTTTATATAAGTGATGCGACAGAAAACAAAATAACTGACTGGAAAAATGGCGATAAATCATTCCTATCTTTATTTAACGAAACTCTTGCAATGTATGGGTTTTCTACGGAGGCAAGCAATGAGTGATCCTTATTTATATGATGATTCAGATGTTTTGAAAAACCTTGCTAACATTAAGGACAGAGAATTATTTGCAAAAGCTGAGGCTGATATAACAAATTTAGCTATGCTCGCAATCCATAATTATAAATATGATAAGTTTGATAGTAAAACACTATTGGATATTCACTATGCTATATTTGGTCAAATCTATGACTGGGCTGGTGAAATTCGTACTATTCAGATTATAAAAAATGAAGATATCCTTGGTGGAGATACTGTAAAATATACTGTCCCAAAAGAAATAAAAAAACAACTTAATACTGCAATGAAAGAAATTTCAAAGCTCAAAAGAAATAGTGAAAATGATAAAGATATTGTTTTTCGTCTTGTAAGAGTTATCGCAAATATTTGGCAGATACATCCCTTTAGAGAAGGTAACACAAGGTCGATCATTGTTTTTGCAGTATTACTTGCCAATTCATTAGGATTTGATGTGAAACACGAACTTTTCAAAGTTCATTCTGCTTATGTGAGAAACGCATTAGTGTGGGCATCACAAGGGATTTATTCAAAATATGAGTATCTCGAAAAATTTTTTTTTGATGCGATTTTAGGTGATAATGCTAACACAAATTTAACAGGAAATCAAGATAACAAGTATGAAATGATTGGTGATTATAAAGTTAGGGATTATGTAGAAAGACCGCATGAGTATGTGGAAGATGTTTAATCTAAAACTCTTTATAGTAATGGCACTATGCATCTATTAGATGAGGATTTGTTGACTTCTTCTTATGATGCATCACACATAGTTGTGCTTTTTCCTGAAAAAGAGAGCTGACGATGCATTCCTTATAACCGGAAACATCAAGCACTTCCCCAAGAAACCGTTTATTGTTACACCAAACGAATTGTTGGAGATATTAGAAAAGAGGATAACAATATAAATAAAATCATTTGAAAAAACTTATGGAATAAGGCTTTATAACTCAACATGGAAAAGGAAAAGCTACATCTTATACAAGAATTGATAAATAGTCATTAAGAAAGTGTTTTGCACCTTACCAAACTTCAATGATATACATGAATAGTATAAGGCGGTATCATTAGGAACAAAGATAATAATTTTAAAATGGAGGAAGAAATGAACAATTTACCAAATTGCCCAAAGTGCAATTCAGAATACGCTTATGAAGATGGACTTTTATTAATATGTCCAGAGTGTGCACATGAATGGAGTGCAGAAGAAATCAAAGAGGATACGGTCTCTGTGATTAGAGATTCAAATGGAAACGTACTAAATGATGGAGACTCTGTTACTGTAGTCAAAGACTTAAAAGTAAAAGGTAGCTCTTCATCTATCAAAATAGGAACTAAGGTAAAAAATATTAAACTTATTTTTGATTCATCTGACGGACATGACATTGATTGTAAAATTGATGGATTTGGTGCAATGAAACTAAAATCAAGCGTAGTAAAGAAAATACAATTATAAATACGATAAAATGGATAGTTTCTTTATCTAAAGGAGTGTTTAAATATGTTTTTGATACCTATTACATTTATACTTATGGGAGCCATGTTCTTAGCATTGGGGCGTGGATTTTTAAAAGATTATAAAAAATTATCATCTGAAAAATTTGAAGTAATCTCTGGAAGAATCTCAGACATAATAGAAGAAAGAGAACATTCAGCAGGAGATATTACATATAGCTATCATCCTGTCATTGATTTTATGTATCGCAGCACTTCGCATTCTGTTAAATCAAAAATTAGCGTCAAAACGCGCAAATCTAATAAACGACCAAATGGAAAGAGCTTTGCTATAGGGGATTTAGTAGATATAAGAATATATAATGCTGATGTTAACACTGTTTTCATCAATAGTAAATCTATTGTTAATTCTTCAAAAAAAATAGGATTAGTATTTTTAACTATAGGCATTATAATGGTGATTTCAGGATTGCTGCTAACAGTCGTAGTCATAGAAGAGATTTTATAAATATTTTTTAATAATGCAAAAGGCTAATGTTTCGTTGCGAAACATCAGCCTTTTTTATACAAATATTATAATCTGCAAAAAGTTTTTTCTTGAGAGATGAAATTAAGATACTTCTCGATAGATGTGTTTAGTATCAACGCTTCAGGAACTCCAAGTTTAGTGGCTAATGCAATTGATGAGTTGACATCGCCTACATCATTGTAAAAATGCGAATCACTTCCAAAGCTAATATATACATTTTTTTCAATACATTTTTTTATAATCTCTTCAAGCATATGATATGCACCTTCAGGCAGATAATCACTATTTGGATTTGACCATTTATCATTAATCTCTAAAGCTGTACTTGTTATTGCAGCATGCTCAACAACTTTATCGATATCAAATGGATAATTTGGATTTCCAGGATGCACAATAATTTTAACATACGGGTTATTCATTACATTACAATAGGCCCTAGTGTTGTATTCAGGTGTACCATCTCCTGCATAGCAATGTGGATGAATTCCTGCCATGACAGTAGTTAATCTTTTTATTGCCCTTTCTTCAAGATCAACTTCGCCATTATCATTTAAAATATTAAGTTCGACACCAGGAAAAATTTGAACACCTTTAATAGTGCTTGGTAGACTAGGCAAACTCAGAAAGTGCATAATACTACAAGTACCTGGCATCTGCAACCCATGATCAGTAATAGAAACACCTTGCAAACCTTTAAGTGCTGCCTCATCAACAATTTCTTTTATAGTTGAATAGGCATGTCCGCTAGCAAGTGTGTGTATGTGGTTATCTAAAACAATTTTCAAATTAGTTCTCCTATCAATATTATTAATAAACTCATATCGTTCAGTCATTCTAACATGAAAATCAGTCGATATCAAGAATTTTTAGAGTAAACTGAAATAAGGTTCAAATTTTTTGATTTTAGAGTATATTTATACTAAAAAGTTTGATATAATTGTATTAATATAAAATTTCGGAGGGTATAAAATGAAAATTTCATCAAAAAACACAATATTTTCAATGGTTTCAACAAATAAACCTGTTTGCAATGTATCTTCGGGAGACGTTGTCATATTTGAAACCATAGATGCTTTCGGCAAGCAAATTGCCAAAGAAACAGATTCCTTAAGCGCCATAGACTGGAATAATATCAATCCGGCAACTGGCCCAGTACATGTAGAAGGTGCATTGGCAGGCGATATATTAAAAGTGGAAATTATAGACATAAAAGTTGCAGACGTTGGCTCTATGACATCACTTCCAAACGAAGGCGCTATAGGAGATAGAATCACTAAAGAAAAATCTTGGATAATGCCTATCGTTGATGGAAAAGTAGAGATATATCCTGGTATATTTAAAACTATCGAACCAATGATAGGAGTTATTGGAACGGCTCCGGCAAACGGAGAAAACATCCCTACAGGTACTCCAGGAATGCACGGTGGAAATATGGATAATAAAAAGATTGCAAAAGGTAGCACTCTATATTTACCGGTAGAAGTCGATGGTGCACTATTAGCAATGGGTGATTTACATGCTCTAATGGCAGATGGTGAAGTGTTACTATGTGGAATAGAGATTGATGGTGAAGTCACTGTTAAAATTGATGTTATAAAAGATGAAAAAATGCCATTACCTGTTTTAGTGAACGAAGAAAGTGTAATTACAATAGCTTCAGCGCTAACTCTAGATCAAGCAACTGTTGATGCTACAGCAAACATGCACGATTTGATTAAATCAAAAACTGAATTAGATTCGGAAGAAATTGTTAAATTGCTCTCGCTTTGCGGCCAATTATGTATTTGTCAAATTGTAGATCCTCTAAAAACAGCTAGGATGGAATTTCCCAAAGATGTACTATGCAAAATAGGATTTAAAATGTCGTAACTTTAAATATATTCAAATGAATTTTAGGACTGATACTTTCTACATTATTCTAATAGTATTATAATACTATTAGAATAATGTGACATTAAGAACTTTGTGGAAAAACATATTATGAATAAGTTTAAAAAATGAGGAGTGGTACTATGTTACAAGATTTAAGGAAAGTTGTAAACTTATCTAAAGATGAATTAAAAGAACAAATCAAAACTTTTCAAAACAAGCTATCAAAACTACAACAAGAGATAAAAAACCAAAAAATACCCGTTATTATATTGTTAGATGGATGGAGTGCATCTGGCAAAGGCACGATGATAGGTAAAATAAATGCAAGGTTAGAACCTCGCGGTTATAGAGTATATGCGTCTAAACCTGCTGTGGGAGATGAAATTAGAATGCCATTTCTATGGCGATTTTGGCGTGATATACCTTCAAAAGGTAGTTTAGCCATTTTTGACAAGGGCTGGTATGAAGATATCTTAAAGAAGAAAAGCAAAGAGCAAAAATTATGTGTAAATTCCATCAATACATTTGAGCGACAACTTACTGATGATGGATATTGCATTATTAAGATATTTCTACAAATAGATCCAGAAGAACAAAAATCTAGAATGAAAGAATTAGATAGCAATAAAGCTACATCTTGGAGAGTGACAAAAGAAAACTGGAAAGAAAACAAGAAGTTTCAAGCGATTTCTAAGGAAAAACAAAAAGTTGTAAAATCAACAGATACACCAAATGCACCTTGGCATATCATTTCTAATGATGATCAATACATGGGTACACACGCTGTGTTAAAGTTGATTTGCGATGAATTGTCAGCTATTACTCAAAAATCAAAAGCTAGTATTCCTAAGCCTAAAATCGAAACAGGCGTAAAACTCTTAAAAATGCCAAAGTTAAAAGATGTAGATCTTTCATGCAAGATAGAAGATGCGGAATATAAAAAAGAATTGAAAAATGAAAAAAAGAAGCTAGAAGAATTACACAGTCTAGTTTATCGTGAAAAATTACCTATAATAATCGCGTTTGAAGGTTGGGATGCAGCAGGCAAAGGTGGTGCAATACGCAGATTGTCTTGGTCTTTAGATCCAAGAGGATTCAAAGTCTCATCTATTGCAGCACCAACTGCAGAAGAATCCACAAGGCACTATTTATGGAGATTTTGGATGAACCTGTCTAAAGATGGGCATATTTCCATGTTTGATCGATCATGGTACGGAAGAGTAATGGTGGAAAGAGTAGAAGAGTTCACTAAAAAGGAACGTTGGCAGATGGCTTATGATGAAATCAATGAGTTTGAGAAATCATTAACAGATTGGGGTGCAATCGTACTTAAATTTTGGGTTCACATAGATAAAGATACTCAACTCGCGAGATTCACAGAAAGGCAAAACACTCCAGAAAAACAATTCAAGATAACTGATGAAGATTGGAGAAATCGTGAAAAATGGGAGGCTTATGAAGAAGCGGTAAATGAGATGATACAGCTTACATCAACTGAAAACGCTCCATGGATAATAGTAGAAGGTAACGACAAAAAACATGCTAGACTCAAAGTCATCAAAACTGTTAGAAAAGCTATAGAAGATAGATTAAAATAAAAACATAAGAGGTGAGCAAATTTGCTCACCTCTTATGTTTTGAAATTTAGCAAAACAATCAAATCAGTTATTAGCTGTGAATAGCAACATATCGTTAGACTAATTTCAAAAACATAAAAATTCATCTTGACATTTTCATGTTTTTATATTATCATATCTTAGATTAATACCTTTAATTAAGCACAGAGAGGCTCAAAAGGAAAATACAGTATAATCTGCGTATCTTATACGTCTTCCTTGCTATGCTTGGAAGACTTTTTTTACAATATGTTGTACAAATTTGAGGTGAAAAAATGCTTTGTGATTATAATATTATAAAAAAAGAAAATTTAACTAAAAGTACTTGGTCAGGTGGAACTACTACAGAACTTGCAATCTTTCCAAAAGAAAGTAGTTATATTAGCAGAGATTTTACATGGAGATTGAGCTGTGCCCAAGTAGAGCAAGAATCTTCTAAATTTACAGAACTAAAAGAATTCAATAGAATATTGATGATTTTAGATGGGAAGATGGAATTAAATCATAACGGTGTTGAAATAGTTAAAATAAATGCGTTTGAACAAAATGAATTTGGCGGAGAAAATGCAACTGTTGCTAATGGAAAAGCAGAAGATTTTAACTTAATTATGAGAAAAGAAAAATGCTCAGGAAAAATCAAACACTTGAACATGCAGTCAAAAGAAACTGTTAAATTAAACGATATTATAGGATTTTACAATTTTGATAATCTTACTCAAGCAATCTATGCATATAATGGAGATATGAATATTAAAATTGGAGAAAACACACATCGTCTATCAGAAAAAGATTTGCTTTTAGTAGACTTTAAAGAAAAAGTAGTCAGCTTAGAAATTGAGTTTGAAAATTTATCTGATAGAATGAACAATGCAATAATTGCGCATATTTTTTATTGATTTAGGCTTTGAACTGAATCGATATAATAATATAAAATATCTTTAAAATAGTCCTGTGAGGCTAAAAAGGAGGAAGAATGTTAAAAGGTAAACATTTAATAGATCCAATGGATCTAACGATTGAAGAAATCGACGAAATTCTTGATTTAGGTGACAAAATAGTAGCAAACCCAAGCGAATATGCTGAAGTATGCAAAGGAAAAATATTAGCAACATTATTTTATGAACCAAGTACACGTACAAGATTAAGTTTTGAAGCAGCTATGCTAAGACTTGGCGGAAGTATAATGGGATTTAGCTCATCTGACTCAAGTTCAGCTGCAAAAGGCGAGAGTGTTGCAGACACTATCAGAACGATAGCTTGTTATGCAGATATTGCTGCTATGAGACATCCAAAAGAAGGTGCACCTAAAGTTGCATCATTTAGTACAGATATGCCTGTTATAAACGGTGGAGATGGAGGTCATCAGCACCCTACACAGACATTGACAGATCTGCTTACTATTAGAGCTTACAAAAAAAGACTTACAAACTTTACAATAGGATTTTGCGGAGATTTGAAATTCGGAAGAACTGTTCATTCTCTAATAAAAGCATTATCTAGATACGAAGGTATCAAATTTGTGCTTATTTCTCCACAAGAGTTAAGAGTACCTGAATACATAAGAACAGAAGTTTTAGTTAAAAACAACATCGAGTTTGAAGAAGTTGAAAGACTTGAAGACTGTATGGAAAAACTAGATGTTTTATACATGACAAGAGTTCAAAAAGAAAGATTTTTTAACGAAGCTGATTACATAAGATTAAAAGATAGCTATATCTTAGATTTAGCAAAACTTGAAAAGGCAAAATCAGACATGATAGTTCTTCATCCATTACCAAGGGTAAATGAAATTTCAGTAGAAGTAGATAACGATCCGCGAGCTGCGTATTTCCCGCAAGCGAAATACGGGATGTTTGTTAGAATGGCACTTATTATGAAATTATTGGGGGTAGAAAAATAATGTTAAAGATAGATAGCGTTGAAAGAGGTCTAGTTATAGATCATATCCAAGCAGGTAGTGGCATGGAAGTATACAAACACTTAAACTTAGACAAATTAGAAGGTAGTGTTGCGATAATAAAAAATGCTAAAAGTAGTAAAATGGGCAAAAAAGATATCATCAAAATTGAAAATGAAATAGATTTAGACTTAACGGTATTAGGGTTTATCGATCCTAGCATAACTGTAAATGTAATCGAAAATGATAAAATAGCAGACAAAATAAAGCTACAATTACCGACAGAAGTAACAGATGTAGTAAAATGCAAAAACCCAAGATGTATTACTTCAATAGAGCAAGAGATTACGCATATATTCAAATTAACAGATAAGGACAATAAGACATATAGATG
Source organism: uncultured Clostridia bacterium (assembly GCA_964371035.1). Classification (GTDB taxonomy): domain Bacteria; phylum Bacillota; class Clostridia; order Tissierellales; family Sedimentibacteraceae; genus UBA1535. The sequence goes on along the minus strand of CAYJLG010000008.1, from coordinate 19,068 downwards.
TATTTATTGTGATACGGCATATGGCAGAAAATAAAATTATCAATGTAAGATTAGTAGATAAAAATACTGATAAACTAGGAACTGTAGTCTTTGCAGAAGGCAAGATAACAGATGTATTTTATGATGATAGCAATGATTGTACAACTTGCAATGACACTAATATCATAGACGGCAAAGGAATGGTGCTTATGCCTGCTTTTACCGATTTACATACTCATTTTAGAGATCCTGGATTTACTTACAAAGAAGATTTAGAAACTGGCAGTAAAGCAGCAGTTAAAGGCGGCTACACGACAGTAGTGCTAATGGCTAACACTAACCCAGTGTGCTCGACATCAGAAATATATCTTGATTTGAAAAATAGAGCAGCAGAGATAGGATTAGTAGATGTAGAACCTGTAATTGCAATTTCTGAAGGATTGCAAGGTCAAGATTCTTCCCATTTGAATGAGCTTGATCCAAGTGTCAAATTTTTATCTGACGACGGAAAAGGCGTAATGAATTCTAAAATGATGGAAGATGCATTACTACTAGCTAAAAACAACGATTTGACAATCATGTCACACGCAGAAGATCATAGTTTTTCATCTACAGATATGAGGAAAGCTGAAAATTATATGACATTGAGAGATTTATATGCTTGTGAAATGACAAATGGTAAATTGCATATGTGTCATGTAAGTACTAAAGAAGCAGTAGAAATGATTATATCAGCAAGAAAAAAAGGCATAAATGTTACTTGTGAAGTAGCACCACATCATATTTTCTTGACAGATGAGATTAAATATCGTGTTAATCCGCCATTAAGAAAAAAAGAAGACATAGATGCGATTATTAGTGCTATTAGAGAAGGTTATATTGATGCGATAGCTACAGATCATGCACCACATTCAAAAGAAGACAAAGAAAACGGAGCACCAGGGATATGCGGAATTGAGACATCATTTTCAATCTGCTTGACTAAACTTGTTAAAGAAGAAGGAATGAGTTTGCAAAAACTATCAGAACTAATGTCATTCAACCCTAATAAAATTATGAATCTAGAAAAAGGCCTAATTAAAAAAGGTTATGAGGCTGACTTAGTATTAGTAGATGTAAACAAAAAAATTAAAATAGATGTAAAAGATTTTGCATCAAAAAGTCAAAACTCTCCGATAGATGGATACGAACTATTTGGAGAAGTAGTAACTACTATTAAAAGCGGAAAAATTGTATATACTAACAATTGATTGTGGGCTGGTGAGATATTTTTCATCAGCCTATAAAATTGTGTTTTAAAATCTATTCAAAAATGTTAAACTGTATGTATTAACAGTTAAAATTTAAAATATATAAAAAAAGTGAGGAAAATTATGATAGCAGATAAGTTGTATAAAATGGTAGAAGAAAAAGGTCATGTATGCTTAGGCCTAGATACTGATTATGACTATATACCTACTTGGTATTGCGAAAAGTTCCAATCAAAAGGAGAAGCAATTTTCAATTTCAATAAAGAAATAGTTGATGCGACATTAGATGTTGTAGCTTGTTACAAAGTACAAATAGCATATTATGAAGCGCTTGGACTTGAAGGACTAAAAGCATATTCGGACACACTAAAATACGTGAGAGAAAAAGGAGCTATTGCTGTAGCAGACATAAAAAGAAATGACATCTCTAAAACTGCTGAAATGTACGCAAAAGGCCATTTTACAGGCGATTTCGAAGCAGATTTCATCACACTAAACCCATACATGGGAGTTAACGATAGCATAGAACCATTCATCAGTTATGTTCAAAACAATGAAAAAGGACTGTTTATTCTAGTCAGAACTTCAAATAAAGGCGCTACAGATTTTCAATACATAAAAAATCAAGAAAACATTCCACTATATGAGACGGTTGGTGAAAAGTTAAATGATTTAGCACTAAAAAATCTTGGAGAATGTGGATTTAGCTCTGTAGGCGCAGTAGTTGGTTGCACAAACAATGAAGAAGGAATTGCACTAAGGAAAAAAGTAAGCTCAATGTTTTTATTAATACCAGGATATGGTGCACAAGGTGGTACAGCTGAAGATATCAAAACATATCTAATCAATGGCAATGGTGCAGTAGTCAATTCTTCTAGAGGTATACTTTTAGCATATAAAAAAGTAGAAGATGGCGACAAAAAATTTGCAGAATGCGCTAGAGCTGAAGCTATAAGAATGAGAGATGACATAAGAAACGCAGCAAACAAATAATGCGTTGTATAAAGTGGAGGAAAAATGAAAATCTGTGTTAGTACAATTTTAAAAAACGATAAAATAAATGAAGATATATTCAAACTCGTAGTAGATTTTAGTGATGACAATATATTGCCTGGGCAATTTTTCATGCTAAAAACATTAAACAATGAATTTTTGTTGCCAAGACCAATAAGTATAAATGACTTTGACGAAAAAACAGCTACATTTCTCTATAGGACGGAAGGATTTGGAACAGGAGTAGTTAGCAGATTGAAAAAAGGCGATGAAATTCAGCTGTTTGGACCTTTAGGAAACGGATTTGATGTTGAAAAATTGACTGGAAAAATCGCTCTTATCGGAGGTGGTATAGGTATAGCACCATTGTTCAAACTGGCGAAATCTCTTAAAGAGAAACCTGATATATATCTAGGATTTAGAGATGAAGTGTATGAAATCGACGAATTTGCAAAACATGCAAACAAACTTGAAATCTCTACAGAAGATGGAAGTGTAGGAAAAAAAGGATACGTAACGAGTTTATTAGATTTTAAACAATATGATGTTATAGTTACATGTGGACCAGATGTTATGATGGAAGCAATAATGAAAGAATGTGAAAAATCAGAAGTGAAATGTATCGTTTCTCTTGAAAAAAGAATGGCTTGTGGAATAGGAGCATGTCTAGGCTGTGTAGTGGAAACTACATCTGGAATGAAAAGAGTATGCAAAGAGGGACCTGTGTTTGAAATGACAGAGTTGGTGAGGTGAAAATATGAATTTATTAGCTGTAAATACTTTAGGGATTGAATTTAAAAATCCTGTGATAATGGCTTCAGGTACCTTTGGATTTGGAGAAGAATATAATGAATTATATGATGTATCTAAACTAGGTGGTATTTCTTCAAAAGGACTAACTTTAAATTCGAAACCTGGAAACAAAGGAATACGTGTATGGGAAACACCACAAGGTATGATAAATAGCATTGGCTTGCAAAACCCAGGTGTAGATGTATTTGTATCTGATGAGCTTCCTAAAATGAAAGCGCTAAACACTATTGTTTTAGCAAATTTAGGTGGGGGAACTATAGAAGATTATCTTGAAGGAATAAAAAAACTTAATGATACAGATGTTGACATAGTAGAGTTAAATATTTCATGCCCAAATGTAAAAAGTGGTGGCATGGCATTTGGAATTAAGTGTGAGGTAGCACACGAAGTAGTAAGCGAAGTCAAAAAAATATGTAACAAACCACTAATGGTAAAACTATCTCCAAATGCTGAAAACATCGTTGAGATGGCTGTTGCTTGTCAAGAGGCAGGAGCAGATTCAATTTCGCTTATAAACACTTTAAAAGCTATGGCAATAGACATAAAAAGACGAAGACCAGTTTTTGAAAACATCTATGCAGGATTATCAGGTCCTTGTGTGAAACCTGTAGCATTAAGAATGGTACATGAAGTTTGCAAAGCTGTAACAATTCCGGTATGCGGACTTGGAGGAATAACAACTGCTGAAGACGCTATAGAATTTATTATGGCAGGAGCTACTTTAATACAAGTAGGAACTGCAAATTTTATAAAACCTGATATTGCACTCGATATCATTACAGGCATGGAAAATTTCATGCTCAAAGAAGGCATAAAGAATTTAGATGAAATTAGAGGCATAATTTAGCAGTCAATTTATCAAAATTGAAACAATATTTTGCAAATTACTATTGACTAACAAATTGTTTTATTGATATAATCAGTAAAGATAAACACATTTATTATTTAATTATATTTACACAAATATTATATACTTTTAAAAAAATATAGACAGGGGATTATTATGAACTACAAACACGAATTTATTAATCTTATGTTACAAGCAGATGTGCTTCGTTTTGGCGATTTTACAACAAAAAGCGGAAGAAAAACTCCGTACTTTATAAATACTGGGAACTATAAACTAGGCAGCCATATCTCGAAACTAGGGTTGTACTACGCCGATTGTTATAATGACAAGCTAAAGGATGAAAAAAATCTACTTTTTGGACCAGCATATAAAGGGATACCTCTTGTAGTGACTACATCAACCGCTTTAGCAGTTAAATACAACTTAGATTTACCATTTTGTTTTAATAGAAAAGAAGTGAAGGATCATGGCGAAGGTGGAGTTTTTGTCGGAAAACAGCCTGAAGAAGGTGAAAATGTAGTAATAATAGAAGACGTTATTACTGCAGGGACAGCAGTCAGAGAGAGCATGGAAATTTTCTCAAAAATACCTAACATAAATGTAAAAGCATTAATAATTGCAGTTGATAGAATGGAAAAAGGTAAGGGCGAAAAATCAACTATGCAAGAATTAGAAGAAGAATTTGGAATCAAAGTACATCCTATAGTTACGATCAAAGATATCGTGGCGTATTTACACAATAATGAAGTAAATGGCAAAATATATATTGACGATGAAATAAAAGAAAGAATAGATAATCACTTAGCATTATATGGTGCAAAGTAATCATGAAAAAATCTAACTTTTTTGCATTTATCTTTAGAATGAAATATATAAATCGATGGGCGCTAATGAGAAATACTAGAAACGAAAATGTTTCAGAGCATAGCTTAGAAGTATCTGTAGTTGCACATGCATTGGCATTAATACAAAAGAACAAACTAGGTTGCAAAGACATCAACCCGGAAAAAGTAGCTCTATATGCTATTTATCATGATGCGACTGAAATTATTACAGGAGATCTTCCGACGCCGATTAAATATTTTAATAAAGATATAAAGCATGCATACAAAAATTTAGAAGTTATAGCTGGCAATAGTATTTTAAACATGCTGCCTGATTATATGAAAAATGATTATGATAACATATTCAATGAAAAAGAAGAAGATAAACATATATGGGAAACTGTGAAAGCTGCAGATAAAATATGTGCATACTTTAAATGTGTCGATGAAGAAAATTCTGGCAACAAAGAATTTAAAGAAGCTAAAATTGCAACACTTAAATCAATTAAAAAAATGGATAGAGAAGATGTCAAAATTTTCTTTGAAGAATTTTCACAAGGATTCAACTTAACTTTAGATGAGGTTAAACCAAATTTTAATTAGACAAGCGAGGGGTAGAGATGAATATTTTAGACACTGCAATACTTACTTTTATATTGCTAGAGAGCATGAATGTAATAATAATGTATTTCAAACCAAATTTCAAGTATGGAAATGGACCTGTTATTTTCAAACAATGGCACGAGTCTAAATTAGATGAAAAATCAGATTTATTTGTTACATATTTTCTAACGTGGGTAGCCAACTGTAAACTAATATTTATTGTATTACTAGGGGTCATACTAGCAACAACAGATAATTCAACTAAATTTATTACAGTAATATTATTAATACCTTCGGTTGCGCTGTTTTACTTTAGACTATACCCGATTATTAAAAAACTAGATAAATTGGGACAAATATCTCCAAAAGGATATTCTAAAACACTTTTTATAATGATAACTGCTTTTATATGCATGTTTGTAGCAGCAATAATTACTGCAATCAATACGAACTTAGTTTAAAAAAACTAAAATAAATAAAACACCTTAATACGAAACGACTCCTATAATAGATTTTTTAGAACTAATTTTAGAAAGTATAAAGCGTTATAAAGATGTTTTTTATTTGCAAAGTTACTATTCACAGCTGCATTGTAGTGATGTTGAAATTTCAATTTAGGGAACGGTCTTGACCGTTCCGTTTTTTTTACATCATTTCTATTTTTCGGTGTGGTCAAGACCACACCCTACAACTTCCCAATTGGAGCACTAGCGACATAGTTTATTAGTTTTCGAAAAATAAATCTTTGACGTCTTCTTTAGAAAGAGAACTAAACATAAGTTCTTTTTTTACTACAACAGAATCAGCTAATTCTTGTTTTCTAGCTTGTAGATTTTCTATTTTTTCTTCAATAGTATCTTTAGTTATTAACTTAAAAACTTGAACTTTATTCTTTTGTCCAATCCTATGAGCTCTGTCAGTAGCCTGATTTTGTACGCTATTGTTCCACCATGGATCAAAATGAATAACAATATCTGCACTAGTTAAATTAAGTCCTGTACCGCCAGCTTTTAGCGAAATTAAAAATACTGGCACATCATTTTTATTAAAATCATCTATTAGAGCAGCTCGTTTTGAACTCTGAGTCTTACCAGTTAAAGTAAAATATTTAATGTCTTCTTTTTCCAAATGTATTTTTAATATATCAATCATAGAAGTAAACTGAGAAAAAATTAAAATTTTATGGTTTGTTAGAATTGAATCCTTGACGATATGCATACACAAATCAAGTTTAGCACTTCCGCCTTTGTAGCTATCTAAATACAGAGATGGATGACAGCAAATTTGTCTTAATCGCGTAAGTATTGTTAAAATTTTAATTTGATTTTTTTCATAACCTTGTTGTAGCAATAGATCTTGGAATTCTTTGTTTGCTTTTATAAGTTCAGCTTCATAGATTTTTCTCTGTTTATCTTCCATTTTAGCGTAAGTTGGAAACTCCATTTTATCTGGCAATTCTGTCAACACATCTTTTTTCAATCGCCTTAAAATAAAAGGTTCAATCTGCGTATTTAATTTTTTTAGCACGCTTTTGTCATTATTTTTTGATATAGGTATTTCATATTTTTCTCTAAAATTATTGTGATTTAATAAAAAATTAGGCATAATAAAATCAAAAATAGACCAAAGATCAGATAGCGAGTTTTCTATAGGCGTTCCTGTCATAGCAAATCTTACTTGGCTTTTTAGAGATTTGGCTGCCGAAGCATTTTGAGTATAAGAATTTTTAATATACTGAGCTTCATCTAAGATACAATATTTAAAATTCATTTTGCTATAGAAATCGATATCTCTTTTTAACAAATCATAAGAAGTAACTATGACATCAATATTCTTTGAAGTTTCGATAATATTTTTTCGTTCTTGCTTTTTTCCACTAACTGCGATTATTTTCAAATTTTTTGCAAATTTTTCAACTTCATTCACCCAATTAAACACTAAAGAGGTAGGGCAAATAACTATAGAAGGAATATTATCTTCGGAAGATTCTTTGTGTGATAAAAGTAAAGATATTACTTGTAGTGTTTTTCCCAATCCCATATCATCTGCTAGTATGCCACCAAGCGAATAATCAGCCAAAGTTTTTAACCACTTAAAACCTGATTTTTGGTAATTTCTCATTATTTTATCGAGCGAAGTAGGAATTTCATGCTCAATATTTTTTGCGTTAAACAGTTCACTTGCTGATTTTTCAAAATCATCGCATGCATGCACATCAAAATTTGGATTATCACTCAAAATTCCCTGTAATTGTAACGCTCTGTATTTTGGCAAATAAACAGAATGATCGTTAGAATTTTCATTAAAAATATTAAGATTGTCAGATAAATTCTCAACCAAGCTAAAATATCCTTCATCTAGAGTTAGATACGAACCATCTTTAAGTCGAAAATATTTTTTTCTAGCCTTAAAGTGCTTCAAAATATCTTTTAATTCAGATAAAGAAAACTGTAAATCGTCAAAATTCAATTCAATCAAATTATTAAGCAAAGTGATTTTCATTGAAAATTTGCCTGGAGAATTTAGTTTTATTTTTTTAAAAGTCTCACTAACACTTACTTGGTGTGCACTTATTAAACTATTAAGAGTAGAAGAAATAAAGTTAAAAATCTTCTTTTCATCCATAAGTACAAATTTATTATTTTTTTCAATGAAGCCATTATCTTTAAAAAGTGAAATAAGTTCAGATTCTTTATTTAAATTTCTGATAATCACAGCATCTTTATCATATTCATCATTATGGCCTAAAGCAGAAAATTCGTATCCACCATAATAAAAAATAATATCAGCAAATATTGATTTAGATTTATCAGTATCCAAAAATATTTTACAAATTAAAGGTTTTGAGAGTAACGCATTTTCTATTTCATCAGGAATAATAATATCTGTAAAATTCTTCAAACGTAGTATGACTGTAGAATAAAAAACTGATAATTTATCATTTGAAACAGGAACAGATAAACTCTTGCTTCTCTTTATTTTTTCAAGCGCAGGAATAATATTTTCAGAAAAACTAGCGTCACATCTATAAAGAACATTGTTAAAAAGTATAAAAGATGTGTCCAAAAAACTAAATATTTGCCCGTTTTTTTCGAAAAAATCTTTAGCAATAAAATCGTATCTACCAAACTCTTCATTCATTTCTAATCCAAAAGTCAAATTGGGATTTTTGTCTTTTAAAACTAGCTGCGTTTCCTTTATTGTAGGCAACGACGCACCATGATTAATACTCTCATGGCAAATTACAGTCATGTTTTTTAAAATATCGAACAAAGTGTTTAGTTGAGAATTTGGGATTTTAACATATCTTTTTTCTGCTTTTGTATAATGATCATATCCATAAATTTCTACAAATTCAGAACAGAGGCTAACTACAAATTTAGCTAACTCTTTAGAATGATGAGTAAAGTTGTTTATATTATGATTAAGCTCTAAAAACTTACCATATTTTGCAACTGATGAAAGTTTTATATCTTCAGCGAGCGAAAACATGTCTTTTACAACATAAGATTTACCACCTGATTCTATATTGAGGCTAAGTTCCAAGAATTTATTAGAGCTTACAGTTAAAATAGGATGTAAATTTATTGTCTTATCAAATGCTTTAACTGTGTTTTCAGTCAAAATCTTGTTTTCATAATGCTCCAACAAATTTGAAAGGTTAGAATCTAAGTGCATAGAAGATTTTTTATTTTTCATATCAGCCGCTTGATTATTATTATATAAATATAAAAGAACAGATAATATATGTCTACAATATGAAAACTTATTTTCACGATGTGTCATACAATTGCAAGAATATAGTGCGACATCACCATTCTTGTCTAGTTGAACAGTAACTTGGCGTGGCGAAACTATGTCATCGCCAACTTTGGAATTAACTTCGAACATGTTTTCTAAAGATTCATAATTGATCACCTTTTTTAAAGACATGTCAAAATTAGCCATGTTCGTGTACAAATCTACCCCTTTAGTAAATTCATCGGGAGTAGATGCGTTTATTTTCAACAAATATGGATCAAAATTAATTTTCATATTATATAAAAAGCTATTTTTTCTTTTAACATTAGGCTTGGAGTTGTTATTCATTAAGTCCTCACTATAAAAACAATATATCCTTTAGAATATTACAAATTTGCAAAAAAGTCAAACATTAGTTACACTTCATTATTTTTTCCTTTGGCGTACATGTGTTAACTGTGAATAGAATTGTATGCAATTTTTCATATAAAAAACTATCTATTTTTTGCTAGGTGTAGTATAATAAAATTTGGTTGTAAAAAAAGATTGTCGGAGGAAACATGTTTAACGTATTAGATAAGGTATATTCCGTAAAACATATGGTGAAACAAAAGGATATCTGCGGAGATATTCCAGACACAAAAAGTGTATATAGAAAAGCGATAGATATGGCATGGCCATCAGCAGCTGAATCTGCGCTAGTAGCACTTGTTGTAGCAGTTGATACTATGATGGTAGGAACACTTGGCGAGGAAGCTATTGCTGCAGTAGGAATTACAGGACAGCCTAAATTTGTGCTGTTATCACTCGTTATATCGCTAAACGTAGGAACAACAGCGATAGTTGCAAGAAGAAAAGGGGCACAAGACAGTGAAGGTGCCAATCGATGTTTAAGACAGGCACTCATGCTATGTCTTGTTATTTCAATTATAATGTCGATAATAGGATTTAACTTTGCAAGACCTATATTGCAATTGGTTGGAGCTCAACCTGACTTTATAGATCAAGCAGTCACATATTTCAAAATCATATCGATAGCAAATTTTTTCTCATCGATTAGCTTAACCATAAACGCTGCACAACGCGGTTCTGGCAATACAAGAATATCTATGCGTACAAACATAGCAGCCAATCTAGTAAATGTAACATTTAACTATCTATTAATAAGCGGGAATTTTGGATTTCCAAGGTTAGAAATAGCAGGTGCGGCTATAGCAACACTTTTAGGAAATATGGTTGCTTTTGGAATGTCTTTAAGATCAATACTTCGAGATGGCGGATATTTACAGGTCAAGCAGCAACAAGAATGGAAACTTCACAAATCAGATTTAAACACGATTAAAAGCATTAGTAGTAGTTCCTTGTTAGAACAGTTGTGTATTAGAGTTGGATTTATCCTCACTACTTTTTTTATAGCTAATCTAGAAACTACAGCATATGCAACACATCAAATTTGCATGAACTTAGTAATATTTACATTTGCCCTTGGAGATGGATTAGGAGTAGGTGCATCAGCATTAGTAGGGCAAGGGCTCGGAGCAAAACGCCCAGACATGTCCATGATTTACAGCAAATCAATCCAAAGAATTGCTATGACTGGCGGAATAATATTCATGACAATATTTATTTCTTTAAGATACACACTAATAGGATTGTTTACTGATGAAGCTGCTATAATTGCTACAGGTGGATCAATAGTCATAATTCTTGCACTAATGAGTCCCGTTCAAGCAGTTGGAGTAGTTATTGGTGGAACACTTAGAGGAGCGGGAGACACTAGATTTGTGGCGTATGGATCACTCTTAAGTATTGGTGTAGTGAGGCCTTTATCGACATGGTTTCTATGTTATCCGATGGGACTTGGAGTTTATGGTGCATGGCTAGCGTTTATGTTAGATCAAATACTAAGACTAACAATAAACTCATGGAGATTTAGAACAGGAAAATGGACTAGAATTAAAATCAGTTAATAAATTAGCACATAATAGTAACAAAAAATATAGTAGGGTGTGGTCTTGACCACACCCTACCTGCATTTATATTATCTTAGTAGTGAAATCTTCTAAGTTCCAAACATCAGTGACGAAACTTTCATAAAAATAAGGTTCGTGGCAAACTAAAAGTACTGTGCCTTTAAATTCTCTTATAGCCTTCTCAAGCTCATCTTTAGCTTCTACATCCAAATGGTTTGTAGGCTCGTCAAGTACTAAGAAATTATGTTCTGACAACAATATTTTACAAAGTCTTACTTTAGCGTTTTCGCCACCTGAAAGTACTTTCATCATGCTCGTGATGTTTTCTGTAGTCAATCCACATCTAGCAAGTTCAAGCCTAACTTCATGATTAGTCAGGGAAGGATAAGTATTCCAAACTTCCTCAAGAGCAGTATTAGAATTAGCCTTAGAATCTTCTTGTTCAAAATATCCAGTAGCTACATTTTCACCGTGATGAATACTACCTGAAACAGGAGGAATAATTCCCAAAAGTGTCCTTAAAAGAGTAGATTTACCCAACCCGTTTACACCACAAATTGCGATTTTTTTACCTCTTTCAACTTCAAACGTCATCGGGTTTGTCAGTGGAGCGTCATAACCAATCACCAGATCCTTCGCTTCAATTAAAAATCTACTTGGTGCTTTAGTTTCTTTAAACCTAAACGTAGGCTTCGGTTTTTCTTTTGGTTTTTCAATCACATCTATTTTTTCGAGTTGTTTTGCTCTACTTTGAGCCATACCCCTAGTTGCAACTCTAGCTTTATTTCTAGCTATAAAATCTTCTAGTTTTTCAATTTCTTTTTGTTGTTTCTCTATATCTCTTTCAAGCTGTTTTTTCTTTAAATCATAAAGTCTTTGGAATTCATCATAATTTCCAACATATCGTGTTAATTCGCAATTTTCAACGTGATAAATAAGATTGCAGACATCATTTATAAATGGGATATCGTGTGAAATCAATATGAATGCATTTTCATAATTTTGCAGATATCTTGTCAACCACTCAATATGGTTTGCATCTAAGTAGTTAGTTGGCTCATCTAATAACAAAATTGTTGGGTTTTCAAGTAAAAGTTTTGTAAGTAAAACTTTTGCTCTTTGACCGCCACTTAGTTCATCAACCTTTTTATCAAGACCTATATCGCCAAGGCCTAACCCATTAGCAACTTCATCGATTTTAGAATCAATAACATAAAAACCATTACTATCTAAAATTGTTTGAATCTCTGCAGCGTCATCCATCATTTTAGTGACATTTTCATCACTAGCTTCTGCCATGTTTTCATAAAGTTCTAACATTTCTTTTTCAAGATTAAACAAAGAATCAAAAGCAAGCCTTAAATTATCTCTAATAGTAGTCCCCGCTTGCAATGCAGAATGTTGATCCAAATATCCTACTGTCACTCTATTTGACCACTCTACAACTCCTTCATCAGGCATCAATTTACCTGTAATTATATTTAAGAAAGTCGATTTGCCTTCTCCGTTAGCACCAATCAAAGCTACATGTTCACCTTTTAGCAATCGGAAAGAAACATTATCTAAAATTGCTCTAGCTCCAAATCCGTGCGTTACATTTTTTACATTTAATACACTCAAAATAGTATCCTCTCTAAAAATAGTTATATTTATTATCTTACGCTATACTTAGTCATCATTTCAGTTTTGCAATCCCATAATTTTTGTGATAAATCTACGTAATACAAATGAGGATTAGAAAATCTCTTGACTTCACGCCAAAGTGTCTCGATTTCTAAATTGCAATAGCTCCTTATTTCCTCCAAAGTTGGAGATTTATAAACACACTCACCATTAATGAAAATAGGCACACTCAGTTTTCTAGCTACAAAATTAGTAAGAGTTTGTTTTTTCCAAGTATGAACTGGGTCAAATATAGTATAAGGCTTACTTTCATCAATTTCTTCATCATGCATAGTGATAACATCTGCAAGTGCTTTATATCTATCCTTGTGATAAAGTCTCCAAACTTGTTTAAAACCAGGATTAGTAACTTTTTCAGGATTTGCAGAAATTTTTATTCTAGGGACAATCTCATCATCTTGTTTAATTGCAACAAGTTTATAAACTCCTCCAAATACAGGTTCGGATTTAGCCGTAACAAGCCTCTCTCCTACACCAAAAGTATCTATTCTGGCACCTTGGTTCAACAAATCTTTAATAATATATTCATCCAAACTATTAGATACAATTATTTTGCAGTCAGCCATATCATTATCATCTAGTTCTTTTCTACATTTCTTGCTCATATATGCTATATCGCCACTATCTAATCTGATTCCTTTCAATCTTTTTCCCATAGGTTCCAAGATTTCTTTTGCGACTTTAATCGCATTTTTTAGTCCACTCTTCAATATATTGTATGTATCAATTAGCAAGATGCAAGAATCAGGATAAACCTCAGCATAAGTCTTAAAAGCTTCATATTCACTATCAAACAACTGAACCCATGAATGAGCCATTGTGCCACTTGCAGGTACGCCAAATTTCTCATCTGATATAGTAGTTGCAGTTGCAGTTACACCACCAATATATGCTGCTCTTGAACCATAGATTGCACCATCGTACCCTTGGCATCTTCTAGCACCAAACTCTAGCACAGCCCTACCTTTAGCAGCTCTAACAATTCGGCTGGCCTTAGTAGCTATCAAACTTTGGTGATTTAAAGTTAACAATATCATAGTTTCCATCAATTGTGCTTCAATAATTTTTGCCTCAACCGTTATTATTGGTTCGTTAGGGAAAATAGGAGTACCTTCAGGAATAGCATATACATTACCAGTAAACTTAAAATTCAATAAATAATCTAAAAATTCCTCTGAAAAAAGATTCTTACTTCGAAGAAAATTTATATTATCCTGCGTAAAGTTTAAATTTGTTATATAATCTATTATTTGTTCAAGTCCTGCTGCTATTGCAAAACCGCCATTATCAGGGTTTTTTCTGTAATACATATCGAAATAAGCGATAGTATCAGTCAATCCTTTTTCAAAATAGCCATTCGACATAGTCAATTCATAAAAATCCATCAACATAGAGAGATTTCTGTCGTTTTTAACATCCATAAAATATTTAATCCTCCAAATAAAAGTAATACCAGATTAACAATATAAGGATTATATAACAATGTTAAGACATTTACAACAATAAAATAGATTGATTTTTTTATCAAAACACGTTAAAATTAATATCAGTGTTAAAATTTGATTTTAATCGACATCTAGGCTATAAAAATATTAGGAGAACCGAGTGATAAGCAACAATAATGAAACAAAAGAACAAAACAATCTAAATGAGACTAACTCATATAAAAATAAGAAAAATAAAATCAATCCACTGATAATTGTAATAATTATTGCAATATTAGCAACAGGGATTTATTTTGTTGCAAACAGTTTTGACGATGCAGAAATTAGTGAAGATCAAAATCATGAACTACAATCAGAGGTAGACAAAAATGTAGAACTAGACATAAAAATAGAAGAGCAACCAATCGATATGGCAGATCAAACAACAGAAACTGATAGTATAATCGGAATTAACCCAAAAAATAACGAAGAAGAATCATTATCTGTTGAAGAAAATACAGAGGATATTGCTCAAGAAGAAACACCATATGACTATTCTAAAAAAGTTCCGCTTAGCTATCCTGTAAATAACAGTTATTTTGAAGATGCAGTATTTATTGGAAATTCACAAGTAGAAGGGATTTCTTTATATGGCCCAATCAAGGAAACTACAGTATATGCTCAAATGGGTATAATGGTTAATACCATATTCTCAAAAGAAGTAATTCGCCTAAATTCAAACACTAGAGTAACCATCATGGAAGCATTAGTACAAAGAGAATTCGGAAAAATCTATATTATGTTAGGAGCAAATGAATTAGGTTGGAGAAGTGACGAAGAATTTATCGAAGCATACGAGAAAGTGATAGATGAATTAAAAGCGATACAACCTAACGCGATTAT
This sequence comes from uncultured Clostridia bacterium, assembly GCA_964371035.1. Taxonomy (GTDB): domain Bacteria; phylum Bacillota; class Clostridia; order Tissierellales; family Sedimentibacteraceae; genus UBA1535. The sequence continues at coordinate 4,032 of CAYJLG010000008.1, read as the reverse complement.
TTATATTTGTTCAATAATGCCAGTATCAAAAGAAAAATCTGATAGAGATCCGATTTATAATAATACAAATATTGATAGATTTAACAGTATGATATTAGAACTTGCACAAAAAAAGGAAGTATACTACGTAGATTCCAAGTCGGCAGTGGGGGATGCAGAAGGCAATTTGCCAGAAGAAGCAGGAACTGACGGAGTTCATTTAAACTCAGATTATTACACAAAATGGTTTGATTACCTAAAAACACACACAGTAGGAGGCAATTCAAATGAAGAAAATATTGGCAAGCCTAATTGTAGCATCGATCGTATTGACGTCGTGCACTAGTTCAACAGATGAAGATACAAATATAGATTCAGACATACAGACAGAAGGCGAAGAAAATGCAGAAAACGCAGGCGACAATGAAGAACCAGCTCCAGGTAAAACTGTGGATTTAGATGCATTTATTAAAGACGCAAAAGAAATGAGTGAATTCGGAGAAGAAATGATGGCAGTCGATAAAGATTTACTAGAAACCCTATACTTCATAGACACGACCAACATCAAAGATTTCAGATTTTTCATCGCCCCGATAAACGTTGAAGCAGAAATTATAGCAATCTTTCAGCTTACAGACGAATCGCATGTAGAAGATTTCACTGCAAACATAAATACTGTAGTAGAAGATTTGAAATTCACATATGAAGGATATCTGCCAAAAGAATACAAAATAGTTGAAGAAGCTATCATTGAGACATTCTCAGAATATGTGATATTTATAGTAAGTGAAAATTCAGAAAATATAGAACAAGCAATAGAAAAATATATTACAGATTAAATATAATAATATCTTAAATAGACTGTTGTTAAATTTTCAAATTCGATTGTGGACAGTTGTCCAATAAAGTTAAGAAAAGGAAATATAATAGATGAAAGCAATATCTACTTTAGAAATAGAAAATAAAATCAAAGAACTTTTTAAAGAAGCTAATTATGATTTAGGCGAGAATTATATTGAAAACCTTGAAAATCAACTCAACAAAGAAAATACACCTTTGCCAAAAACTATCATTAGACAGCTTTTAGACAACCATCAAATTGCTAAAACAGAAAAAATACCAATGTGCCAAGACACAGGAATGGCAATAGTTTTCCTTGAAATTGGACAAAACGTAAAATTAGAAGGAAAAAACATATACGATGCAGTAAATGATGGAGTAAAAAATGCATACGATGAAGGATATTTAAGAAAATCCGTAGTCGATGACCCGCTTTTCAACAGAGTTAACACAAAAGACAATACACCTGCAATCTTGCATACAGAAATAGTACAGGGAGACAAAGTTAAAATCATAGTTTCGCCAAAAGGGTTTGGAAGCGAAAACATGAGTGCAATTAAAATGTTAAAGCCGTCAGATGGAGTAGAAGGCGTTAAATCATTTGTATTAGAAACAGTTAAAAATGCAGGTCCGAATCCTTGTCCGCCCATAGTCGTTGGTATAGGCATAGGTGGAAGCTTTGAAAAAGCAGCATATCTTGCCAAAAAATCTCTAACAAGAGAAATTGGAGAACGAAACAGTGATGATAGATATGCAAAACTAGAATTAGAATTGTTAGAAGAAATAAACAAACTAAACATAGGGCCTGGAGGGTTTGGCGGTAAAACTACAGCATTGGACGTAAAGATAAATTACTTTCCAACACACATAGCTGCCTTGCCTGTAGCCGTCAATATATGCTGTCATGCATATCGACACAAAGAATGTGTTATAGGTTAATTTTTTAAAACGTTAATAGTATTTATAAACGATTCTTTAATATATTAAATGAGGTTACTATATTATGACTATAAAAAAAATAAAACTTCCTCTTACAGAAGAAACTATAAAAAATTTAAAATCAGGAGAAAGTGTCTTGCTTGAAGGATACATATACACAGGCAGAGACGCAGCTCACAAAAGATTATTTGAATTGTTAGAAAAAGGTGAAAAATTGCCTATAGAGATACAAAACCAAACGATTTATTATGTAGGACCAGCCCCAGCAAAAGAAGGATATGTGATAGGTCCCGCAGGGCCAACTACTAGTTATAGAATGGACGCATATACGCCAGCGTTGCTAGAAAAAGGTTTAAAAGGTATGATAGGAAAAGGAAAAAGAAATCCTGAAGTCATAAAATCCATGATTAAAAATAAATGCATATATTTTGGTGCAACAGGTGGAGCCGCAGCACTAATTTCAAAATCCATAAAATCAAAAGAATTAATCTGTTATGAAGATTTAGGCACAGAAGCTATATTTAAGTTATATGTAGAAGATTTTCCAGCAGTAGTAATAATAGATAGCGAAGGCAACAACCTATACGAAATACGTCAATAACAATATAAACTACTTGGAGGCAAAATGTTTATAGAATTATCATTAGAAGAAAAAGAAAAATATATCAAAGACAAATACTATGGCAAATGGCGTCTTTCAGGAAAAAATGCTGCCGTAGTTAAAAAAATATCTTCCATCATAAACAATACAAAATCAAATCCCGAAAAACTGGTTGCAGTAGAAGGTATATGGGCATGTGGGCAATTATTGAAATATGACGTTGAGATAAAATCAATCTTACTCGACTTAGAATCGATAACTACTAACGAAGCTGCAAAAGCAATGGATGAATTATCACAAAAAGCTGAAGAAATTCATATGGTTTCAAGTTCAACATTCAAAAAAGTAGCTGAAGTAGGAACTTCGGCAGGAATATTCGTATTAGCCAAATTTCCAATAAAAAAATTAGAAGATTTAAATGTTAAAAATCATAAAGTTTTAACGATATTAGATGGATTAGAAATTCCAGGAAACATTGGCACCATAATACGTTCATGTGACGGTACAGACACAGATGCTATAATCATTTGTAATAGAAAAACTAGAATAACACACCCTAAAATCATGAGAAGTTCCCAAGGCTCATGCTTCAAAATCCCAATAATCGAAGCAGAATGTGAAAATCTGATAGATTGGCTTATTGAAAACAATTACAGGATAATCTTAACAGACACAGACGCTGAGAAATTTTACTATGAAGAAAATTTTGAAGGCAACATAGCTATTATTATGGGAAGTGAGAGATATGGTATATCAAAACCTTGGTATGAAACAAGACACGAATCAATAAAAATACCTATGTATGGCGATTGTGACTCACTAAACGTAGGAATAGCCGCTACTCTTATATTGTACGAATGTGCAATAAAACGAAACGGCTTAGTGAGAAATTAGACAAGTGGCAAACACAGATATTTGACATCAAGGCTAAACCAAGGCTATAAATGTTTCTGTGTCGTGACAAGAGGGCATACATTCTCACTCTCTACCTAAGCTAAACGGTATCTGTTGGCTCTAAGTCAAATGGGTGTGCTGTTTCACCGCTCCACCGGCTCTTGTCATTTGAATTATTTCTCCGTTCAGTAGGTTTATTTTAGGAAAACCAATTAAACCTTTAATCTGTTCTTCCTCCGCTTCGGACATAATGTAATCAGTTGTATCTACTGTGATAGTGGCTGACCGCTTTCACTATTTGAGTTGTCGGATTGTTACTTCCTCAATATTTTATCCATTATTTTACCTTTTGCCAATTCATCAACAAGTTTATCCAAATATCGAATTTCTTTCATAATTGGTTCTTCTATCTCTGCAAGTTTAACTCCACAGATAGAGCCTGTAATTAAATTTCTATTAGGATTTAAGTTTGGTGCATTTTTAAAGAAATTTGTCATATCAATGCTATCATCTATCGTGTGAAGTTCATCGAGCGAATAACCGGTAAGCCAACAAATAACTTCATCTAATTCTTCAGAAACTCTTCCTTTTCGCTCTATTTTTGCAGTATATAATTTATACATTTCATTAAATTTAAAAGTGTAAATATTATGTCCACTCATTTCTTATTCCTCCATTACAGCTCATGCGTAAGTTCTTTTATTTTTTTTTTAGCTTCAGTTAGCACTTCTTCGCCTTTTTCTGTAATAGAATAATATTTTCTAACCTTGCCCTCGACC
>CAYJLG010000007.1:384-86913 GCA_964371035.1 uncultured Clostridia bacterium | reverse complement strand
TAAGGCTTCCATATTTTATTATTTTTTCCTTATTTACTCCAGAAATTGACTGTGAGTAATAACAACAACGCAGCTAAAAACAAGAAATATTATTAATTATTGTTGACAAACAATTAATATTCGCGTACAATACTAATTAAATCAGTGATATATCAAAAATAATTAATGCGTGGTGATTAAATGGATATATATGAATCTAATGCAAAAGTTTTCAAGGCATTTTGTGATGACAACAGGTTAAAAATATTAGAATTGTTGCGAGATGGAGACAAATGTGCTTGTGTGTTGACTGAACTTACTCAAATCAAACAATCAGCATTGTCATATCATATGAAAATATTGTGTGATTCAGGAATTGTGACTGCTACACAAGATGGAAAATGGATGAATTATTCATTATGCAAATCAGGAAGTGAAACTGCTATGAAATTGCTCTTAGAATTAACTACACCAAATGCAAATCAAATACATAACACTTGCTATTTAGAAAACTTTGACAAATTATAAAAATCAGAAGAACCATCAAAACGATGGATTTTCTTTCACCATACACATCAAAAAAAATCAATGTGATTTATCGAATATCACAAAAATATAATAATTTTGGAGGAAAAATGGAAAAACAAAATAAAACAGGAATGAGTTTTTTTGAAAGATATCTAACTGTTTGGGTAGCATTATGTATGATAGTAGGTGTACTTATTGGGAAATTCTTGCCAATAATACCAGAGATGCTCGGCAAATTAGAATTTGCTAATGTGTCTATACCAATTGCGATTTTAATCTGGCTAATGATTTATCCAATGATGCTAAAAGTAGATTTTCAGAGTATAAAAAATGTAGGTAAAAATCCAAAAGGCCTTTTTGTAACATGGGTTACAAATTGGCTTATAAAACCATTCACTATGTTTGGTATAGCTTGGTTATTTTTCTTTGTAATATTTAAAGGATTTATAACACCAGAACTAGCGACAGATTATCTTGCAGGAGCAGTGTTGCTTGGTGCTGCGCCTTGTACAGCGATGGTGTTTGTGTGGAGTCACCTTACAAAAGGAAACCCTGCATATACAGTTGTACAAGTAGCTACAAATGATCTAATCATACTCGTTGCATTTACACCGATTGTAGCATTTTTATTAGGTGTTAGCGGTATAGCAGTTCCTTGGGATACACTTATCTTATCAGTTATACTGTTTGTTGTAATACCACTTACAGGCGGAATAATCACTAGAAGTGTCATTACTAAAAACAAAGGTGTTGAATATTTTGAAAAGACGTTTATACCTAAGTTCGGCAATGTGACTATCGTAGGATTACTTCTGACTTTAACTATTATATTCTCTACTCAAGGTGAAGTAATATTAGAAAATCCGTTACATATACTTTTGATTGCAATACCACTCACTATACAAACTGTGTTAATTTTTGCGATAGCATATTTTGCTTCAAAAACGCTTAAATTGCCTCATAGCGTAGCCGCACCAGCTGGTATGATAGGAGCATCAAACTTTTTCGAATTATCTGTAGCCGTAGCGATATCTCTTTTTGGCGCAGATAGCCCTGTAGCTTTAGCTACAATAGTAGGAGTATTAGTTGAAGTCCCTGTAATGTTAATGCTTGTAAAATTTGCGAACAATACAAGACATTGGTTTAAAGAAAATTAAAAAAATATTATAGCTTTAAAAAAATCAACTGCCTTCTAAGAATGAACATGTAGTTCAATAAATAGAAGGCAGTATTTTTATTTTGCTTAACATTAGAGTCATATCATTCATCACAGGTCCTAAATTGGCAATTAAATATTTAAAATGAATTATTCATCTTCATCAAAAAACATTTCTTTTAATCTCAAAGACGCTGCATACAATTCTTTTTTTGAGATAACTCCTTTATGTTTTTCTAATAAAGCTTTAATCGCATCCTTTTGTGTAGACTCATTTTTTACTAAATAATCAACTATCAATGCCTCGCAAGAAATTGATTCTACTTGTGCATCAGAATCATCTTCAATCGGAGATTTGACTACGACTGTATATTCACCCTTTTCATGATTTGGATTATTTTCCAACTCTTCTAAAACTTTATGTGGACTGCCTCTATAAATTTTCTCATGTAGTTTAGTTAAATCGTTGCACAGACAAAATTCAGCATTTGGCATTTCTTCGCAAAACTGTTTAAGGGATTTAGTTATTCTTTTTGGAGATTCAAAAAATACTGTGACACTATCTTTAGGTAAGCTTTTGATGAATTTTTTTATATCTTTATTTTCACGAGGTAAAAAACCGCTAAAAGAAAATGATATATAGCTAAAACCTGAAATTGACAGAGCAGTGATAACAGCAGAACATCCAGGAATTCCAACAACTTCTATTCCGTTATCTATTGCGTGTTTAACAAGAATATGACCAGGGTCAGATATGCAAGGCGTTCCTGCATCAGAAACAATCGCTACATTTTTTCCTTCTAACAGATCAGAAACAATAGAGTCTGATTTTTTATTTTCGTTAAACTTGTGATAAGATATAGTTTTATTTTGGATATCAAGTACATTTAACAACTTTTGAGTAACTCGCGTATCTTCTGCAGCTATGATATCTACTTCGTCAAGCACAGATTTAGCTCGGTCAGTCAAATCGCTTAAATTTCCTATAGGCGTTGCTACAACATATAATTTACCATTCATCTGGATATTCCTTTCAAGATAGAGCATAATTTATGCAACTACATTCACTCTTTCTAACTCTTTTTTACTCTTGCTACTTTGTTTTACATATCTGAGATAAACATTGCTAACATTTTTACCGAATGATTCAATAGAGTAGTCAAACACCGCTTTTTTTGCAGCTGCCTTCATGGCTGATTTATCAGGATTCGATTTAAATGTACACAGTTTAGCATAAAATTCTTCTTGTGTTTCGTAACTATATCCGTTTTCGTTTTCATTTAAAATATCATCTAAGCAAGAATCTTTTCGACAAAGTAGGGGAGTGCCTGAAGACAATGCTTCAACATAAGTTAGACCTTGTGTTTCGCTCTGCGAAGCGCTCACAAACAAATCGGCAATACTATAATACAAAGGCACACTATCAGGTGAAACCATGCCAGTAAACAAGATTCTGTCAGACAAACCTAGACTAGACACTAATTTAACTAAAGAGTTTTTAGTAGGTCCATCGCCTACAATTAAAAGCAAAGTATCTTTGTCTTCCAAATTATTCATAAAATTAATAATTTCAGTAATATTTTTTTCTTTACACAGTCTACCCAAAGAGAGCAAAACTGTATGATTGTCTTTAATATTTAAAGATTTTTTTAGTGATTGGATTTCAGCATCATCAATCGACGCACTATATTTATTCAGATTAACCCCTGATGGTATTACATCTACAGGACATGATACATTATAGCGTTCAAGCATAGTTTTAACTTTTTTAGTTGGAGTAATAATACATTTGCTACCTTTAGCAACAAACCTTGTCATCAACATAACTGCTCTTTTACCCATTTCTTTACTCGGTGAAAAGTAATGAGTGTAATCTTCATATACTGTGTGATAAGTGTGTACTATAGGAACTCTACATACTTTTGCTATCTTTTTAGCCACAACATATGTCGTGAATTCAGTTTGTGTGTGAATAATATCAGGTTTCCACATCATTATGTTTCTAATTTCACGCCTAGCACTTTTACTTTTAAACCTAGCACCAGGATAGATTCTTCCAATATTCAAAGATCCAATATAATAAACATCATCTTCAAAATATGATGTACTAGTAGTTGAAAGCGTTAAAATTCTAACTTCGTGGCCTTCTTTTTCAAGTCCTTCTTTTAAATTCAAAACAGAAGTAACAACTCCGTTTATAGCTGGTTTATACCATTCGCTTGTAATCAGAACTCTCATTTAAGCCTCCTATACTAAAAAATTTAAAATAAATATACATAAAACGCATACTAATCTTATAGTATTTTTAGCAATTTGTCAATATATTTTGGATTAGAGATAGATTAAGAAACGGTTAAAACGTTACTATTCACAGTTAACATATGTACCCCAAAGGAAAAAATAATAAAAACCGACCTCATACAGTTATTATAAATAACTATATAAAGTCGGCAAAATTATAAATCAAAGTAATTACTTAAACAATAGTATATATAGCAATTTTAGATGCGCGCATCAATTTTTTCTTCGTCATATTCAGTTTTTCTTTTACTAAATAAAGATACCAAAGTTGATGTGACAACAAACAATGCAAAATAAATACTATATTTATCAAAAATACTCATCGGCAATGTAAAATTTTGAGTTAATATCAATAAAATTATAGAAACACAAGAAATTATTGATAAAACTAATATATTCTTCTTATATGCCTTAGCTACTTTTTTCAATTCTCTTTCTTCAAAATCACGACGCTCGGAGTTAACTTCAGATTCATCTTCATAATTTTTGTTTTTTCTTAATTTATCCAAAGCTAAAAATAGTATCAATATAGTAATGATTGTAGAAATTAAATCAAACAAACTCCATGATGCACCTACTGTAGTTTCTTCTTCTAAAGTGAAATTACCCAAAGGCACGCCATTTTCAACAATAACTTCCGTAATATAGCTTTCACCATCATACACAATTTCTATTTCGTACTCGCCATCTGGTAAATCTGCAAATACTTCAGGATTAATACTTATAGAACCATTCTCCGCAACAGTAATACTTGTTGGAGGTATTTCTTGGCCACCGACTAAAACCGTATCAGGAACACTATCTATTTCACCTGGAATTATATTTAAGCTACCATCTGGATTAATAGTAGGAGAAGTAGGAAGTGTTTCAACATTATCTGTCACAGGCTCATCAGGGTCAACCACAGGTTCTTCAGGGTCAACTGCAGGCTCTTCAGGATCAGTTGCAGGCTCTTCAGGGTCAACCACAGGCTCATCAGGGTCAACCACAGGCTCTTCAGGATCAACCACAGGCTCTTCAGGGTCAGTTACAGGCTCATCAGGGTCAACCACAGGCTCATCAGGGTCAACCACAGGTTCTTCAGGGTCAACTGCAGGCTCATCAGGGTCAACTACAGGTTCATCAGGATCAACATCAGGTTCATCAGGATCAACATCAGGTTCATCAGGATCAACATCAGGATCAACATCAGGTTCATCAGGATCTTCTGGATCAGTAGTTTCTAATATCCATTTTGCGTAAAGAGTTGTGTTTTCAGTTACTAAATCAACTTCGAAATTCCATGGAACAGTTGCTGCAACATCTTTATACCAACCACCAAATTCGTACCCATCGCGCAAAGGGTTTGAATCGGGCTGTTTTTCATCAGAAATCAAACTATCTTCATCTATGTCTTCAGCAGTGTGATATGTTCTATTACCACTTTGCACCTCATAATTTAGATCAAATAAAACATCATAATTTAAGATAATAATCCATTTTGCGTAAAGAGTTGTGTTTTCAGTTACTAAATCAACTTCGAAGTTCCATGGAACAGTTGCTGCAACATCTTTATACCAACCACCAAATTCGTACCCATCACGCAAAGGGTTTGAATCGGGCTGTTTTTCATCAGAAATCAAACTATTTTCATCTATGTCTTCAGCAGTGTGATATGTTCTATTACCACTTTGCGCCTCATAATTTAGATCAAATGAAACATCATAATTTAAGACAATATGAGGTTTATCTTCAAATACAGCTACTAACGTAAGCGGTGTTTCAGTCATAGCACTTGAACCATTAAAATCCCAAAATTGTCCGAGAGTACCATTACTGTTTTCAACTTTCCATCCTACTAAAATCTTTTCCGTGTCAGATATGTAATCAGTCACTAAATCCGAAGCTTCAGAAGTAAGCTCGATCTTTTCACCAGGTGCTTTGGCTAGAGAGGTTGTTGAATCATCTACTTTAAAAGTAAGCATAGGAGTCCATTTTGCATATAATGTCAAATCTGATACAATTAAATCATTTGCTTGATCCCACGCAAAATCGCTAGGAGATGGATCTTGCATATCGTACCAATCACCAAACTCATATCCTTCACGAGTTGGAACCTCAGATACGATTCCTTCAGAAGAAAGACTGATAGTTGATCCTTGATTTATATTTTCACGTATAGCAAACGACTCATCATCAGTAGTAGATTTAGTAGTGTTTTTATCAAATTTTACAGTGTACGTTATTATCTCTTGTTTATTTACTTGCACTTGCAATACATCGGTAAAACCAGTGCCTGAAGTTGTAGTTACATTTATATTTACGACAGAAGCATCAGGCAAAGATATTAAATTGTCGATAATACTATCTAAATGTGAATCGCTAATATCAAACGTACCATCTCCGTACTCAACGTAACTGTCAGCATCAGGATATTCTTTTGTAGTTGCACGAGGGTTAATTGAAGCGATCAATACTTCCCTTAGTTTTTCTTTGTCAGATGCAACGTCATTCAATACTTCATGAGACAAAGTGATGCTATTTTTATTTTCAGTTTCAGTAGATTCAGTAAACGAAGGAACACCAATTCTTCCATAAACAATATTGTATGCTACATTGTAATCATTACTCTTGCCATAAAAATCAAAAATATATTCGGAAGTAGCACTATTTGTAGCAGTCAGTACATAAGGCTTAGGTCCCCAAATACTAATGTTTTCGCTATCTAAGATTATCTCTTCACCTATATTATTACCAGATAAAAGTCCATCAGTTACTATACCATCAGCTTTCACTTTATTTGGTATAGTAATACTTTGAATTATTGAATCAGGATTTTCATCGGTAGTAAAAGTTTTTGCAGATACGTTAAATTTTCTTGTATATCCATCATAAGGTTCATCGTCAACAGTATGCGAAAACAATAAATATTGGCCTAAATAAAGGAGTTTGACATTATCGTTTTTTGCACCTAAATTTGATACAAAATCTGTTTGAGAAGAATATTCCTCTACTAAAATCGCATTTATATTTCTGTTTGCAAACGAGTTACTCGGAAAGATAGTCGCATTTGCATCAAATCGATTAACTAATTCACTAGGGATAAATAGTTGTGATATTAGTGCAGAACTAGTTTGGTTACTTGTTGCAAACGCGTTTGCGCCTATAGATTCTATACTCCTAGGCAATATAACTTGCTCAAGAACGTTGGAACCAGAATAAAATGCATTACCACCTACGCTTGTCACACCATCAGGCAATATTATACTTTTTAAATTGTTACCTCTAAAAGCATAATAAGATATAGTTTCTAATCCTTCAGGCCAAACTATGGAGGTGAGGCCACAGTCTGCAAATGCATAGCCATCAATACTAGTTATAGGATCTACATTGTTAAATTCAACAGTTTCTAAATATAAAGAATATTGAAACGCACTTGCCGGGGCAGAAGGCGTAACTAAATTTTCAACTTTGCAGTGGTTGGAAAATAAATACTTACCAAAATTTTTAGTAGTAGTTGGGATAACAAATATGCTACCACCTAACGTAGTTGATTTCAGCGGTATTGATCTTGAAAATGCATGACTACCAATAGATTCAAGACCTTCATGTAGTACTACTGATAATACCTCTGTCATATATGAAAAACCATAATCATTTATTTTCTTCAATGTGACAGGTGTATTTATAGATTTTAATCCACTTATACTGCAAAAAGCATATGAAGATATTTGTTCTACTACACCAAGATGTGTAGTATCATTTATTTTATACTCAAATGTAGCAGGTATCGATACATTTTCTATAGGCGTGCTATCACCATAATATTTTGCAAAAGAGTTTGTCGAATAATTAAAGAAGGAATCATTTTCGCCATCATTGTCAATATCTACAGGTATAGTATCTGTCCATTTTGTAGTAAAACCTGATAAATCTAGACTACTAACTCCATCTGTCCCAATCGCTCCATAACTCCACGGATATTTAGCACTTGATGTGGGCAAACCAGCTAGATAATCATATTCTGTTAAGTTTTCAAAATCAATAATAATGTCTAAATTATTTCTTGCTACTAGAGAAATATCTTTAAATGCATAGCCTATAAAAGGTGATTCTGTAGAAGCGATATTGATATTGAGTGTATGGTTATAAGCAGTTGATTCACCACTTAAAGTAGCAAACAAATCTGCACCTAAATAGATCTTTCCTTCCTTGTTGATATCAAGTGTCTTAAGATTTTTCGTATCTGAGAAGCAAGAATTTCCTATAAACAGTTCATAATCTACATTATTTATCCTATGATATGAAGGATTTTCTGAATCCATTGCTGCAAAAACGATAGAACTTACTCCCGAATTTGCAAATGCCGAAGCACCTACATAATTCACATTTGCGCCAAAGTTGACGGATACAAGTGCAGGAGTATTAGCAAACGCAAATTCTTCAACCGCTTTGACACTTCCACCAATTGCAATGTTTTTTAATGCTGTGGCATCTTCAAAAGTATAAACTTCTATAGTTTCTATTTTGCTACTGTCGCCAATAGTAATATCAGTAACTTCATCGTTATCTTTAAAGGCTGTTCCACTCAAGGCTATGACAGTATATTCAGAACCATCTACAGTTACCTTATCAGGGATATTGAACTCTACATCTTGACTTCCGACAGTTAATTTAGAAGATGCATCACTAATACCACTATTGATGTTATTTATGAAAGTTTCGACGATCGATTGCTCAGAAGTTAAATAATATTGCAGTTCATTTGAATCGATTGCTATACGCCAACGTTCTTTAGTACCATCAGTATCTGTATCTAATTCGACCCACTTAGAATCATTATAAGTTACATAATCAATATTTGCACCCCAAGGAGCATCATCTACACGTTTGCCACCATTTCTCGCACTACTTTCAAAAATTCTTAAAATTTCAAGCTCAACGTCATCAAGTCTAAATACTTCGGGAGATATAGTTTCGATCTTAGTTTTATTAGTTTCATCTCCAATGTAAACTTTTTTAATTGCATTGCTAGCATTATTGTTTATAAAACCATTTAAAGAGGCAGCTATAATTTCTTCAACCGAATGAGGTATGTGTATTGTACCTAAAATAGCAGTCTTGTTATTAGTAGCTTCTTCAGCGCTAGAATTATAATAAATTTGCTTGTAATCAGAGTAAGTAGCAACAGTCTCCAAAGAAGTTGTAGAATGGAAAGCATCGTTAATAGTTACAAGAGTATTATCAGGTAGGTACACTTCTTTTAACTTAGCTGTAATAGTAAATTTAAAAGCGTGTTCGGAAGGCGCATTACGTGACTGATATATCGAACCTAGATTTTGTGCTCCTTTTTTAACACTGCTTATATCCCATTCTTCTACTACTAGAACTTCCAAAGTATCAATCCCACCGTATCCAGTAACTGTATTAACATTGAAAGGGTATATCAACTTAGGTAAATTAGTATAGGTAAACGCATAATGTCCAATATTTACAAGTGCTTCTGGCAATCTATACGACTTGTCTTCCTCAGATACATTAGTATTTATATATGTATACGATGTATCTATGTAAGCAAACTCAGATATATCTGTATTTCTAAACGCATCGGCGCCTATATCTGTAATTCCATTATGCCATTTCAGTTCAGATATGTTTCTTCCATTAAAAGTACCATTGCTTATGTTTTTGACTGTTGTAGGAATACTCACAGGTATAGCATCTAGTTGTATATCCATGTCTGGTGTTTCAGATCTATTTGTGATTGAAAACGCACCAAAGTACATGTTACCATAATCTCTTGTAGTAGTATAGCTTGTCGGGGCGTTTATATTTTCCAGACCTTCTGGCAATATGATGGAAGTCAAATTATAAGTGTTTACAAAAGCCCTATTTCCGATTGTTCTTAAAGCTGTTTTACCTTCCGAATCAGTATCAAATGTAAGGTTTTGTATACCAGAATTTTCAAATGCACTTTCAGAAATAATAGCTAAACTTGATGGTATTTCAACATCAAAAAGTTTTACAGATACAGAGCCTGCTGATGTGTCAATAAAAAACGCTGTTTTACCCAAAGTTTTCAAATTGCTTGGCAATACAAGTGTTTCTAGATTTGATGAATTTAAAAAAGCAGATTCTCCTATATCAGTAATACTGTCAGGTAAAGTTATGTTTGATATATTATTATTTGCAAAGGCTTCTTTTCCAATTTCTTTGATTTCACTACTATTTTGAAAGGTTAATACATCTATATTTAAATCCTTAAAAGCACCTTCGTCAATTTTAGTCACTGTTTTGCCATCAAGTATAGAAGGCACAATTACTTTGTCAGTCGGAGCTTCTTTGTTATATTTTTTGATCGTAACGGTAGTATTATCTGTATTTTCTTCCCATACATAATTTAGCTCATCACCAACTAGCAAACGATTATCAAAATTTACAATCTGTGATACATCATTTGCGTCTAAGTATGTAATCTTAATATCGTATGTTGCACCCATAGTTACTTGAGTCTTCAAAGTACCACCATTTTCTAGTACAGACTCATCAGTAGGATTATATGCTCCAGAAGACATAGTATCATCAGGATATACATCTATTTCTGTTATTTTCTTTACAACATCACTATTTACGATTTCAACGTCCATATGTAGATAACGTGAATTTTCATCTAAAGGCTCAATGTCACAGTAGTATCCTAAATAAAAACTCAAAGATATATCGCCTGTGTTTGAGGTTAAGCTGATATCTGTATTTTCATCACTAAAAATAACAGTATAACTCTCAGGCGCCGCTTTATTTATTGCTGATGGATCAATACCATCAGTATATTCAACAATTATACTGAGAACATCGCCGTTTCTTACGCTATAAGTTCCTTCAGCATTTTCTGTTAATTCATTGTTATCGACATGTACTGAAGCAACAATTGCTGAAACAGTAGTTGCAGTAATTGCTGATTTAGTTGTAACTTCAGTTTGGATGCTTAAGTTTCTCTGATTTTCATCGGCATCAGATTCACTTAGTGTATAGTTTAGTTTTACACCGAGATCTTCTAAAGTAGGGTTTTCGCCTAATGAAGCTATTGTTAAATCGTTTTCATCATTTTTTGCAGCTAGTGTTAATGGTTCAAAAGCAGTAAAAACTAGCATCACTGCCATAAAAAAGCTAACAAATTTTAAAAAGGTAAAATTTTTCATATTGTATGTCCCTCACATATTTTGCAATTATATTTTATGACGCTGTAAATGTTAAATAAAAAGGGCGTTTGCACGCCCTCAAAAGTTATTATAAATCACCTATTTGTCTCTTTAGATAATCAGGTATCAAACTATGTAAGAATGCTTCTTGTTTAGTGATAACACCATTTTTATAAAGTTCAGCGATGCTATTATCCATACTAACCATACCTTCAGAAGATAATGATTGAATGAAAGAGTTGATTTGGTGAGTTCTTCCGCCTCTGATTAAGTTTCTTATAGCATTGTTACAATGCATAATTTCAAATACAGGCACTACAGATCCATCAATCGTAGGTATAAGCTGTTGACAGATTACAGTTTGCAATACCATCGACAACTGCATACGAACTTGCTCTTGCTGTGAAGCAGGGAAGTTATCTACTAGTCGGTCGATTGCATTAGCAGAACCAAGTGCATGAAGTGCAGAAAACACATAGTGTCCTGTCTCAGCAGAAGTAAGAGCTATACTAATAGTTTCCATATCTCTAAGCTCTCCTATAAGGATAACATCAGGACTCTGTCTTAGAGCTGCACGAAGCGCAGTAGGATAGTTTTTAGTGTCAAGAGCGACCTCACGCTGACTTATAATACTCTTCTTATGAGAGTGCAAATATTCAATAGGATCTTCAAGTGTTATGATATGAGATTCTTTTCTCGTATTTATTTCATTTAAAATACAAGATAGAGTAGTAGTTTTACCACTATAAGATGGTCCTGTTACAAGCACAAGTCCATGCTGTCTATCGGCCAAATCAAGTATGCTTTGTGGGATATTCAATGCCTTAGGATCTAGCGAATTAAAAGTGATAACACGAATAACTGCAGCAAATGAACCCCTTGATTTATAAGCATTAATACGGAATCTTGAAATGCCTTTTACAGCAAAAGAAAAATCATCATCTCCATTTTGGAACAATACATTAGGATCTCTTCCAGCTAACGTATAAATTTGAAGAATTAATTCTTTAGTCTGATCAGGAAAATAGACTTCATCCGAATATGCTCTTAATCTTTGGTTTACTTTATAACTGATAGGTCTTCCTGTAATTATAAAAATATCTGCAGCTTCTTCTGCTACCAGTTCTTTCAAAATTTGTTCTACATTTTTCATATTAATCTCCTCCGTTACCAATCTGTGGCCATAATTCGCCAGCTTAAGCGATCTAATTCATTTTTATTTTCGGGAATTCCGATTTCAACGTGCAAATATTTTTTGTCACTAATAGGAATATCATAATATACAAGCATACCGTCATATTCAGCTCCTTGTAAAATGTGAAATCCTTCATTAATAATTTTGTTTTCTAAATCAAAACTACTGGTTGTAGTTTGCCAAAGTTCATCTACTTTGGCAAAATTTTCTTCAGCAGTCAAATCCGCGTTATAATAAGCAGTTACAGTTTTGGCAGTAAGTTCTGACAATGTCATATCCTTTTGAGCACTTAAGAAAATCAGCATTGCAAAAGATGTAATCAACAGAACAGTAAAAATTGTAATCAGAGAAAGCACTCCAATACTTATAACAGGCTGTTTGCGATAAAAGTCCATATTCTCACCTCAATGCAGAATAGACATATTTCATAACATCTATTTCAAAAATTATTTTATTGCCAGATACTACAGAAATAGACGCTTTTTCAGATTTTTCAGAACTTTCAATATCAACATTGAGTTCAAAAACTTTATTAGAAGAATCTGTACGCATCCACTCTTTATCAAAATAAATCATGAAACCATCTTCAGATTTATCAGCATTTAAAAATGAAATTAATTCATCAGTATTTCCATCTATTGCTTTAAAAGTTTCGGCAACATTTTGAGCTTCGATAGTAGCCATCGATAAATTCATGCTATCAACACTTTCAGCACGGCCAAGTACAAAAAGATTTAACGAAACTGCAGCTGCAAAGATAAAGAAAATTGAATTAACTACAAGCTCAATCATAAAATATCGGGTGTTTGTATTTTTTTTGCTCATATACTACCCTCCGAAATCTCACATTCTATATAAACTTTAGAATTATGTGTATTACCAGTTATATCAGTAGCAGTAATATCAATTAAATTGATAGAATCATCAATACTTAATTCTAAATTTTGTAGAGGCATAATTTTCTGTCCAGTACCAGGAAAAATTTCAGCACCTGATTGTATCAGTGTTTCACACAAATAACCATCTTCTATGTATACCCACGTTTCAAATACATATCCAGCAATACGTTGAGTTAAAACTAACGCGTCTTCTGAGTTAAACGCACTTACAGAAACTCCATCTACAATCTGATTTTGTCTGATTTTTTCAGTTAAATACAAAGTAGAAGTACGCATATTGTAATTAGTATCAGAAGTGACTATATTACTTTTATAAACATCACCGCCGGTAATGGTTAAAAACATTGCACTAAAAGTATACAAAGAAAAAAGAAATAAAACAAATATAATACCTAATGTAGTTTTGCCAATTTGCATAATACCTCTCCTTTCTTGATTAAAGTCTAATTTCCTATATGAAATACAGATATTTGAGGAAGTAAGTTGCTTCCAAGGTTTTCATAGTGTACTACATAATTTTTGTCGTCATAACTAAAATTATAATTATTTTTTAGGTAGTTTATAGTTTCGGGATAGCTACCTTCCAATGCATAACATTGTACTGAATTTCTTATTGCTGCGTCTTTGATTAAAAATATCTGTTGTTCAATAACAGTTTCTGATACTGAATTCAAACTATAACTAATTACATAAATTACAATCGCCAACAATAAAACTAAGATAAATATTCCATTGACTAACAGTTTTCTAAAACTACCGGAAAATGCGTCTTTGTTCAATCAAAACACCTCCTACATTCCAGCCAAAATACCCATAAGCGGTAAAATTACAGCTAGCATAACCATACCAACAATTGCACACAGAAAAGCAAGTAAAATAGGTTCAACAAAAGATAATGACTTTTGAATACCTTGATAAGTTTCTCTGCTTAATTGTTGAGCTATTGACATCAACATTTCACTAGGAGAACCACATCTCAAACCAGCAGTAATCATACTATTATAACTTTGAGAATAAATTTTACTATCAACTAATATCTTAGAAAATTCTTTACCTTTGTTTAGTTCATCTTTAATAAATTTTATTTTTGTGCGTGCTTTTTTGCTTCCTGAAATAATTTCCGTAAAATCAAGAGCTCTAACCAAGTCCATTCCCGTAGCTAACATCAAAGACATAGATATGGAAAATCTATTAGCTGCTTCATCGCGCGCAAGCTTTCTTGTAAAAATAGAAGAATCAAATAGATCTCTAAGCAATCTTTTGCCAGGGCTCGAGAATACTAATACTAAAACTATTAAAACTACAAGTAAGAATAATGTCAATAACATATCTACACTATTTTCAAGCCATGCCCCTGCAGAAAGAAGCATATCAAATATTGGATTTAAGCCTACACCAAGTTGAGCGAAAACTTGTTCAAACACTGGCATTACTTGAGTAATAAGAATAATGATAACAGCAAACACCATCATTGCCATGAACACGGGATATGTAAAAGACATTTTTATCGATTGTGCAAGATTATCTCTATCACGATAATAAACGTGTAAAGCCTGAGTTATTTCTTGCATACGCCCCGTTTCTTCGCCTATTTTTATCATTTCAATTGCGTAATCTGGAAACCTATATGTGCTTTCAATAGCGCTAGAAAAAGAAGCACCTGAAGAAAAAGCATCAAATATTTTATTCAATAAGATCGAATATCTTTTATTAGTTTCATTTTCCGCCATCAACAAAAGACCTTCCCATGTAGAAATACCACTGTTCAGGTACATATGAATCTGTTCAAAGAATGAAGACAATTCAATCGGAGACAGATATTTTGAAGATTTACGTTTTTTTGTTTTATTAGAATTATTATTATCAGTTTTAACTTGTTTTTCAGCACTCATACGACTATTATCCTTTCTGTACTTTACATGTTTTTAATAAAAATACATTGCGTTATAGTTTGAACCATCACCGATGTATTGTAATATTGCATTGTTGTTATCATTAGAAGCGGCAAACGTAGGATCCATACGAACCCAATTGTATCCGTCAAACTCAAACATATTATATATCCAACCCGTTTCAGGGGTATATACACTTACCCATGCATGATACGTCGACCCAGCATAACCTATTACTAATTGAGTAGGAATACCTTGTGAACGCAACATTGCAGCCATTAGTGAAGCATAGTCAAAACAAATACCTTTGCCAGTTGCAAGGGTATTATCTACAACTGGTAGATAATTAGTACCAACACTTTCTGCTAGAGCATAATCATAAGTTATATTTGAAATGATATGATTATATACTCTTTCAACAACTTCTAAGTCACTCGTAGCTCCAGAAGCAAGATCTTTAGCTACTTGCACTGCATTAGAAGAGGCATTGAAATTTACATATTGATTTGGATACAAGTACGCAGATAGATTGCTAGCTATTTGAGCTTCAAAAGTAGTAGAATCTACAACTGCATATTGATTTCCTGTGATATTTAAGTTTATAGTTACAGAATATTTACCACTACCTTTGACAAGTGGAAAAGTCTCAAATTCATTAGGTTTAGTCAAGTTATAAGTATAAGGTTCACTACCTTCGAGAGTAAGCTGCATTTTCACCTTAGCACCAGCCTCGCCGATGTATTTGACCATTATGTAGCCTTCATTTGCATTAGACGTGTCGATGACAGCAGAAGTGCCTTCATAGGTAGCAGTGCCAGCAGCAGTAGGCACGTAGACTACAGAAGTATTGTCTCTAACACTACCATCAGACTCACTAGTAATGTTTACGGTAGATTCACCAGAACTATTCGAACCACCTGAGTTGCCACCAGATGAACCACCTGAAGAGCTTGCAACATTAGAAGCACCACTAGAAGTGCCTGAGGCGCCATTGCCAACCAATCCTTCAATATCGCTAACGCCTTCTTCTACTAAGTTGCCTAAGTCATCTAGACCATCAGAAACTAAGCCTGTGATTTCATCCAAACTGGCTGAATCTCCACAAGCAGTGAAAACAAAAATATATAATACTATGGTTATTAATAGAACGAATCTATTAAATTTTAATTTAATCATTACGATAACCGCCTTGTTAACAGTAAAATAGGCTAATTTCATAAAAAAGCCATACTTAAGCTTATTATAGCATACACTCAAAAAAAATCAACAAAAATTTAATTTTATGGGTGTTTAATTTTTCAATTGACAATAATTTAAAATATAAGGTAATATAACTACAGTGATTTTTGAGAGGTAAAATATGATTGTTATAGCAATAATAGTGATAATTTTTGGCATGTTCGTTTCGTATACACATTTTTCTTTGTTAAAAATGTTAGACAACATAAACAAAATATGGGAAGAAATAAGTTTTTTGTTGTCGGAGAAAATAGAAATAATTCCAGAAATAGAAAATATTCTAAAAATATGTTTGATATATGAAGAAGGCCTATTAGCTTGTTTAAATGAAATGAAAAATACGCTTGTAAATTCTCAGTCGCCTGAAGAGAATTTTCACAATAGCGCAAGTTTAAATGAAATATTAGATAGAATCTACTGTGTAGCAGACAGTTTCGAAGAAATAAGCTATAACGAAGACTATCAAAGTTTGAAAGATTCACTAAAAGAGATAGACTTAGAAATTGACGAGTTAAAACAAAAACGTTTAGTAGCTATATCTAAATATAATGACAGTCTTGAAAATAAGAAATACATAATAGCTGTTTCAATCTTTGAACATAAAAAATATAGAGACGTTGTATAGATTTTTGTAGAGAATTTTTGGGGGCGTCTAACGATTCAAATCATCTATAACTATTTTTAATTTCTTTTATCAATTCAAACCTGTTTTGTATTATTTCCCGGGAAAAGTTGGTAGATGATTTTTTCAACACTACTTGTGCAGGTTTATTGTTTATAACATAAATATCGTCTGATAAAGTCAGAGCTTGCTCAATACTGTGAGTTATGAAAACAACAGTCCTATTTACATTAGCCAATATTTCCTTCAAACTAGAAATTATTTCGTCTTCTAATTTCAAATCTAATCCCTTAAAAGGTTCGTCTAAAATCAATATATTAGATGGATACGCCAACGCTCTAGCAATAGAGACACGCTGTGCCATTCCACCACTCAATTCACTCGGTATATATTTAGAAAATTCACTTAATCCTACGACTTCCAATACATTTTCAACAATTTCTTTTCTTTTATTTTTGTCATATAAATTTTTAATTACCAAATCTACATTATTATAAACATCATACCATTCCAACAATCTATGTTCTTGAAAAACATAAGAAAATTTAGTGTTTTCAGGAAGCAAAACATCACCTTTGTCAGGTGTAATAATTTCGCACAACAAGTTAATCAGAGTAGTTTTACCTATCCCTGATGGCCCTAAAATACTAGTGATTTTGTTTAATTCAAATTCAATACTAAAATTTTCAAAGATAGCAACATCGTTAAATGACTTGCTTACATTATTTAGTTTTATCATGACGGAACACCTTCTTAAAAACAACTTCAAACAAATAACTCATTGCAATAATTATTAAAGTCCAAGCAAATAGGCTAGCAGGATCTAAATACGTTTTAGAAAAAAACAAGTGGCTACCTAAAGAAAATTCAGGCAAACTTAGCACTTCAGCAGCTGCAGAAGCTTTCCACGCAATCCCTATAGAACTAATGATAGCAGAATAAAGATAAGGAAAAACAGAGTACAAGTATACAGATTTTAATATAGTAAAATTATCTAATTTATAAATCTTGCACATCTCTAGTAATTTTTTGTCTGTGTTTTTTATACCTGTGACAACATTAGTATAAACTACAGGAAAACACATCAAAAAAGATGCTAAAATTGGCACGTTAGTAGATTCTAGCCAAAGGATAGCCAATATAATAAATGTAACTACAGGAGTAGAACGAATTACTACGATAAAAGGATTTAAAACATCTCGTACGATACCGACAAGTCCAGCAAGCACTCCAAGCATTATTCCAAATATACACGACAAAACCACGCCTATCAAAGTCCTATATGAACTATACAATATAGTGATGTAAGTATCAGATTCTGAAAGAATATTTGACAACACTTTAACTACAGACGTGACAGAAGGGAGATAAATCTCCCTGTCAATGACAGTAGCGCATATCTCCCAAATTGAAATCCAAAATATAAATATTAAAATGTTTTTTAAAAATCTATTCCGAATAATAGAAGTTATCATCAGGAAGTTTTCCTCCTATAGATGCATTGTTTGAGTTAAACAATATTTCTAAAAAATTATTAATTTCATCTTTTGCACTTTGAGCATCTTTATAAACTATAGCACAATATGGTATAGCTTTTTCAACAAGTGCAGCACTCGGAAGTATGCCGTTTTCTTCAACCAAAATGGATGCTTCCTTAGGATTTTCATTTACAAAGTTAACAGATTCTTCATATAGTTTTAAAAATTCAGCTACAAACTCAGGATTATTTTTTGCAAAATCTGCATTAATAACCAGTGCGCCCATCGACAGTACACTTGCGTTATCAGACGCTACAGCCCATTCTTCATTTAAATCTATCAATACTTTAATGTCTTCGTTTTGCATTTGAACTTGTGTAGCAAAAGGTTGAGGAAGTATAGCAACGTCAGCATCTCCACCTATCAACAATTGAGCTGCAGTAGCATGGTCAGGTTGATAATCAAGAGTGACTTTATCTGTAAGTCCATTTTGTTCCAACATATAATTCATAGCAAATTCAGGCACAGAACCTGCTCCGCTAGCAACTACTTTTTTGCCTTCCAAATCGGCTAAAGAAGTAATAGCAGTATCGCTACCTACAGCATATAAAACTCCAAGTGTGTTTTGAGCTAAAAACTGTACATCACCTTCAGTTTTATTATACAAGGTTGCTGCTAAGTTTGTAGGTACAGCTGCTATTTGGATTTCTCCATTAATAATTTTTCCAGTTAACATATCTGGTGCTTCTACAGTAGTATATTCTACTGTGTACACATCATCATTAAGCGCTTTTTCATCAATCAGCTTGATCATACCTATAGAAGTAGGACCTTTCAAACCATAAACATTTACGGTAACTGGATCTTTTGGTTCTTCTTCAACTATGTCCTTATCTTCTTCTGTGTCTGTGTCTTCTGTTACATCTTGTTCGTCTACAGTGCCTTCATTGCCTGTAGCATTTCCATTGCTAGCATCTTGACTAGTGCACGCACCGAAAACAAGTGCCATTATAAGCAATAAGCTAACTAAAATTGATATTTTTTTCATTAATAAATCCTCCTAGAATACTTTTTTTGAGAGAGCACTTTTTACATTTACTCCCTGTATCTTTCCGAGTTGTCCGTTTAAAGCTCCTATTTCATCAGTAGTTCCATCAACAATTATAGATATTATGCTAACACCTTTTTCACGATATGGAATACCCATTCTTCCCACGATGATATTACCGTGATTATGCAGTATTTCATTAATCAAAGCGACTTGATCTAAATCTTCAATTACAATTCCTATCACTCCGATACGTTTTTCAATAGACATAACACACACTCCCTTTAAAATAAAAAAACCTTATTCGACAACAAATAAGGAGAATTACAATAAATACGACACAAAAATATAACGTCGCCTTATTAAATTTTCTCCTTGTTCTCAGTAGATACTTTGAACTTAGATCTGTTAAAAATATAACATACTTTTTTTTGCTTGTCAATATGATAATGAAAAAATTATTACTATAAAACCTTTGACTATTGTATAACGTTTTTGATATACTAATGCGTAAGTGAAACACAGAATTCGAAAGGAGATACCTTTTAAATAATAAAAGGTGATTAAATGATGGAAAACAAAATTTTGGCTATTGTAAACGGAAAAGAAATAAAGCAATCAGACGTAGAAATGCTTTATGCTAATTTAGGTCCTAATGCTGCTCAATACAAGGGCGAAGAGGGATACAAGCAACTTGTGGAGCAACTAATATTGGAAGAGATGCTTTTCACAGATGCGACTGAAAACATGCTACACGAAGAAGCAGATTTTGAAAAAGCATTAGAACAACTTAAAAAATCTTTATTAGCTCAATACTCTGTGAGCAAACTAATGTCACAAATAGAAGCTACAGAAGAAGAAGCGATAGCATATTTCGAAGAAAATAAAAGCGATTTTTCTACAGATGAAACTGTTGTAGCTAGCCATATACTTATAGAAACTTTAGAAGAAGCTAACAGCATAATAGAAGAAATAAAAGGTGGATTAGAATTTTCTACAGCAGCACAACAATACTCGAGCTGCCCTTCAAAAAATGCAGGCGGAAACTTAGGTAAATTTGGAAAAGGTCAAATGGTTCCTGAATTTGAAGTTGCTACATTTGCAATGAACGTAGGCGATGTAAGCGAGCCTGTTAAAACTCAATTCGGATATCACATCATCCAATTAAACGAGAAAAACGCAGCAGGAGAAAAATCTTTTGATGAAGTTAAAGATGAAGTAGCAAAAAAAGTTGTATACAACAAACAAGCAGCTGCATATGGCGAAAAACAAGAAGCGTTAAAAAATAAATTTAAAGTAGAATACAAGTTTTAAGTCGAAAGTACACATTCGGTTTCGTCCTATTTTGTGCCTTTCGCAGAAAGGAATGATGATTATTATGAAAAAAAAGATGTTGGTAATAGTAGATTTTCAAAATGATTTTGTAGATGGAAGCTTAGGTTTTAGCGACGCAGTTGTACTAGACCAATTAATAGAAGAGACACTAAAAAACTATCTAGAAGAAAATCAACATATAGTAGTTACAAGAGATACTCACTTCGACGATTACTTAGACACTAGAGAAGGAAAAAACCTTCCTATCACACATTGCATTCATAAAACTCACGGATGGGAACTATACGGCAAAACTGGTCAACTCGTAGAAGAAAACAAGGAGAAAGTTTACTTCGTTGACAAGGAAGCCTTCGGTGTAGATCCAGAAAATATGCTAAAAATTAAAAACAAGTTTGACGTAGATGAAATAGAAATGGTAGGCTTAGTCAGCAATATTTGTGTACTTAGCAACGTATGCTGTTTTCAAGCGGCATTTCCACATGCTACTATAACCGTTCACTCTAACAAATGTGACAGTGCAGACAAAGAAATTCACAAAAAAACTATAGATGTTTTAAAAGGCATACAAGTAAACGTGAGGTGATATAGAGTTGAAACTATCTGAAAGAATAATCGAATGGATCAAAAATTGGTTTGACGAAAACGGCAGAAAAACTGCTGTACTAGGCATTTCAGGAGGAAAAGACAGCGCAGTTGTCGCAGGGCTTTTAGTTAGAGCTATAGGAGCAGAAAACGTAGTAGGCGTAATGATGCCAAACGGAATGCAATCAGACATTGAAGATTCAAAAAAAGTTGTAGACGAATTAAAAATCAGAAGTATAACAGTAAACATAAATGAAGGTTATACAGGCATAATCGACGAAATTGAAACTCAAATAGGTCAACTCAGCAAAGAAGCAAAAATCAACACAGCTCCAAGGATGCGAATGACTACGCTTTATGCAGTAGCTCAAACATTATCAGATACTCAAGACGCAAGAGCTTGTGTAGTAGGTACAGGCAATGCAGGAGAAGCATACGTTGGATTTTGTACAAAATGGGGAGATACGGGACATGATATAAATCCCTTAAGAGATTTGTGGGTGCATGAAGTGTTGCAAGTAGGCGATGAATTAGGATATTTCCCTGAAATAGTTCACAAGATGCCTCACGATGGCTTAGGCTTAGTCGGCGATGAAGAAAAATTAGGTGTAACCTACAACGATATTTATAAAGTTGCCACAGGCATAGAAGTTGAAGACCATATCAAAAAAAGAGTAGATCAACTACACAAATATGCAACGCACAAACTAAATCCTATACCATACTTTAAAAAATAATTCAAAATTGTAAAAACAAGGGCGACCAATATATGGTCGCCCTTAAAATATTATATCGCTATTTTACCGTTAACTATTACATTAGTTGGTACAGTCATATAGTGGAATGGATCTCCAGACCAAATAACTATATCAGCATCTTTGCCAACTTCGATACTTCCAACTCTGTCATCTATTTCAGTGATTTTCGCTGCATCTATAGTCAAAGCTTTAAGGGTGTCTAATTGAGACAATCCTTCTCTTACGAACAATCCAGCTTGTGTCAATGTGTTTTCAAGCGGTATAACAGGATGATCTGTCATTATAGCAAACTCTACACCATGCTCTTTTAACACTCTACCAGATTCAAAAGATTTGTCTTTCAATTCAATCTTGCTTCTTGCACCAAGTACAGGTCCTATGATACATCTGATATTTTTTTCCTTCAATGTTTCAGCTATTTTCCAACCAGACGTACAGTGTTCAATAGTACCATTTAATCCAAACTCTTCTATTATTCTAATAGCAGTAGTGATATCATCTTCTTGATGAGCATGAATTTTAACTAAAAAACCATCAAAAACTCTAGATAGAGATTCCCACTTCATATTGAACTCAGGTTTTTTCGCATCTTCTTTACCTTCAGCTACAGCCTTTTCATAATCCTTCTTTTTATCATAATATTCTCTTGCCTTGAAAAGAGATTCTCTCATCATCGCAGCGTTTGACATACGAGTAGACGGCATTTGATTTCTTCCACCAAACACTCTTTTAGGATTTTCGCCTAAAGCCATTTTCATAGCCATTTCTTCTTTTATCGTCATTTCATATATAGTTTTTCCTACAGTTTTTAAAGCACAAAAAGTTCCTGCTATAACTTCGCCACTGCCAGGTCCTGTAACTACAGTAGTGATACCAGCTTTTAGAGCGGCTTTAAACGATGGATCATGTGGCTTAACAGAGTCAATACCTCTCAATTCAGGCACTACAGGATTCATTAACTCGTTACCGTCACTACCTACAGGTCCTACCAAATCTTCAAAAAGTCCAACATGACAGTGTGCATCAACTAGACCAGGCGTAACCATTGCACCCTTTGCATCTATTACTTCAGCGTCAGGATATTTAGAAGCGTCTATTTCTCCAATTTCTTTAATAATAGTTCCTTCAATAAGAATATCCTTTTTCTCATGGCAAATATCAGCCATATTGACTAAATCAGCATTTTTAATAATAATCAAAACACTTACCTCCAAAATTTGATTTATGTTACTGATTTAAATTTTACACACTTTATTAATAAAAGTCAATTTAAATACACAAAAATTTTTGTTGTCATTTTTTTTCTAATGATATATAATGTTAGAATTCACAGACATAATCGAAAATTATTCGATACATATAAAAGATTACCTCAAAATTGAAAGGAAAATTATTAAATGAAATTAGGTATAGTTGGTTTACCAAACGTAGGTAAAAGTACATTATTTAACGCAATAACTTCGGCAGGTGCAGAATCGGCAAATTATCCGTTTTGTACTATTGAGCCAAACGTGGGCGTAGTTAGCGTTCCAGACGAAAGACTTGACTTTTTAGCAGAAATGAACAAATCAAAAAAAATCATTCCTACAGCGATTGAATTCTTTGATATTGCAGGTCTTGTAAAAGGAGCTAGTAAAGGCGAAGGACTAGGAAACAAATTTTTATCACACATCAGAGAAGTTGAATCAGTAGTGCACGTAGTTAGATGTTTCGAAGACGAAAACGTCGTACACGTAGAAGGCACTGTAGATCCACTTAGAGATATAGATATCATCGAATTAGAGTTAATCCTTGCAGACATGGAAGTTCTATCTAAAAGGATAGAAAAACTTACAAAAATGTCAAAAGGCGACAAGACAGTATTAGGCGAATTAGCGTTGGCACAAAAAGTAATGGAAGTCCTAGAAGCAGAAAAGCCTGCTCGCTCATTAACCTTTGATGACAACGAACAAAAATTAGTAAAAACCTTCAACCTAATCACTTCTAAGCCAGTTTTATACGCAGCCAATGTTTCAGAAGAATTCATCGCAAATCCTGGAGACTGTAGCTATGTGCAAAAAGTAGAAGAATACGCAAAAACAGTAGGTTCAGAAGTTATATTAGTATGCGGACAAATAGAAGCAGAAATATCAGAACTTGATAGAGAAGAAAAAATGGAATTTTTACAAGAATTAGGCCTGTCAGAATCAGGATTAGACAAACTTATAAGAGCGAGCTACTCATTGCTCGGACTTATGAGCTTCTTGACTACAGGACCAGAAGAAACTAGAGCTTGGACAGTAAAAAGAGGCACAAAAGCACCTCAAGCAGCAGGCAAAATCCACACAGATATCGAAAGAGGATTTATACGAGCAGAAGTAACTTCATATAGCGACTTATTTGAACATAAATCACAAGCAGCTGCAAAAGAAAAAGGATTGACAAGACTAGAAGGCAAAGATTATATCATGCAAGATGGTGACGTAGTTCACTTTAGATTTAACGTATAACAATCATATAAATTTACATAATAATTATTTTTAGAGAAACTAAGAGTAAAAAATAACCGTAAAAAATCTATAATTCATGTTTAGGAGGAGATTGAGATGGAAACAAAAAAACAAGTTGTTTTTAGTGGCGTACAGCCTTCAGGTATACTTACATTAGGAAACTATTTAGGTGCATTAAAAAACTGGTTAGATTTTCAAGACGAATACGACAACTATTATTGTATAGTTGATATGCATGCGATTACAGTTCCAAAAGAGCCTAAAGAATTAAGACAAAGTACTTTGCAAGTTTTAGCCAACTATATAGCAGTAGGACTAGATCCTCAAAAAGTTACTATGTTTATCCAATCTCATGTGCCGGCACATGCAGAATTAGCATGGGCACTAAACTGTAGTACGTATTTTGGTGAACTAAACAGAATGACTCAGTTCAAAGATAAATCAAAAAAACAAGACGGCAACATCACTGCAGGACTCTTCACTTATCCTACTTTGATGGTAGCAGACATCCTTCTATACCAAACAAACTTAGTTCCAGTAGGAGAAGATCAAAGACAACACTTAGAATTAACTAGAGACGTTGCGATGAGATTTAACAACAAATACTCTGAAACTTTTGCTATTCCTGAACCATTCATTTCAAAAGAAGGCGCAAAAATTATGAGTCTACAAGACCCTACTAGCAAAATGTCTAAATCAGATGCCAATGAAAACAACTTCATTTCACTATCAGACAGCGATGATGCAATCAGAAGAAAATTCAAAAGAGCAGTTACAGACTCAGTCGGCATAGTACAATTAAACGATGAACAATTAGGCGTAAAAAACCTACTTGGAATTTATTCTAAAATCACAGGCGAAAAACAAGAAGACATAGTCAAAAGATACGAAGGCAAAGGATACGCTGAATTTAAAGACGATGTAGCAGAAGTAGTAGTAGAAGAATTAAGACCAATCAGAACAAAATGCGAAGATCTGATGAAAAACAAAGATTACTTAGAGCAGATATACAGAGCAGGAGCAGAAAAAGCAGAAAATACAGCTAGAAAAACATTGAGAAAAGTTTACAAGAAAATAGGCTTCATACCTAGATAACACGAATTTTCAAGGAGTCAAAATGTTTAAAAAAAGAAAAGTAGTAACATTAATAGTAGCAGGCGGAAAAGGGCTAAGAATGGGGAAAGCAACACCCAAACAATACCTAGAAGTCGGCGATGTACCAATATTGCAAAGAACTATAGAACGATTCGAAAGAAATTCGATAATAGATGAAATCATAGTAGTAGTAAACAAAGAAGACTTAAACTACGTCAAAAAAGAAATAACATATGGCAAAGACAAAGTAAAAAAAGTAATATCAGGCGGAGAAACTAGGACAGAATCAGTACACAACGGCATATGCTCTATCGACAGCGAAGGCAAAAGCAAAAGCCCTATAGTTTTAATCCACGACGGAGTTAGACCATTTGCATCTAAAAACATGATAGAAAACTGTGTAGAGCTAACAAACGAACATGGAGCCGCTATACCCGTACTGGACTTAAAAGACACTGTAAAACAAGTCTTGAAATCAGGCAACGTGAAAAATAGCCTAGACAGAGAAAAATATAAAGCAGTACAGACGCCTCAAGGATTTGACTACAACTTGATAAAAGAATGTTACGAAAAAGCTATAGCAGATGGACTAAAAGCGACAGATGATTCATCATTTGTAGAACATTACGGACACAAAGTAATGACATACCAAGGTTTTGAAAAAAACATCAAAATCACGACTCAATTAGACTTACAATTAGCAGAAATAATTGCGAGGATTAGATAATATGAGAATAGGCATAGGTTACGACGTACACAAACTAGTTACAGGCAGAAAACTAATCATAGGTGGTATAGAGATACCACATCACTTAGGATTAGATGGACACTCAGATGCAGACGTGCTTATACATGCAATTGCAGATAGCATACTAGGAGCATTAGCAAAAAAAGATATCGGACATTTGTTTCCAGATACAGACGATAGTTTCAAAGATATAGATAGCAAAATCTTGTTAAAAAAAGTGGTCGAAGTTATGGAAACAGAAGGCTACCGTATAGGTAATATCGACAGCATAATCATAGCACAAAAACCTAAAATCGCTCCATACATAGATGAAATGAGAGCAACTTTAGCCAAAATATTGAAAACAGACATAAAAAATGTTAGCGTAAAAGCCACAACCACAGAAAAACTAGGCTTCGAAGGCAAAGAAGAAGGCATATCATCACAAGCAGTATGTGTTCTGATTTTAAATTAAAAATTCTTGAAATACAAACATTATAGGTATAGTCTTGACTATACCGAAAGGGGTCGAACCACTAAATTCGACCCCTTTAAAATTCATTAATCTAATTAATCTATACCATAAATTTTAGAATACTTTTCCTTCAAATAATTTACAAAATACATAGCATCAAACTCTTCACCAGTAGAAATAAGAAGCAATTCCTTAGGATACTTCGTAGATCCATACTTATGGATTTTTTCTTTAAGCCAATCATTTACTGCCTGAGTATTTCCTGACTCGATTGATTTATCTACATCTATTTCTTGACTCATCTTGTTGTACATCTGTGCTGCATACGCAGAACCAAGAGCATAAGTAGGGAAATATCCATACAATCCCATTGACCAATGCACATCCTGAAGCACTCCTAAGCTCAATTCAGGCACATCAAGCCCCAAATACTCCTTAATCATGTCATCCCACACCTTTGGAAGATCCTTAACCTCTATTTCTCCATCAATCATCATGCGCTCGATATCATATCTTATCATGATGTGGATAGGATAAGTAAGTTCATCAGCCTCTATTCTGATAAGTGAATTTTCAACTCTGTTTATAGCCTTGTAAAAATCATCCAAAGTAACATCCTTAAGCTGTTCAACAAAAAACTCTTGCAACTTTCCATAATGAACTTCCCAAAACTTTCTACTTCTACCTATCATATTTTCATAAAATCTCGATTGCGACTCTCCAATCGCAGAAGAAGCAGGTCTACCCACTAAAGTCTTATTAAGCGAAGGATCCGCCTGCAAAGAATTTATTGCATGACCAAGCTCGTGAATATTAGCAAAAATAGTACCTAAAAAATAATTTTCATGCACATTGATAGTATATCTTACATCATTAGTTGAAAGTCCCATAGTGTATGGATGCTCACTTTCACCCATAGTACCCTTGTTTGTATCATAGCACAACACTTCTTGGATATACTCTGCAAACTTACGCTGACCTTCCTTGTCATAAAACTTCAAAATAAAATCCTTAGAAAACTCAAGCTCTTTTTCCAAAACCTTCTTAGTAAAAGGCACAAGTTCCTTTTTCAACACATCAAAAAACTTGTTGTATTCCTTAGTCGAAAAACCTATCTCATAATTATTAAGTAAGATATCATATCCCTTTAAATCATCTTTTTCCATATACACTACATATTTTCTAAGATATTCAACTATCTTTTCAAGAGTAGGTCTAAAAGCTTCAAAATCGTTGCTGTGTTTAGCCTTTTTCCATATTTCTTGGCTAGACGCCATGATTTTTCTATAAGCAAGATATTCATCTTTAGGAATCTTCGTCACTTCCTCCAAAGTATCCTTAGCCTTTACAATCTCATAAAGCATCGCATTATCCAGCTTGTCCTTGTTTTCATAAAGAGTATTAATACACTCAACAAACTCAGGATCAGTCTGCAATCTATACGCTTCAGCACTCAATACAGCCATGTGCTCAGCTCTTCCAGGAAAAGAATCAGCAGGAGCAGTAGTAGACGAATCCCAACTAACTATACTCATCACATAACCATATGCCTTGATTTTCTTACGATGTTCTTCATACTTTTTAATTATTGCTTCCATTTAAAGTCTCCTTAAAAAAATATTTTTTTATTTAACAGTTATATTAAGTTTAACATTATTTGCAAAGGTTGTCATTAAAAATTTTAATGTCAGGATCTGATGGATTAATTTTAATATACTCATCCAAAATCAATCTAGCTTGAGCATGTTGGTTATTAGATATAAGCATACTAATATTTTTCTTTACACTTGCTACAAGCTGTTCAAATTCAGAAACAGGCTCACTATTTTGTGTTGCAGTCAACTTATCCAAAAGAGTTTTAACAAAAGCAGACATGTTCGTATACTCAGCAAGAATTTGTTTCACTTGCTTTATGTATAACGACTTATCTCCATTTTGAAGTGAACTTTCAGCTATCATGCACATGTAGCCAAAATTCACACTTTCAGGCAGAGCAATACTCAAATCCTTAATATCATAAGACATATATATGTTATCCATATATACCCCTACAAAATATAAAAACGTTTCATATACATTAGTTACTGATACACCTTCAGCAAAATTCATCTTTTCAAGACACTTATATAGCAATTCGATAGACAATCCAACATACTTCAAAGAATCACTTTCGACAAAGTTATATCCAGAAATATACTTAGAAAAATCTACATATTTCTTAATCAATCCAGATACCATTACATCTAGTTTGCTAAACGATACTTTAGACGAAATCAAGTCGATATGTAAATTATATTTAACTACATAATAAATATAATCAGACAAACTTTCATCAATCACAAAATCATCATTTAGAACCTTAGAAAGAGTAATGTCTATACCATTTCTTTTTTTGTAATCAGCAAGTCTAATGTTTAATAATCTAACATATACATCACTGCTAAACTTAGAACAATTAGACACGATACTTTCAAACAACTCATACTTTTCAAATACATTTTCATTAGAAAATTTTTCTACTTCAGAAATCAAGTCTTTTCTGCAGTCCATACAAAAATCATCAAACAATTTTTTCACTACACTATAATTATTAGTAGCTTTCATCAGTTCTAAACAAGCCTTGATATAAATATCTTGCAAACCATGCTTTTTAATCAAACCAATATTACAGCCAGACAATATCTTTTTATCTACAGCAGATTTTTTAAGTTTAATTTGAGAAAATAAAACCATTAAATTACTTTCAATCTCAAAAAAATCATCAAGATACTTCGGCGACCTTAAAAACAAATCATATGAAAACAAAGTTTCGTTCTTAATATCACGGCTAAGTTTCTTATACTTATCAGCATAACATACCGTCTTTTCAAAACTATATAAGTTAAAATGCGCCTTTGAAAGTAGGTGGTATACATCTACATCAGTTCCTACGACTTCCTCTTTATTAAAATAATCATCAGCTTCATCTACAATCTTATGATACATCTCTTGTCCGACATATACGTCAAATAAATTGGCATAAAGTGCATATATATAGTGCTTATCATTTGATTTTTTAGCTTGATTAATCCCTGATTTCAAATAAAACACAGAATTTTCAAAGTCTTTAAGTGCAATGAAACAATCAGCTATATGCATCATAGTACGAGGCGAATTATCACCTGCTTCGATTTCTTGATTCAAAAGAGATATATTTCTCTGTATTTTTTTTATTATTCCACTTTCATCATCAGATACATATCCAAAATGATCAAAAACTACATTCTTCAAAAACATAACAGGTTCTTTCGTAGGCAAAGCTTCATGAATTTTACCTGTAAACTTCATACCTTCATCACGTCTGAAAATTCGTGCAGGAGTACTGATACTATAAGTATCCTCCTCTTTCTTTTGATAATTCAATATAGTATAAATCGCAGAATTGTATTTTCCCAAATCATCAGATTTAAAAAATCCTATAAGTTCATTAGGCGTCTTAAGAATCTCATCAGCATCCAAATACATGTACCATTCACCAGTAGCATGCCTTAATGTCTCATTTCTAGCAGCAGAAAAATCATCACACCAAGCGAAATCATATATTTTATTAGTATATCTCTTAGCGATTTGAATAGTACTATCTGTAGATCCCGTATCTACAATTATCAATTCACTATCGATTTGATTTAAAACAGGCAAAAGTGCACTCAAACATTTATCTAAAATCGCTTCTTCGTTCTTTACGATTATCCCTATAGAAAGTAGCATAATAAACTCCTAAATTATATTTTAAAACAGGTGAAAACGCTTTATACAACATTAAATAAAGTGTACCATTTTTCTCTGAAAAAGTCATCAAAATTATCTTTGAAATTTTTATAAATATTTTCAAAATTTATCTAAACTTTTTCTAAACACATACGATATATATTTCAGAAGCAAGGAAATTGCTCTTTCGTGATTAGGTACCATCACGAAAACAAAAATACAAGGGCAGGAAGCCCGATAAACAAAATACATGGAGGTATTTATTAAATGAGAATTCAAAATAACATCATGGCGATGAATTCGCACAGAAATTTAACAATCAACAACTCAGGTCTTAGCAAAAACTTAGAAAAACTTTCTTCAGGTTACAGAATCAACAGAGCGGGCGACGATGCTGCAGGTCTTGCGATTTCTGAAAAAATGAGAGCTCAAATCAATGGATTAGAGCAAGCTCAAAACAATGCTAACGACGCTATCAGCTTAATCCAAACAGCTGAAGGTGGACTTAACGAAACTCATGCTATGCTTCAAAGATTACAAACATTAACTAAGCAATCACAAAATGGTACTTTTGTAGATGGTGACCGTGAAAAAATCCAATTAGAAGTTAATGCTTTGATGGAAGAAATAGATAGAGTTACAGAATCTACTAAATTTAATGGACAAACTTTACTTAATGGAACTTTTGATAAAACAGGAAAAGCGATGACTTTTGCTATTGGTGCTTATGATGAAACTATTCAAGTTAACATTTCGGCTATGGATTCTGAAGGTTTATTTGGAACAGGTACAACAACAATTAATATCAGTACTCAAGCTGCAGCATTAGATGTTGATGATAAGATTACAGATGCTATAGATTTAGTTTCAGAAGAAAGAGCAAAATTAGGTGCTGTTCAAAACAGATTAGAGCACACTGTAGCTAATTTAGCAGTAACTGAAGAAAATGTTCAAGCTTCTGAATCAAGAATCAGAGACGTAGACATGGCTAAAGAAATGATGGCATTCACTAAGAACAACATCCTTAGCCAAGCTGCACAATCTATGCTTGCACAAGCTAACATGCAACCACAAGGAGTTCTTCAATTACTTCAGTAATTTAAAACTAATAATAAAAATCGCCGTAAAAACGGCGATTTTTATTATTGGATTATTTTATTTTCTAATTTTTGGATTTCAGGATCTGATGGATTTGTTGATTTGTACTGATCAAGTAGCTGTTTCGCAGTAGCAAAATCTTTATTTTCTATAAATTGAAATATATTTTTCTTTATTGACATAGTTAATTGAGTATATTCGTCTATTGGTTGTTCTGCTTTTTTAATTTCATCTAAGAGTTTAGATATCAAAGCCTTATAGTTTTTATCAGATTTTAAAGCATGATTCAAATATTTTATATAATTAACGGTATCATTTTTTTCTTTACACTCAAAAGCTTTAGTAAAATAATATCCGAATTTTACGTCTTTAGGCATCAGATAGATATATTCATCAGATAATGCTGATTTAGTATATTCGAATTTCGAGTATTTATCAAAAGAATTGTTGTATTTTTCAATTAGTTGTATACATATATCGTAAGTATATCCATCAATCCATCTTAGTACTACTTCATAAATTGCTTTATAGTAAAAATTATCCTTCAAGTTTTTAGGGTTGTAATCATATGATATTAAACAGTCGATGAATTTAGACTTATTTTTAGATATTAAAGTATTTAATACATTTTTCAACCTTTCTACATCTATCTTGTCATAGATATGAGAGATATGTATATTATATTCAAACATGTATCCTATCAAATCAATGTATTTATCACCAATCGTATCTATATCAGATATAAACTCTATAATTTTATCTGCCAAATTGTTTTGATTATTATTGTGTTCATATCTGATTTTTAAAAATTCAGAATAATTTGTCGGTATATTTAAGTTATAGCAAGCATCTAAAAATTCTCTATTGTCTTTGTAATCATTTTTCATATAGTTTTCAATACATGACTCAAAGATATCTTGTAACTTCTCATCTGTTTCTATAAACTTTAAATATAGCATTTCAAGACTTGAAAAATCATGCTTTTCATCCATTATCGTTAAGTATTTGTTAATGATTTTTCTTGCAAAAGAAAGATTTTCTGATATCAAATCAATTTTTTCATCTAACAATTGATTTGCTTCATCATATCTCTTTAATCTGATTAATACATCTACTACAAGTGCGGTAGATTCTAATATGCGCTGATTAGTCAAACTAAAAATTACTCTCAGAGATTCATCTGGCGTATGTAATGCACCGTCACTGATTCTTTTCGATAGTTTGCAATATTTATTGTATGATTCGATACACTTTTTATGCTCATACGTGTTACAATACGCAAAAATCAAGCAATAATGGATATCTACATCTGTTACATTTTCATTATTTTTGAGGTTGAAATATTCGGATGCGGCAGAAAGCACATCTGTATAGCGATTAAGCCTACTATAATTCAACATCAAATCTGCATATAAAACGATACTCATAAATCTATTGTTCTCATTTTTTGCTAATTCGATACCGATCATTATATGATTGATAGCTTCTGAAATGTTATTTGCGATATTGTAAGAATCAGCAAGCTGTTTTCTATGCATCGCACAATCTATATCATTTTCTAATCGTTTTATCATAAGCTCAATATTTCTATATGCTTTTTTTATTGCTTCTTCTTTAGTAGTATAAGTATATCCATAATGTTTGAATTCAGTATTATATAAAGCAGCACCTAAACCATTTGGCATGATTATTTCATGAACAATGCCTATAAATTTAGTATCGGATGTAATTTTGTGCATTCTAAACAAAGTTGTTTTAGATGATTTGTTTTCATCACTTTCCGAGCAGTTATTTATATAATATTTGCCACAACCGAATTGCTTATAAATTCCAAGATTAAAAAACTGTATTATCTCTGTAGCGTCCACAAGTATTTCATCAGCATCTACAAACATATACCACTCACCCGTAGCATATTTGATAGTTTCATTTCTCGCAGCCGCAAAGTCATCATTCCATTTATAGAAATAAACTTTTTTAGTATGCGTCTTTGCTATTTCTACTGTTCTGTCTGTAGATCCTGTATCTACAATTATTAGCTCACTATCCACATTTTCAAGTATAGGTCGTAGAGCTATTAGGCATCTATCCAGATATTTTTCTTCATTTTTCACTATCATTCCTATGGAGAGTTTCATGATATTATCCTGCCTTGTCTTTCATTTATTCTCATTGTTATATCAGCTATATCTTTATCAGACGGATTTATTCCGCTATATGTATTTAACAAATTTTTCGCCTCAAGTATATTTCCCGCTGATATCAGACTTATGATATTGTCTTTGATAGAAGAACACAGCTCTTCGTATTCTGTCATAGGCTTCTCTTCAGGTATCTCTACATTGTCAAGCAAAATTGATATTAAATCTTTGTAGATTTCATCAGCTTTTAGCGTATGTTTTAGATACTTGACATATAGAGATATTTCATTAGAATTCTTATAGTCAAATGCTTTCGAAAAA
Source organism: uncultured Clostridia bacterium (assembly GCA_964371035.1). GTDB lineage: Bacteria > Bacillota > Clostridia > Tissierellales > Sedimentibacteraceae > UBA1535. The sequence continues at coordinate 52,630 of CAYJLG010000007.1, read as the reverse complement.
TAAAATCCAAACTGTATATTTTTCGGTGCCAACTCTATATATTCTTCTGTCAAGGCTTCTGCATTATAGCAAAAATCTGCAAAATTTTTATAACATTCGATATATTTTGAGCTGATGTCGGCACATATTTTGTATTCGCTCTCTTTCGCATAGCGAAGTGCTATGCCACATATTTTCATACAATAATTCAAATCATCTATATTGTCTATGGTTATATCATATGCATTCACTTTTAGGAGGAATTTCTTCCTACTAAGTTTTGCCAATCCATCTATTATATTTACAAAATTACTTTCACTCATCTTGCCTTTAAGTATTGAAAATGCTATATTACACTCAATCATAAACCCGATTATATGAAAATATTTAAACTCAAATGCATCCGTCGAAGATATAAACTCTAAAACTTCCTCTCTCAAATCAGGGTTACCATCATAATGCATCTGTCTAAGTTTCATATATTTTACATATCGAGTATCTCTGTCAAAATTACTACAAATTTCTACTAAACCTTTTTCATCATATGCATCATTTGTGATATGGGCTTCTAACTTCACTTCAAATAAATCTTGTGCATGTTTGCCTATTCCTATGAAAGTGTTATACAATCTTTCAAGGTTTGAGTAGTCACTCGTGTTGTGCATTATTTTGAAATGTAACTTCATATATGTTTCGTAATCCGTAATTTTTGTATAGTCAACTAACCTATCATTATTTAATATCTTTAGAGCATCATCAAGTTTATTAAGTGTGATATTTGACTGTATAGCAGAGGTAGATAGTTTGATAAGTGAGTCGTAATGCGCATTTGAAATAGAACGAATATACTGATCATCTGAATGTAGTTTGTTTTCAGTAATCAAAAAATACAGCCTGACATACTGCTCAAATGCATGCATACACTCTTGATACAAATGCGTAGAAAAAGATGATACGGCAACAGAGTAAAACACATCTATATCACAGGCATAGTCTTCTTTTTTTAGTTTAAAGTATTCTTTCGAAGTATCTATAACCAAATTATGTTGATTAGAAGAATTATAGTAGCATATCAAAGTCGCTGTAAGAGCCAATCTTACTACAGAAAAAGATTTAGTCTCAATCAAGTCAAGTCCTATCAAAAGATGCTCGATAGCTTTTTCTATGTCACCTTTAAATCTATATGATTCCGCTATATGTTTTCTTAGATTAGGATCATCATTTGTTTCCGTCATCTTCAGCATAAGATTTATATTTCTATCTGCTTTAGCCTCGACTTCTTCTCTTGAAGTCATCATATATTCATAATGATTAAATATGGTATCGCTAAGTATAGCACGATTTTTGCCTACAGATATATATTCATGTACAAGTCCCACAAATCGTGTGGCATCAGTACGCTTAAACATTCTATGCATCAAATCTTTGGTAAATATATCTTTATCTTCCGAATTAAAATCTTTTATATAATATCTCGCACAATCATATTTTTTATATTCTTTAGATGTGAAAAACTCAATTATCTCAGTAGCATCTTGCAATATTTCATCTGCATCCACAAACATATACCATTCACCCGTAGCATATTTAAGTGTTTCATTTCTTGCAGCAGCAAAATCGTCTATCCATTTAAAATGATAAACTTTTTTTGTATGTGATTTAGCTATTTCTACTGTTTTGTCGGTAGAGCCTGTGTCAACAATTATTAGTTCGCTCGGTAGAGCATCCAAAATAGGCCTAAGTGCTGTCAAGCATTCATCCAAATATTTTTCTTCATTTTTTACAATCATTCCAATTGATAATTGCATATTTTCCTCCAAAGTGTTTGATTGTTGATATTATCATCATATATTTTAACATTTTTTCAAATAAAAGTCATTAAGTTTTTTATTGTAATTTTAGTAAATTTATAGTAAAATTAGACGATATATAATAGGATGAAAACATTGTTTGAGTTTTAAATAGAACATTGTTAAAACTTATATTGATAAACATACATACAGTGGTTAATATAAATGCAATTTAAACATTTATGACATTATAAGGGAGGATAAAATGAAAAAAGTTATTACATATGGTTCGTTTGATTTGTTTCATGAAGGGCATAAGCGTATACTTGAACGCGCAAGAGCATTGGGCGATTATCTCATAGTAGGTGTAACGACTGAATACTTTGATGAAACACGAGGCAAACTAAACGTAGTAGACTCTCTTTTAACGAGAATTGAAAATGTAAGGGCAAGCGGATTTGCCGATCAAATAATCATAGAAGACCACAATGGACAAAAATTAGAAGATATCATTAAATATGAAGTAGATATATTTACACTTGGCTCTGATTGGAAAGGAAAGTTTGATTTTTTAAAAGATTATTGCGAAGTTACCTACCTTGAGCGTACTAAAGATGTTTCGAGTACGCTTTTACGTAGTGAAAAATTCAAGATAATAAGACTTGGCGTTATCGGCACTGGCAGAATTGCAACTCGTATTATACCTGAAAGCAAATATGTCAGTGGAGTATTGGTACAGTCTATATATAATCCAAACATAGAGAGTGCAAAAAAATTTGCAGATGAGTATGGAGTTGATTATTCAAATTCATTGCAAGAATTGTTTGACAAAGTTGATGCCACATATATTGCATCACCACATCATACGCATTATCAATACATTAAAGAATCACTTCAAAATGGAAAGCATGTAATTTGTGAAAAACCGATGGTTTTATGCCATAAACAAGCTGTAGAACTATACAAATTTGCAGAAGAAAACGGCCTTATACTCATAGAAGGTGTCAAAACAGTGTATGCGCCGGGATTTCAACAGCTACTTGGAATTGTTCGAAGTGGAGTCATAGGCAATATCCGAGATGTCGAAGCAGGATTTACTAAGTTAGTAGATAAAAACTTAAGAGAAATGACAGACCTTGAAGCTGGTGGTAGTTTTACAGAACTTGGAAGTTATGTATTGTCACCAATTTTTAAGATTTTCGGCTGCAAATATGATGACATCAGGTTTGAAAGTTTTTATGCTGAAAATGGATTAGATGTTTATACTAAAGTATATTTTAAATTTAAAAACGGACTTGCAACAGGCAAAACAGGACTTGGTGTCAAATCAGACGGACAATTACTTATTTCAGGTACAAAAGGATATATCAGAGCTAAAGCACCATGGTGGCTGATGCAAGAATTTGAAATATGCTATGAAGACACGACTAAAAATGAAGTATATCAAACAAAATTTTTAGGTAGCGGTCTTAGATATGAAATTGCTGAATTTGTTTCAAGGATAAATGGATATGAAAGAAAAGTCAATAGACTAACTACTGAAGAATCCGTTGAAATGGCTAAAGTTTTAGAGTGTTTTCTTGAGCATAGAAAAGTATGCAATTCATCAAAATAATGCCATAATCATGAACTCAATGTAGGGGTATATATGATAAACTTAACAAATGAGCAACTCAGAAAACTTCAATTAATTGAACTCGAATTGCTTGTAGAAGTTGATAGAATATGTAAAAAATGTGATATTAAATATAATATTATTGCTGGCACACTTTTGGGTGCTGTTAGACATAAAGGGTTTATACCTTGGGACGATGATGCGGATGTAGCGTTACTTAGGCCTGAATATGAGAAATTCAGAGTTGCCTGCGAAACAGAACTCGATAAAGAAAGATTTTACTTTCAAGACCACAGAAATACACAAGGGTATCGATGGGGATATGGCAAACTTAGAAGAAAAAACACATTGTTTTTAAGAGAATATCAAGAAGATATGCCATATGAACAAGGAGTGTTTATCGATGTGTTTCCACTTGACAATGTACCGGACAATAAGTTGCTAAGGACATTTTGCAACTTTTACTGTTTCTGTATAAGAAAAATTATGTGGAGCCCTGTAGGACTGATTGCAGTGAAAGCAAAACCACTACGATTGTGGTATAAAATTTTATATAATATATTAGGACAGGCTGTTTATTCGCACTATGATAAATTTGTTGAAAAAACCAATAAAAAAAATTCAAATTGGGTAAGAATATTAACATTTCCAACACCCAACAAAGAATATGCATATCTAAAGAAATGGTATGAAAACAGCCAAGCGACTGTTTTCGAAGGGGTAAGTTTTGAAGGGATAAAAGAATATGATGAATACTTGACTTTTAAGTTTGGGGATTATATGACTTTGCCGGAGTTGAAGGATAGGAAAGTTCATCCTGTTAGTGAGATTCGGTTGGAGTAGGAAGATTATTGAATAGAGAATGGAGACGCAAATCTTGAATAGATGCACGATACTTGTATTATATGATGATGAAGGTATTTTTGATGAATATGTGTTTTATTTGATTAATCAGCTCATTAGCATTTCAAGTAGACTAATTATAGTTATTAATGGAGAAATTCAGCCTGAGTATAAAGAAAGGTTGTCACTTGTTTGTAAAGAAGTGATAATAAGAAAAAATGAAGACTATGACGTAGGTGCGTATAGAGATGTATTGTTAAACTATCTTAATGAATATGAGTTGTTAAAATTTGATGAAGTTATATTTTGTAATGACACGTTCTTTGGATTTTTTCCTCCAATCAAAGATATATTCAGCAGTATGAACAAAAGTGATTGTGATTTTTGGGGATTGTCATATGTAGATAGAGGTATTTTTTCTTTTGTTAGCACTTACTTCATTGTGTTTAGAAGTAAAATAATTAACAACAATGAGATATATAAGTTTTTTAAGCACGACTTTCCCGAAGATATGAATAGTTATCTTAAGGCTTATGTGTATTTTGAAAAATACTTGTTTTACAAGTTAAAAACACTAAGCTATAAATATGATTATATAGAAAAACTAAATGAAAGCACATACAATGTTTTTAAAAATTCTTCATTTTATATAAAACACGGTTCACCATATTTAAAGAAAAAGGTTTTTGCTCATGAATACTATAATTATGACAATGCAATGATGTCATTAAAGCAAATTGATTCAAAATATAATTATGATATAAATCTAATCATAGATAGCGTCAAACGTAAGTATAATTTTCAAATTAGTGATGCAGATATATTGACTTATGATAATGATGTAGTAGAATTAAGAGAAACCGATCACCAATGCAATGTTACTCTGAATGATATTCGTAAATTTATTTGCTCAATCGATAAATTTTATGTTTATGGTGACGGAATAATAGCTAATCATTTGTTGCTGATTTTAAAAGATGATTTGCTGAAATTTAATGGAGTTATAGTTTCAAACAACAGCGAAGAAAATTCTTCGCGTTTGGGTTATGAGATTTATGCACTATCTGATTTAAGCCCTAATGAAAACTTTGGGATTATAGTCGCTATGGGATATGAAAACAGCATTGAAGTTAAAGAAAAATTAAAAATGCGTACAAATATACTTTTTTTGTGGAAAAACATTTAGAACCGGAGGCTTTGTACAAATGAAATGGACTAACAAAGGTCATGAGTTTGATTTAGTATATGAAAACATAAAAAAACTGAATAAATTATTTCTGTTTGGTGCCGGAGACTATGGCGATTTATTTATGGAGTTCATAGATGGAGATATAAACTTCGAAGGATATATTGATAATAATCTTGATAAACAAGGCAAGTCAAAAAATGGATTGAGAATTTATAGTGTAGATGAAATTTCTAAAAACGATGATATAGGTATTATTGTAACTGCTTCACAACTTGCAAGGATAGGTATAGTAGAGCAATTAGAAGAATTAGGATATAAAAAATATTTTAATTATTTTTTAATTGAGGAATTTATTTCCATTTATTATGTATATAAGCATGATAAAGTATACTTTTCAAATATATCCATGCTACCAAGCACAAAATGCAATTTAAACTGTAAACTATGCCTTAATTTCAATCCGTTTGCTAATAAACCAGATGTAAGAGATATAGAAAAAGTGAAACAAGATATAGATTTGTTTTTTAATGCTGTGGATAAAGTCATGCTTTTCCATATAAGCGGTGGTGAAACTTTATTATACAAGGATATCGTCGAAGTAATTAAATATTTATCAGAAAACTACCGAGAACGAATAGGTAGACTAAGAATGATAACAAACGGAACGATAGTGCCAAAAGATAAAGTGATAGAAGAACTTAGCAAGTGTGAATTTGAAGTAATTATTGATGATTACCGAGAAGCCGTTCCACAATTCAATATGAATTTTAGTAAATTAGTTGAAAAATTAGAGACATATTCTATAAATTATCATGTAGAAAAAGCGGATAAGTGGATAGATTTAGCACCGACTACAACTGACAACAGTCATTTTTCTGAAGCAGAACTAATCAATTACTTTGATACATGCAATCAATCTTGGCAAGAACTAAGAGATGGAAAATTATATAGTTGTAATTATGACGGTTATGCGACTACTGCGGGAATTAATCCTATTCAAGATTATGAAATTTATGACTTAGCACAGTTTAATGTAAATAAAAAGCAAGAATTGATAGAATTTAGGCTTGGGTATAATGCAAAAGGTTATACAAACCTTTGTAGACATTGCAAAGGATTTAGAGATGAAAATAATGTTTCATTTGATCCGGCTGAACAATATTAAAAACGACCTTAAATCTTTAGGAGATTAGTGAGATGAAAAGATGCACAATTTTAGTGCTTTATGATAAAGATGGAATATTTGATGAATATGTTTTTTTTCTGATTAAAGAATTGAGAAGTGTATCCCATCATATAATTGCTGTTGTAAACGGAATAATAAAAGAAGAATACTTAACTAAAGTGGAGAAGACATGTGATGAAATTGTTATCCGTGAAAATATAGGATTTGATGCAGGCGCATATAAGGATATAATGTTAAACCATTTTAATGACGAAGATCTATTGCAATACGACGAACTTATTTTTTGTAATGACAGTTTCTTTGGACCATTTGTGCCGTTTAAGGAAATATTTGCTGAAATGGATGAGCGAGAATGTGATTTTTGGGGATTGAATTTCATTGATTTTAAATTATTTGCAAATATCCAATCTTATTTTTTAGTGTTTAAAAATAAAATTATGAAATCAAAAACTTTATTTGACTTTTTTAAACAAATGCCAAATGTAAATACTTTTCATGAAGCTTGTACATATTTTGAAAACTCAATTTTTGAATATATAGTTGATATGAAGTTCACACATAGCACATTTTGTCCTCCTAACAATATAGATATTTATATGAATTCGGATAAAATTTTAATAGATTATAATTTTCCAATTTTGAAAAAAAAGTGTTTTTCATCTTTGTGTTATGATAAAAATACGATTTTAAATAGCCTTACATATATTAATAGTAATTTTAAATATGATTTATCGTTAATAACTGAATATATAAATAGAAAATATAAAATTGATTTAAATATAGGATTTATAGAATCATATAGGATAGATTCGGAAAAATTATTACAAGTCGAAATTTTGAAAGGTACTAAGTGTGAAAATGAAGAAATCATAGATTTCATTGATGGGTATGATAATATTTATTTGTATGGAACTGGCATGTATACAGTAAGTTTCATGCATAAATTTAGGAAATATAAACATAAAATCAAAGGTATGATAGTGTCAAATGGTTATAAAAAAGAAGATACATGTATGGGATATGAAATAATTGAATATGAAAAATTTTTGGATAAAAACAAAGGTTGTAAATATGGTATCATAGTTACACCTCGAAAATATAAAGAGTTGGGGATTACTGAAATCGTAGGTAATAATAAGAATATTTTGTATTTATGGTAAGCATAATTTATTGAGTGAAAAAATTAATAACGGTAGTTAAATATAAAGATTATAGAGGAAAAAATTGGCACCTTAAAACATGACTTCTTGAGGTATAATATGAATAGAGTAATAGTTTTTGGAACAGGGAAAAAATACGAAAGTAATAAACATTTGCTTAATAGCAACTGTATAATTGCATTTGTTGATAATGCTAAGGAAAAACAAGGATCTAATATCGGCGGAGTTGAGATAATTAGTCCAAATGATATTATTAAGTACAAATATGACTATATAGTAATAATGAGTATATATTTTGACAATATGATCGCTCAACTTGAAAAAATTGGGATTGATAGAAGTAAAGTGATTCATTACCTTGAGATTGAAAATAGGTTAGATTATGTTGCATCATACTCGCTTTTTAATGAAAATTTTTTTGATCAGCAATTAAACCTTGGAAAAAAAATACTCTTGATTTCAAATGAATTATCTAATACTGGTGCACCTATAGTATTGTTTTATTTGGCACGTACTTTGAAAAAAATAGGATATATCCCATACTTTTTTTCCATGCGTGATGGAGAATTACGAAAACAAATTATTAGCGATGGTGTACCTATACTTATAGAATCGCTATTAAGTCTTAACTGTGAAATTATTAAACAATTAGCAATAGACTCTGAATATATTATTTTTAATACTGCGGAAGTTGGTAGTTTTATTCCTAAGTTTTCCAAATTGAATAATAATGTAATTTGGTGGCTTCACGAAGCGAGCACGATATATGAGAAACTGTACTTGCCATGTCGTTTGGAAAAAGATATTGAAAATGTTAATGTTTATGCAGTTAGCGAAATAGCGAGATTGGCATTTTTTAAAAAATTTAAAAATAAAACAGTAAAATTATTGCCGTTTGGAATACCAGATGTAGCGATAGCAAATAAATGCAGTTTTAATTCGCGCACTTTAATTTTTTCATGTATAGGCACAGTTCATTATCAAAAAGGTCAAGATATACTTATTAAAGCTATAAGAACTATTCACCGCATTTATGGGGATATAGATATTAAAATCAATATCATAGGTTGTTATAATCCTAATATGCAAGAAGAAGATTTCAGAGATAATTTTGAAAAAGCATTGAGTGAAGGAATAATAGAACATAAAAAAGAAATTTCACCGATAGAACTTGTTGAAATATATTCACAGACAGATGTTATCATTTGCCCTTCACGTGAAGAATCTATGTCAGCAGTAGTTATAGAAGGAATGATGCATAGCAAAATATCTATTGTCTCAAACAAAGCGGGAGTGTGTAGGTATATTTCACACAAACAAAATGGATTAATATTTGAAAATGATTCTTCAGAGCAATTATCTAAAAACATTATGTGGTGCATCGACAACAAAGATAAATTGAAACAGATGGGCAAAGAAGCACGTAAAACTTATTTAGATACGTTTAAAATGGAAATTTTTGAAAAAAAAATAGCTAATATATTGGGAAAATCTTTATAAGGAAGTTATGATAACAATAACATTGTACTTATTATAATTTCTTTATATATATTTAATATGGATATTTATAGATCAGCGATGGTTTAAAAAGATGGACTGACTACAGTAGCTTTACTATATAGTACCAATTGGGTTTGCATATGGTTAATCGAACTTCATAAGTAAAAAAACTAAGTTAACTTGTATTAGCAATAGAAAAGGTGTGGAAATGAATAAGATAATAAATAGATGCGTGATAGTTGTGTTATATGACAAAGATGGAATATTTGATGAATACGTATTTTTTCTAATTAAAGAATTAAAGACTGTGTCAAATTATATTTATGTTGTAATAAATGGAAATGTGCAAGAACAATATCTGTTAAAATTAACAGAAGAGTCAAATAAAGTTGTTATGCGTGAAAATAAGGGATTTGATGCGGGAGCTTATAGAGAGATAATACTTAATCATATGGCTGAAGGAGAATTACAAAAGTATGATGAAGTAATTTTTTGTAATGACACTTTTTTTGGGCCATTTATACCATTTGTAGATATATTTGAAAACATGAAGAAAAAAGAATGCGATTATTGGGGGATTAACTATGAAGAATCTGGATTTATGAGTCATGTACATTCTTATTTCTTGGTGTTTCGCAATAAAATTGTCAAAGGAAGAGAACTTGAATATTTCTTTAAGAATGTTTTACCATTTAATATATCTGCTTTTTCTCATGCGTGCATATATTATGAAGTAGGATTAACACAGTACTTACACGAAAGAGGATTTTTATCAGGTGCTGTTATGATAAAAGATAGCTGTTCTATATATTTAAATTCAGATAGTGCCATAGAAGAATATGGAAGTCCTATATTAAAGAAAAAAATGTTTAGTACAAGATGGTTTAAGCCAGAAATTCATTTAAGAGCACTACAAATTATACAAAAAAAATATAATTATGATATGAATATGATATTTCAGACATTAAATCGTTTATATGGGATAAATGTTAGTGAAGAAGAGATTTGGAATAGCAGATATGAAAGAATTCTCCCAGTAAAAGGAAAGCCTCATATTACACATGAGAAATTGATTAAACACATATATAAATCAGAAAAAATATATATTTATGGAATGGGTTTCATTGAGGAAAGAATAGGGGATTATATAATAAGATTGACATTAATGAATCAAATTGCATTTAGCGGGTTTATTGTTTCAGATGGTATGAAAAACTGTGAAATGCATAAAAAATATCCTGTATTTGAATCTAAAGATATTAAATTTAATGAAAAAGGTGTTGGAGTTATAGTGCTATTAGGATATGATAATACTATGGCAGTTAAGAATAATTTAAAGCAAAATGAAAACGTATTGTTTATATTATAAAAATAGACTATATATTTGTTTATATAAAATGAATTAATTGTACTACTGTTTCAATTTGCGAAATTATTGGAGAATTATGATATGCTTGGCAAGATAATAGTAGTAGCAATATTCCACAGAAAGGATTTTTTATAATGAAAAATGGTAGGAATATAATAGTGTTTGGTACGGGTAAAATATATGAAAGAAAAAAAAAGATGTTGGAAATAAATAGTAACATTAACATTGTTGCCATTTTTGATAATAATATAGATAAAATTGGAACGTACGTTGACGGTAAACAAGTGGTACACCCCGATATGATCATGAAAATAGAATTTGACTACGTAATTATTATGTCTAATTTCATTGACGATATGAAAAGCCAGCTAATGTCGTTAAGTGTGCCTGAGACAAAAATATTAACCTATGATAACATCCATTTAATTGATGATGTATATACTCGAAATCTTAATAGTATAAAAGATTGTGTGTCATCAAAAAAATATGGCGATAACATGATTGCATTGTTTTTCTATGATTTATCAATCACTGGAAGTCCTATAGTTGCTTTGTATTTAGCTAAAATACTTAAAAAACTTAATTTTTATCCTATAGTAATATCTTATCTGGATGGTCCACTGAGAGCAGAATTGCACAATTATAGTATACCTATTATAATTGAAAACAACGCAAATTTGAGTGGCTTAGCATCTAATATTCTTTTAAATGCGCGATTTGGGATTGCAAATAATTTGTTAACGCATATTTTTATAAGACAAATCACGGTTGGAATAAAAATGTATTGGTGGATTCATGAAGCTGAGTCCCATTACATGGAAGAAGAAATTAATTTTTTGCAAGCAGAATTAAATAATAGTGTAAAAGTGTTGGCTGTAAGCAATTATGCGAAACAAATATTCAATAAATATTTAGCACATTATCAAATTGATGTAATGCATTTTGGCATTCCGGATAAAGCGTACAAGGAAAAGCATGGTAGAAATAGTAAAATAGTACTAGGCATAGTCGGTACAATTTGCAAACGAAAAGGTCAAGATATACTTCTGAAAGCGATTGAAAATTTAAACAAGAAAGATTACAATAAAATTGAAGTTCATATGATCGGCGAAGCTAACAATAGCGAATTTAAAGAAATAATTAAATCATACTTAAGTGATAATGTTAAATTGAGTGGGCTTATTTCTCCAGAGAATATTGAACAAATATACGGCAAACTCGATGTGCTGATTTGCTGTTCAAGAGATGAGCCTATGCCTACAGTAATTGTGGAAGGTTTGATGTTTAGTAAAATATGTATTGTTTCATCGAATATTGGCATGGCTGATTATATTGAAGATGGAGTTAACGGGTTTAAATACGATAATCCAGAAGATTTTAATACCTTGAGAGATAAAATTAGTTGGGTAATAAATAATCATGATAAACTAGATGAAATAAGAAAAAATGCAAGAAAGACTTATTTAAGATATTTTACTATGGAAGTATTTGAAAAAAGAATAAAAGAAATTTTTAAAATTAATGATAATGAGGTATGAAAATGAAACCATTTGTTAGTATTATAATACCAGTTTATAATGTTGAAAATTATCTTTCTCAATGTTTAAATAGTGTAATTAATCAAACTTTAAAAAATATAGAAATAATTTGTGTAAATGATGGTTCCACTGATGGCAGTCAACAAATTTTAGAAAAATATGCTAATTTGGACAGTCGGATAAAGGTAATAAATAAAAAAAATAGTGGATATGGTCATACTATGAATATTGGCTTCGACAATGCAACTGCTGATTATATTGGCATAGTTGAAAGCGATGATTTTATTGTCGAAAACATGTACGAAATCCTTTATGACAAAGCTTTCAATCATGATCTTGATTTTGTAAAATCGGAATATAACTATGTATATGATTGTACCTGTGATGGTTATGATATGCGACCATATAGCCCTTTTAAAGATTTGCATATTTATGACCAAGTTATTAATTTGAATGAATTACAAATAGGAAATATTTCTAAGTACGAAAGTAATAGGGCGATTTGGTGTGGTTTGTATAAAAAAGATTTTATCAAAAAAAATGATATTAGATTCAATGAATCTCCTGGAGCTTCTTATCAAGATACGGCGTTTAATTTTATTACAATGATTGTTGCCAAAAGATGTATGTTGCTCAATGATAAATTGTATTGTTATCGCAGAACTAATCCATTGTCATCAGTACACAATAAACAAAAGCTATATGATGTATTAAACGAATATAATTTTGTATACGACTTTTTATTTAATAAAAATTTGATTGCTTCAAAGACAGATTCTTTGTTGTCGCTTCATTGTGTAGATGTTAATCTTGCACAATTTTATAGAATAGATATTTCGCTTTTCGAAGAAATGGCATTTTTAATTAAAAACTACATTAAAGAAAAAAATTTGCTTGCATATTCCCTTGAAATAGAATTACTTATAAATGATACAGAAAAGTTTATAGAAGATAAAAAATATATAAAAGAAAAGCAGTGTTCTTCTAACAAAAAACTAAGAAACCTTTTACATAGCAATAAAGAAATAATTGTCTTTGGTGCTGGAATTTTAGGAACAGTATTATTTGACAGTATTGGAGTGCTCGGTTGTTTAAATCAAGTGAAATATTATGCTGTTACTGAAAACAAAGATAAAAGAGCAAATTTTAACGGGATAAAACTTGAGGAAATATCTGCATTGGCGCAAACGGAAAAGGATACGCCTATAATAATAGCATCTAAAGGAATTAATGCTGTTGAAATGGATAATACTGCAAGAAAATTAGGGTTTTCAAAAATACATTCAATTTATGAAATGATATAGTGGTATCAAAAAACTTTTAGTTTTAAGGATGGATAAAATGCAGAAAATAGGAATACAATCAAAAGGAATAATCAACGAAAACAATAAAGAAAATGGGTATATCATACTTAAGGAATCTGGAATAATATGCATCGATTATAATATAACTTGGTCAGATTTAGCAATAATAGAAGATTTAAGCGTATATACAGAACATAGACAGCTTGCTGATAAACATGGACTTGAATTTTCGCAAGTGCATGCACCTCGGTTTTCTAATATGAAATTTCCTAATGACTTAAAAACAGTGCTGATGCAATATGAAAATAGCTTAAAAGTATGCAAAATATTAGGTTCACCATTTCTTGTAGTACATCCTATTCAAGTAACATATCCATTAAATTACGAAGAAACTATTGATTTGAACCGACTTTATTTTTTGGAATTAGGCAAGCTTTCTGTCAAATATGGTGTCATGATATGTATTGAAAATCTAATAAATAGATTTAATAATAGAATTATCGAAGGAATTTGCTCTACTGCCACTGATGTAGTTAAGATGATACAATATGTGAATAGTGAATTGTCTACAGAGGCATTAGGTGCTTGCCTTGATGTGGGACATGCCAATGCACTACGAAAAAATCTATATAGTGAAATATTAATTTTAGGAAAGCATTTAAAAGTGTTGCACATACATGATAATAACGGAGCTGATGACGATCATCAACTGCCATATTCGTTTAGTAGCACTAATAATGGCTTAAGCACAACTGATTGGAACAGTTTCATGTTAGGGTTACGCCACATAGGATTTAAAGGTGTTTTAAGTTTTGAGCCATATAAATCACTCATAACTGTGCCAAACATTTTAAAACCGGCACTACTTAAGTATATATATAGTATAGGGAAATATTTTTCACATATAATTGATTTTAAGTCAGCATTAGAAAAATATAGAGATAAACAGATCATTTTATTTGGTGCGGGAAAAATGTTTGACGAATATATGAATGAGTTTGGCAAAGAGTTTGAACCAATATTTGCAGTTGATAATAATAATACTTTATGGGGAGATTTGAAGAATAATATAATTATTAAAAACCCACAAGAAATATTATCTATAGCACCAGAAGACAGATGTGTTATCATTTGCAATAGGTATTATGAAGAAATAGAGATACAATTAAAATCTATGAATGTAACAGAATATATTATGTGTGAAGAAGTAGAACGTCTTTGCGTAATTCATTAGATGGGAGTTATGATGAAATCATATAAAACTTTAATATATGCACATCGAGGAGCAAGTGAATATGCTCCTGAAAATACTATGGAAGCTTTTAAATTTGCATATAAAATGAAAGCTGATGGGATAGAACTTGATGTACAACTTACAAAAGATGGACAAGCAGTAGTTGTTCATGATGAAACTATAGATAGGGTTTCAAATGGAAAAGGATATGTTAAAGATTATACGCTCAGAGAATTGCGGGAGTTAGATTTTGGGGTTTCAATGAGCAAATTTAAGAACTTGAAAATTCCTTTGCTTACAGATGTATTTGAGGAATTTAAAAATACTGATTTTCAGTTCAATATTGAACTGAAAAATAACATTGTCGAATATATGTTGCTTGAGGATATTGTTAATAAATACCTGATCGATTTTAACCTGATAGAAAAAACGATATGTTCATCATTTAATCATAAATCAATGATTAAGTTAAAGCATATAAATCAAAATATAAAGATAGCTTTTTTATATACTGATAGACTATATCAACCATATAGATATTTAGATGGCTATGGTATTAAATTTGCGCATCCGGTACATTACATTTGTACTGAAGATGAATTGAAACAACATCAATTCATGGGGCAAGTCGTAAACATATGGACGGTAAACAGTGGTAGCGAAATCAGACGATTTTGCGATATGGGTGTAGACGGTATAATAACAAATAAACCAGATCTTGCTATAGAGATTAAGCATGATTATAGAAAATAAAGCTAAGGGCGCAAACGCAAATGAGAAAATATATAAATAAACAAATAATTGATTTAATTGAATCAATTCAAGAAATCCATGCACACATTGCCATGGACAACAATATTGAGAGTAAAATACCATATTTAGAGCTATGTCAACAATCAGCCGTGATGATAGGTAATATACTTGAACAAGAAAAAATAGATTATTCAAATGTAGTGTTGATTTTAGAAGAGTATTGTGAAGAATTATTTAAATTATCACAAAAAAACAATATTGAGAACCCTGAAATTGTAAAAGCTAATAATCTTATCAATATAGTTAAACAAAAAATATTTGAAATTCAAATTGTTTATCATGTTGTATTTTTTCCGTATCAAGCATCAATGTGGGACAGCCTTGAGAGTATATATATTGCTATGAGCAAAAATGATAATTTTGATTGCTATGTTGTACCTATTCCTTATTTTACACAAAATGCAAGCACAAAACAATGGGTTGAATATTATGATGGACATAAATTTCCTATAAACATTAAAA
Organism: uncultured Clostridia bacterium; assembly: GCA_964371035.1. Classification (GTDB taxonomy): domain Bacteria; phylum Bacillota; class Clostridia; order Tissierellales; family Sedimentibacteraceae; genus UBA1535. The sequence goes on along the minus strand of CAYJLG010000007.1, from coordinate 36,648 downwards.
TTATTGATTACAAAAATTATTTATTAGAAAAATTCAAACCGGATTTTGCATTTACTCACAATCCGTATGACGAATTTAATATGGTTACACGAGTTAAAGAAGAGTACTTTTCATACAATCTAAAAAAATATGTTGAAAAACTCATATATGTACCTTATTATGTGACGACAAGCAATATAGTAGAAAATCATAAAAATCTATCTGTGTATAATAACATGGATTATATGGTTATACAATCGAATGTAGCAAAAGAAAATTTGAAAGATTTATCATACTATGATAAGCTACTGCCTTTTGGTTCTCCAAAACTTGATCGTGTAATTAATACTTGTAAGACAGGTGGAGTTGTACCACAACTATGGGGTAATAGGATTAAAGGTAAAAAATGTTTGATGCTAAATACAAGTATTGCAGCATTGTTGTATTGGAATGAAGTTTTAATTTTCAAACTAAAAGCTTTCTTTGAGTATATTTCTAATCGAAGTGATATTGCTGTCATTTGGCGTCCACACCCTCTTATTGACTCTACTATCGATTCAATGAGGCCACATCTAAAGCCTATGTATAGAGCTTTGGTACAATACTTTGTACAAAATGACATAGGCATATTGGATAAAACACCTGATATTACTAATACAATTGCGCTTAGTGATGGATACATCGGAGATGACGGTAGTTCGGTGCAAAATTTATTTGCAGTAGCAAATAAACCTATTTTTTGTTTTAATTACGCACTTACAGACGTTTTAAGAAAAGAAATAGAGCGTAAAATTTCTATTTTGCAGTTGCTGGAAGTAGATAATAAATATTATGTTACATCAGATAGTTGCGGAGGAATATTTATTATCGATAAAAATCTTACAAGTATTTCATATGAAGGAATGGCTTCTTTTGCTGAACATGGAGAGAGTATGAGTTCTTTGATGACTTTATTAGATGATGAATTATATTTTTCACCATTGGTTGGAACTGTATTTACTAAATATAATATAATTAATGGCAGATTTGAAAATATTTCTGAAAAGCAAAATAAAGAAATAGGTGCATATCGTGTAATTAATCATAAGCATAAGATAATTTATTTGCCACATTTTAGTAATATTATTTATATTTATGATACTATAGCAGATAGATGGACTAAACACTCAGATTGCATTGAAAAATTGCTCTCAACGGGGAATAAGACACATTTTGACGCAGATGTGAGTTATTGTGAAGTAGTTGAAAATAAACTGTGGATATGTGCCACTTATACAAATTGTTTAATTGAATTTGATATGGATACAGAAACTTATAAAATTCATAAAGCTGGAAATAGCAGAGGATATTCATCTTTTGTAAGCGATGGCGATTGTTTTTGGCTTACTGAAACAGGAAGAAATATAATCAAGTGGAATAAATCATCAAACATTATAGAAACAATTACTCCACCGAAAGAATTTATAACACATAATAATATGCAATATCGTGAACATGGACTTGGTCAAGTCTTTGTAGTAGGAGATTGGATTGTTACAATGCCTGCATTTTCAAACAGCATGTTAAAAATAAATAAAAATACTAGTGAAACAACAGTGATATTACCTGAAATTTTCAACAATAACTTGTCAGATGACAACAAGCTACTTTCTTTTATTTATCCTACTTGCAAATTTGGTGTTAAATTAGATGAACAATACATTTTAGCGCAAGATTCTAAAACAGGTAAATTATATAAAATAAATATTGATAAAGAAACATATATAGAGATAGATTTAAAACTAAATGACCAAGATTATAAGCAATTACTTTCTGATATAAATGGTGAAACGATGGGATTTCATAAAAGATCTGAAACACAGACTTTTTGCAAACATGAAGATTGCTTTCAGGGTATTGAAGATTTTATTAGTAATTTTGCAGATGGAAAACTCGAATATCTTAAAGAGGCTCAAATGAGTGAAATATCTGATATAGCAGCCAATTTGGATGGTAGTTGCGGGGAAAAAGTTGCAGAATTTTTATTGTCTGAACTTTCAAAAGCAGAACAACCTAAATAAAGATTAGTATTAACAACTATTAAAATACGTTGAACATAAAAGTAATAGAGGAGAAGTTTACAAATGTCAGATAAAATTATCTTTGATTTACCTAAAGGTCTTATAAACTGGTATAATTTCAATAATGCTACAAATGTATTATACTTTGGAGATAGAGCTGATGCTATAGCTGAATTCATGTCAGAAAAATGTAGCAATCTGATTTGTTGCATTGACGTTGATTGTGCCAAAAAAATAGAATCTATTAAATTTGACTATATAATTGCGATCAATGTTATTGAAAAGGTAATTGATCCAAGCGTAACTTTATCTCTATGGAGAGAATTGTTAGCAGATAAGGGAAAGATTATAATTGGCACAGATAATAGGCTGGGCATAAAATATTTTTGTGGTGATAAAGATCCATTTACAGGCAGGAATTTTGATGGTATAGAAAATTATCGTAGTGCAATCGACACAATAGTAGATAGTAAAGGTAGATTATATTCTCAATCGGAAATAGTTGATTTTTTAGAAGCAGCAAAATTGAAGTGCAAATTTTACAGCGTGCTACCTAATTTACAATTTCCACAGCTTATTTATAGTGAAGAGTATATGCCCGAAGAAGAATTAGCAGGAAGATATTTTCCAAAGTATAATTCCCCAAATACTGTTTTTTTAGAGGAAAAATATCTATATTCAACCCTAATTAAAGAAGGATTGTTTCATAAAATGGCAAATTCTTATTTGATAGAGTGTGCTGTAGAAAAAGATTTTGCGCCTGTTTTGCATGTAACTTCCTCAATGGAAAGAGGACCAGAAAAAGCTATAGCAACTATTGTTCGTAGTGATAATATTGTTGAAAAAAGAATGCTGTATAAAGAGGGCGAACAAAGATTATCAGCAATAAAAGAAAACTCTTTAGACTTAGAATCTCGTGGTCTTGATATAATAAAAGGTACTGTCGAAGGTATTTCATATTTTATGCCATATATTAAAGGGGAATCTTTAGTAAATAGATTAAGAAATATTTTTCATTTTGATATAGATGCTTTTATCCAAGAGATAGATAAATTTAGAGATATTATATTAAAATCATCAAATTATGTTACATCTGAAGACGGTGAGATAATATTGGAAAGAGGGTATATAGATTTAGTCCCGTTAAATTGTATTTTTTCGGAAGGAAAGAAGTATTTTTATGATCAAGAGGTATACTTTGAAAACTATCCCGCAAATGCTATTGTTATGCGTGCTATAGATATCATTTATATAGGTGATTCGATTATGCAAAACATCTTACCCATGGAATTCTTTTGGAAACGCTATGGGATGGAAAATAAAATAGAGCAATACCGTATGTTAAATTATGAATTCATAAACAAGCTTCGCAACATAGACCAACTTTCGGTTTTTTGGAGCAAGCATATTGAAAATAGCCACATTATTAATAGCAATAGGCAAAAGATTAATTATTCTTCTAATGAATATCAAAAACTATTTGTCGATGTATTTAGAGATTTAGAAAATAAAGATGTTATAGTGTTTGGTTCAGGTAACTTTGCAGAACGATTTTTAGCACTATATAAAAAGGATTACAATGTTAAATTTATTGTAGACAACAATTCTGATAAATGGGGGAAAAAACTAGAAAATGTAGAAATTGTATCTCCGGAAAATCTTGAAAAATTAACAAATAATTACAGAATAATTATTTGTATAAAAAATTATATTGCAATTACTAAGCAACTTGACAAATTAGGAATTAGTAAATATGTAATATATGACCCAAGTATTTCGTATTATCGTCCAAACAAAGCAAAAATTGTTAAAAATGATAAACAGGTAAAAAAATATTTAAAAGGATATGTTGCGGGAGTGTTTGATCTTTTCCATGTTGGACATCTTAACCTTTTGAGGCGTGCAAAAGAGCAATGTGAGCATCTTATCGTAGGTGTTGTTACTGATGAAGGTGTGCGAAAATTCAAAAAAACAGAACCGATTATACCGTTTAGCGAACGACTTGAAATAGTATCAGCATGTAAATATGTGGATGAAGCGGTAGAGATACCATTTAAGTATGGAGGGTCTATAGAAGCATATTCATTGTATAAATTTGATTGTCAGTTTACGGGTAGTGATTATATTGATAATAAAGGATGGTTGACTGCTAAAGAATATTTGACCTCGCAAGGGTCTGATTTAATATTTTTTCCATATACACAATCAACATCATCTACTAAACTCAAAGCAGCTATAGATAAAAAACTATCTTGATGTTTATATAAACGGAGGTAAATGTATTGTATGATTATTTAATAGTTGGAACAGGTTTGTTCGGTAGTGTTTTTGCTTATGAGGCAAAGAAAAGAGGAAAAACGAGCCTCGTGGTAGAGCGTAGATGCCATATAGGTGGAAATTGTTATACAGAAGAAGTTGAAGGAATAAATGTGCATAAGTATGGCGCACATATTTTTCATACCTCGGATAAATTAATATGGGAATATATTCAACAATTTTGCGAAATGAATAATTACATAAATTCTCCTATTGCAAACTATAATGGAGAAATTTTTAATTTGCCGTTTAACATGAATACTTTTAGCAAAATGTGGAATATATCAACTCCTCAGGAAGCTAAAAAAATCATTAATAGTCAACGTAAATTACAAAATGATAATTCTCAAAATTTGGAGGCACATATTATTGGAATGGTGGGTACAGATATTTATGAAAAACTTGTAAAAGGATATACCGAAAAACAATGGGGTAAGCCTTGCAATGAATTGCCAAGCAGTATAATAAAAAGACTTCCGGTACGTTTTACTTATGACAATAACTACTTTAATGATATATATCAAGGTATACCTAAAGGTGGTTATATCAAAATTTTTGAGAAACTACTCGAAGGTATAGAGGTTATTTTTAATACTGATTTTAACGCTAATAAAGAATACTTTGCATCTAAAGCAAAGAAGGTCATCTATACAGGCACAATCGACTCATATTATGATTATTGCTATGGAGAACTTGAATATCGTAGTATAAAATTAGAAAACGAAACTTATGATGTTGAAAATTATCAGGGCGTAGCTGTAATGAATTTTACGGACAAAGATACGCCGTATACGAGAATTATCGAACATAAGCATTTTGAATTTGGAACACAGCCTAAAACTGTAATTTCTAAGGAATATCCTATAGCATGGACAACCGAACAAGAGCCTTATTATCCGATTAATGACGATAAGAATAATGCTTTATATAATAAATATAAAGAGCTATCATCTAAAGATGATAAAATAATATTTGGCGGACGTTTGGGCGAATATAAATATTATGACATGGACAAGGTCATAAGTAGTTCGTTGAATTTGATAATGGATATAGTTTAATTAATAAAATGACTTTGAATGTCCACTAAGGCAAAATATAATGATACCGTGAGCAGATAAGGAGGTTATGATGGAGAAAAGATTTATTTTCGGATGTGGAAAATATGGGATAAAGGCACTGGAGTATTATGGTACAGATAATATAGTAGCCTTTATTGATAACAATGAAAATCTACAGGGGGCAAAGATATGTGATAAAAAAATTATTTCTTTGAATGAATATATTAATAATAACCATAGTGAAACTATAATAATTGCGGTAGTTGCTTGTAAAGCTATTGAGCAACAACTTAAAGATAAAAAAATTATTAATATTGAATATTTTTATGGCAGAGACACTCAAATAAGCTTTGCAGATAATATTAAGCACGATAATTGGCTAAATGTTCTTCAAAATAAATTTAATAAAAAGGGGCTAAATGTATTAGAGATAGGTTCACGTGTAGTTACAGGTTCAAATTTTAGACAATATTTTAATTTAGCAAATTATATTGGGTTTGATTTTTATCCGGGTGAAAATGTTGATATTGTAGGAGATGCTCATTATTTAGATAAATATTTTGATATTAAATTTGACTTGATTTTTTCTTCGGCAGTATTCGAACATTTGATAGCACCATGGGTAATTACTCCCAAAATTGCGAAACTTTTGAAGTTAGGTGGACATGTGTTTATTGAGACCCATTACTCGTATTCTAGCCATGAAAGGCCTTGGCATTTTTTCCAATTCTCGGAAGAAGCACTGAAGGTGTTATTTTCCTCAGAATTGGGATTCGAATGTTTAGAAGCAGGTGTATCTAATCCTATCAATGGAAGATTTTCGGACGATGCCTCAGAATATTTAAGAGGCAATATTGTTAATAACTTATATTGCCATTCAGGATATTTTGGAAAAAAAGTTAGAGAAATTGAAAATTTTAGCTGGGAAAATTTGAATTATCAAGAGTTGGTCAATCACACAAAATATCCTGCGAAATAATTATAAATTTTGCAACATTTAAAACGGATATGTTAAGACAATGATGATTGAAATAAATTGTAGATGGATAAAGATAAAAAGGAGTGAAATAATGAAATGGAAGGATAAGGGACATGAATTGGATTTTTTTGGAAATAGATTTGTGGGTAGGAAAAAAATTTATATATTTGGCACAGGTGAATATGGACAAATCGCCTATGATTGGATAAAATTTTTAGATTGCGTAGAAGGATTTATTGATTCAGATCCTGAAAAACAGAAAAATAAATTTAACGATAAAAGAGTGTTTGCTTTAGGTAATATTGATTTTGCTAAAAAAGACTTTATTATTTTGATAGCCTTAAGCGAGGGGGGGTGGGTTCAAGCATCCGCACAATGCACATATAATGGGTTGGTAGAAGGAGTTGATTTTTTTCATTCTCCTGTGTTTTTAACGAATTATTTGGATGTTTTTATAAAATATGCCTTAAATAAATCATATATCAATCAAATTGATATATTTGTTACAGAAAGATGTAGTCTAAATTGCACATTTTGTGGAGCTTGTGTACCATTTATTAATAATCCAAAAGACTATTCATATGAAGATATAATAGCGGATATAGATCTAATTGCTAAATATATAGATTATGTTAGAATATTGTCATTTCTCGGTGGAGAGCCGTTTATGCACAAGAATTATTTTGAAATTATTAAATATGCTATTGAAAACTATAGGCATAAATTTGGTTATCTTCATATTGTTACAAATGGAACAATAATTCCGAACGATGATTTTTTGGATTATGCTAAACAGAAGGATGTTATTATTATAGTAAGTGATTATACAGAAAGTGTGCCAGAGATAAAGAATAAAGTAGAGCAATTTTTAGAAATTATTGCTAAAAAGCAAATCCGGTTTAATTCACTTTATGGCAGTAAAACTGATGTAAAGTGGTATGACTTTGGAATAGGTAGATCTGATGATAAGTTTGAAAATGAGAATCAAAGAATATCACATTATAATAGTTGCAGATATCCAATAAAACTGTTTAATAAGGGAAAAATGTATGGTTGCGAATTCGACGGATGGGCTCAATGTGCAAGTGTGATTCCAAGTGATGACAACAGTTATTTAGAATTTTGTACACTTGAAAAACAAAGTGATTATAAAATGGTAATTTTAGAATTTTCACTTGGATATAGTGTAAATGGTTACTACAATGCATGTACAACATGTAAAACCTGTACGTTTCTTAATAAGAATAAGATGGTTGCAGCTATTCAATATAAGGAAAAAAGCGCGTTAACTTTAGAAAAAATGGAAGCTATAAGTCGAAAAATATTTGCAGAACAATAAATTTTAGAGAAGTAATTACTATAAATATTTTATGATAAATATAATTTTATTGTGAGCAATTTATAGGTAATAAAAGTTTAGAAAGGGTAACTATATGAAAGCAATAATCTTAGCAGGTGGTTCAGGTACACGCCTTTATCCACTAACAATGGTAACCTCAAAGCAACTGTTACCTATATATGATAAACCAATGATATACTACCCGCTATCAGTTTTAATGTTAGCGGGAATTAGAGATATACTTATTATTTCTACACCAAGCGATTTGCCGAATTTTGAGCGACTACTCGGTGATGGCTCTATGTATGGAATTAATCTATCATACAAAGAGCAACTATCACCTGATGGATTAGCACAAGCCTTTATAATAGGCGAAGAATTTATCGGAGATGATGACTGTGCTATGATATTAGGAGACAATATTTTTCACGGAAACGGACTGACAAAAAGGCTTCAAACTGCTGTTGAAAATAAAGGTAGAGCCACAGTTTTTGGATATTATGTCAATGATCCTGAACGTTTTGGTGTCGTGGAATTTGATGAAAATGGAAAAGCTGTATCAATAGAAGAAAAACCAACAAATCCTAAATCAAACTATGCTGTGACAGGGCTATATTTTTATGACAATAGAGTTGTTGAATATGCTAAAAACTTAAAACCGTCAGTTAGGGGCGAACTTGAAATAACCGATTTGAACAGGATATATTTAGAAAACGGTGAACTTGATGTTATAGCTTTAGGTCGTGGGTTTGGATGGCTTGACACGGGAACTGTGGATAGCTTGACAGAAGCCTCTGAATATGTCAAGGTTATAGAAAACAGACAAGGTTTGAAAATATCCTGTATAGAAGAAATATCTTATCTCAAAGGGTGGATTTCAAAAGAAGATGTTATAAAAGCTGCAGAGAAGTATGGAAAAAGTAATTATGGAGCATATCTAAAAAAAGTGGCAGAAGGAAAAATCATATATTAATATTGAGCGGTAGGTATAAGATATGAATTTATTGAAAACAGATATAGATGGCGTATATATCATAGAGCCTAAAGTTTTTGGTGATAACAGAGGGTGGTTCATGGAATCATATTCCAAAATAAAAATTCCTGAGATAGGTTGTGAATTTGTGCAAGATAATCATTCATATTCAAAGGAAAAAGATGTACTTAGAGGTATACATTTTCAAAATGGGGAGTATTCACAAGCTAAATTGGTAAGATGCATACGAGGTGCTGTGTTAGATGTCGTTGTAGATTTGAGAAAAGGTTCACCGACTTATAAGAAATGGATAACGGTAGAACTTTCGGCTGAAAACAAAAGACAGCTCTTTATTCCGAGAGGATTTGGTCATGCATTTTTGACATTGACAGAAGATGTAGAATTTGTGTATAAGGCAGATAATTATTATAATTACGAGAGCGATAGGAGCATTAGATTTGATGATCCTGAGATAAATATAGACTGGGGAATAGAGGATCCTATTTTATCCCAAAAGGACAAAGAGGCACCATTTTTGAAAGATAGTGATTGCAGTTTCACTTACTAAACTAAGATTGGAGAAAATTATATGAATCAAAAAACAATTATAGTGACAGGTGGGGCTGGATTTATAGGTGGGAATTTTATTCACTATATGATTAATAAATATGAAAATTATCGTATTATCTGTGTTGATGCATTGACATATGCAGGCAACATGGAAACTCTAGAAGCTGTTAAAGACAATAAAAATTTTGCTTTTTATAAAATAGACATAACCGATAGGAGTGAAATTTTCAAACTGTTTGAAGATGAAAAACCTAATATCGTAGTTAATTTTGCTGCTGAAAGTCATGTGGATCGTTCTATTGAAAATCCTTCTATTTTTATAGAAACTAATATCATAGGTACACAAGTGCTTATGGATGCTTGTCGTGAATATGGAATTGAACGTTTTCATCAGGTATCTACCGACGAAGTATATGGAGATTTGCCATTAGACAGACCTGATTTGTTTTTCACGGAAGAAACTCCGATACACACATCTTCGCCGTATTCGGCATCAAAGGCATCTGCTGATTTGTTGGTGCAGGCATATCACAGAACATTTGGCTTGCCTATGACGATTTCAAGATGTTCAAATAATTACGGACCTTATCATTTTCCTGAAAAGCTTATACCACTCATGATTACGAGGGCTTTGGCTGATGAAAAATTACCTGTATATGGGACAGGCGAAAATGTGAGAGATTGGCTGTATGTTGAAGATCATTGTATAGCGATAGATTTGATTATACATAACGGAAAAATAGGTGAAGTATATAATGTTGGTGGACATAATGAAAGAACTAATTTGGAAGTAGTTAAGACAATACTTAAAGAGTTAGGAAAGTCGGAAGATTTGATTTCTTATGTGACAGATAGAAAAGGGCACGACATGAGATATGCTATAGATCCGAGTAAAATGATGAACGATTTAGGTTGGAAACCTAAAGTAAGTTTTGATGATGGCATAAAAAAGACTATAAAATGGTATTTGGATAATAAGAAGTGGTGGCAAAATATCTTGAGTGGAGAATATCAAGATTATTATGAAAAAATGTATGGCAAAAGATAATGGAGGCACCATGAGAGTATTAGTCACTGGATATAGCGGACAGCTTGGTTTTGATGTAGTAAACAGATTGAGTGAGTTGGGTATTGAAAATAAGGGCGTGTCTTCATTTGATTTTGATTTGACAAATAAAGTTCAAGTGCAAGAGTTTATTAGAGATTATATGCCTGATGTAGTTGTGCATTGTGCGGCATATACAGCGGTTGATAAGGCTGAGGATGAAAAAGAATTGTCTTATGCAATTAATGTTTTGGGAACGGAGTATTTGGCAGAAATTTGTAAAGAGATAAATGCTAAGATGATGTATATAAGCACTGATTATGTTTTTGATGGAGAAGGTGAATCTGAATTTGAAGTAAGTGATAAACCTAATCCTAAAAACCAATATGGATTGACAAAGTATCAAGGAGAGCTTAAAGTACAAAGTATTTTAGATAAATATTTTATCGTGAGAGTCTCTTGGACATTCGGTACTAATGGAAATAATTTTGTAAAGACAATGCTAAGATTAGGCAAAGAGCGAAATGAAATAAATGTAGTATGTGATCAGATAGGTTCACCGACATATACATATGATTTGGCAGTGTTGATTGCGGAAATGATTCAGACTGACAAATACGGTATTTATCATGCAACGAGTGAGGGTTATTGCAGTTGGTATGAATTTGCAAAGGAGATTTTTAGAGTTGCGGAGCATGATGTTGTGGTTAAACCTATAAAATCTATAGAGTATCCAACGAAAGCTGTCAGGCCTTTAAATTCGAGATTGAGTAAGAATTGTTTAGAAAAAAATGGATTTGATAGACTGCCGAGCTGGGAAGATGGATTGAGAAGGTACTTAGATAAAAATCAATAAAATTTGACTTTGATATGATAATGAATATGTTGTGAAGCATATAGTATGAAACTTTAATTGCATATTTAGTATTGAAAATTTTTATTAGGATAGGAGAAATGGTGTATACGCCATAAAATAGATAGATGAAAATTTTAAGGATAAACGGTGGATTAGGGAATCAACTGTTTCAATATATTTTTTATAGAATATTAGAAATCTCAACAAATGATATATGTATATTTGATGATAGAGCGTTTTTCTATAATAACCAGCATAATGGGTATGAGATAGATAAAATATTCAAAATTAAACCAAATTTGTTAAGCAATTATTTTGATAGTGATGTTTGGAATGAATTGCTTGAAATTACTAGGGAAGATGTCGATATAGTGACTTATTTGAAAGAGGCGGGAATTGCTAATTTGAAACTTGTCACTGAAGGAGAATATTACTTTAAATTATATGAAAATGCTAAAATAAAATTTAATGATAAATACACTACAATTCAAATGAATTCGTATGCACCTCAAATTATAAATTTGTCAGGAAATTTATATTATGAAGGCTATTGGATCAATGCAGGATGGTTCCAATATATTAAAGATATTATAATCAAAGATTTAACTTTTCCAGTTATAGAGGATGATTACAATAAAAAAATGATAGATATGATATTGAATTCCAACTCTATTGGAGTACACATTAGAAGAGGGGACTTCATAACACTTGGATGGGATTTGGATGCTACTTGGTATCAAAAATCTGTTGGACAAATGAAATTGTTAGAACGAAATCCTGTTTTTTTTATTTTTTCAGATGATTTAAATTGGTGCAAAGACAATATGGAAGCTTTAGGATTTACTTCTAATGACAAGATATTTTTTATGGATGGAAATACTGGCGAAAATAATTTTAGAGATATGCAGCTGATGACTTATTGTAAAAACCTAATAATTGCTAATAGTAGCTTTAGTTATTTAGCGGCACTTTTAAATCAAACGCCAAATAAATTTGTATTAAATCCAACTGCTAGAAGAATAATATAAGTATTAAGGAAGGGAATTATATGAAAAAAGCATTTATAACAGGAATAACAGGACAAGACGGTTCATATCTTGCAGAACTTCTTCTTGAAAAAGGATATGAAGTACATGGAATTATAAGGCGAGCAAGTGTGTTTAATACAGAGAGAATTGATCATCTGATGGATGATATCTATACATATCACGGAGACCTTACGGATTCTTCAAATTTAAGTAGATTGATAGAAAAGATACAGCCTGATGAAGTATATAATTTGGGGGCACAATCACATGTTAAGGTGAGTTTTGATGTGCCTGAATATACTGCAGAAGTTGATGGTATAGGAGCTATCAAGCTGCTGGATGCGATTAAAGGTCTTGGAGTTGGAACAAAATATTATCAAGCATCTACTTCTGAGTTGTTTGGCGGATTTCCTGACACTGTGCCACAAAATGAAAATACTCCGTTTATGCCACGTTCTCCTTATGCGGCAGCTAAATTGTACGCATATTGGATAACCGTGAATTTTAGGGAAGCATATAATTTATTTGCTTGTAATGGAATCTTATTTAATCATGAAAGTGAGAGACGAGGCAGGACTTTTGTCACGAGAAAGATTACTGCTGCTGTTGCTGAGATAGTAAAAGGGAAGAGAGAAAGATTAACTCTTGGCAACTTAGACTCTAAAAGAGATTGGGGCTATGCTAAAGATTATGTACATGGTATGTGGATGATGATGCAGTATGACACTCCTGATGATTATGTGATTGCTACAGGTGAGGCACATTCTGTTCGGGAGTTTGTGGAAGAAGCTTTTTCTTATGTGGATATCAACATAGAGTGGCAGGGGAACGGACTAGATGAACGAGGGATAGATAGCAAGACGGGTAAATTATTGATAGAGATAAATCCTAAATTTTTCAGACCTACCGAGGTTGACTTTTTGTTGGGAGATGCTACAAAAATAAAAGATAAGCTTGGGTTCGTGCCGAAAACATCTTTTAAAGAACTTGTAAAAATAATGATGGAGCATGACTTAAATGAGAGATAAGAAGATATACTTAGCGGGACATACGGGTCTTGTCGGTAATGCTATTTTTAGTAAACTAAAAGAGGTAGGTTATAAGAATATCGTAGTCGCAACTCACAAAGAATTAGATTTGACGAGACAAAGAGAAACGGAAAAATTTTTTGATGATGAAAGGCCTAACCTCGTAATACTTGCGGCTGCTAAAGTTGGAGGCATAAGGGCAAATATGTCTATGCCAGCTGAATTTGGATATATTAATTCTATGATAAGTGCAAATGTAATTCATAGTGCTTACAAATTCGGTGCAGAAAAATTGTTGTTTTTGGGTAGTTCTTGTATTTATCCAAGAAATTGTGAACAACCGATGAAGGAAGATTATTTGCTTTCAGGAATACCAGAACCGACAAATGAAGCTTACGCTATTTCCAAAATTATGGGACTTAAGTTTTGTGAGTATTACAATAAGCAATATAATAGTAATTTCATAAGCGCTATGCCTTGCAACATTTATGGTGAAGGCGATACATTTGATGTCAATGATTCACATGTGGTGCCTGCTCTTATTATGAAGATACATAGGGCTAAAAAAGAAAAGATAAAAGAGGTAGTAGTCTGGGGAACGGGTAATGCGAGAAGAGAGCTGTTGTATGTTGATGATTTAGCGGATGCATGTGTTTTTTTGCTTGAAAATTATAATGATAGTCAGTTTGTGAATGTAGGTGTGGGAGAGGATGTTTCTATAAGAGAATTGGCTACTACTATTTGTAAGGTTGTGGGATATGATGGAGAGTTGGTGTTTGACACATCTATGCCTGACGGAATGCCAAGAAAGTGTGTAGATACAAGTAAAATTAACAGTTTGGGATGGTATAGCAAAATTAAGCTTGAAGAAGGGCTTAGCAGAGTGTATAAGTGGTACATAGAGAATGTGGAGGCTAAATAGTATGAAATATAGTTTGGCGGCAAGCAGTTGGGATGAAAGTGAAAAAAAAGCATTGCAACGAGTTATAGATAGTGATAGATTTACTATGGGTAAAGAGGTTGAGGAAGCTGAGGCATATTTTGCTGAATATTTCGGTTCTAAGTATGCAGTTATGTGTAATTCAGGATCTTCAGCTAATCTTTTGGCTGTAGGTGCGATGGTTCATTCGGGCAGATGGAAAAGAGGCGGGGAAATATTAGTCCCAGCGGTTTCATGGGCAACGACATATTATCCGATTAATCAATACGGATTAAAACTTAGATTTGTTGATATAGATAAGGACACTTTAAATATTGATATTGATAAGATAGAAAAATCTATAACCGAGGATACTGTTGGAATACTAACAGTAAATCTTTTGGGTAATCCAAATGATTTTGATAGCTTGAAAGAGATATGCTCAAAATATAATTTAACTTTTTTAGAAGATAACTGCGAAAGTATGGGAGCTACTTTTAAAGGTAGACAAACAGGAACTTTTGGAATTATGGGAACTTATAGCACTTTTTTTTCCCATCACATTTCTACTATGGAAGGTGGATTTGTAGTGACGGATGATAGATATTTGTATGACCTACTAAAGTGCTTAAGAGCACATGGGTGGACTAGACAAATAGGAAAAGACAGTGAACTATATACACCTAAAGAAGATGAATTTTATGAACTTTTTAATTTCATTTTGCCAGGATATAATTTTAGACCAATGGAAATGCAGGGGGCTTTAGCTAAAGAACAGTTGAAAAAATTGGATAAACTGGTTGAACGCCGCAGCGAAAATGCACGTTATTTTATTGAAAAATTTTCTAATTTGCCATTAACATTACAAAATGAGACGGGAAACAGTTCTTGGTTTGGTTTGTCTTTTTTGGTGCAAAAATCAGGAATAAGGGACGAGTTAGCTAAAATTATTCTAGACTCAGGAATAGAGTGTAGACCTATAGTGGCTGGAAATTTTGTTAGAAACAAGGTTATAGAACAACTCGAATATTCGGTTGCAGGAGAACTTGAAAATGCAGATAATATTCATTTTAACGGAATTTTTTTAGGAAACCATGGGTTTGATTTAAAAAAAGAAATTGATTATGCGTATGAGGTCATTTCAGATGGATTGAAGAAATTAGATTGTATGTAATAGTCGTTAAAGTATATATTCATTGAGAGGTAGATTATGAACATAGTTTTACTATCAGGTGGCTCTGGAAAAAGGTTATGGCCACTATCTAATGATACATATTCAAAACAGTTTTTAAAGGTTTTGTCATCTAAAGATGGTGGGAAAGAATCTATGATACAAAGGGTGTTTTCTCAGATAAAAAATGCAGGATTGACTGATAATATATTGATATCAACAGGAAGTAACCAAAGTGAGTTTATTTTGGATCAAATAGGTGATACTGCAACAATTATCGCAGAGCCTATGAGAAGAGATACTTTTCCTGCAATTGCGCTTGCTTGTTCACACTTAATATATGAGCAAGACATAGATGAAGATGAAGTTATAATAGTATTGCCTGTAGATCCATATGTTGATGATGACTACTTTTTAAAGTTGAAAGAAGTTGAGAATCTAGTATTGACAGATAAATATGACTTGGTTTTGATGGGTGTTACGCCTACATATCCTTCTGAAAAATATGGGTATATTTTGTCTGATGATGGCGAAAATGTAAAAGGATTCAAAGAAAAACCAAATGTTATAGAGGCGAAATTGCTTATAGAGGATGGAGCATTATGGAATTTAGGTATTTTTGCTTTTAGACTTAAGTATATGATGAATATAGTTAAAAAATATGTTGATTACAACTCTTATGCGGAAGTGTACGCTAATTATGAAAAATTGAGCAAAAACAGCATGGATTATGAGGTCGCGGAGAAGGCTAAAAGTGTAGGATTGATCAAATATATTGGAACATGGAAAGATTTAGGTACATGGAATACTTTAAGTGAAGAAATGGGGACAATTCACTTGGGCAAAGTAAAAGTACTTGAAAATTGCACCAATACCCATGTGATTAATGAACTTGATATACCTATTGTAAGTATTGGAGTTAAAGATGTAATGATAGTTGCAAGCGAGAATGGAATATTGATTGTTGATAAAGAGCAAAGTTCTTTTTTGAAAGACTATTTAAAAGATATTGATGATAAGATTTAAGAGGTGGCTTGATTATGTTTAGACTTAAACCTATATTTAAGGATTATATATGGGGTGGAGATAAGCTGACAACTTATTATAACAAAAAAAGTATTGGTGGGAAAATTGCAGAATCTTGGGAGTTGTGCATGCACCCAGATGGCACGAATACAATACTTGACAGAGAACATAAAGATATGACGATAAGTCAACTTGCAGAAATAAAAGGAAAGAGTATATATGGAGATAAATGTAGAAAACATAATTATTTTCCAATAATGGTAAAGCTTATAGATGCTTATCAAGATTTGTCTATACAAGTTCACCCTAATGATGAATATGCATTAAAGAATGAAGGACAGCTTGGCAAGACAGAAATGTGGGTTGTTTTAGAATGTGAAGAAAGTGCTCATATTTATTGCGGATTTAATAGAAAAGTTGATAAAGAAGAATTTTTAACTAGTTTATTAAATGGAGATGTTACTAAGTTATTGAATAAGTTTTTTGTTAAAAAGGGTGATGTGTTTTTTATAGAACCAGGTACTGTACACACTATAGGAAAAGGTATAGTTATTGCTGAAATTCAGCAGAATTCAAATGTTACCTATAGAGTTTATGATTATGATAGAACTGATATTGATGGAAACAAACGTGAATTACATATTGATAAAGCTATGGATGTAATAAACTTTGACAGATATGGAAAGGAATTATTATTAGACTCGAATTTAAATCGCAAATTGTTTGATGTCGAGAAATTTTTGGTTGATAAGACAGCTAATTTTTCGACTGATAAGGATTCATTTGTCCATATATTAATACTTGAGGGTAAAGGTAAAATTAAAAATAATAGTTCGGAATTGAAAATTATTAAAGGTGATAGTATATTTTTACCTGCACAAGAATGCAGGTATTTTATAGAAGGAAAACTTGAAGTTCTTGCTACTAAAATTGTTTAGTAATTATATCATGGATGTTACTTAACAATCTTTAAGGGCGTGATGTCAATTTGGGTCGGTATATACAAAACTCTGTAGTGCATTTTCACATTTGGGATATTGATTGTAGCTATCATCACTTTGTCATTAGACAAAAGACGATAGATTTTTGTGCATAATCGAGGTTGACGGAATATATTAAAAAAATAAAAATCAACCGCCATCATAGTTTCCCCAAACTAAACGGTTGATTTAACCAATAACGGGAGCTACCGTTTGAAAGGTAATTCCTTTTCTATATTTAGAATAGCATTTTTTGTGAAAACTGTCAAGCAAATTTTGCCTAAATAGCATAAAAAAGGGTGACACATCTATGCTTTTGTGTCACCCAAAGCGATTAAAAATGTTTATCTAAAATTGTTTTAATCATTTCAGCATTGTCAGGATATTTTTTTAATAGTTTATCATATATTTCATCATAGGAAATTTCAAGCAAGTCTTCTAAGATATTAATGCTACTTTTCTCAAAAAAACTATTTACAAGCTAAAAAAAAAATGATATAGTACAAATGTAATATCTTCAGGGTTGGGTGTGATTCCCTACCGGCAGTTAAAGTCTGCGAGCTGAGAAGCTGAATCGGTGAAATTCCGATACCGACGGTATAGTCCGGATGGAAGAAGATTGTGCATGACAAGGCGTATTTAAATACGAATTTAAAAATGTACAAAATCGAAAACATCACCTCTGAGGATCTCGGAGGTTTTTTTACGCAACGAGAACCAAATCTTTGAGAGTGAAACGAACAAAAAGATTTGAGTATCGAGACTGCGCTATGCGAAAACCCCGAAATTCTAAATTTCAGGAGGAAAAATGAAAGAATCAACAAGTTTAAGAAAGAGAACAAACACAAAGACATTGGCAAAGATAGGGCTTTTGGCGGCAGTTTCTGTTGTCGTGATGATGCTTAAGTTTCCATTGTTTTTCGCACCACCGTTTTACAAGCTTGATTTTAGTGAGGTACCTGTGTTGATAGGTGCTATGGCGCTAGGTCCAGTGGCTGGAGCTGCTATAGAGCTTGTTAAAGTACTATTGAATTTTGTTATTGATGGAACGACTACTGGAGGAGTTGGCGAATTGGCTAATTTTTTGATGGGTTGTTCGTTAGTAGTTCCTGCATCAATGATTTATCAAAGGAACAAAACTTTTAAAGGCGCAGTTATAGGCATTATTGTTGGCATAGTTAGTTTGACGATAATTGGCGCGATTTTGAATTATTTCTTATTGTTGCCTGTGTACTCGGTAGTTTACAACATGCCGATTCAAGCTTTTGTCGATATGGGTAATGCATTGAATTCTGCAATTGTCGACTTAGAAACATTTGTGTTGTATGCTGTAGTACCTTTTAATTTATTAAAAGGCGTTGCAGTTTCTGCGATTACGTTGTTAGTTTATAAAAAGTTGTCGCCTATTTTACAAAAATAATGCATGTAGATTATTGAAAAATAACGCAGTAGATTTGAACCCTAAATAGGGATAAACTCAATTTCTACTGCGTTTTTTTATATAATTTTATTTACAAACTAAAATTTCAAGGTATAATTGTTATATAACTAAAATATATTGTTATCAAAATAATTAAGCGGGTGGAGAAATGAATTTTAATGAATGGTTAAATGGGAAAATTGATATAATTGATAGTTCTTTGAGGGAAAATTTCATAAAGAAAGAAAACAAGCAAAAATTGATTTATGAGGCTATAGAGTATAGCTTGTTTGCAGGTGGCAAGAGATTAAGACCTGTGCTTATGCTTGGTGTGTTTGAGATGTTTGCAGACGATTTTGAAAATGTGTTGCCTTTTGCATGTGCAATCGAGATGATTCACACTTGTTCGTTGATACATGATGATTTGCCGTCTATGGATGATGATGATTACAGACGTGGAAAATTGTCTAACCATAAAAAGTTTGGTGAAGCTGTTGCTATCTTGGCGGGTGATGGACTATTGAATATGTCTTTTGAGGTAATGTTTAGAAAGTTTTCTAAAATAAAGAGAGATGCTAGTGTTTTAATTGAGGCAATGAATGTGTTGGCTAATTCATCTGGTGTAGAAGGCATGATTGGCGGACAGATCGTCGATATGTTTTGTGAGGATAGCGTCAAGACGACAGATGATTTAGAATATCTGCAAAGTCGCAAAACTGGAGCGATAATTGGTTCTAGTGCACATGTAGGTGGATTGATAGGTGGTGCGTCTAAAGTTGAACTTGAAGCGATTGACATTTTTGCTGCAAGATTGGGGCTTGCTTTTCAGATCCAAGACGATATTTTAGATGTAGAGGGCAACCAAGAAACACTTGGCAAACCTATTGGCAGCGATAAGGATAACAACAAATTGACTTATGTGTCTTTGATTGGTTTGGATGAATCAAAGATGTTGCAAGCTAAATTGACACAAGAGGCTATTGACGCTTTAAAATGCTTTGGAGAGCGTGCTGAAATGTTGATTGGATTATGTAATTTTTTATTGACTAGAGAAAAATAAATAATTTTAAGGAGTGATGAAAATGGGATTTAGCCCGAATGATAGCGTATTGTATATACCTGTAATTATTGTAATTTTATTTGTAGTTTCGCAATCTATTTATTTTATCGTTAAATCTTGGAAGAGGGGAAAGGAATTAGGCCTGTCTGAAGAAAAGATGAAAAAGATAATGATTTCAAGTGCTGTTTTCACTATAGCGCCTGCGATTTCAATACTTCTTGGAGTGATTGCATTGTCTAAGTTTTTAGGGTTTCCATTGCCTTGGTTAAGACTGAGTGTAATTGGTGCTATAACTTACGAGTTTGCAGCTGCTACTACTGCTGCATCTACTGTAGGCATATCTATAACGGAAACTATTTCTGATCCGCAAGTTTATTCGACTATTGCCTGGGTAATGACGCTTGGTTCTATACCTACGTTGTTTTGGGTAGCAATTTTTGGCAAGAAAATTCAATCTGGAGTAGTGAAGGTAAAGTCTAAGGACGGCGAATGGGGAAAAATATTTATGGACGCGTTGTTTTTAGGTATGATTTCTGCGTTTTTAGGCATGGTCTTTGCCACGATAAATCAAGGATTGGTCGGATGGATACCTGTTTTTGTAATGATTGTTTCGGCAATGATTATGGCTGTTTGTGGCTTTTTTGTAAAGGTCAAAAAAGTGAAGTGGATGGAGGATTACGCTTTGCCTATCAGCATGTTGGGTGCTATGGCTTTGTCGATTCCGATTCACAATTTAGTTATGAGTATAGTGGGAGGTTGATGACATGAAAGAAAGTAATTACAATAAATCGATACATTTTAGCGGTAGAATTTGGATGACAGTGGCGATTATTTTGTTTACTGCTGTGCCAGTTTGGATTTCTGTGTATTATGATGCTTGGCCTCCGATTATGGATATTTTGGTGGGACTTTTGGGAGTTGCGCCTGTGTTTTGGACTGTAGGAATCATCGAAGTGTTGACTTATGTGCCTATGTTTGGTGCGGCTGGTTCGTATTTGGCGTTTATAACGGGTAATTTGACTAACCTAAAACTGCCTGCTGCGCTTAATGCGATGCAAGCTACTGGTGCCGAAGCGGGCAGTGATGAGGGTGAAGTCGTGTCGACGTTGGCTATAGGTGTATCGTCTATAGTTACAACTCTAATTATTTCTGCGGGAGTGTTACTATTAGCACAAATAGAGCCAGTATTGCAGTCGCCGGTGTTGCAACCTGCTTTTAACAATATTTTGCCTGCACTATTTGGTGGATTAGCAGTAGTTTTTGTAAGCAAGAGCCCTAAAATTGCAGCAGCACCGCTTATATTTATGATTGTACTTTTTATTTTAGTACCGTCTTTGGCAAGTGCTGTAGGAGTATTGGTGCCTGTAGGGTCTGGTATTGCGATATTAGTTGCAAGAATTTTATATAAAAAAGGCAAACTTAGCTAGAATTTTAGTTAAGAAATAAATTTACTTTGTAGGGCAAATGACCTTATTAGAGTGAGTTAGCGTAAAGGAGAAAAGTATATGTTGATTGTATTAGGAGCATTGTTACTGCTAATAGCTGTTATAGCTATTCGAACGATTAGTTTTAAGCCTAAATCTGAAAAAATAGATGAAATAAAAATACCTGAAGTAGATACTGATAGAGCAATAGCATCGCTTCAAGAGATGATAAAATGCAAAACTGTTTCGTATACAGATAAAAGTTTGGAGGATGAAGCTGAGTTTGAAAAGTTCAAACAGCTTTTAAAGACAAAATATCCGCTTATAAATGAAAATTGTGAACTTAAATATATAGGTGACACAGGAATTCTCTATAGATGGAAGGGTAAAAATTCTGATGGTCCTACTGTTTTGATGTCGCATTATGATGTGGTGCCTGCAGATGAAGCAATGTGGGAAAAGCCTGCGTTTGAAGGCATCGTAGAGTCTGGAGTGATTTGGGGCAGGGGTACTATCGATACTAAAATCACATTATGCGGAGTGATGGAGACTGTTGAACAGCTTATAGATTCAGGTTTTGTGCCTGAAAATGATATTTATATGGCTTTTGGCGGCGATGAAGAGGTGTCTGGCAAAGGTCAAGCGGCAATCGTAAAGTATATGATGGAAAATAATATAAAACCTAAGCTAGTCGTCGATGAGGGTGGAGCTGTAGTAGAAGGAGTTTTCCCAGGAGTTAGTGGTTCTGTCGCGCTGATAGGCACTGCTGAAAAAGGCATGCTTAACATCGATATGTCTGTTAAATCGAGTGGAGGTCACTCTTCTGCGCCACCTGCTGATTCGCCTGTAGATATACTGGCAAAGTGTGTTTTGACTTTGAAGAAAAATCCATTTAGAACACAGATTTCTAAGGCTACTGCACAAATGTTTGATACTCTTGGTAGGCGCTCAAACCTCACGTTTAGGATTATTTTTGCAAATTTGTGGTTGTTTAGACCTGTACTTGATTTTGTTTGTACAAAACAAG
Source organism: uncultured Clostridia bacterium (assembly GCA_964371035.1). Taxonomy (GTDB): domain Bacteria; phylum Bacillota; class Clostridia; order Tissierellales; family Sedimentibacteraceae; genus UBA1535. The sequence continues at coordinate 14,390 of CAYJLG010000007.1, read as the reverse complement.
GTGGTGAATTAAATGCTTTGATGCGTACTACTTGTGTTTTCACTAAAATGAATGGCAGCGATGCGTACAACGTAATACCGACAAGTGCTACAGTTAGCGCTAATCTTAGGCTTTTGAATGAAGATAGCGTAGAAAGAGCTATATCATATATTAAAAAAACTATTGATAATCCTAATGTAGTGATAGAAAATGTGTATTCTGCTGAACCTTGCAGATGCTCGGCAGGAGAGGGTGAACAGTGGCAAAAGGTTAAAAATGCAGTGGCAGGAACTTGGCAAAACACACCTGTATCACCATATTTGATGATAGCAGGGAGTGATTCGAGACAGTATGCTCCGATATGTGATGATGTATATAGATTTTCGGCGATGGAACTTTCTAAAGAAGAGAGAAATTCTATTCATGCACACAACGAAAAAATTTCTGTGTCAAAATTGACAAAAGTATTGGAATTTTATCAAAGATTAATAGCTCAATGTTAAAAAAATGTCATAAAATTAATTGAATAAAATGCAAAAAAGAGATTAAGTCTAGTTTGTTTTGACTTAATCTTTTTTTGCAAGAAACTGCCAAATAAATTCGATGATGCGCTAAGGTAGTTGTATAAAGGGCTGTATCGACAAATTGAAATTGATAGAATTAGAAATTAGTGGAGGGATTTTAAATAGTTACTATATTTGCATTAAAAAACAAATGCACTTGCAAAAAAACATCTGAAAAAAGACATTTAACTTTATCTTATTAGCTAAAACTATGATTTTTGTTAATTTTAAAAGAAAGTTCAAAAATAGTATTGTAATTTTTGAAACATGAGGTATAATTCATGTTAAGGAAAACAAATTTTTTTTACCTATGAATTGTTAAAAAAATATCAATAAACTAAATCTAATTTACATAAATAAATATTTAAGGAGTTTAAAAATGAATTTTGAGTTAAAAAAAGAACAATTAATGGCTAGAGACCTGTTCAAAGCATTTACGGTTAATGAAGTTAAACCGTTGGCTCACGAGATTGACGAAGAAGAAAGATTTCCTGTAGAGACTGTAGAAAAGTACAAAAAATATGGTTTTTTAGGTATACCTTTCCCAAAAGAGTATGGTGGACAAGGTGCAGACAATTTGACTTACGCTATTTGTGTAGAAGAACTATCTAAGGCGTGTGGTACGTCTGGCGTTATAGTTTCGGCACACACTTCTTTATGTGCAGCACCTATTTATGAGTTCGGCAATGCTGAACAAAAAGAAAAGTATTTGATACCTTTAGCTGATGGTAGCAAGTTGGGTGCATTTGGACTTACTGAGGCAGGCGCAGGGACTGATGCTTCTGGACAACAGACTAAGGCTGTTTTGGAGGGTGACAATTATATTTTAAATGGTACAAAGATTTTCATTACTAATGCATCTCATGCAGACGTATTTATCATAATGGCTATGACAGACAAATCTAAAGGAACTAGAGGTATTTCTGCTTTTATAGTTGAAAAAGACTTCCCAGGATTTTCTGTTGGAAAAGAGGAACATAAGTTAGGAATAAGAGGTTCTGCTACTTGTGAGCTTATAATGGAAGATTGTATAGTACCAAAGGCTAATCTTTTAGGCAAAGAAGGAGACGGCTTCAAGATAGCTATGAAAACTTTAGACGGCGGTAGAATTGGTATTGCTGCACAGGCGCTTGGTATTGCACAAGGAGCGATAGACGAAACTGTTAAATACGTTAAGGAAAGAAAACAGTTTGGCAGATCTATATCTAGTTTCCAAAACACTCAGTTCCAACTTGCTGATATGCAATCAAGAGTTGATGCTGCTAGACTGTTAGTATACAAAGCGGCTACGTTAAAGGATTCTAAAAAACCATATTCTGTAGAGGCTGCTACTGCAAAATTGTTTGCTGCAGAAACTGCTATGGCTGTTACAACTAAGGCGGTTCAGTTGTTTGGTGGATACGGATATACTAGAGATTATCCTGTTGAAAGAATGATGAGAGATGCAAAGATTACAGAGATTTACGAAGGTACTTCTGAAGTTCAAAAAATGGTAATCAGCGCAGCTATGCTTAAATAATATTAATAAATAGTCGCTTAATTTAAGAGGCGATAGCATATATAAAAGCGATATATTATATAGAAACGATTATTAACAATTAAAAAATAGGAGGATGACTATGAACATAGTTGTTTGTATAAAACAGGTTCCAGATACTACAGAAGTTAGATTGGATCCTAAGACTAACACATTAATCAGAGAAGGTGTGCCGAGTATTATTAATCCTGACGATAAAGCGGGACTAGAGGCTGCACTAAAAATAAAGGATGAAATAGGAGCGCACATCACAGTGATTTCAATGGGCCCTGCTCAAGCTGATGTTGCTTTAAGAGAAGCGCTAGCTATGGGAGCTGATGAGGCTATATTAGTATCTGACAGAGCGTTTGGAGGTGCTGATACATGGGCTACTTCTTCTACTCTTGCAGCTGCTATTAATAAAGTAGATTATGATTTGATAATTACGGGAAGACAAGCGATAGATGGAGATACTGCTCAAGTTGGACCTCAGATCGCAGAGCATTTGAATTTACCTAACATAAGTTATGCTGAAGATATCAAGGTTGAGGGCGAGCATATCATAGTTAAGAGACAATACGAAGACAGATATCATACTATCAAGGCTAAGTTGCCTGCATTGATTACTGCTTTGACAGAGATGAACACACCTAGATATATGACTCCAAAAGGAATTTTTGACGCGTATAGAGAAAAAGAAGTTAAGTTGTTTACACTTAATGATATAGATGTAGATGTAAAAAACATCGGTCTTAAAGGTTCGCCGACAAAAGTTAAAAAATCATTTACAAAACAAGCAAAAGCGGCAGGTACTTTACATACAGGATTAGATGCAAAAGAGGCGGCAGACGTGATAGTTGCTAAATTGCAAGAAAAATTTATTATATAATAAGGAAGGAACAATATGAATATTTCGGATTACAAAGGAATTATGGTCTTTGTTGAACAAAGAGATAAGAAAATAGAAAAAGTTTCTTTAGAATTAATCGGAAAGGCGAAAGAACTTTCTAATGATACAAAATCAGAAGTTACAGCTGTGTTGCTTGGAAATGATATGAGTGAACAAGCTAATAGCTTAAATTTCTATGGAGCAGACAAGGTCATTTACGTTGAAAATACTGGATTAGAAGAATATATGACTGAGCCATATACTTATGCTACTGTTGAAGTCGTAAACAAGGAAAAACCTGAGATTGTTTTGTTTGGAGCGACTGCGATAGGTAGAGATTTGGCGCCTAGAGTGTCTGCTAGAACTGCTACTGGTTTGACTGCAGATTGTACTATGCTTGAAATCAACACAGAAGACAACAACAATTTGATGATGACTAGACCAGCTTTTGGTGGCAATATAATGGCGACTATTCTTTGTCCTGACCATAGACCACAAATGGCAACAGTTAGACCTGGTGTAATGAAGGCTTTGGAAGCAGATGCTACAAAATCGCTAAATACAGAGAAAATAAGCATGGATATTCCGAAGGAATGTTTCAATGTCGAAATAGTAGAAGTTATTAAGCAGATTAAAGAAAAGATGAATATAGAAGATGCTAATGTCTTGATATCTGGTGGTAGAGGTATGGGTGGACCGGCAAACTTCAAATTGCTTGATGAATTGGCTGAAGTGCTTGGCGGTACAGTGTCGGCTTCGAGAGCTGCTGTAGATGCAGGCTGGGTAGAAAAAGACAGACAGGTTGGACAAACAGGTAAAACTGTTAGACCAAACTTATATATTGCTTGTGGTATATCAGGAGCTATCCAGCACCTTGCAGGCATGGAAGAATCAGACCTAATTATAGCTATCAACAAAGATGAAACTGCACCTATATTTGAAGTTGCAGACGTGGCAATGGTTGGGGATGTAAGCAAAATTGTCCCAGAACTTACTGCTAAGTTGAAAAAAATAAAAGCCTAAATAGTAACAATAGGGGGCTGTATCACAATGAATTTGTGATATAGCTCTTTTTTGAGTAATTTTGGTAAAATTAACCTAATTATTTATAATAGTTGATGCAAAAATCGATATTTTTTGATACAGCCCCTTTTATTTTTTGTATACAAACTATTTTTATTGTGATAGAATACAAATATGCGGTTTTTATCAAACTATCCATTAATTTTTAGGGAAGGAGGAACAATTTAATAATAGAAGCGCCAGAACTTGTGAGTTGAATAAAATCAACGCATAACACAAGTTGACGAGGACAGAGAAATTCGAATTTTCGGCGGGAACTCTGCGGCTAACTCGGTCGATAAAATTTCACCAAATATTTCGGGTAACTGAAAAGACAACATGAAATTTATGAGAGAAAACGAGATAAATTGATATTTAATTGCATATATTAAAAATAGGAGGAAGCGTGACGATTAAGTCATGCGAAAATAATATGTGCGGAATAGTAGGATACATAGGTTTTGAAGATGTTAAAGAAATAATCCTCTCAGGACTTGAAAAACTTGAATACAGGGGATATGACTCAGCAGGCATAGCTTTAATCAACAATGAAGGCGTGCATGTATTTAAAGATAAAGGAAGAATTAAAGATTTAAGAGAAATAGTAGAAGACAAAGTGATGGCTAATCTTGGGATAGGACATACGAGATGGGCAACTCACGGAGTTCCGAACAAAATTAATTCTCACCCTCATCAAAGCAGTACAAAAAGATTTACGCTTGTACACAACGGCATAATTGAAAATGAAGACTTTTTAAGAGACAAATATTTAAAAGGTATAGAGTTTGAAAGTGATACAGATACAGAAGTAATAGTGCAACTTATTCAAAAGTTTGTAGATTCAGGCGAAGAAGTAGAATTAGCGATTAGACATGTCATGAGCGAAATACATGGTTCTTATGCATTGGCGATATTAGACAATCAAGATACAGGTACTATATATGCTGCTAAGAATAAATCACCATTATTGGTTGGAATAGGCGAAGGCTTCAATATGATTGGTAGCGATGCTATGGCGATGATTAACTTGACAAACAAATATTACGAGTTGGAAGATAAAGAATTCATCAAAATAACTAAAGACGAAGTCAAGGTATATACTATCTATGGCAACATAGTTGACAAAACTCCTTTTACTGCAGATATAGATTTGGCGGACATAGAAAAAGGCATATATCCGCATTACATGTTAAAAGAAATAAAAGAACAGCCATATGTAATAAGGAAGATAATAAATAATTATAGTGATGAAAATGGAAATCCATTCATCGAAGAAAAACTTTTAGATGAAGTTAAAGCTGCAGACAAGATATACATCATAGCGTGTGGAACTAGCTATCACGCAGGATTAGTAGGAAAGCAGTTGCTTGAAAAAATAGCAGGAAAACCTACAGAAGTTATAATAGCGAGCGAATTTGTCTACAACATGCCACTTTTAAGTAAAAACCCACTCTTTATGTTTGTATCTCAAAGTGGAGAAACTGCAGATTGTAGAGCGGTATTAGTAAAAGTTAAAAAGATGGGATATAAAACTTTGACTGTAACAAATGTTAAAGGTTCTACTTTGTCAAGAGAAGCTGATTATACACTATTGTTGCACGCAGGGCCAGAGATAGCGGTTTGCTCGACAAAAGCATATACTGCACAGATAGCAGTGCTTTCTATATTTGCTGCATTGACAAACAACTTGATAGGCATAGATGTGTTTAGAGAACTTAGCATAGTTGCAAATGTAATGGAAACTCTTTGCGATAGTGAAGATGAATATGAAGTACTTGCTAAACAATACTTAACTGACAAAGCAAGCTGTTTTTATATAGGTAGACATTTAGATTATTTTGCTTGTTTAGAAGCGGCACTGAAATTAAAAGAAGTGTCATACATTCAAACAGAAGGTTTTGCAGCGGGAGAATTAAAACACGGAACTATTGCTTTAATAGAAGACATGACGCCAGTTATAGCGATAATAACTCAAGAGACTATAAACTTAAACACTAGAAGCAACATCAAGGAAGTCAAGGCAAGGGGTGCAAATACTCTTATTATTTCAACAAAAAAGATAAGTACAGATTCAGATCAAATAATAATAGATGATGTGCACGAGATATTGTCACCGTTAGTGTCTATCATACCGACACAATATTTATCGTATTATGCAGCGCTTCACAGAGGCTGTGACATAGACAAACCAAGAAACTTGGCAAAATCTGTAACAGTAGAATAGTCAATTAAAAATGGAGTAGAGAAGACTTAAAAATTCTCTACTCTAACTATATTCAAAAAAAACCTACATATCACAGCGATATTAGAATTTCAATGTAGGGACTGGTCTTGACCAGTCTTGACCGTTTCGTGGGTTTGTTAATATTTTTAAGGAGGCAAATAGTGATAAAAATAGAAAAAATTCATTTTGAAGAAAAGAGTAAGTTTTATAATTATTTAAATTTAAAGGCAGTAGGATTTTTTAGTGAAGAAAAAGACTGGCTGGCTAATCTTTGCAATGCATCAGCGTTATTGTGGCTACTAGTCGATGACATAAACTGGGCAGGGTTTTATCTATATAAAAATGATGAACTCGTGCTAGGACCTTTTCAAGGCAAACCTGCCTGCACACATATCGAAATAGGAAAAGGTGTATGCGGTACTGCAGCTAAAAGCTTAGAAACACAATTAGTAAAAAATGTGCATGATTTCCCAGGACATATCGCCTGTGATGGAGCATCAAATTCTGAGATTGTAGTGCCAATAGTGCAAAATAAAAGATTGATAGGAGTATTAGACATAGACAGTCCATCACTTTCAAGATTCGATGAAGAAGACAAGGAAGGATTTGAAAAATTTGTTGAAAATATAGCGAAATATATCAATTTCCCAGAAAAATTTTGCTAGACAATTTTTTCTTGAAAACAATAAAAATATGTTATATAATGTATAAATAAAAAATAATAAATTTATGAGGTGAAAAAAATGAGTAATAAAGTAGTAAACACAGCAAATGCTCCAAAGGCTATAGGACCATATTCACAAGCGATCAAAACAGGTGATTTATTGTATATTTCTGGACAAATACCAGTAGATCCTGCTACTGGAGAAGTAGTAGAAGATACATTTAAAGCACAAACTGAGCAGTGCATGAAAAACCTTAAAGGCATATTAAACGAAGAAGGTTTAGATTTTACAAACGTTGTAAAAATGAATTTGTTTATAACTGACATGGGCAAATTTGCAGACGTTAATGAAGTGTATGGCACTTTCTTTACAGATTATTTCCCTGCTAGAGCTTGCGTGCAAGTGAGCGCATTGCCAAAAAATGTGTTGGTTGAAATAGAAGCAGTAGCTAGCTATAAGTAATTGTTATAGAAATAGAGGTAAGTATGGATAATTTCATTAAAGGAAAACCTGTAGCAGACAAAATTGCAGAAACTGAAAAAGACAAAGCCCTTGTATTAAACAAACAAGGAATTTTCCCTAGATTACAAATCATACGTGTAGGTGAAAAAGAAGATGATATTTCTTATGAAAAAGCTGCGATAAAACGAATGATTTCATGTGGTATTTTTGTGGAGGTAACTGTGATGGAACATGATGTAGAGCAGGATAAGTTTGTTAATGAACTTGAAAAAATCAATGCTAATCCTTCTATACATGGTATTTTAATATTAAGACCATTGCCAAATCATCTAGACGAAGACAAGATTAAACACGTGATATCTCCTAAAAAAGATGTAGATTGTTTTAATCCAGAAAATCTAGCTAAAATCATAGAGGGTGATGAATCAGGTTTTGCACCTTGCACTCCGGCAGCTGTCATGGAAATCTTACAACACTACGAAGTAGATTTAAAAGGCAAGAATGTAGTGGTAATAGGCAGATCGCTTGTAGTAGGCAAACCACTTTCTTTGATGTTGTTGAAACAAGATGCGACAGTCACTATTTGTCATTCGAAAACTAAAAACATCGAAGAAGTATGCTCAAAAGCAGATATTTTGGTAGTCGCAATAGGTAAAGCAGGGTTTGTAAGCAAAGAGTTTATCAAAAAAGATGCAATAGTAATAGACGTAGGCATAAATGTCGATGAAGATGGTAAGATGTGTGGAGATGTCAAAACAGCAGAATGTGCTGAAATTGCATCTATGATTACACCAGTGCCAGGCGGCGTTGGCGTTGTTACTAATTCTGTATTAGCAAAAAACGTACTAAAAGCTTGCAAAAATTAAAGGTGAGATAATTTATTCTTGACATCGTCTACCTAATAATATATGATTAATAAGTGAATTTAATATATAGGCTGTGACGAGAAGAGTACTTTTATTGAAACTTTCAGAGAATTAACCGATTGGTGCGAGGTTATAAGCAACAATAAAACGAAAATCATCTCCGAGCTCAATTTCTGAACATCTATTATATATATAATATAATGATAATTAGGATATTGCGTGAAAATCGTTAAATTTTAAAGTGATGTGTATATGCAATGATTTTGCTATTGCACATAATCTGGGTGGTACCGCGGAAATTCGTCCCATGTCTATATAGGCATGGGATTTTTTAATGTGATGCCACAAAATTAAATAGTATAAATTTTTAAAAGGAGAAATATAAAGATGAAATTGTTTAAGGACATATCAAAACAACCTTACAATGAGTATGAAAAACAGTTGAGCGATTATTGGAATCAAATCAATCTGCTTGACCAAAGCGTTGAAACAAGAAAAGACAAACCACAATTTGTTTTTTACGAAGGACCTCCAACTGCAAACGGCAGACCAGGTATTCACCACGTAATAGCTAGAACATTGAAAGATTCTGTATGTAGGTTTAAGACTATGGAAGGCTATCAAGTAAAAAGAAAAGCAGGTTGGGATACACATGGACTTCCAGTAGAGATAGAAGTCGAAAAACAACTTGGGCTAAAAAACAAACAAGACATAGAAGATTATGGTATAGCGGAATTCAATGCAAAATGTAAAGAATCAGTATTTGCATACAAAGATTTATGGAGACAAATGACAGAAAGAATGGCGTACCTTATAGATCTTGACAATCCATACGTAACACTTGAAAGCAACTTTATCGAATCAACTTGGTGGATATTAGACAAGTTTTTCAAAGATGGTTTGATGTATGAGGGACACAAGATACTTCCATACTGTTCAAGATGTGGAACGGGCCTAGCTTCACACGAAGTAGCTCAAGGATACGAAGAGATTAAGACAGCTACTGCATTTGTAAAATTCAAGAAAAAAGATGAAGATGCTTACTTTTTAGCGTGGACGACTACACCTTGGACATTAGCTTCAAACGTTGCACTTACAGTGCATCCTGAACTTGAATACGTAAAAATAAAAACAGCAGATACAGAAGATAAAAAAGGCGAAGTGCTTTATCTTGCAAAATCACTTGTAGAAAAACTTATAAAAGCAGAATATGAAGTGTTAGAAAACTTAAAAGGCAAAGACATGGAGTACATGGAATACGAACAACTTATGCCTTTTGTTAAAGCTGACAAAAAAGCTTTCTTTGTAACTTGTGCAGATTATGTAACAGCAGAAGATGGAACAGGTATAGTACACTCTGCACCTGCATTTGGTGAAGATGACTACAACACAGGTATGAAATACGGACTTCCTGTATTGCAACCAGTAGACGAAACAGGTAAATACGTAGAAACACCGTGGAAAGGCATGTTTGTAATGGATGCCGATCCTGATATATTGAAATGGCTAAAAGAAGAAGGAAAACTATACAAAAAAGAAACAGTAAATCACAACTATCCACACTGTTGGAGATGTAAAACTCCACTTCTATACTATGCAAAACCTAGTTGGTATATTCAAATGACTAAACTTAAAGATCAATTAGTAGCAAACAACAACACGATAGAATGGTATCCTGACTATGTAGGCGAAAAGAGATTTGGAAACTGGCTTGAAAACCTAAACGACTGGGCAATCTCTAGAAGCAGATACTGGGGAACTCCACTTCCTATCTGGAGATGTGAATGTGGCAAAATAGAAAGCATAGGTTCAAGAAAAGAGTTAGTAGAAAGAGCAGTTGAAACTATAGATGAAACGATAGACCTTCACAGACCTTATGTAGATGACGTGCATATAGTTTGTCCTAATTGTGGAAAACACATGACTAGGATAAAAGATGTAATAGACTGTTGGTTTGACAGTGGGGCGATGCCTTTTGCACAACATCATTATCCGTTTGAAAACAAAGAAAACTTCCACGAATTATTCCCTGCAGATTTCATATGTGAAGGTATAGATCAGACTAGAGGATGGTTTTACTCACTACTTGCCATCTCTACATACGTAATGGGAGTATCGCCGTACAAACGAGTATTAGTAAACGATCTAATTCTAGATAAATTCGGCAAAAAAATGTCAAAATCTAGAGGAAACACAGTAGATCCGTTTGAATTATTCGACAAATACGGAGCAGATGCGTTGAGATGGTATTTGTTGTACGTTTCTCCAGCTTGGACACCTACAAAATTTGATGAAGACGGATTAAAAGAAGTATTGAGCAAATTCTTTGGTACAATCAAAAACGTATATACTTTCTTCTCACTATATGCAAACACTGACAATGTCAACCCAAGAGAATTCTTTGTCGAATACAAAGACAGACCAGAATTAGACAGATGGATAATTTCAAAATACAACAACTTAGTTAAATACGTAAGAGAAAGCATGTCTGTATTTGACTTAACAAAAGTAGTAAGAGAAATCCAAGATTTTGTAAACGAAGATTTGTCGAACTGGTATATTAGACGCTCGAGAAGAAGATTCTGGGCTACAGAACTTACAGAAGACAAAAAATCAGTATATATAACTACTTATGAGATACTTGTAGGTATTTCACAACTTACAGCACCATTTGCGCCTTATCTATCAGAAGAAATATATACAAGCTTGACAGGCGAAAAATCTGTACATTTAAGCTACTATCCAGAAGTAAAAGAAGAATTGATAGACAAAAATGTAGAGTATAGAATGGATCTAGTAAAAGATTTGGTAAAACTAGGTAGAGCCTCAAGAGAAAATACAAAGATAAAAGTTCGCCAACCTGTACAAAAGATATTGATAGACGGAAAATTTGAAGAAGTGATTTCAGATATGATTCCACTAATATCAGAAGAATTGAACGTAAAAGAAGTAATATTTGAAAAAGATCTAAACTCATTTATGAACTTCATGATAAAGCCAAACTTCAAGACTTGTGGACCAAAATTAGGTGCAGATGTAAAAGCTTTTGCTACAGAATTGTTAAACGCAGATTCGCTAGCGATTATATCTGCAGTCGCTAATGGTGGTACACACATGATGACTGTCAATGGCAAAGAAGTAGAAATAATAGAAGAAATGTTAGACATCAGAATTTCAGCAAAAGAAGGATACAACGTAGAAATGGACAACAATCTGTTTGTAATCCTTGATACTAATCTATCTAAAGAATTAGTAGAAGAAGGATTTGCAAGAGAATTTATATCTAAAGTTCAACAGATGAGAAAAAATAACGGATATGAAATGATGGACAACATCAAAATCTACTTCAATGGACCAGAAGAGATTCAAAATGCTGTCAAGATATTTGATGAATACATAAAATCAGAAACACTAGCTATATCTATCGAAAAGACAGACGAAAGCGGATACGAAATCCAAAACTTAAACGGACTAGACACAGGAATTAAACTTGAAAAAGTAAATTAGTATAAACAGAAAAAACATCGTGAAAATGTATATTTATCATTTAAACGGTGTTTTTTTCATTCCGTCAAATGCTAGTTTTTTATTATTTATTTCGTGAACGACATGTTTTGTTCGTGAACGGCAGTTGAAAAACATACAATCTAATGATATAATCAATTTATAAAACTTAGTTGCTTATTTTCATTCACTTCGTGAACTGTATATTTTTTTCGTGAATGGTAATTGCATATATTGTATTAAGATGGTATAATAAGCAAGTAAACTGATTTAAAAACTATCTAAATCAGTTAAATAAGTTAAAAAAGGAGGAAATTTTATGGAAAAATTAAAAGATTTTAAACTGTTTTCAAAGAAGTTTATCGCGTGGGCTTTAGTAATTTGTTTATTACTACAAAACCTACCAACTACGTCGATTTTTGCTGAGACGCCGAGTGATGAACATGTGACAGCTGAGTTTAGCGAAGTAGTGATGACAAATCAAAAAGTAAATGTAACAATCAAGGTTAAACCGACGGATAGTACATCGACAACAGTGTCGGCGATTACAGTAGGATCGGATACACTTAGTCACGTTACTGGTGAAAACGGAACTGTATCGGCTACTTGTGAGCTTGATAAGAATGCTACAGATATTAAGTTTACAGTCATATACCAGTATACAGACAGCAACGGACAAACTCAACCGGGTGAAAAAACATTTACATATGAACCTAAGAAACCACTTGAGCCTAGGCCAACGATTGAGGGTGATTTAGAAGGTGCAGGAACGGAAGACGATCCATATATATTAAAAGTTGGAAGTAGCATAACTATAACTGCATCTGCAGCCACTGCAGACGGCGGAAACTTCAACAAATGGGGTGTAGAAAAGTGGAAAGATAACACTTATGATGAAACTAATGATTCGAATAAAGAGGTAGTTGAAATAACAGCAGCTACTGGCAACAAAGATATACTTACTGCTAAAACGGCTGGAAGTGTAAGAGTTAGAGCTAAATATCAAGGAAATACTAATAGTTACTATATTTATTTTAGTGTAGCAGCAGATACTACACCAAATGATACAGAGTATACAATTACATATACTAATGTAGAAGGTGCAACAAATCCAAACACTGCAACTAAATATACTGAGAAGAGTGGAACAATAACATTACAACCTGCATCGAAAGAAGGATACATATTTGACGGTTGGACTCTAGACAATGAAAGCGGAGCACCTGTAACAGAAATAGAAAATGGTTCTACCGGAAATAAAGTTTTCTGGGCAAATTGGACGCAGAATACAGGAAATGATACAAGATTTGCAGAATTATATATTCATAATGATTTTAACTTAAAAAACCCTGAAGAATACGCAGCGGCACCAACGGGAGCAAGCTTGTACATACCTGATGCGGGCAAAGGTCTAAAGGTTGAAAATATCGATGTTGACGCTCTTGGTCAATATGATGCAATAATAGGAAACGGCCCTAAAGCAGCTTGGTATTTAGGTGGAGAAGGTAGTAACAAAGATAACGACGAAGCATTAAATACTTTATTTGATTCTTTACCACAAACGATAGGCGAGTATAGAGAAAAAATAAAAGATCAACCAGGTGCAGCTAGTTTTAATGCAAAAACATCAGATCTTTTAGCTAACACTCCGATTATTTGGTATACAGTAAAAGAAATGGATACAACCAAAACAGAAGTTCATATCGACGGCTATATTGTGGAAACTTACTCTGTAGAATATAACGGTAATGGAGTTACATTAGATTCTACTGTTTATGGAAAGAGCCTTTATAATAAAGATGCAACTGTAACATTGCCAACAAATCCAACAAGAGATGGTCATACATTTAACGGTTGGACAGTAACGAACAAAGATGTTTCGGAAGAAACGGTAAATATAACATATTCTGGTGAAAATAATAATGAGTTCACTATGCCAAATAAAAACCTTGTATTTACAGCACAGTGGACAGTAGATAATTACACAGTAACATTCAACTTTAGAAACACAACAACAGGTGTGTGGGAAGAAAAAATAGAAACAGTGAACTACAACACACCATGGAATAGTGCATGGGAACCAGCAGTATCAACTGTAGTATTAGAAGATGTAACATACACATTAACAGGCTGGGATAATAGTTTCCCAAGAGGAACAAATGTAGTAACTGATTTAGAATTCACAGCAGAATATGAAGAATCAGCAACTGAATACACAGTGACATTCAACTTTAGAAACACAACAACAGGTGTGTGGGAAGAAAAAATAGAAACAG
>CAYJLG010000007.1:0-284 GCA_964371035.1 uncultured Clostridia bacterium | reverse complement strand
AGTAACTGATTTAGAATTCACAGCAGAATATGAAGAATCAGCAACTGAATACACATTAAGCTTTAACATCAACTATGACGGTGGAATAAATCCTGAATCTCAAAATGTAACATACGATGCAGCAATCGGAACATTACCAGTAGTTACAAGAGATGGATACACATTTGGTGGATGGTTAATAGGTGAAACAGAAATCACAGCTGAAACAGTGTGGAACTATACAACTGATCAAACAGCAGAAGCACAATGGACAGCGAACACAGACACAGCATACACAGTAATAC
>CAYJLG010000006.1:0-94447 GCA_964371035.1 uncultured Clostridia bacterium | reverse complement strand
AGCCTAAAGTTTTATCTGCCCAACTATACTGGGACATAAACTCTCCTGTATAGGCATTTAAAGCATACGGAACACCCTTAGACCAATCATAATAATCACAGATAATTTTTGATGGAGCAATAGCAAGAATTCCCCTCTTTTTTATAATCACATCCAAATGATCTGCTTTTTCTAAAGTGGCAGATAAATCTCGTAGCAAATTTTGATAGTATGAACTTTTGCCAATAGCTTCGTCCTCCCATAAAATCGCCATCAACTCACCTGAAGTCAAAGTAGCACCATTTCTATCTATCAATATCGCAAACAGTTCTTTTGTTTTTTGATATTTGAACTTTAGTGGTTCATCGCCTACAAACACCTCGAAATGCCCAAAACATTGTGCTTTTAGATATTTAGTCGGCAGAGGTTTAACAGGGTAACGGAGATTGTCAAGTTCTCGTTCTATCTTCGCCTTTGTTGCCGGCTTTTGCACATAGCCACTGACATAAATAGAGAGTGCCTCCCCTTGGTATTCGGTATAGCTTGTGACAAAAACAATATTTATTTGAGGATTAATCTTTTTTAATTTTTTAGCAAGAGCAATTCCGTTCATATCTCGCATTTCTATATCTAAAAATGCAACATCGCAAGGATTTTCCTCTGCATAAGCAAGGCAGTCTTTTGCCTTTGAAAATCCTATCGGAGTAATATTCGGCAGAGCCTCGTTTATAGCACGCATTAAAACTTGTAGTGCTAAAGTTTCATCATCTGTCGCTATGATATTCATTTGGCGAGTCCTCCTTTTCAATTTCCATAATATCGTCAAAGCCACAGCCAAGGGCGATGCAAATTTTCATCAAAGTATCTTATTGCTTTCACTTATACACTTCTCTACGATGTCCTATTGTCAATGCAATAATAACCAACTTGTCCTCCTCTATAGTGCAAATTAATCTGTAATCACCTATTCTATATCTCCACTGGCCACTTTTATTAGCTGTAAGACCTTTTCCATGTTGACGTGGGTTTTCACAATTAACTAGATTTTTTTCAATCCATGATTTTATCATTTTCTTAGTGTAATTATCAAGCTTTTTAAATTCTTTATCAAATAGGGAAGTAGTCTCTACGCTATATTTCATATACCTAATTCCTTCCAAAGTTCATCAATAGGTCTACTTTTCTTTCCATCTTTTACATATTCATCATAAGCTCTATTTGCGACAACTACATCAAACTCATCTTCTATTTTTTCGAACAATGCATTTTTAAAAGCTTCACCTAATGACATAGAATGCATTTTTGAATAACTTTCTGCTAATTGTCTTTCATCCTCTGTTAATCTAATTGAAAAAGCCATGTTATCAACTCCTTTTCTTTATATACTACATTGTACTACAAACTTTATTTATTGTCAATCCTTTTCATATAATATATCAATAATATTGTCATATAATTGTTACTATTCACAGCCAATTGCAACGTCAACGGGAAAAAATTAATAAAATATGGCGCCGAGTATTCCGATTGGGAAGTTGTATTGTTTAGTTTTGTTCAGAAATCCTCAAAAGATGTTAGTCAAGAGGGTCATACCCACGTTTCGGCAAAACCTTCACAAAACATCACACAACTTCATCCAATCTACATAAGGCTTTCCATATTTTATTAATTTTTCCCCTTAAATATCTAAAGTCAACTGTTAATAGTAACAGATAATTTTTTCAAACTTTAAAAAATTTTCAAAAAAACACAAAAAGTGTGCAGTTGTTGTGCAGTTACGTTTGATATAATATAAAAGCAAAATAGCAACAAAACAAACTGGAGCACATTGAAAACGATATCTTTTGAAAAGAGAGGAGGAAATTTTTTGAGATTTGTCACAGTGGATAATAACAAAAGGCGACTTGTCATGCTTGAGGAATTACTAAAAAGTCATTTTCGTGATTGCGTTGTGACTGAATTCACAGACCCTATGTTATCAGCAAAATTCATTTGTAATAATGATGTCGATGTAGTGTTTGCGCAAGAAAATATGCACCGAGTAGATGGCGAAGGACTTATGCACGTTATCAATGTGAATAAGCCAACGGTACAAGTGCGGTTGTTTAGTGAAGTTACCGAAACAACCGAGTGTATTTTATCACTAAAAGAGTAAAAAAATTAAGCAAATTAAACAAATTTAAGGAGGAAAATAAAAATGCAGACAAAAAAGACGATTAGACAAAAACTTTTGGCAAGCATACTTACATTGGCGATGGTGCTTGGTATGATGCCGATGATGACGATGGAAGTGGAGGCGAGTGGTACAAGTGTCACAACATGGGATACCCTACAAGCAGCTATGGCAGCAGGTGGCAACATAGTCCTTGGAGACAACATTACTGCCGATGCTGATGACACTAGACTCGAAGTGCCATCAGACAAAACCGTAACCCTTGACCTTGCAGGTTATACGATTGACAGAAATTTAGATACTGCGGTATCCAGTGGTAGTGTTATATTTGTAAGAGGTAATTTAACCATTAAGGATACTGGTTCTGGGGGTACAATTACAGGTGGTAATACAACATCATTTGGTGGCGGCATTTATGTGAATTCGTCCGGCACTCTCAAAATGGAGGGCGGTACAATTTCCGGAAACTTTTCCGGAAATTCCGGTGGTGGTGTCTATAATTCTGGTACGTTTACTATGGACGGCGGAACAATTACTGGCAATACAAATACTTTTACGGACGGCATCTCATATGGAGGTGGTGTTTATAGTAGTGGTACGTTTACTATGAACGGAGGAGCGATTACTAATAATAAAGCCCCTTATGGTGGTGGTATCGGTATCCGTGAAGGAACCAATCAAATAAATGGTGGTACTATCACCGGAAATACGACGACTAAGCATATTGGTAACGGTGCTAGTGCTGGGATTTATATAGATTCCGACTACGTGTTAAACGTGCAAGGAAATGTAACAATTACTGGTAATACTGATGTGGAAGACAACCCATCTAATGTTCGTGGGAAAATTACTCTTACAGGTGCGTTGGATTCTAATTCACGAATTGGAACTCATTGTTTTGGCGAAGCAGTTATTAGTAGCAGTGTAACAGCTAAAGATTACATTTCTTATTTTACATATGATCAGGATGGCTACTTTATCGGCACAAAAGACGGTAGCGATAGTATCTGGACTGCATCGAAAAGTAATCCTGGTGATGTTACTCCACCAACCTACACCGTAACTTTTAACGCTAACGGTGGTGAATTTACCGGTGGTGCAACGACAAGCGATGTCACCGTTGCAGACGACATGGAAATCCCAACACCAACCAAGACAGACTACGTATTTGGCGGTTGGTACGACAATGATACGTTTACAGGCGATGCACTGACTAACGAGCAAATTAAAGCCCTTATTGAGTCCAAAACGCTTTACGCAAAATGGGAATTTGAAGCGCCTAAAAATGTAAGTGCTACACCATTCAGCAGGGCTGTAATGCTAACTTGGGACACAGTTCCAAATGCTGCAAAATATCAAATAACAACTTATGAAGGTAATTCTGTCGTTTCCCCACCTAAAACTGCTGAAACGACAGAATACACTGTACAAGGACTTAATCCAGGTACTACTTATACCATTGAGATAAGAGGCTCTAATGATGATGGAACTGAGTTAGGTGCAGTTACCAAAATAGAAGTAAAGACGAGAGAACTAAGCTCATCAGAAAAAGCAAGAGAATTAATCATGGCTGGCACATACACTTTAGCACAATCTAAAGCGAGCACAGCAGATGAAGCAAAAGCTGAAATTGCAAGACAAATCAATGCTTTAACAGGCGTAAGTGAAACGGGTATTAATACTGTAGTTGCTGATGATATTACAATCGCCCAGTTTAACGGTGCAACAGCAGGAGAAGCTGATGATATCAACGGAACAAATGGTAGCGTTCACTTTAGTGTAATTGTATCAAAAAGCGTTGCAGGACAATCAGGACATGAAAGTGCTAACATACTTAACTTACAAGCTACTATTACAGCGACTGCTTATGTAGAACTAACTTTCAACGCTAACGGTGGTAAATTTGCTGATAACTCTACGACAAGTGTTGTAAACATTGCAACCGGCGTGGAAATCCCAATTCCAACATGGGAAGACTATGACGTAGAGGGTTGGTATACTGATACAACATTTGCAGATGAAGTAACTCTTGATGAAATGAAAGCACTGTCATCAGACACAACTGTTTACGCAAAATGGCAAGTGAGTGAAGATGATACAAGACCTGTAAACAAAGTCGGTGATTTCATCGTAACAGGTGGAGTACTTGGCACGGATTATGAGCTTAATGGGAAATACTTAAAGATCACGACAGCTATAGAAATAACAATAGAAAACTTTGATAAAGATACGTCAACGGCTTATTATATCGGAGCAGATACTAATGATGATAGTGCTGCCAATATTACCTTAGCAGGCGTGAATATTGATAGCTTATCAAATTTAATTACTTTGCGTTCACCGATTAATCTCACTCTTGCAAAGGATTCAGTGAATACATTAAAAGGTATTCCTGTATTTCATTACGTCGGGGATAATAGCTTAAAACTTGATGGTACTGGCGAGTTGCGTGTATTTGTTAATCAGTTAGGAAGCATTAGTGGTGGGATTTTTATAATCGCCGACACATTGGAGTATGCGGTAAGTGATACTGCAATGCCTGACGATAGTGCAACATATACAAGAGGCGCAGGCACAGCAGTTACATTTGCTGATACTGACCACTATGTAAGAATAAAAGCCGGAATTCCAACCGTAACTTTCGACCCGAACAATGGAACTGCTATTGGTAGTCCGGTCGAAATTGCAGCCGACATGGCAATCCCGACACCAACGTGGGACTACTCATTTGACGGTTGGTATAAAGATGACGGTACAAAAGTTACCGACCCTACAACCTTAACCGAGTCCACTACACTTTACGCAAAATGGACGAATACTGCCGGCAAAATAGTTCGCACAACACCGATTGAGATTGACGCTAACACAGCAACTACTGACAAGTTAGAAGCCGAGGGTTGGAAGTGGGATAAAGGCACAAAAACTCTAACTTTAGACGGTTTGACGATGGATGTTTTCGATATTCCGGAAGATGCTTCCGCGCTTTCTGTTGCGATCACTAATGCCACTATTAATGTTATACTGGCAGACGGCTCGTCAAATTCCGTGACAAGTAGCGATAGAGGGATAAGTGGTGCGCATACAACAACATTTAAAGGCAAAGGTTCTCTCACAACGGACACTGAGGGCATAGGCATTGGCGGAATTATGATTATTATCGACGGTGGAACTTATGATTTAACATCATCATACCAGACGATTTCGTTAAACACTCTGACTGTTAATGATGGTACGCTAAATGTCGAAACAACAGGTCAACAATCAGCAATCCATACTGGAGGTCAAGTTATCATTAACGGTGGCGAAGTGACAGCGACTGCTCCGTTGGGAAAAGCTGCAATATTTGGAAGTGTAGACACAAGCGAAGGCACACCAACCATCAAAGCTGGTGCAGACAAAGATAATGCAACAGACACAACCTACACAAATCAATCTTATGTAAACATCAAGTTTACACCACCAGCACCAACAGTTTCAAGCATTGCTGTAAAAACACCACCGACAAAAACGCTATACGGTGTCGGAGATGATTTTGACCCTTCCGGAATGGTGCTTGAAGCAACAATGAGTGATGGTACTAAGCAAGATATAACTACCGGTTTTACTCACACGGCACTTGATTCTACTGCTGTGGGAGCAGATAAAGAAATCACTGTTACTTATAACAGTAAAACAACTACATTATATGTTAATGTGAATCCAACATACAACGTAACTTTCGATTATAATGGTGCAACAATTAATGGAGAAACGTCAGAATATGTTGAATTTGTAGCTCAATTTGCTATGATGCCCGAGCAGCAGGTGGTATATACTGAAATATTTTATAAAACTATAACTAGAGATGGTTATACTTTCAAAGGTTGGGGATATACTGCTGATGCTACTGAGATAATAACAGGTCAAAATGCCGATGGCTGTGTAAGCGGTATGACTGTATATGCCGTTTGGGAAGCACCAACAACACCAAGCAGCGGCGGTAGCAGCAGCACCAACGAGCCTGATGTTGACGTTGACAAGGACACAGGGGAAGTAACAGCAAAACCGGATGTTAGTACTCAAACTGATGACGACGGCACAACTACTGCAAAGCCAAAGCAAAGCAGTTTAGAAAAAGCCATCAATGAAGCCTCTGAGGAAAAGAAAGATTTAGAGGCTGACGGCGAAGATTCTACTGCTGATGTTATCCTTGAAGTTAAAACTAACAGCAAAACCAAAGCTGTGGGTACAGAATTGATTGTAGAAAATGTAGAAGATATGGTAGAAAAAGATATTGATAATCTTGTTGTGACCAGTGATCTTGGTACTGTAACATTAGACCAAAAAGCTCTTGAAACTATAGCTGAGGGCAAAGAGTCGAACGAAACTGTAATCTTAATCATTCGTATAGTGGAAGATACAACAATAGAATTAACCGAAGAGCAAAAGGCTATCGTAGGCAACGAGCAAGTGTATGAATTATATATCGAAGTCAACGGCAACCGTGTGTCCGACTTCGATGGCGGTACTGCAACTGTTCAAGTCCCGGACGGTTTGGCTGAAGATGTAAGCGAAATTAGAGTGTATTATGTGGATGACGAGGGAAATATCGAGTACAAGCCGACTACATATGACAAAGAAAATGGCACAATCACTTTTGTGACAGACCACTTCTCCCACTACCTGATTAGCACAAAAAACTTAGATGTAACTCTACCGTTTATTGATGTGGATGCAGATGATTGGTTCTATGATGCTGTGCAGTTTGTTTATCAAAATGAACTGATGAACGGTACATCTGATACTACATTTGCTCCAACATTAGGCACAACAAGAGCGATGATGGCACAGAGTATTTGGAATATGGAAAGCAACCCTACTATCAATTCAACAAGTTCTTATAATGATGTTTCAGACAACAAGTGGTATTCTGATGCTATTGCTTGGACGAGTGAAAATGGCATATATAAAGGTTTTGATGATGGTACATTTAGACCGAATGACGACATCACAAGAGAGCAATTAGTAGCTATTTTATATCGCTATGCTGATTTTAAAGGTATGGATATGACAACAGGCGAAAACACAAATATTCTTTCTTATGATGATGCATCTGAGGTTGGTAACTACGCAACCTCTGCTATGCAGTGGGCTATTGCAGAAGGTATTGTTTTAGGCAAATCTGAAAACACTTTAGACCCTAAAGGTACTGCTACAAGAGCAGAAGTTGCAACAATTCTTTTAAGATTTATAGAAATAGATTAATAAACGAGTAAACGACGAAGTTTACAAAACACAATAAAAAGTGGCTATATCACAATTAAGTGATATAGCCACTTTGTTTTAGCAGATAAAAAAGTTATTATTTAAAAAATGGTAATATAGCTGCATTTACCCAGATGATTAATATTGCTACAGGTGCAACATATTTAATCATAATAGTAAAGAATCCTCTTGTTTTAAATGGATATTTTCCATTTGAAGTAACTTCGTCAGATAAGTTGTCCATACCCCAGAAGTGACCAATGAATACACACATTAGTAAACCGCCTAAAGGCATAAGAACACTTTCTGCCATGTAGCTCATAAAATCAAAGAAATTATATCCTATGATTTTGAAATCTCCCATAACACCATTTGCTAAAGAACATGGAATTCCGATTAGGAATAGTGCTAAAGCCATAGAAACTGTAGCTTTTGTTCTGTTCATTTTGAAGGTATCAATTATGAAAGATACAACAACTTCAAGAAGCGAAATAGATGAAGTTAATGCTGCAAACAATACAAGTACGAAGAATACGATTCCGAATACTCCGCCAAGTGGCATAGCATCAAATACTGAAGGCAATGTAATGAACATAAGTCCAGGGCCTGAACCAGGTTCGAATCCAAAAGCAAAAACTGCAGGTAATATTGCAAATCCAGCTAATAGAGCAACCATAGTATCTATGGCAGGTACTAACATAGCATTCTTTTCAAGATTTTCCTCTTTGCCTAAGTAGCTACCATAAGTAATTATAGCTCCCATACCTAAACTAAGTGAGAAGAAAGCCTGACCTAAAGCTGCAACTACTACTTCGATAGTTATTTTTGAAAAATCAGGAATTAAATAAAATTTGATACCATCTATTGCTCCTGGTAGAGTTACTGATCTTAAAGCAACTACAATTAGTAGTACAAATAGAGCTGGCATCATGAATTTACTAGCTTTCTCGATACCGCCAGAAATACCTTTTAAAACGATAGCTGCAGTAGCAAGCATGAATACTCCATGCCATATAACAGGCATAACAGGATCTGCAATAAACCCTAAGAAATATCCTTCTGCTTCAGCCGCAACAATTCCACCGGTAAAATATTTCACTATGTAATTAAGTACCCAACCGCCTAATACACTGTAAAAAGATAGTATACAAAATCCAACTATTACTCCGATAACGCCGACAAAAGCAAACTTTTTGTTTAACTTTTTATATGCTTCAACAGGACTTAGTTGAGTAGCACGACCTATAGCCATTTCACCGAGCATAACTGTGAAACCTATAAGTAAAATCATTAATAAATAGATAATTACGAATGCTCCTCCTCCGTTTTGTCCTGCCAAATATGGAAATTTCCATATATTACCAAGACCAACTGCTGAACCAGCAGCTGCTAAAACAAAGCCTAGATTCGAAGCCCACTGACCTCTTTGTTTTTGTTCCATGTTTTTCTCCTCCTAAATTAAATTGCGAATACATAAGCGACTAATAATATAATAAAAAGAATAAAACACAATTGAATAAATAGGCAAAAAAACACATGTTAATTTGCCATAAAACTGCCTATATTGATATAATCTGCTAAAACAGGCGAAAATAACAATGTCGCGAATGTATATGTACGTATAATTATAACTCATTACACCTAAAATGTCAAGCGTGTAATGAATAAATTAGGTGTGATTATCCGTGTTGAGCGTTATTATTAACAGTCGATTTATTGTTTTTTCATTTGGGGTACATATGTTAACTGTGAATAGTAACAAAATATTTTTAAAATCGCAGATAAGATAAGAAAAACTGTTGACTTAACATGAAAATTAGAATATTATATAAGTAAGTTTAAAATTTTTTAAAGGACATAGGCGTATATGGAAAGAGATACTGTTTTAGTTATTGATGATAGTATGCTAATATGCAATATCATCGAGCAAAAATTAACCTCAGAAGGTATTAATGTTTTAAAAGCTTTGGATGGTAAAAATGGAATCGAATTGGCAATCAAAGAGCAACCTGATTTAATACTTTTAGACTTAGTATTACCTGATACAGATGGTCATGATGTTTGTAAAAAAATCAAATCTTGTGAATCTGTAGCTGATATTCCAATAATATTTTTAACGTCAAAAGTAGATGAGTCTAGCATTGTAAAAGCTTTCCAAGTAGGTGCTATAGATTATGTGTCAAAACCTTTTAGTCCAATTGAACTTTACGTTAGAGTTCAAGCTCAACTTGAGAGTCAAAGGATTAAAGATGCATTAAAGTTAGCAAATTCTAAACTAGAAGAAGCTTTAATTGAAAATAAAATTTTAGCGTACACTGATAAACTTACAGGACTTGATAATCGATTATGTTTTTTGGAGAACATAGAAACACTTGTGACAGATTCAAAAGAAAAAACTGAAGAATTATGGCTCATGATGTATGATATTGATAGTTTTAAGAGCATAAATGATACTTATGGTCATCATAATGGAGATTTAGTTTTAAAAGGTGTAGCTAGTATTATTAAGAAAAATTGCCAAGACATCGGTTTAGCATGTAGATGGGGTGGCGAGGAATTTATCACGGCTATTTATGGATTAGACAAACTTCAATTGACACAATTACTTGAAATTATTTGCTCTGAAATAGCTACAACAGTGTTTGGTGATGAACAAATTAAAATTAGATGTACTATTTCTATCGGGGCATCAAGATACGATCACAATTTCAACCTTGAGGAAAATGTAGTTTATGCAGACGAAGCCATGTACTATAGAAAGAAAAATGGTAAAAATGGATTTTGTTTTTATGAGGATTTAAAGTCGATTAATTAATATATTATAATATAGGATCGTTGTACTGCTTAGTATGACGATTTTGTTTTTAGAGTTTTTATTTTCTTGACTTTGACATTTAACTATGTTATTCTAATCAGAAATTTAAACTAAATTATTATAAAGGAGTATTTTTACTATGGCAATTATTATCCGAGAACCATCAAGAACTTTTGGTGAATATTTATTGCTTCCAAATCTTACAACGAAGGAATGTGTTCCTGAAAATGTTGATTTATCAGTACCTATTACGAGATATAAAAAGGGAGAAACTCCTGAATTAAGCTTAAAGATACCAATGGTTTCTGCGATTATGCAATCAGTTTCAGACAATAACATGGCTGTTGCTTTAGCAAAAAACGGAGGTATTTCATTTATATTTGGCTCACAAAGCATAGAAGAACAAGCAGAAATGGTCAGAAAAGTTAAAAAATATAAGGCAGGCTTTGTAATAAGCGACTCAAATCTTATGCCTCATAATACATTAGAAGAAGTTTTGGAATTGAAAGAAATTAAAGGTCATTCGACTATGCCGGTAACTGAAGATGGATCTGCTACAGGAAAATTAGTAGGGGTGGTTACAAGTAGAGATTATAGAGTTTCTAGAGATTCGTTAACAAAAAAAGTAGACGAGTTTATGACTAAGGCCGATGATTTAGTTGTAGGTCAAGAAGGAATTACTTTAAAAGAGGCAAATGACATAATATGGGAACATAAATTAAACTCTTTGCCAATTGTAGATAAAAATTTCAATTTAGTATATATGGTTTTTAGAAAAGATTATGCTGAAGATAAAGATCATCCTCTTTCGCTATTAGACAACAATAAAAGCTATATTGTCGGAGCAGGAATCAACTCTAGAGATTATATGGAAAGAGTGCCTGCATTAGTAGAAGCTGGAGTAGATATTTTGTGTATAGATTCATCAGAAGGATTTAGTGAATGGCAAAAGGACACTATCGACTGGATAAAAAAATATGACAGCAGAATAAAAATAGGTGCTGGTAATGTTGTAGATAGAGAAGGATTTAGATATCTTGCTGACGTTGGAGCTGATTTCATAAAAATAGGTATAGGCGGCGGTTCTATATGTATTACAAGAGAGCAAAAAGGAATAGGTAGAGGACAAGCTTCGTCTGTTCTTGAAGTGGCGGCAGCAAGGGATGAATATTTTGAAGAAACAGGTATTTATGTTCCTATTTGCTCTGATGGAGGAATAGTACATGACTATCATATGACCATGGCATTAGCGATGGGAGCAGATTTTGTAATGCTTGGAAGATATTTTGCGAGATTTGATGAAAGTCCTACAGCTAAAGTAAAATTGGGAAATGGTTACGTTAAAGAGTATTGGGGTGAAGGATCTAATAGAGCTAGAAATTGGGCTCGATATGACCTTGGAAGCACGAAAAAAGAGCTTCAGTTTGAAGAAGGCGTCGATTCTTATGTGCCTTATGCAGGGGCATTAGATGATGGTCTAGGGATTACACTTTATAAAATAAAATCAACTATGTGTAATTGTGGATGTTTAAGCATACCTCAACTTCATAAAGAAGCAAGATTGTGCTTGGTGTCATCTACTTCTATTACTGAGGGTGGAGCACACGACGTTATCCTTAAAAATCAATAGTCTGTTTATAGTAGGTGTTAAATATGCACCTGCTTTTTTTATCTCAAAATTCACAAAATAAACGCAAGATATAATAAACACTTGCAAAACACGAACATTAGATGTATAATTAAGACGAATAATTCGCAAAGGAGAAAATAATGAAAAAATTCAAAAGAATTCAAAGAGTAGGTGCTTTAGTAAAGATTTTTTTAGAGAGACCAAATTATATATTTTCTTACAATTACTTTTCAAAATTGTTTAACGCCGCTAAATCTAGTATCAGTGAAGATATTTCTATAGTTAAAGAAATTTTTGAAGATATGTCTTATGGACGAATCGAAACTATTTCTGGTTCACAAGGCGGAGTAATGTATGTTCCACAAGTTAGTCAAATAGATGTGAAAGAAATGCTAGATGAAATTTGCATAGAATTTACTGAAAAAAATAGGTTGATACAGGGTGGATTTATATACATGACTGATATTTTTCTGGATTCATATATTGTTAACAATATTTCTAAAATAATAGCATCAAAATTTTCTGATAAAAAAATAGATGTTATTGTGACAGTAGAAACAAAGGGCGTTCCTATAGCTGTAATGACTGGGCAAAAATTGAATTTACCAGTTGCAGTTATAAGAAGAAATAATAACAAGGTAACTGAAGGAGCTACTGTTAGCATCAATTATGTTTCTGGCTCTTCTAGCAATATCCAGACCATGTCTTTGTCTAGGAGATCGTTGAAAGAAAATTCAAAGGTGCTGCTGATTGATGATTTCATGAAAGGCGGAGGTACTGCAAAAGGAATGCATGATATGATGGAAGAGTTTGATGCTGAAGTCGTTGGAACAATAATAGTTGTTGAAACAAAAGAACCTGAGAAAAAATTGATAGATGAATATACTTCATTGCTTGTATTGGAAAAAATAGATGAAAATAAACAAATCCTTGAAATAATACCTAATCCAAAACTGCTCATATAAAATGAATAAAACAACAAAGTAGCATTAGCTTTTAGTATACGTTTTCATTGGCTTTTTCATGCGAAAGACGCTGATTTTATTGCAATACAATACTTGCATAAATATTACAATAATTTAACATATTTTTTTGTATAATTATTAATAAAAATTTTGCAATTTAATTGAAAATATAGTATAATAAAATTGTAGCATAAATGACTTGTTGAGGAAGGTGGTGATTAACGTGAATATAACAGATGTGAGAGTAAGAAAAATTAATTCGGAAGGCAAGATGAAAGCAATAGTTTCTGTAACTTTCGGAGATTGTTTTGTAGTACACGATATTAAAATAATCGAAGGTGAGAACGGCCCTTTCATTGCTATGCCTAGTAGAAAAATGCCTGATGGTGAATTTAAGGATATTGCACACCCAATCAATTCAGATACAAGAACTAGTTTATCAGACGCTGTGTTCAAGGCATACGAAGAAAAGAAGTCTGAAGATGAAGAATAATTCTAACTTCAAAGAGAGTCATAATGGACTCTCTTTTCTTTTGCGAAAATATTAATTTGTTATACATTTCATCGTGATGATTTTGCATATTTTATGTTTGTCGGTTTTATTCTAATGGCTAAAATTTCCAATGCAACCAAAAATAGGTTGTTTTTTTGTAGAAAAAATGATATATTAGTGCAGAAAATAAATTTAATTTTGAGAGGTTTTTTTATGTATATATCTATAATACTTGCAGCAGGTGAAGGCACAAGAATGAAATCTTCACTGTCGAAAGTGTTACATACAATTTGTGGAAAAGAGATAGTTAAATATGTAATAGATGAAGCTAAAAATTCAGGCATAAGTAAAAATGTAGTAGTTCTTGGACATAATATAGATCAAGCAAAAGACTGCTTAAAAGGTGAGGTTGTCGATTTTGTTAAACAACCTGTAGGCGAAGGACATCCTTATGGGACTGGTTTTGCAGTAATGTGTGCAGAAAGTCATATAAGCGATGATGATACAGTTTTAATCTTATGTGGTGATGGACCACTGATTACTAATGAAACATTAAAAGGTTTTATGAGTTACCATGATAGAGAAAAATGTGCGGTTTCTGTGTTAACTTGCAATGTAGCCAACCCTAAAGGCTTAGGTAGAATTGTTAGAAATGTTGATCAGACTTTAAATAGAATCATCGAGCAAAAGGATGCTAATGAAGAAGAATTGGCTATTTGTGAAATCAATACGGGCATAATATGTTTTAATGGGAAAAAATTAAAAGAAACTTTGAAAAAACTTGATAGAAATAATTCTAACAATGAGTATTATATCACAGATACGATCAAAATTTTGAACGAAGAAGGAAATAAAGTAGGAGCGTTTTTGCTTGAAAATGAGGAAGAAATAAAGGCGATAAACGATAGAGTTCAACTTGCTGAAGTTACTGAAATAATGAGAAAGAGGATTAATGAATTCCACATGCGAAATGGAGTTACAATCATAGATCCAAAAACAACATATATAGATAGTAATGTGGAAATAGGTAAAGATACTATTATCTACGCAGGTTCTATCATTGAAATAAATACAACGATTGGGGAGGATTGCATAATCGGTCCAAACTCAAGGATTATCAATTCGGTAATAAAAGACAACGTGACTGTAGATAGTTCGAAGTTGATAGAAGCATTTGTAGATGAAAATACTGTTGTAGGACCTTTCGCATATTTAAGAGAAGGCAGTAAGCTTGGAAAAGACGTAAAAATAGGTGATTTTGTCGAAGTTAAGAATTCTACAATACAAGATGGTACAAAAGCTTCACATCTCGCATATATTGGTGATGCTGAAGTTGGAAAAAATGTAAACATCGGATGTGGCGTAGTGTTTGTAAATTATACAGGAAAATCAAAAGGAAAGACTATAGTTGAAGATGGAGCATTTATTGGAAGCAATTCAAACTTAGTTGCTCCGATTACAATTGGCGAAGGTGCGTATATTGCAGGTGGTTCTACTATAGTAAGCGATGTAGAAAAAGATGATTTAGCTATCGCAAGAGCAAGACAAGTCAACAAACCTGGAAAGGGCAAAGGAAGGTTTTAGTATGTATTTAATAGTAGGTCTTGGTAATCCAGGGAAAGAATATGTTGGCACTAGACATAATGTAGGTTTTGATGCAATAGACTATTTGGCTCATAAAAATGATGTAAAATTAAATAAGCTCAAATTCAATGCGGTGTATGGAGAATATAGTGTGAATGGAGAAAAAACAATACTGTTTAAGCCTGTTACATATATGAATTTGAGCGGAAGAGCAGTAGCAGAAATCGCTAAATTTTATAAAATAGAACCAGAAAAAATTATAGTCTTATACGATGACGTAGATATTAATTTTTCAGCGTTAAGAATTAGGCCATACGGAAGTAGTGGAACGCATAATGGTATGAAATCAATAATTTTCAGTTTGAACAGCGATAAATTTCCTCGCATTCGAATAGGCATCGGAAAGAGTAAAAACCCACATTTGAGCCTCGCGGATTACGTTCTTCAGAAGTTTGATGATGGCGAAAGAGATGCTATAAATAAAACCATAATTGAAGGCGCGTTGGCTAGTGAAGAGATAATCAAATCTGGAGTAAATATTGCCATGTCAAAGTTTAATAAAACAATTTAGATATTATAATCGTTAGTATTTGAAATTTGTTAAAAAGCACGAGGTATCACATGGTTAGTATAGTATCGTATTTAGTAATGGAGTAATTATGAAAAAAAATTTGTATTCACAGTTTCAAAAAACAGAAAAATTTAAAGATATTGCTAATAATATAGATAAAGGTAAAAGGCAGCTTGTTCATGGATTAAATGAAGAAGGATTGTCTTATTTATGCTGTAATTTAAAAGATTATGGGATAGAGAAGATATTACTTATTACTGAAAATGAGCATAAATCAAAAGAGTTGTCAAGGTACGTATCCGCATTTTCAGATGAAACATATAATTTTGAAACTAAAGAATTAATCTTATATAATGTTGATGCTCTTAGCAGAGAACATGTGCACTCAAGGGTGAATGTTTTAAATAAGATAGCGCAAAATAATAATTTGATTGTTACTTCTAGCATTAGAGCTGCTTTGAACAAAATTGTACCTAAAGATACTTTTTCAAATAGTGTAATGAAATTTGAATACGGTAAAAGCTATGATTTTGGAAACATAGTTACAAATCTTAATAATCTTGGATATGAGAGAGTTGATGCAATTGAAGGTTGCGGTCAGTTTTCTGTAAGAGGAGGAATCGTGGACGTTTTTTCACCAGCGTATGATTCTCCGCGTAGATTAGAGTTTTTTGATGATGAAGTAGATTCTATAAGATCTATAGATTTAAAAACTCAGAGATCGATCAAAAATGAGAAAAAATTTATAATACTACCGTGCAATGATGTTTTTTTTCATTCAGAAGAAAATGAAAATATAAAAGATGAAGTGTTTAAAGATTATCAAGATAGTCTGAAAAAAATTGCTAAGTTAAAAAATAATGATGAGCTAGAAAAAAACTTAAAAAGATTATTTCAAAGTTATGAAGATAGACTTAGCTCAGAAATCGTCTTCGAAAATAAAGAGTTGCTAATCCCTTATGCAAAAGACCGATTTGAAAGTATTATTGATTATTTTGATGATAATTGTCTAATAGTAATGCATGAACCAGACAAGATTTTTGAAGAAATTAAATCGATTTCATCTGGGTTTGAACTTTCATTTTCACAATTGTTTGAAAAAGGGGAAATATTTAATAAGCAAAGTAGAATTTATTTCGATAGATATGAAATAGAGACGAAATTAAAAAATAAAAAAATACTTTACCATAATGGAATTCTGAAGTTAAATAAAAATTATGAGCCTGAAGACTTATGTCAGCTTGTATCAAAAGATGCAACTTCATATTATGGTAGGATGGAAGATTTATCAAAAGATTTGAATAGATATAAGTATAAAGGGTATAGAGTGCTTATAGTGTTAAGCAACAAAGAAGGGTGCAATAAATTGCATTCTAATTTAAACGATTACGAGTGTAGCACTATATTATCTAATGACACAGAAGGCTCTGCTGCTGGATCAGTTTTTATTTCTGTTGGTGAAGTTAAAAAAGGATTTGAATTTCCAGAGTTGAAAATTTTATTATTGACAGAAAATGAAGTTTTTGGAACTGTTAAGAAAAAACGAAGAATAAAAAAAGCAGAAAAGAAAAATAAAATAGATACTTTTTCCGATCTGAAAATCGGAGATTTTGTAGTGCACGAGCATCATGGAATTGGAAAATATGTTGGAATTGAAAAACTTAACATCCAAAATGTGACTAAAGATTTTTTGTGTATTAGATACAAGGGCGAAGATAAATTATTTGTTCCAATAGATCAGCTTTCTCTTATACAAAAATATATAGGATCTGATTCGGTTACGCCTAAAGTAAATAAGATGAGTAGCCAAAACTGGGAAAAGGTAAAAGAACGCACACAAAAAGCTATTGAAGAGATGGCTGGAGAATTGGTGGAGCTATATGCAAAGAGAAAATTTGTAAAAGGATATTCTTATTCTAAAGACACTGAGTGGCAGAAAGATTTTGAATATAAATTTCCTTTTGAAGAAACAGATGATCAGCTTAGGTGTGTTAAAGAAATTAAATCGGATATGGAAAGAGATCGTCCAATGGACAGGTTGCTATGCGGAGATGTAGGTTTTGGAAAAACTGAAGTTGCATTGAGAGCTGTTTTTAAGGCGATAATGGATGGAAAACAAGTTGCTATATTAGTGCCTACCACCATTTTGGCACAACAGCATTTTTCAAATATTGTAGATAGATTTAGAGGTTTTCCAATAAAAGCTGAAATGTTAAGTCGATTTAGAACATCAGGTCAGCAAAACAAGATTATTTCAGATCTTAATAAAGGTTTAATAGATATAATTGTAGGTACACACAAGCTTTTAGCTAAAAGCATTAAGTTTAAAGATATAGGTTTGTTAGTCATAGATGAAGAACAAAGGTTTGGAGTTAAGCATAAAGAAACAATAAAACAATTGAAAGAAAACATTGACGTTTTAACGCTATCTGCTACACCTATTCCTAGAACATTGCACATGTCAATGATAGGGGTGCGAGATATGAGTTTAATAGAAGAACCACCTGGAGATAGAATGCCTATTCAAACGTATGCCGTTGAGCATCATGATGGGATTGTTAAAGACGCGATAGAGAGAGAATTATCTAGGTCGGGTCAAGTTTATTATGTTCACAATAGAGTTTCTGACATTGAAAGTATAGCTTCAAAGATAAGAAGTCTAGTCCCTGAA
This sequence comes from uncultured Clostridia bacterium, assembly GCA_964371035.1. Classification (GTDB taxonomy): domain Bacteria; phylum Bacillota; class Clostridia; order Tissierellales; family Sedimentibacteraceae; genus UBA1535. The sequence goes on along the minus strand of CAYJLG010000006.1, from coordinate 76,322 downwards.
GCTAGAGTCGTAGTTGGTCATGGCCAAATGGCTGAAAGAGAGCTAGAAAATGTCATGGTGGATTTTGTTAATAAAGAGTATGATGTATTAGTGTGTACAACTATTATTGAAACAGGTATGGACATACCTAATGTAAACACGTTAATTGTGACTAATGCAGATAATTTTGGACTTTCTCAACTCTATCAGCTAAGAGGAAGAGTAGGTCGTTCAAATAAAACTTCATTTGCGTTTTTAACTTATCAGAAGAATAAAATATTGTCTGAAATAGCTGAAAAAAGATTGAAAGCTATACGTGAGTTTACAGAGTTTGGATCAGGATTTAAAATAGCGATGAGAGATTTGGAAATCAGAGGCTGTGGAAATATTTTAGGCGCAGAGCAACATGGACACATGCTTGCGATAGGTTATGATTTATATGTTAAATTTCTAGATAAAGCAGTAAAAAAATTGAGTGGAGTTAATACTGATGATGATTTTGACGTGACTATCGAATTAAATGTAGACGGATACATTCCACCTGATTTCATTACTAATGAAGAACAGAAAATTGAAGTTTATAAAAAAATTGCAGCAATAGAAACTGATGAAGATATAGATGATATTACTGAAGAAATACTAGATAGATATGGGAATATTCCTAAGCAAGTCGATAATTTGATAAAAGTAGCTTTTATTAAAACTATTTGTAAAAAGTTATATATCAAAAATTTGACGCAACTTAATAAACATTTAAAAATAGAACTTAAACCAAATGAAAAAGCAAATTTCAATCTTGCTAATTCTATGATGGAAAAATACTCAAGCAAAATTAAATTCGATGCAACTAAAGAACCTGTAATAATGTATAAGTTTGATGAAATAGATCAAAAATTAGTTCTAGAAGAAATTAAAAAGATACTATTAAGTGTTTCAGCGAGTTAAAACCGTTTATTCACATTGTGAAATAGGACAAATGTCGCTAAAAACTTGAAGATCTTATCTTTTTAGGCCAAGTGAAGTTTAGGAGATTAATAGCTATGAATTATGAAGTTAGTTTTGAAGAAGTTAAAAATAAGTGCAAGTTTATAGATGTAAGAAGTCCTCAAGAGTTTGAGCAAGGCAGTATATCAGGAGCTATAAACATACCTATACTTGATAACAATGAGAGAGCCAAAGTCGGAATGGCGTACAAGCAACTAAGTAAAAACAAAGCTAGGGTTTTAGGTGTTGAAATTGTTGCTTCAAAACTTCCAAAGATAGTCGAAGAGATAATAACTTTAAAGAAAGAAAATCCTCATTTAGTTGCTTATTGTGCTAGAGGTGGATATAGAAGTGCGTCTATTTCTTCATTATGCACATCTATCGGAATAAATGTCTTCAAACTGGAAAATGGATATAAAGGTTATAGAAAATTTATTCTAGAAAACACTCCTAAAATTTGCAATGAAGTTACTTTTGTAATGCTTCACGGAAATACTGGTGTTGGAAAAACTGAAATTTTACACAAACTTAAATCTTTAGGGCTTGATGTATTAGACTTAGAAGGAGCGGCTAATCATAGAGGTTCACTTCTTGGAAACATAGGATTAGGAAACTGTAGCACACAAAGAGCATTCGAGTCAGATGTTTTTTATCAATTAGATAATATAAAATCAAAATATGTGTTTGTAGAAGCAGAAAGTAAGCAGATAGGAAAAATAGTAATACCTGACTGTATATTTTCACGTATGCGAAATGGATTGCATATTTTTATTGAAGCAGATTTAAATTATAGGGCAAAAATTTTGAAATGCGACTATATGCAATCAAAAGATTGGCTAGAAGAATCTTTACAATCACTAGAACTACTCAGAAGATATTTATCAAATGAAAAAGTAGACAGCTTACAATCTATTCTTAAGACAGGCAATTTTGAAGAAGTGGCAATTGAATTAATGAAAAATTATTATGATCCTATGTATACTCATAAATCAAATAAATACGACTATGACTATGTTTTTAATGCTATAAACTCTTCGGCAGAAGTAGCAAAAGATATTAATGAATGGCTAATAAACAATTTTTTCTTGACAAAAATAGATTAAACGAATATAATTTGAATATCAAAATATTTGAGGAGTAAACAATTGAGAAATCATGAAAGAATCAATACTATTTTGGTAAGCATGTTTAACAGCATTCTCGATATAGAAGAAAACTGTATCTGTAAAGGTGAATTTAGTGATTTATCTGTTACAGAAATGCACGTTATTGAAGCGGTAGGTTTAGCCAAAAAACCAACGATGACTTTAATTGCAAAAGAGTTGAGAATAACATCAGGCACCTTGACTACCACTGTAAATAACTTGATAAAAAAAGGATATTTAAGCAGGATACGCTCTGAAGAAGATAGAAGAGTCGTGTTTGTTGAATTATCTGAAAAAGGAAAGCAAGCATACTCATATCATGAGGAATTCCACAGAGAATTAGTCAGAAGTGCAATCTTAGGGTTAGATGAAAATCAGCAATTATCAATTATTGAGCTTCTTTTGAAGATTGATAAACATTTTAAGAGTAAGTTATAATAACTGCAACTTACCAAAATTGAAAGAAAATTAAGGAGAGATTTATGGCAATAAAATTAGTAATTGACTCAACTGCAGATGCAACAGAAGAGCAAGTTAAAAGATTAGGATTAAATGTAGTACCACTTGTAGTTAACTTTGGAGAAAAATCGTATTTAGATGGAGTTGATATCGTAAGAGATGAATTTTTTGCAAAGCTTGCGACAAGTGAAAAACTTCCAACTACATCTCAACCTGCACCTGCAAGTTTTGTAAAGATGTATGAAGAATTAGCAGGTCCTGATGATGAGATAATCTCAATTTTGCTTAGTTCAAAACTTAGTGGAACATGTGAATCTGCAAAAATGGCAAAAGAGATAATTGGTAGCGACAAAATTCATATAATAGATTCAGGTTCAGCAAGCATAGGTATTATGTTGATTGTTGAAAAGGCATATGAGTTGATTAGCCAAGGTTTATCAGCTAAAGAAATAGTAGCACAGCTAGAAGAATTCAAATCTAAAGTTATTATCTATGTAGGAGTAGATACTCTTAAGTATTTAGAAAAAGGCGGCAGATTATCTAAAGGAGCAGCTGTTATAGGTACTATGTTAAACTTCAAGCCGATCATAAAGATTAAAAATGGCGTTTTAGAATCAGTAGACAAGGTTCGTGGAAAAGCTAAAATGTTAAATTGGCTAGAAGAAACGGCAGAAAAGAATATCAATGTTAAAAATGGTCGCGTAGGAGTATTCCATTCTCAAAATGAAGAATTGGCATTAAACTTAAAGGGCAAAATAGAAGAAAAATTTGAAGGCGTAGAGACAATTGTTGCTGAAGTGGGCTGTGTAATCGGAACACATATAGGCCCAAATGCTGTAGCTGTAGCATACGTTGAAAATTAATATAGACTAAGAGTTAATCTTAAACAAAATCCTAAAATCGAGCTTTAAGTATCGATTTTAGGATTTTTTATAGATTAGTTATTCTTTTCTAATAAAACATAAAAAAGACTGCCTATATAGCATTAATAAATGATAATTGACAGTCTAAATTATTAAATATTAGAAAATTATAATACTAACGATGGAGCAGTATATACACGTGCTCCTAACTCGGAATTAAGCATATATAACCCTTTCGGATCTGAACCAAATAGCTCAGTTTTATTAATCATATCTTCTGCTGATTTTTCTTCTTCGCCTTGTTCCTTGATAAACCAGTCTAAAAATTGCATAGTTCTGTAATCCTTAGCTGAAAATGCTTCTTCATAAATAGCATCTATTAAACTAGTGACAAACTTTTCATGCTTAAGGCTCTCGTTTAGAGGATCCATTTTGTCATTTAAAGCAATATCAGGCTTGTTAATTGTTTCAAGAGTTACTTTCAATCCATTGTTTTGCATATATTCCATAAACAGTAAAGCGTGATCTCTTTCTTCTTGGGCTTGAATTTTGTACCAATTTGAGTATCCATCAAGGTTTAACTCTGAGTAATAATTTGAGAATTCTAAATACAAATAAGCTGAATAAAATTCATGTGTAATTTGTTCATTAAGAAGTTTTGCTACAGATTCTTTTATCATTTAATTGCTCCCTTCAAATTTATACCTTTATTATAAAATATTTTGGCAAAAAATTCAAGGAAATTCTTCAATGAAATGAAAATTAATACATTTTATTGAATATGTCTTGTTTTTTCATGAAGAAAATACAAACTCCAAAAGATAAAACTTCAGAGATAGGATAAACTAGCCAAATACCGAACAATCCTAGTGTTTTACTCAATAAAATGACTAAAATAAATAGAAATACAACTCCTCTAAGTGTCATTATGCTACTAGCTTCACGTGATTTTCCAACAGATTGAAAAAAGATAGAAACTAGTATATTGTATGCTACAAATGGCATCGAATAAAAAACATAACGGTTTGCTTCAATAGCCATTTCAATCAATTCTAGATTGTCACGATTAAACAACATCACAATCTCTTTGATAAAGATAGAACAAATAATGGAAATGACTATAGCAGATATAAATCCAGATAATATTGCAAGGTGAAAGCTTTCATACACTCTATCAGTATTCTTTGAACCATAATTGTAACTAATTATGGGTTGCATACCATGCCCCATACCATAATATATATTATAAAGCAACGTAGTAACATATATCATTATTGTAAAAGCTGAAACTGCAAGTTCTCCGCCAATATTTATGATTATAATGTTGAATAGAATGGAAACTACTGCATAAGAAAATTCACTTATAAAAGTTGGCAATCCAATATTTATTACTCTTTTAGTTTCACCATTTTTTATGCTAAAACCTCTAAAATTCAACTTAAAAAAACCAGATTTTCGTACAAAATGAAGCGTTAAAATGGCTAGACCAGCAATTTGAGAAATTCCTGTTGCTATAGCAGCTCCTGATAACCCCATGTCGTATATAAAAATAAAAATGTAGTTCAATATTATATTGATTATTGCGCTAACAATCATAGCTATCATTGAAAGAGTAGGATTTTTGTCGTTTCTGATAAATATGGCTAAGCCAGTGAAAAGTGTATAAAAAGGTAAAAAATAACTCATTTGTTTACCGTATTCAATTGTCATATGTATTATAGTTTCATTTGCACCTAGAAGTTTTGATATAAAAGTAGGGCTAGCAAGAAATAATATTGAAAAAAATAAACCAGCCAAAAAAGTTAAAAAGATGGATACTATAAAAATGTTTTGCGCTGATTTTTCATTTCCTTCTCCAAATCTAATAGATGCGAGTGTCGATCCTCCCATGCCAATGCATGAAGTAACTGCAATGGTGGCAATCAATATAGGTGAATAGATGCTAATTGCAGCCAATGCCTCTGCGCCGACACCATTACTTACAAAAATTCCGTCTAACATGATGTGGATTGATTTAATGACTATGCCTAATACTGATGAAAATAAATAGTAGGAAAATAGCTTTTTTATCGGATCGTTTTTTAAATCTATTGTTTTTTTCATAATTTTTATTATTCAAAAATAAAGGAAGTAAGCCTTAATAGCACATCTAAATAAATACTCTATAACTCATCCTTAATTTTAAATACTCCTGTTAAAGTTAATGTTTTCTGCAAGTCCAAAGTGATAATATCAATTTGTATTATAAAAGTCAATATAAATTAAATCTTGTTTGACATTTTTAGATTATTGAGATATAATAAATCAAACAAACGTTCGAGGTTGAGTATGAATGAGAAAACTTTAGAAAAACTAAAAATACTTGCAGATGCAGCGAAATATGATGTTTCTTGTGTTTCAAGTGGAGTAGATAGAAAAAACAAGCAAATAGGCGGATTAGGCAATGCTGCTGCGTCTGGGATATGCCACACTTGGACAGCCGATGGAAGATGTGTATCGCTGCTTAAAATTTTACTGACTAACGATTGTATTTTTGACTGTACATATTGTATGAGCAGAGTGTCAAACGATACAGCACGTGCTACTTTTACTCCAGAAGAAATAGCAGAGTTAACCATCGAATTTTACAAAAGAAATTATATTGAGGGGTTGTTTTTAAGTTCAGCAGTAAATATTAGCCCTAACAAAACTATGGAAAACATATACAGAGCACTACTATTGATACGCAACAAATATAAATTCGGTGGATATATACATGTAAAAGTCATACCTGGTGCAGACCCAGAGTTGATTGAAAAAACTGGTTTTTTGGCAGATAGAATGAGTGTTAATATTGAACTGCCTACTAAAGAAAGTCTTAAACTATTAGCTCCACAAAAAAAAGCTGAAAAATTGCTGCTACCTATGAACCAGATAAAAAAACAAACTGATATTAATGTCGAGGAACGACGAAAATATAGGTATGCTAAAAAATTTGTGCCAGGAGGACAATCGACACAAGTCATTGTAGGTGCAACGAGAGATACTGATCATACTATTTTAGATTTATCACAAAATCTATATGACAAATTAAGCATGAAGCGAGTATTTTTTTCTGCATATGTACCAATCATGACATCTCCAAATTTGCCTGCAATTAGCACAGTGCCACCTTTAAAACGAGAACATCGACTGTATCAAGCAGATTGGTTAATGAGATTTTATAAGTTTAGAAGTGATGAATTGTTTACAGACACCGACAAAAACTTAGATTTAGAATTTGATCCTAAAATGATATGGGCGCTTCGAAACATTGAAAAATTTCCAATAGAAGTAAATACTGCGTCATATGATGAATTGTTAAGAATTCCGGGGTTTGGTGTATTGACTGTGAATAGAATAATAAAAGAACGAAAACTCGCACATTTATCGTATGATTCATTAAGACGTATGAGAACTGCGTTGAATAGAGCTAAATTTTTCATCACAGTTAAAGGTAAATATTATGGCATGACAAATATTGAACCCGAGATTATTAAAGATAAGATTAGAATTAAAGAAAATAGTGAACAATTAAGTTTGTTTCAATTTGTATAAGTTTCGATGTTTTGTGAATTGGAGGAAAAATTATGGACTATTTATATGACGGTAGTTTTAATGGTTTTTTAACTTGCGTATATTATAGCTATAAAAAGAAAAAAGCAAGTGGGATATATGAAAAAAATACTTATCAATATTCATTGATTAACGAATACGAAGATATTAAAACTAACGAAAAATATTCTTCTGTTGTATATGAGGCAATAGAAAATAAAATATCAAAACATGCAATGTACACAATATATTGTAGTTTTTTGTCATATTTTAAAGATAAAGAAAATAAAATATTAAAATTTATTGAATTTGGATTTTCGACAGGAAAAAAAGTAACAAATTATCATAGCCATGATAAAGTTTTACCTGTAAAAGAGATGTATATAAACGTAACAAGAGAAGAGCATCATTTTTTAGGACTTTTACGTTTTTCTCTTGCAGATGGTTTTTTATATGCAAAATATAATCCCGACAACGACATTACAGTGTTAATAACACCTCATTTTGCTGATAGATACAAGTATGAAAAGTTTATCATTCATGATGTGAAACGAAAGATTGCATCAGTTTACTCAAATGATGTATGGGAGATAGTAGGTGCAGAAAATTTGCAAGAACTTATGACAGATGATTTTTCTAACGAAGAAAAACTGATAAAAAAATTATGGAAAGAATATTTTACTACTCTTTCTATAAAAGACAGAGAATGCAATAAGATTCAACAACAAAAAATCCCTACGAGACAAAGAAAACACATGGTAGAATTTAACGGTTAATCTGCATTTTACTAGAAATAAGCTCGAATAGCTCATTGATTAAAGAAGTTTTGATGCATATATCGGCTTCTTTCAACGTTTTTAAGACAAACACAAGTAAATTCATGTTTATAATCAATGTCTTTGATCAAAAATGTAGATATGTCATCTGTGTTTTGAGCTACGGATTGATACACAAACGATATGCCTAAATTTTCAGAAACGAGTTTTGTTATTGTCTTAATCGAATTAGTTTGGAATAAATTATCGAAACTATCTATGCTATAATTATAGCTTTCGATTGCATTTTCGAAAGCCTCTCTAGTTCCGGATCCTTTTTCACGTAGAATTAATTTTTCTTTTAACAAATCTTCCATTTCAACGATTTTATCTGCAAATAGATGGTTGATAGAACAAATTCCAACAAGCTTTTCTACCTTGTAAGTTTGATGATAGAATTCTTCTTTGTTAATAAAACCTTCGATAAAAACAAAATCAAGAGTGCCATTTCTAAGTTTATCTAACAAATTGACGGTATTATCAACAATAAATGTCAATTCTATAGATTTGTTTTTTACTAGCTCAGAGATGCTATCAACTATTATGTATTCTCCGATAGTTTTAGTAGCGCCTATTCGAACTACTTCCTTTTTATCACCTGAAATCTTTTGAATAAGCTTTTGGGAATTGTAATCTGCAGAAAGTGCATATTTTTCAAGAATTTCTGCATGTTCTGTCTTGTACAGCACCCTGTTTTTATATATGAACAATTTGCAATTGTATGCATTTTCCAATTGCTGTATATGATTGGTGACTGCAGGTTGCGTCATGTTCATTCGTTCTGCTGTAACTCTATAATTCATCGTATTGCATAGTGAAAGAAATGTGTAAATTTTATAATCTATCATATTTTCTCCTAAAAATGCTTAATTAAAATAATTTATCAATCAATTACTTATAATTATTATATTTTATTATAAACGAATGATATAATCAATGAAAATAATCAAAAAAGAGGGAAAAAATGAAAAAAATATTACCAGGTGTAATCCTTGCAGCATCAGTAGCAATTATTTCGAAAATTATTGAAGGTATTTTGCCAATTCATTTGATAGGAGCTTCTGTAATTGCATTATTCATAGGAATGGGTATAAATTATTTGAAAACTCCTTCAAAAGAAATAGTAGTAGGGTTGAATTTTACTTCTAAAAAACTTTTAAAGCTAGCAATCATTTTATTAGGCGCGTCTTTAAGCGTTACTACTATACTTACAGTCGGCAAACACTCTTTAATCGTAATGTTATTTACTCTTGCAACATGTTTTGGAGTAGGCTATTTCTCGGGAAAAGCATTAGGTTTAAATTGGAAAATGTCTAACTTAATCTCTGCTGGCACAGGTATTTGTGGCGGATCAGCTATTGCCGCTATTGCTCCTGTAATAGATGCAGACGATACAGATATTGCTTTTGGAATGTCAGCTACTTTTATCTTTGACATGATAATGATATTAATTTTTCCAATCATGGGTCAAATGTTAAATCTAACCGATATGGCTTATGGTTTGTGGGCAGGTACTGCTGTCAATGATACGTCTAGTGTAGTAGCTGCAGGTTATGCATTTAGTGAAGCGGCGGGAGATTATGCTACTATGGTAAAACTTACTCGTACTATTGCTATTATACCAACAGTTTTAATTTTTGCGGCTATAGGAGTACATGTGAAAAAGAAAGAATTAGCGTTGCAAAATGCAACTTCTGAAACAAAACAAAAGATAAACATGATGGCTGTAATTCCTTGGTTTATCTTAGGCTTTTTAGGATTTGCAGGATTAAATAGTATGGGTATTATTCCGACGGAACTTTCGGCTGCTTTAAAAGAAATCAGCAAATTTTTAATGGTAATGTCACTTGCAGCAATTGGGCTTAAGACAGATATTAAAAACATGAAACAAGCAGGACTTAAACCTATGCTTCACGGGTTTATTATTTCAGCATTAGTTGTAATAGTAGCTATTTCTGTACAGTTTGCAATTGGGATTGCATAGTTATAGCAAAATAATTCTTGACAACTATGTAAAGCTTGCATTAAAATATAATTATATATTTGTTGCGATGAAAGAAATTAGTAGTTACATGAAATCTTTTCAGAGAGCAAGTCGGTGGTGAAAGACTTGTAAGAACATGTTGCGAATTACGCTTCTGGAGCTTTTATGGGAAACCATGACGTTTTGACTCAGCGTTAATGAGAAAGAGACATTCATTTGAATGTAAATTAAGGTGGTACCACGGCTATTTCGTCCTTTAGACGGAGTAGCCTTTTTTGTATTTAAATAACGTATTTTTTCGTATGCGTGACTAATCGACTGTGAATAGTAATATAATATTAAATACATATTAGCACAATTTATATTAAATATATTTTTATGGAGGAAAATAAAATGGAAAAAAGAAATGTTTTTGATGTTCTAAAAGAAAGAGGATTTATTGAGCAATGCACTCACGAAGATGAAATCAGAGAGGCTCTTGGAAAAGAAAGAGTTACATTTTATATAGGTATTGATGCTACAGCGGATAGTCTTCACGTAGGTCATTTTTTGACTGTAATGGCTATGATGCATATGCAACAAGCAGGACACAGACCTATTGCACTTATGGGAGGCGGAACTACTATGGTAGGAGATCCTTCGGGCAAAACAGATATGAGAACTGTAATGACTAAAGAAATAATAGATTCTAATGTCGAAAAATTCAAGGCTCAATTATCTAAATATATTGATTTTAATGATGATAAAGCTATAATGGCTAACAACGCTGACTGGCTGTTAAACTTAAATTATGTTGAATTTCTTCGAGAAGTTGGGGCGCATTTTTCTGTTAATAGAATGTTGACAGCTGATTGCTACAAACAAAGGATGGAAACAGGTCTTACTTTCTTTGAATTTAACTATATGATAATGCAATCATACGATTTTTTAAGATTAAATCAGTTATATGATTGTACGATGCAGCTAGGTGGAAATGATCAATGGTCAAACATTATAGGAGGGGTAGAACTTATAAGAAGAAAAGAACAAAAACCTGCATTTGGTATGACTTTCAAACTTCTTACTACTAGCGATGGCGTTAAAATGGGTAAGACTGTAAAAGGCGCATTATGGCTTGACGCAAACAAAACAACACCATATGAATTCTACCAATACTGGCGAAATGTAGAAGATGCAAAGGTGGAAGAATGCTTAGGGTTACTGACTTTCTTGCCAATGGATGAAGTGAAAAGACTAGGTGCTCTAGAAGGTGCGGAAATCAATAAAGCAAAAGAAATATTGGCTTTTGAAATCACAAAGATTATACATGGCGAAGCAGAAGCTGTTAAAGCACAAGAAGCGGCAAAAGCACTTTTTTCAGATGGAGCAAACATGGACAATGTACCAACGACTGAAATCAACAAAACAGATGTTGAAAATGGAATTAACATACTAGATATTATGAGCAAAGCAGGACTTATATCTAGCAAGAGCGAAGGAAGAAGACTTGTAGATCAAAAAGGTGTTAGAATTAATGACGAAGTAGTTGATGACTTAAACAGAATTGTTACACTTGCAGATTTTAGCGATGACAAGGCAATGATAAGAAAAGGAAAGAAAATTTTCCATAGAATTTTAATTAAATAACTAGTTATATATTTTGATAGGGGGGAAAAAATGAAGTTTTATTTAGAAGATTTAAAAGATGTTTTTAACAATTTGAATAGTTCAGAAAACGGACTTTCTGAAAATGAAGCAAAAAAAAGATTGGAACAGAATGGAAAAAACAAGCTAGATGAAGGCAAAAAGGCAAGTCTTGCAGCTAGATTTTTAGCACAATTAAAAGACCCGATGCTCATAATTTTAATGGTTGCAGCTCTACTTTCAGGTGTTACAGCATATTATTCGAACGAAGGATTAGCTGACGTAATTATAATTTTATCGGTAGTAATCATAAATTCTGTATTAGGTGTTTATCAAGAAAGTAAAGCTGAAAAAGCTATTGAAGCTTTACAAGAAATGTCTTCTGCTACCGCAAAGGTGCTAAGAAATGGGCAAATAGCTGTCGTTAAGAGTGAAGATATAGTAGTTGGAGATGTGATAATATTAGAAGCGGGAGATTCTATACCAGCAGATGGAAGAATCATCGAGAGCGCTAGTATGACAATAGAAGAAGCAGCTCTTACGGGAGAAAGTGTACCCGTCACTAAAATTATGGATATCTTGAACTTAAAAGACGGAAAAGATGTATCATTAGGTGACAGAAAAAACATGTTGTATATGGGAAGTACTGTAGCATATGGTAGAGGTAAAGCTATAGTTTGCAATACAGGTATGTCTACTGAAATGGGTAAAATAGCAGATACGCTAGCTAAAACTGAAGAAGGAAAAACTCCTTTGCAGATAAAACTGCACCAACTAAGCAAAGTCTTAAGCTATGCAGTCCTTGCTATTTCAGCATTTATATTTGTGTTTAGTCTTATATCGGCTGAAAGTGTAGATGCTGATACTCTTATAAGTACATTTATGATTGCAATCAGTTTGGCTGTTGCGGCGATTCCTGAAGGATTGGCAACAGTAGTTACACTAGTTTTGTCAATAGGTGTAACTAGAATGTCTGAAAAAAATGCTGTTATTAGAAAACTTACAGCAGTTGAAACCTTAGGTGCTGCTCAAGTTATTTGTAGCGATAAAACAGGTACTCTTACTCAAAACAAGATGACAGTTGTAGATTATTATGGTGAAAATGAAGAACTGATCGCTAAAGCAATGGCTTTATGTAGTGATGCTGAATTAAAAGAAGGAAGTGCGATAGGAGAGCCTACTGAATGCGCACTAGTTAATTACGCTTATAAGTTGGGCCTTAATAAAACAGATTTAAAATCTGAAGAACCTCGAATAGGAGAAGCTCCTTTTGATAGTGTAAGAAAGATGATGAGTACTGTTCACAAAAAAAGTGATGGTATAATACAATACACCAAAGGTGCTCCTGATGAAATTTTAAAAAGTTGTACTAAAATTCTAAAAAATGGAACTGTAAGAGAAATCACTCAGGCTGATAAAGACGAAATTTTGGCTCAAAACAAGGTTTTTGCTGATAAAGCACTAAGAGTATTGTGTGCAGCGTGCAAATATTATGAAACGCAACCCGTATCGTTTGAATCTGAAGTGTTAGAAACAGATTTAATTTTTCTAGGATTGACAGGTATGATAGACCCTGTAAGACCAGAAGTATTAGATGCTGTGAAAGAAGCGAAATCAGCAGGTATTAGGCCTGTAATGATTACAGGAGACCATATTGACACTGCTATTGCAATAGCAAAAGAACTTCAAATTATCACAGATGCTTCACAAGCAATTACTGGAAGTATGCTCGATGAAATCTCAGATGAAAATTTAAGCGATGAAATAGAAAAGTTTGGCGTATATGCTAGAGTGCAGCCAGAACATAAAGTAAGAATTGTAAATGCATGGAAAAATAAAGGTTTTGTTGTTGCGATGACAGGTGATGGTGTAAATGATGCGCCAAGTATTAAATCAGCAGACATTGGTGTAGGAATGGGAATCACTGGTACTGATGTAACTAAAAATGTAGCCGATATGGTGCTTGTCGATGATAATTTTGCTACTATAGTAAATGCTGTTGAAGAAGGTAGACGGATTTATGACAATATTAAAAAAGCTATTCAATTTTTACTTGCTAGTAATTTAAGTGAAGTCGTTAGTATTTTTGTAGCTACAATTTTTGGATTTGTTATCTTAGAACCTGTACACCTGCTTTGGATAAATTTAATAACAGATACTTTTCCTGCAGTAGCATTAGGAATGGAAAAGGCTGAGCCAGATATCATGACTAGACCTCCAAGAAATAAGAGTGAAGGCATATTTGCTGGAGGATTAGGGGTTAATGTCGTATATCAAGGTATTTACGTTGCACTATTAACACTTGCTGCTTATTTTATAGGTCATTACTTAGAGAGCGGCGTATGGGAAATAGCTAGCAGCCATCATGGTATAACAATGGCATTTTTAACTATGAATATGGCTGAAATATTCCATTCATTCAACATGAGAAGTACTACAAAGAGTGTATTTAGTCTGAAATCACACAATAAATATTTGTACGGTGCAATGATAATGAGCTTAGTTTTAACAACGTTAGTTATGTTTGTGCCATTTTTAGCAAATGCGTTTAGCCTTGCTCCACTAAGTATAAATGAATACTTTTTATCTATAGGATTAGCGGTCACAGTAATTCCTGTAGTTGAATTGATAAAATTTTTTAGCAACAAAAAATAGATAGTGTAGACACTTTTAAACAAGCACAACAATATATTGTATGCAAATTCGAATGCAGACACAACATATTGTATGTGCTTGTATTTTTTGTTAAAAATTCTTAACATTTTATTTCTTGACAAAAAATAAGATTGATATTCTAATGAAATGCAAATAACTGCATGGCGAATACTACATATAGTATTATATTGACATGTATAAAGCTTGGTGATACAATATGTAGTGTTGAACGAAATACATACGATAAGGAGAGGGAAACGAAATGATAAAGATACTGAAAAGAACTGGTATACTGGCTGATTTTGACATCGTAAAGATTGAAAATGCCATTGTCAAGGCGATGAAAGAGACAAAAGACGGTGTTAACCTAGAGGTAGTTGACCAAGTATCACTAGCTATTCAGAAAGAGCTTGAAGAAAAAAAGATGCCTGTACCTGTTGAAGCTATACAAGATTTAGTAGAAGACAAGCTGATGGATACAGTTAGAAAAGATGTTGCTAAAAGATATATATTGTATAGGTATGAAAGAGACAAATCTCGAGACAAAAGAAAACGTAGAGATTTTAGGTTGTTGTCAGAAGAGTTTATTAGCAAATATAAGCATACTGAAAACCCTATGAATCAGCTGGGAAGTTTTGTTTATTATAGAACATATTCTAGATGGTTAGAAGAAGAAAGAAGAAGAGAATATTGGTGGGAAACTGTTAGAAGAGCAGTAGAATACAACTGTAGTTTGGTACCAACGACTAAAGAAGAAGCAGAAGCCTTGTATGACAATATTTTTAACCTTAGACAATTCCTTTCAGGTAGAACTTTTTGGGTTGGAGGCACGCCTGTATCGTATAATTACCCTATGGCAAACTTTAACTGTGCATTTGAAGTTATTGACAACTTCCCTGCATTTAGAGATTTGTTTTACCTACTGATGATAGGTTCAGGTGTAGGCGTTAGATTACTTAAGTCAGACGTAGAAAAATTACCTAAAATTAGAAGCGACTACAAAATTATTCATACTGCATATAGCCCTAAAGAAAATGAAAAAAGAGAAGACAATACTTGTCTAGAATTCAGACAAAACAGCACTGCTACAATAGTAATAGGTGATAGCAAGGAAGGCTGGGTTCAGGCGTTAGATTTCTTCTTAAAGCTAATATACAGCTCAGAATATAGAAACATTGCTACAATAGTTATTAATTATGACAATGTTAGACCTAAAGGTGAAGCGCTTAAAACTTTTGGCGGAACTGCAAGTGGACACGAAAGTTTGAAAAACATGTTTACAAAAATTGATAAAGTTATCAAGAAAAGATCAAGCATAGTAGGCCAACAAAGATTTAAGGTAAAGCCTATAGATTGTTTAGATATTGCAAATATAATAGGCGAAAATGTAGTTGTTGGAGGCGTTAGAAGAACTGCAGAAATAATTCTAATAGATTATGACGATGTCGATTGTGTAGAAGCTAAATCTAACTTATATAAACAAATTGATGGACAATGGATTGTTGATAAAGATATTATTCACAGACAGATGAGCAATAACTCTATTTACTACAAAGCTAAACCTACAAAAGAGCAATTGCATTGGCAGATAGAGCAGATGAGATATTCTGGAGAACCAGGCTGGGTAAACGAAGTTGCTGGTGCTAAGAGAAGAGAAAACATGAATGGAGTAAATCCTTGTGGTGAAATATTACTCGACTCTAAGGGTCTTTGTAACCTTACTACTCTTAATGTATTTGCATTTGTTAATGAAGACAATACTCTTGATGAAGCAGGATTGTTAGAAGCTCAAAGACTTTCTGTGAGATCTGCATATCGTATGACTTGTGTAGAACTTGAATTGCCTGAATGGGATGGTGTACAGCAAAGAGATAAATTGACAGGTTGTTCGTTAACAGGATGGCAAGATATGGTAAATGCTCTTGATTTCGATAAAGCAGCACAAGCTAAATTGCTTAAAAAATTAAGAAAAATTGCCAAAGAAGAAGCTGAAAGGTATTCATCTGAAATAGGTGAAAAAAATCCTATACTAGTAACTACTGTAAAACCAGAAGGAACTTTGTCACAACTACCTACAGTATCTAGTGGAGTGCATTATTCACATTCTCCATATTATGTAAGAAGAGTAAGAATAAACAGTCACGATCCTTTAGTAAAAGTGTGTGAAGAATTAGGATATTCAATCCACCCTGAAGTAGGACAAGATCCGATGACTTGTACGACAAAAGTTGTAGAATTCCCTTGCAAATCTCCTGTTGGAAAGACAAAATATGATGTAAGTGCTATAGATCAACTTGAAAACTACAAGTTGTTTATGGAAAACTACGTTGATCACAACTGCTCGATTACTGTACATGTTAGAGAAAATGAGTGGAAAGATGTTGAAAAATGGGTGTGGGAAAACTGGGATGATGTAGTTGCGCTTTCATTCTTGTCTTTAGACGATAGTTTCTATCAATTGATGCCATATGAATCAATTACTGAAGAAGAATACAACAAGCGAGTTACAGAAATGAGACCATTTATTCCTTCTCTTTTAAGTAAATATGAACTTAGTGAAGTAGAACTTGATGTTGGAACAGAAAGCTGTGACGGTGGAGTTTGCCCGATAAGATAAATAATTTGTCGGGAACGGTATTGACTGTTTCTAAATAATAGATAATAAATATAAAGAATGCAAGAGATATAAATTTCTTGCATTCTTTTTTGAATTATAGTATAATTATGTAACAAATAGAAAATATATGTATTTTTAGGGGAAATCATATACGTAATAAAGGGGATATATTATGAAAATCAAGATGGCTATTTTTGATGGGGATTTTTGTTATACAAATAAATTTTTTGATGCTGTAAATACTAGTTTAAATGAAAAAATTGAGTTGCACGCTTTTACGAGTGAAGATTCTCTATGGTCGTTTTTAAAAGAAAACAAAGTAGAGGTACTTTTGCTTGGCGAAAGCGTGTTTTTTATTGAAAAAATAATTAAAGATATATTGACGATAAAACTTGTTGAAAATATGGAAATCAAAAATGATACGAAAGTTATTTTTAAATATCAAAATGTCAATTTAATTTACAAAGAAATAATGAACATATATTCAAATTATTTTAGAATAGATAAATCGAATGTGCAGCTTAATATAACAGAAATCATATCATATATGTCTAGCGGAAACGGAAGTGGAGCATCTACAATTTCAAGTGCTCATGCTATCAATCTTGCAAATGCAGGTAATAAAGTGTTATTTATTGATTTGCAGATGTTTTCGACTGTAGATGCAGTTTTTAGTGCCGAAGGAAAATATACGATAGGTGAAGTTTTTTATGCCTTGAAAAATCAAAAAATTGACTTGGTAAGCAGATTAGAAAGTGTTGTCAGACAAGATGAAAGTGGAGTTTTCTTTTGGCAAACCTCCAAAAACCCTGCTGAAATTACAGAGATAACAAAAGATGACTTAGAGAGATTAATAGTGACTTTGAAAAATTCAAGCGAATTTGATTTTGTAATCATAGACTGCAATTTTTTATACAATGAAATTACACAAGCGTTGATACAAAATTGCAATAAAATTTTTATTGTATTAAATTCAACTATTGAAAACAAAATAAAGTTAAAAAGTATTTTATCTATTATAGAAATGTATTCTGAGCAAGTAGAAGAAAACTTGGTGGAAAAAATTTGTTTTGTGTATAACAAATATATCAAAGGAAAAGATATAGTCAAAAACGATTTGAATTTCAAAGTAGCAGCAATTATTCCGCATATCAATGACGAAAATATTTTGCTAGTTACTAAAAAAATAGCAAATCACGAAGATGTTTTTAAGGAAGTAAATAATCATTTAAATCGGGTGAACTAAGATGAGATATCAAAAATTTTATGAGATGATTAAAGAAAAAGTTGACAATGAAATAAGTTTAAACGAGATAAATGACAAAGATTTGTTGGAGTTTATCGAATTAACGATTAATACTGAAAATATTAATCAAAAAATGTTTTTGACATTAGAGGCTAAACTTGAAATATCAAACAGAATATATAATTCAATAAGAGGTTTTGGTCTGCTAGATAGCATAATGGAAGATGAAGAAATAACTGAAATCATGATTAATGGATATGAGAATATATTTATTGAAAAAAATGGAAGAATAAGTAAGTTAAAAGAAAAATTTGATAACGAAGAAAAACTAGGAGATCTTATCCAAAGGATTGTTGGAAAAGCTGGGCGTGAAGTTAATCAGGCTAATCCGATAGTAGATGCTAGATTGCCAGATGGATCAAGGGTAAACGTCGTGCTGCCACCTATTGCTTTAAATGGTGCACTAGTAACGATTAGAAAATTCTCGAAAACACCGATGACTATCAAAAAGTTGATTGAATTTGAATCTATTACTCAAGAAGTAGCAAATTTTTTAGAGTTACTCGTAAAAGCTAAATATAATATATTTATTAGCGGTGGAACAGGATCGGGCAAAACTACTTTTTTAAATGCATTGTCAAATTTTATACCAAAAGATGAGCGCGTAATTACGATAGAGGATTCAGCTGAATTGCAAATAATTGGTATCGAAAATTTGATAAGGATGGAAACGAGAAATATAAATAGTGCAGGTGCAGGCGAAGTAAACATGAGAGATCTAATCAAAACGGCGCTTAGGATGAGACCAGAGAGAATTGTAGTAGGTGAGGTAAGAGGCATAGAAGCATTTGATATGCTACAAGCAATGAATACGGGTCACGATGGATCATTGTCTACTGGACATGCAAACTCAGCCAAAGATATGTTAAGCAGGCTCGAAACTATGGTATTGACAGTAGGAGAAAACTTGCCTTTAAGCGCAGTTAGACATCAAATTGCATCAGCAATAGACATAATTGTGCACTTGTCAAGGATGAGAGATAAATCTAGAAAAGTAGTAGAAATTAGTGAAATAGTAGGAATAGAAGATGGTGAAATTCTTACTCGTAAGTTGTTTGAATTTGTTGAAGTAGAAAGCGATGCTTCAAACGCTAGTGATAAAGTAGTTGGAGAGTTACAACAAACTGAAAATACACTTTTAAATACAAAAAAACTCGACAGCTCCAATATAGTTTAACAAAATCTAATCAGAAATGAGGTGGTTTTAAATTAAGAAATATAAATATACCAAGATTAAAAGCATAGTAGGGAATGGAAAAGATTATAATACTTTTGAAATGAGAACTAAAGATATATCTAAAGGTACGGCTATAGCATTTGTCTTAGTTTTTTTAGCACTACAAATACTGTTTCAAAATATGGGTTTTAGCTCTATTTGTGGATTAATCATTTCAATTTTATTTTTACCAATCTACAAAAAGAATTTAATAAAAAAAGAAAAAAACATATTGTTGATGCAATTCAAGGATTTCTTAGAATCACTAGCCTCGTCCTATTCAGCAGGTAAAAATACACAAAATGCATTTAACGATGTTTTAGAAGACATGAGATTACTATATAATGACGAATCTAACATTTTTAACGAGACAAATTCTATCGTTATAGGCATGGAAAATGGATATACTATTGAAATATTGTTAGATAATTTTGCAAAACGAAGCGGAGTTGAAGACATTAAAAATTTTGCCGATATATTTAATTCGTGTAACAGGACAGGAGGAAATCTAAAAGCTGTAATCAACGAAACTAAAGATATAATCAATGAAAAAATAGAGATAGAAATGGATATAAAAGCTACGATAGCTGAGAAAAAAACTGAATTATACATTATGTTAACTATGCCTTTTGTAATTACATTAGCATTAAATTTTTTAGGCGACAGAACTTTTTCAGCATCAAACCCAATAAATATCATCATAAGGAGTATTGTAATGTGCACAGTAATTTTTGCATATTTTTTAGGAAATAAAATTACAGATATAAGCGTTTAAAATTTGTGATTAGTTATTTTATAATAGTTTGATGGAGGTATTGAATTGAATGGAGTAGGATTTTTTCAGATAATGATAATGTGTGTAGGTAGTATAATAACTATTTTTTGGATAATTTTATATGTAAAATATCATGATTGCTATAATCATTTGATTAAGCCACTCAAAAAAAATGAAATTTTTATGAAAGATATTTTATTTATTGGTTTTTCTATAACCGATCTGATCAAATTTGATTTTAATTCTGAAAAATCAATTAAGAGAAAGAAAAAGTTTATGCAAATTAATGGGAGAAATTATGCAAGTTACTATTGTTATGTTTATACTGGGGCTATTTTCACATATCTAATTACATTTACGCCATTCGTTTTATTTGCTGCAGCTTTGGCTAATGATACCTTTATATTAATATTTGGACTTATAGCATTATTTACTTTAATTTGGTATTTTGAATTTGATATAGATTTGAAAGTAGCTAAAAGGAAAGAAGCACTGATAAGGACTTTTCCAAATGCAGTATCTAAACTTACACTTTTAGTTAATTCAGGGATGACCATGCGCAATGCGTGGAAAATAGTGTCAGAAGACGAAGGAGAACTATATAGAGAGATGAGAATTACAGAGGAAAGCATTGAAAATGCGACTTCAGAAGTTATAGCATATAAAGAGTTTGGAGAGCGGTGCGATATTAAAGAAATTAGAAAGTTTGTGTCAATTTTAGTTCAAAATTTGCAAAAAGGAAATAAAGAAGTTTCATTTTTATTGAAGCAAACAGCAGCGGAAAGTTGGCAAAGAAAAAAATATATTGTTAAGATTAAAAGTGAAATAGCAGGTTCAAAGCTGATGATTCCTATTGGAATCATGTTAATTGCTGTAATGATAATGATAATCGTACCTGTTTTTTCAAGTTTTTAATTTATAAAATATGATAAAAGGGAGGACAAACAATGTCAAATCAATTAAAAAAAGCAACTTTAAATGCGGGATTAAAGTTAAGGAAGAAGGTTAAAGATGCATTTAATTCTTTGATTAAAGAAGAAAAAGGTGGAGCTGAAATTGTAGCGATTATGTTGATTGTAATCATTTTGATAGGTATTGCAGTTATATTTAGAAACGAACTCGGTGACTTGATAGAAGATATGTTTAATAGAATATCAAATGATGTACAAAGAGATTTATAATCAAAAAGGTAGCATGACTATAGAAGCAACATTAGTTGTGCCGATTGTAATGATTGTAGTTTTCATGCTGTTTTATCTATGCCTTATCCAAATTCAGCAAGCTGTAATGTATATGCAAGCAGTAAATATGTCTAAAAAAATATGCAACAATATAATTTTTCCAGGATACGAGCAATTTTATGATTTATCATCAGATTTTGATGCAGGTGAAAAGGATGTATTGTTAGATTATAATTTTAGTCCGAGTAAAGATTTTATAACAGATGTTTTTAGTACACATGATCCGTACAGATATTTAATTGGAATTCATTCTAAAAATTATGATGATTATGAAAATGAATTAAACGATATTTTTTCAGGTGGATATTTTTTGCCGGGTGGCAATGTGACAACAGATATTAGCTCAGAATCGGAAGGATTGAGTAGTTTAATAAGAGTTAGTATATCATATGAATTTAATTTGCCCAAATTTATAGAAATAATTGGTATAGATAGCAAGTTAGTTTTAAATTCACAAGCAGTTAGT
The DNA here is from genome assembly GCA_964371035.1 of uncultured Clostridia bacterium. Taxonomy (GTDB): domain Bacteria; phylum Bacillota; class Clostridia; order Tissierellales; family Sedimentibacteraceae; genus UBA1535. The sequence goes on along the minus strand of CAYJLG010000006.1, from coordinate 54,621 downwards.
TATATAGGAGATCACTCGGAATTCGTTAGAAATATTGACTTAGCTTTTGATCTTACAAATTTTTTATTAGAAAAATACAACTTGAAAGACAAAATTGATTCGTATTATAAAAAAATAATTGAATTTGGTAAGCTTTTACTTTGAGATTAATAGAAACAATCTATAAGGGGATATGATGGGGGAAAAATGAACTTTTTTTATAGAAACGATGGATCAGTGACTGTGTTTTTAGCTATGCTACTAATTCCATTTTTAATATTAAGTGGAGTAACTGTAGATGCTCTAAGAATATATGGTGCAAAAACATTGATTGCAGATTGTAGTGATTTAGCACAAAATACAGCGTTAGCAGATTATAACAAAGTGCTAAAAGATGTGTATGGTTTGTTATGTATTTCAGGAGATGAAGAAGAATTATCAAACAATTTAGTTAAATACTATGAGAGTACGCTAAATTCAGTAGGATTAGAAATAAACGACGAAGACGAATATACAGTAAATGTTTTAAATGATATTAGAAGTATAATATCTTCAACGGAAAAAAATGAGTTTAACAATTTGGTTGATATGACTACAGAAAAATTAGAAGTGGTAGGGATAGAGGGAAGTCAAATTTTATATCCACACGTAGTTGAACGACAAATAGTAGAATATATGAAATATAGAGGAATAGTAAGTATAGGAAACAGTTTAGTTGATAAACTCAAAATTTTCAAAGAAGTACCTAAACAGCAACAGATGTTAGAAAGTAAGATGGATTATGAAAACTCACTATCTGAGATTGATAAAATCTGCGAAGATGTTTATAAATCTATTGTTTCATATGAAAATTCAAAAAAACAACTCGGAAATTTTTCAGCTCTTGACATAGTAGATTTTTCTAAAAACGGCAACTCAAATTTTATGGGGTTGATTGATATAACATATCTACTTAACTCTATATATTTAAACGAAAATTTTGAAGATGATTGTAGTAAGATTGAAATCGGAAATCCAAACAAGGTCAGCTACAATGAAGTGTATAGTTTTTTTAATACACTTGACTATGAAAAAATCTCAGATGAAATAGGTGAAATAAACGATAACTCAGAAGTGTCAGAAATTGTCAAATATTATTATTCTATAAACGAAAATATAATTTCAATTGTAAAAGCTAAAAAATATTTTGACTTGTTAAATGATAAATTTGAAGATTATCAAGAATTGCTAAAAAAATCTTTTACAGGTAAAAAAGGTGAAGTAAATAAAGAACTAGTAGAGGCAAACTTAGCCCATGAGAAACTATTAGTTAAAATTAATTTGTATATAGATGATTTTACTATCTATTATGACGATTATGACAATAGATTAGAAGATATAGAAGATATTATTAACTTAAACTATACTTCGCTAAATCTTGACTTAAATAATAAGTATCAATCTACTAAAAACATGGAAACAGAAGCTGCGATTATTGTTGATAAGCTTGAAGAATTGAAAGGTTTACTGCCCAAATTAGAAACTAAAAATAATGAATGGAAAGAAAAAATTGATCAATTGGAAGAAAATGATATTAAAAAATCTTTCGAGTTACAACACGATCAATCATATAAAAGTTTAAATACTGATGAAATTGATTTTTTGAAAAATATTTTTAAAAACAACCTCGAATATGCCAGTGAATTCTGCAAGAGTGCAGAAAATGCAACTTATTTTGATGAATTATTTATATTTGAGACTGAGGAATTTAATTTAAAAAAAGACATAAATATTACGAATATCGGTATTAAAGATTTTAATCAGGCGATAGAGATTTTCAATGAAAATTTCACACTAGAATTATCAGAAAAATTAACAAAATCTAAACTCTTAGATTATGACAAATCAGAATTTGTAGGATACTTATCAAATACATTTAAAAATATTGAACTTCACAATGCTAACGAAAATGAGAGTGAGAAGGAAAAAGATTCAATTTTTGACACTGCTAAAGAGACTGTAAATGTTATTGATGCAAAGTTAAGTAGCAACTTGCAAAAAAATAAAATACCTACTAAGGGTGAGATTTTTGACGGATTAGCTACGACAATCATGGATGAAAAATTGAGTGATGTAGGTGACGAGTTAGCAAATTCTACAGATTTAGATGAAGATTTCAACGATATTAGTACTAATCAAAATGCGATAATGCAAAATTCTGTAGGTTTGTTGGAAGGAATCATGAATTTTGGAGGTGATCTAGTCGAAGAAGCTAGAGATGATCTGCTGATTTCAGAATACATCACAGAAATGTTTAGTTGTGCGACTACTTCCGTATTAAGTGAAAAATCGAAAAAAGTGGAAAAAACGCTATCTGGTGTAGAATCAAATGAAAAAAACAATTTCGTTTTTGGTTCAGAAATAGAATACATACTTTGGGGAAAAACTGGTGACGAAACACACAAAAATAATACGTATACGGCAACTACAATTTTTGGTATAAGATTTGCCTTGAATTCATTATATGCATATACCGATGCTGAAATTAAGGCTACAACTTTATCTATAGCAGTTTCTTTAGCTGGATTTACAGGGTTTGGTGTTCCATTAGTTCAAAATGTGCTCATTTTAGCTCTGGCAATGGGTGAAACAGCAATAGATCTTAAAAAACTGCTAGACGGCGAAGATGTTGTCGTATACAAATCATTTACGACGTGGGTTTTAAAACCTTCAAATTTAACTAAGGAAACTATAATCTATACTGCAAAAACAATAACTGAAAAAAGTTTAGATTCGTTACATAATAGCATTGTTGAGTTTGCAGAAACAGCATCTGACAATAGTGTAAAGAAGTTAGAAACGGCGTTTGATGCATATGCAGACAGTTTAGTTGAAGATATGGTAGCGTCAATAGTTAACTTGATTTTAACGCCTATCAATATAAACCTTGACTTTAGAATAGATGATGCTTCAGGCAAGACAGAAATTAAACTAGATGAATATTTAGAACAAGCATATAGTTCTCTTGTAAAAGAAATTGAAAAAGATAGCGATAGTTTGTTGAAAGAAGTAAAATTGCTGGCAATTGATTTTTTTATCAATAATTACATGCAAGATATTCAAGCATTTATTGAAAATCATTTATCGACCGTTTCAGATCCGATAAATGACTTGATGAATTTTCCAAGCTTAATAGAAGGAAAAATCGATGAACTTATAGATCCGATGAAAAGAGAAATTAAAGAAATGTTTTTTGAAAATGGATATACAGAATTTAAAAATGAAGCAAAAAAAGCCATGAAAAATTTGACTGACGACGTAAAAAACGGATGCGAAAAAATTATAGATGATTTTGTTTCAAAAATAACTGTAGATGGTAACATTGGAAAAGTAACGGGTACAAACACGAATTTTTCTCCAATTATGACTAATGTGACTTTAAATTATAAAGAATATTTAAAAGTGTTTATTTTTTCAGGCATGCTGGGAGGAAAAAAAGAAACATATTTAATTAGAATGATGGATTTAATAAAACTTAACATATCTTTGTCTATGGATGATGAATTTGAGTTGAAAGATTCTTATACGATGCTAAAAATCAATTCTATTGTAGGTGTTAAAACTACTTTTATGCGCCAAAGAGTTTTTGGAAATCCTTGGAGTGAAAATAGATTTTCGTTGAATCATACTTCTATTTTTGGATATTAATCAAGAAAGGTGTTGCTAATGAAATCGAAAAGAGGATCTTTAAGCATAGAAGCATCTATATCTTTAATAGTTTTCATGATAGCTTTTTTGAGTGTATTGAGCCTATGCAAATTTATAAAAACTCAAGTTATACTACAACACGCTATAAATCAAGTAGCTAAAGAGATTTCAATTTATAGTTATATTACAAACAAATTAGGATTTGTTAGAACTGGTAAAGATAACGATGCAAAAAATAATTCAGACGAATTTTTAAAAGAAATTGTAAATTTGGAAAGTGTAGTTAGAGGTGAGGCGGTGATTTTAAATTCTAAATCATCAAATGATGTAGCGATAACTTCAAATTACCCAACACCTGAAGCTGTCTTTAAAGATCCTCAATATATTATTGATGCTTTTGTAACTATTGCTAAAGATGAAACAGAAAATTATTTAGTTTCTAAGTTGATAGCATCTCCTATGAGTAAGTTTTTAGTTCAAAAGTATATTCCGAATTCATTTTATGGAGAAAAAAATGCTGATGAATACCTAAAAAGACTTGGAGTGATAAATGGAATAGATGGATTAAACTTTGATACTTCAACCATCTTTGATGATGGAAAAAGTATTAATATTACAGTCATATATAGTATGTCAGTAGATTTCCCATTATTCACTGAAAAAATCATGTGCTTTAGGCTAAATGCCTCTACGATAGGATGGCAATCAACTCTAATTAACAAAGAAACCGATCAAATTGAAGATGAAGACAAAGATAAAGAAGGGCGAAACATCTGGGACGTAGATTGGAGGACTAGAACAGACGAATTTATTAAGATAATTCAAAAAGAACGTGGTAAAACTAGTGTCAAGATACCTATCAAACTTGATTTTTATGAAAAAAATGCTGACGAATATACTTTTGTTCATTCAATAGATACTGATAAAAAAACTTATTCGAACGAGGGAGAGTTGAATTTAAAGAGCATAAAAAATGTAATTAATAAATATAGCGAAGAAGCTCTTGAATCAGTTAAAAAAACAGAAAAAATTGAAACTGAGAATGGAAAAATACACGACAATTTATCTTATAATGGGAATGAAAAAATATCTGTGTTAATAGTTATAAGAGATACAGCAGAAATAGACGCTATGAAATTAGAGCAGCTAGCAGAAGAGATATCAAAAGAAATTGGTCATGGCAACTTTAAAATAGAATTTCATTACACAGACGGAATAGTAAACGATTAGATTGCAAAATATCAAAGATTATATTGAAAGTTAAGAATTCATTCTAAAATTTAGGAGACGATGATGAAAAAAGAAAACTACTTACCTTTAAGTGCATGCATGCTTGTATTAGTAAGCAGCATAATTATTTTACAAATTAGCATGATTTCATTAGTAAAAACAATCAATTATGTAGTGCTAATATGTTTTTTATCAATATTAGGATATGTAGATTTTAAAAGAAAAATTGTATCAAATAAAATGTTAATATTGATGATAATAGTTAGATGCTTATTATTGATGTTTGAGTTGATTAAAAGCAATGAAATCGAATTTGATGTCTTATTAGGTAGTTTTATAGGAGCAACTTTAGGTTTTTCTATATTTTTGATTGCGCGCATGCTGAGTAAAAGCTCTATAGGCATGGGAGATGTCAAACTTATGGGTGTAATAGGTTTTTACGTGGGGATTGAAGAATTGTTTTTTATAGCTTTAGTATCACTTTTAATGTTAGCAATAGTAGGAATAATCTTGATTTTGCTTAAGAAGATTAATTATAGAGATACTATTGCTTATGTGCCGTTTGTTATGATTTCTACATTGTTATTAACATTTCTTATTGTCACATAATATATTACTATTCACAGTCGATTTCTGGTGTAAACAAGGAAAAAATAATAAAATATGGAAGCCTTATGGAGATTGGATTAAGTTGTGTGAAGTTTTATGAGCGTTTTAGTCATCTTTGGCTTAGCCCTAAAAATATACTGCGTTATGACTTTGCGAATAAAACTACTCATGCCCTAACCCCATTTTCTAAATGAAAATGGCGGTAGGTCACATGCATGGAGAATCAAATCTTTGTGAGTTTAACGAGCAAAAAGATTTGATGTTCTCTTCTGCGCCATGCAACTTCCCAATTGGAGTACCAGCGACAAATTTTATTATTTTTTTATGTTAGCTTTGAATAGTAAGCATAATAAATAAAATATTTGTGGGGGTACTTTAGAAATATGAAAAAAATGATTTTATTGATTATGGTAGGTATAAACCTTTTCGCATGGTTTTCAGTTGTTACGTATGGAATACAAAAGGAAGATTTGTATAAGACGTATAAAGAAGACGCTATGCGTTTTGAGCAAAACGAAATATATATTGAAGCTATAGAATTATATTTAAAGGCCATAGAGTTATTTCCAAACAATTTTGAAGATGAATTATATCTTGCAAACTTGTATAAAAAAAATAATATGATAAGAACATTTGAAGATTATTGCCTAGATTTGATAGAAAAATATGATTACAAAGAAGAAATAGTGTTAGCATTAGGTGCACATTATTTGGAAAAAGGCGAAATTCTAGAAACTTTAGAGCTATATAAATTTGCTATGGGAGCAAACGACGATTCTTCACACATCAAAAAAAGCTATGAAGAATTAAAATTTGCATTTGAACTTAAATACAATAGATATTCATATATATCGTCTTTTCATAATGGATATGCCGTTGTAAAAAAAGATGATAGAGTAGGTATAGTTGACGAAAATGCTGAAATCGTAATTGAAATTGATTATCAAGATGTTAGAGATTATGCACAAACTGACGAATTATATTTATTTTCAGTTAGAAAAGATAATGAAAATTTTATGATTGATAAATCAGGAAATAAAAGATTATCAGTAGAAGAAAACTTCAATTATATAGGAAGTTTTGAGGGTGAAAATCCCGCTATGTATGAAAAAAATGGAATTTATGGATTTGTAGATAAGAGCATGAACATATTAAAAACAAACTATGATGACGCTACAAATTTTAAAGATGGCATAGCTATGGTGAAACTTGATAATAAATGGAGAATGATAGACCATCATTTTGAATTTATAGGAAAAAATGCATACGATGAAGTAAAAGTAAATGAATTTAGGCATGCTATGAGTATAGGATTAATTTTCGTAAAAAAAGGAGGTAAATATCTGCTGATAGATAAATATGGAAATGAATTGACTACACCGACTTTTCAAGATGTAGATATGTTTATATCGGAAAATGGATATGCAGCGGTACAAATATCAGACAAATGGGGATTCATCGATAAAGCAGGCAATATTACAATAGAACCTATATATGATAAAGCTTTTTCTTTTTCGTGCGGATTGGCTCCAATCTATCTTGAAAACAGGGGATGGGGATATATAGATATTGATGGAAATATAGTTATAGAGCCACAGTTTAACATGGCAAAATCTTTTAGTTCAAATGGAGTAGCTTCAGTTTTAACAAACCATTGGCAATTTATAGAATTGTTAAACTATTAATTTATTGAGAGGTGAGATTTTGGAAAAAACAATTTTTAGCTATGAAAAAATAGAAAACACGAGTTTTTTAGTTTATAAAGCAACAAAAGAAGAAATAATAGAAAAAACTGAACACAACATGCTAATTTATAATGATATAAAAGGGTTATTAAAGGTTAGCTGCGCTAATTTTGATGGTATCTATCACTATAAGTTTGACTTAACTTCTAAAACATCATTAAAAAAATATTTACAGCATGGTTGTAAAAAAGAAACAATTTTAAAGCTATTAGAAGGATTAGGGGAACTAATATCTAAATCAAAAGAATATTTATTATCTACAAAACACATCATTTATGATGAAGACAAGGTTTTTGTGGAGGTATCTTCGAGTAGCTTGTATTTTGTTTATCTCCCTATTGATAAAGAGCACTTTTATACAATACAAGACTTAGTAAAAAAAATAGTTTTTTCTGTTAAAATAGATGAATTTGAAGATAAGAAGTTCATAGAATTCTTGAAACAAATAGTAAAAGATTGCGATCTAGGATCTGAAAATATAGCAGGATTAATAAAAGAATATAAGCAAGGAAATTATAAGGATGATGTAAGTGATACAAAAGAAAAAGATAGAAAACTAGATAATCTTGAAAATAGAAAAGAAGAAGATAAAACGAATATAAATCTTCAAAAAAGCAAGACAAAAAATGCTGTTTACGAAAAAGTAATAACTAAAAAAAATAGTAAAGACAGTAAAAATATTTTAAAGTCAAAAGAAAATAAAACTAATTCCTCTGCGATGGGTAGCAAGGTTGGGTTTTTAGTGCCTGAATCACAAGTAAAAACAGAGATTGTACCTACTGATAACAACAATGTTGTTGAGACTATAAAAAAATCTATATTTAAAAATTTGTTTAGCAAAAAAAATAGTAAAGAAAAAATTGATGTAAAAAAAACACCTGAAAAAATCAAATCGAAATCAATGCATGAAAATAATCATGAAATCACAATAGAACCTGTGATAATAGATGAGAGTTTAGATGGAGCAAAAAAACCAGAATTAAAAGAAACTGTACTACTTAAAAATTACAATAAAAACATGAATAATAACCCGTATTTAATTAGACTAAAAACTAATGAAATAATCAATATAAACTGTGACTTTTTTAGAATTGGAAAAGACATCGGCTATGCAGATTACGCTATAAAAGATAATGATACTGTTAGCAGAGCTCATGCTGATATAGTTAAAATTGAAAATGATTACTTCATTCAAGACAATAATTCAAAAAATCACACATACTTAAATGATGAACAACTCAACTGTGGAGAAGTGGCAAAATTAGAGCATGATAGTAAAGTTAAACTGTCAAATGAGGAATTTTTGTTTAGATTGACATAGTAAACTAATAGAGGTGAAAATGAAAATTGGCGATATCATTAGCGGAATGTATCTAATAAAACAAAAACTTAGAGAGAATGACAAAAGTGTCATTTATAAAGCTATCCATTTGAGATTAAAAAAAGAAGTAATTTTAAAATACTATAAAAATTCAGATGATAAATTTGACAAGATTCTTTTGGATAGAGAAGTTGATATTTTAAAAGATTTGCATCACCCATATCTTGCCCAAACTTATGATTTGATAAGTGTAGAGGGTAAAGATTGTATAGTATCAGAATATATTGATGGGGATAGCTTGTATGAAGAAATTACGAAACAGGGCAGATTGTCAGAAAAGGATACTATAGAAATAGCTTTGAAAATTTGCAATGTATTAGCATATTTACATAGTAGGAAAACTCCGATAATACATTGTGACATCAATCCTAACAATATAATTGTTTCAAATAATAAAGATATTTGCTTAATAGACTTCAATATTTCACTAATGTTGGGAAAAGATTTGAATCATTTAGGTTTTACTCAAGGCTATTCTCCACAAGAACAAGCAAGTATATACAATAAGATAAACAGAATGAAACTATCTGATACATCTAATATAAGTAAAGGTATTTCTATTAGAAAAAATCATGTTACAGAAAATCTTGTCATTGATAAACATCAACAAAGCAACTTGATTTCTCATGGAAAAATAGATGTAAGAAGTGATTACTATAGCTTAGGCGCAACTATGTTTCATATGTTGAGCGGAAAACCTGCTGATTGTAATTCGTACGAAAGATTAGAATTTGAAAAATCTCTAAAAATTAATAAAAAATTGCAAAGAATTATTACTAAAGCGATGGCTGTACATAAAGAAGATAGATTTTTAAATGCAGAAAGTATAGCTTTTGAACTTAGACGTATAGCTACATGAAACAAATTAATGCATTTTCATAGCACCCAAAACATCTTTTCTTATTGAGATTGTTGGAGTGTGTTTTTTTATATAAATAAATGATAAACATTTATTATTTCATAATAATACAGTTTGTTTTGAATTTAATGACATTTTTCAAACTTTACTAATAAAAGTTTTACATACACATTAATTTTTTATTTAAAAGAAAAATTGCCCTCTGAAACTTTCGCAGGGGTAGAAGTGAAAAGCTTGAAAGAGAAAACGTTTATAGATATAATTTTCATATAATATAATTATTAGATTTTGATTGGAGGAAATTTAATTGAAAAGCATTTTCACACCATTAAAAGACAATGGATTTACTACACTTAAGATAAGATATGACTATAAAACTGATAAAATAAAGTTTTTCTGCGCTAAAGAATGGGAAAACGATTTAGATTTTAAAAGATATAACACAGATTTTGACGCTGAAAGTATTTTGACGGATGAAGCTATTTATATGAATACTGAGCAAGTAAAAGAATTATATGAAAAATATGATTTGACTGACTATCTGGAAGAGGTAACTGAGCTCTTACGAAAAGGTAAACATTACGGCATGGAATGTTATTATAATGCTAAGCATAATATACGTTTTATGTGCAATCAGCACAGTAGAAAATTAGGGATAAACAATTTATATCAAGCTACAATGGCAGGTGGGATAAGAAGGCACGGATTTGAAGATGAAGAGATAGATGTCATAATCGATGGATTAAATTTAGGAAGAGCTATGAGTTTTAAAAATATAGCAGCTGGAATAAATTTTGGAGGATGTAAAACAACAGTACATATGGATCCTTTAAATCTTGATGATTTAGATGTGCTTGGTTTTTTAGCATTTGCTATAGATAGATCAAGAACTATGACAGGTCCAGATATGAATTTTCCAACTGAGATGGCAGACATAATAAATGAGCATTTTTCTTTACAGTATACTAGTGGTCCTTCATCGCCTCTTGGTGAAAGTGGAAAACCGACAGCATTCGGAACATATCTTTCTCTTAAAGAAGCTGTGAAATTTAAGACAGGAAAAGATAGCTTAGCTGGAATGAGTATAGCGATACAAGGGTTAGGAGCTGTAGGAAGGTATATGGCAGAACACTTTTTAAGTGAAAATGTAAAATTGTATGTTACAGATATTAATGCAGATCGAGTAGAAGAATTGATTAAGAACAATCCACAATCCGACATAATACATGTAAAAGAAGATATACTCAAAATTGAAGCGGATATCTTTTGCCCCTGCGCTATAGGCGGGATAATTCACGAAGAAAACATAAAAGATTTAAAATTCAAGTATATATTTGGACCTGCGAATAATCAACTCAGGGCTTCTAGTCAAGAAGAAGAAATAAAACTTTCTAAATTATTAGATGAAAAGGGAATATTGTTTGTTACAGAATGGTGGCATAATGCTGCAGGCGTAATGAGCGGAGAAGAACATTATGTGCATGGAAAAAATGCTAGTTACGACAATTTACTCAAAAAAATAGAAGAGACACTTCCTAAAAAAACATTAGAATGTCTAATCAAATCGAAAGAATTAGGTATCACGCCTTGTGAGTATGTATATAAGGAATGTGAAAATATTATTTACGGATGATCAAATATAGTGTTTGATAAAATATTATCATGCTTGATGGTAAGCATATAATATAAAGAAGAAAGCACATCGATTTAAAGGATAAAAGAGATAAAAATAAATTAAAAATCAGAAAGGGAGTACACAAATGAGAGTTACTTTACCAAAACCGATAGGGAGTTATACAGTAGGTATACAGCATATTTCTTTTAAATATACTTACGAGGGTAAAAAAAGAGAATTGCCATTATTTATTTATTATCCAGCTGATGGAAGTGAGGGAAAAGAGCCATTTCCGTATGGAGATAAGAAGTTGTTTCCTGAGGCACCGAATGCGGAAGAGTTAACATCTACTATTACACAATGCTTCAAAGATATTAAAATATCAGACAAGGAAAAGTCATATCCGTTGATTGTTTTCAGCACTGGATTAGGTTGTTTTGCAATGTTCAATACAGTTTTATGTTCGGATTTGGCAAGTTCTGGATTTATAGTTGTGTCTATTGGACATACAGATGATGAAGTAGTATATTTTCCAGATGGAAGGATGCAAAGAATAGGTGAAGATAAAATGCAGGCTATGGGGAATAAAAATCTACTTAAAAAATTAGAAAAATTAGTTCCAAAGTTTAATGAATATGGTGATAGTTTTGATGCAATAAAGTTAGGTAAAAAATTTTTCGGGTTACAAGAAGCATTCAATGAAAACTTAGTTGTTTGGAATAGTGATAAAATTGCTACAATAGATTACATGGAAAAACTTAATAGAAGTAAAAAAGATATGTTTTCTGGTAGGATCAATTTTAAATTGGGAGTTTCTGTAGCAGGACATTCTTATGGAGGTGCTGCCTCTGTAGATGTGGCTAGAATGGACAAAAGAGTTGTATGCGGAATAAACTTGGATGGTGGTAACTTTGGAGAGCATTATGCAGAGGATATCAAAAAACCATTTCTCTCTTTAGGAAATCCAAACATATGGGGAATGCTGATGGGTTATGTTTATGCGAATACAGAAGATAGCTACTATGTAGGTGTGCTTGATGGAGATCATATGGGATTTACTGATTTTATATACTTTGAGCCTAAAGATAGAGTAGGTACGAGAGATACAGAGAATTATCGTATGCTCATCACAGAATATTGCCTATCATTTTTAAAAACTTATCAAACTAAAGAACAAGAAATGTTTGGCAAATTGAATTATAAAAACACTAAGTATTTTGAAAAATCAAAAATGAAGTAACGTAATGCAAGTTGTAATTTTAAACAATTAAAAATGCTGTGGTAAATAGATTGATTATCTTTTTTCACAGTTTTTTTAATAAATATTTTAAAATATGGAGATAATAATCATGGATATAAAAAAAATATCAAACAAATATAAAGATGACATAATTGAGTTGAGAAGACATTTTCACAAATATCCTGAGGTAGGGCTACAAGAGTTTAAAACTGTTGAAAAAATAATTGTAGAGTTAAAAAAATATGGGGTAGAGTTTTTTAGGTGTGGCAAAACGGGAATAGTTGCAACAATTAGAGGTAGCAAGATGAATAAAAATTTTGAAAAATGCGTTGCATTAAGAGCCGATATAGATGCACTTGAAGTTGAAGAAAAAACAGGATTTGCGTATGCATCTGTAAATAAAGGAATTTCTCATGCTTGTGGACATGACTTTCATACTGCTATGCTTTTAGGTGCTGTGAAAGTTATAAATGATTTAAAAAATGAATTTTCGGGAGAAGTAAAATTTTTATTTCAACCTGCCGAGGAAATTGGGAAAGGTGCGCTCGATATGATTGAAAATGGAGCCATGAAAGATGTTGATTTTATTATTGGAATGCACGTTTTTAGTGATATGCCGACAGGTAAGTTTTCGATCGAACCTGGCCCAAGATTCGCGGCGGCTAGCAGATTTTCTATAGAGATTGAAGGGGAAGGGGGACACGGGGCGAGACCTCATGAAACGATAGATCCTATACTGGCGGCTTCATCTGCTGTAGTAAATTTACAAAGTATAGTCAGCAGAGAAATAGATCCACAAGAGACAGCTGTAATAACTATAGGGAGTTTTCATTCGGGAAGTAGATTTAATGTTATACCTACTAAAGTTGAACTCACTGGTACTGCGAGGACTTATAGCTTAGAAGTTTCACAAAAATTTCCTGAGATGATAGAGCGTGTAGTTAAGTCGACTGTTGAAGCTTATCGAGCTAAAGTGTCTGATTTTTCGTATTCTCAATTGCTACCACCAACTATAAATGATGAAAAACTCACTGTTTTTTTAAAACAGAGCGTCAAAGAATTATATGGAGAAGAGGCTTTTTTTGATAGAGGGAGAACTGCAGGCGGAGAAGATTTTTCATTTTATTTGCAACACGCTAAGGGTGTATATTTGTTTCTTGGCTGTGGAAATGAAGAAAAAGGGTATATCTATCCTCAGCATCATGAAAAATATATGGCAGACGAAGATGCACTTCAATATGGAGTGTGTGCATATGTAAAATGTGCTTTAGATTATCTAAATTTAAAAACAACGGAAGAATAAAAATAAATATTTAGATAGAAAATGAAGTAAAAAAGATTAGTTTTAAAGAGGTGATTGCATGGAGATAACAAATTTGTATTGCAAAATAATGAATATTTCAAAATACAGCAATTGGATATTTCTTTTTATGGAAACTGATTCAGGTTTGACAGGTTATGGTGAAGCAACTTTGGATGGATTCGAGCTACAAGTTGAACAAATGATCGAAGCATTAAAATCAAATTATATAGGAAAAAATCCTGTTGAAGACAACTTGACGTATAATGGGAAATTTAAAAATTTAATTGAAGCGTCTGTATATTCAGGCATAGATATGTGTATATGGGATTTAAAAGGAAAATACTGCAATAAACCTGTATATGAATTGCTAGGAGAGCTTAAGAACCAAGATGTTAAAATGTATGCTACTTATAATAGAGCGCTTAAAACGAGGACTATAGATGAATTTGCAGAAGTTTCAAAGTTAATGATCAAACGTGGTTTTACAGGAATAAAATGTGCACCTTTTGATGATTATACATGGCAGACTGCAAGTGAAGAAAGTGAAAAATATTTGATTAGAGGTGTTGATAGATTTAAGGCAATAAGAAAGGCAGTAGGAAATGATATTGAAATAAGAGTAGATAATCACTGGCGTTTTGACTATGAAACTTCAATTAGAGTTGCTGATATGTTGAGAATATATAACCCCTACTGGTTTGAAGCACCTGTATCTGAAAAGGATGGAAAACTCGTATCATCTGTAAAAAATTCTATAGGGTTGAAGGTGTCGGGTGCTGAAATGCAGTATAGTATAGAAAGCCTAGCGACATTGTTTGAAAATGATGCACTCGATGTATATATGTTTGATATTAAATATATAGGCGGAATAACGGGAATGTTAAAAGCCAATAGATGGGTTTTAAAATTAAATAGAAAGCTTTCACCACACAATATGACAGGGCCTATAGCTACATCAGCAAGTTTGCATGTGTGTGCTGTAATAGATAATTTGGACAGTTTGGAGTACCATTTAGAAGAAAATCCTATTATAGAAAAACTTAGCAATTTGGATATGTCTCTTAAAGATGGCAAGATGAGAGTTCCGACTAAACCTGGACTAGGTGTTGAATTAGATATGAGAATTATTAAAGAAAATCCGTATAAGCCCACGATATCTTTTAGAGCAAATATGCATGGCGCGTAATTAAGGAGGCAAATGTAATATGAGAGAATTTAAATCTATAATTAAAGTCAATGAAGATGAATACCCAATAATTTTTTCTACTCAGATATTAGTTGCGGGAGGAGGTCCAGCTGGTATAGCCGCAGCTGAAACTGCAGCAAGGATGGGGAAGGATACAATTTTACTCGAACAATATGGGTTCTTGGGTGGTGCATCCGTCGCAGGATTATCAGGCACTCTATGTGGCATGTACTATGCGAGTGAGAAAGAAAGTACTCCTAAATTATTGGTAGGTGGTATGGCGAAAAGATTTGCAGAAGAATTAGAGCGAAGAAAAGGTCTTATGCCACCTCAAAAATATGGAAAGACATACTTGAGGACGCATGATCCTTTTAAGTTTAAAGTTTTAGCCGATGAAATGTTAAAAACTGCAGGTGTACAAATCTTATATCATACTAAAGTTTGTGGCGTAGTTATGGAAGGTGAAGATTTTAAAGGGTTGTTAATAGATACGAAATCTGGATTTGGAATTATTAAAGCAGATATCATAATAGATGCAACTGGTGATGCAGACGTTATTCATAGAGCGGGATTATCAACATTTTTTGGTGATGATGGAAAAATCCAAAGTCCAACCATGATTTTTAGAGCTTTTAACATCAATACAGAGAAATTTTTAGAATATATGGACGGAAATACTATAGCTCCTCATGATTTGACAAAGAAGATTATAGCAGCAAATAAGAACGGTGAATACAAATTGCCAAGAGAACACATTTGGATGTTTGACACTGTAAACCCAAATGAAGTTTTGTGTAATGTCACAAGAATATCGGGAGAAGATGGTAGAGATTTAAATGTAACCGACCCAATCGATCATACAGAAGCAGAAATAGTAGGTAGATTACAAGCAAAAGAATATTTAAGGTTTCTAAAAGATAATATACCAGGCTTCAAGGATGCATATATTATGGACACAGGCGTAGAGGTAGGAGTAAGACAAACACGTTCTATCGTTGGTATAAAAAAACTAAAAAATGATGATGTTATCAATTGTGTGAAAACTCCTGACGGCATAGTAAAATCAGCATGGCCAATAGAACTACATTCGGGAAAAACTCCAAAGCTTGAATGGATATTAGATGACTATTATACTGTGCCATATGGAGCACTTGTTCCTGAGGTTGGAGAAAATATAATTGTTGCAGGTAGAAATCTTTGTGCTGAACATGAGGCTTTAGCTTCTTGCAGAGTGCTTGGTCAATGTTTTGGCTACGGACAAGCTGCTGCTGTTGCATCAGTTATTTCTATAGATAATAAAATTAAAATAAGAGATATAGACGGGAAAGATGTTGTAGAAATGTTAAATAAAGATGGCGCAGAATTGTAAAATTATGCACCCAGTGTTATTTTCTTATTAATGCAGAAATTTATGAAATTATTTCAATTAAAAAAATACATATTAAAAATGTCGCAAAAAATGCATTAAATTTTCTTTACATGAAAAATTAACATTAAAAATTGTAAAAATAGTAGAAAAATGATATTTGAAATTGTTTTCATATTATCATAAAATGTATATTAATAAAAATATTAGGAGGAAAGATGAAAAAAATTATTTCAATAATATTAATTATCGCTATGTCGCTTACGATGTTGGTAGGATGTGGAGCAGATGAGAATACTGAAGGGACTAGCAGCTCAGACGGGCAAACAGTGACAAAAGAATCTGTAACTATTATGGGTGTTTATAAGAGTGAAAGCGTAGATCCAGCTTCGGGAGTCGGTGGAGATAATGCTGTTTCACATGCTATCTTTGACGGACTAGTACGTGTAGATAACGATGGGAAGTATGCGCCCGCACTTGCAGAGCGTTGGGAAGATACTGATGATGGAAAATCTGTTACATATTATTTAAGAAAAGATGTAACATTTCATGATGGATCTACATTTGATGCAGATGATGTAATTTATACATTAGACACAATGTTGTCTTTGCCTTTGTTTGGCGGTTTTTTACAGTCTATTACACTTTGGGAAAAAGTGGATGAATATACTGTTAAAATAACTAAAGGTGCTCCATATCAAAATATTAACGGTGCTTTGGCACTTGCATTTATGATAGTTCCTGAGGAACGTGCTGATGATGTTGAAGGCTTTGCGGCTAAACCAGTAGGCACAGGTGCATATGAATTTGTATCTTATGATATTGATGGTACAGTTACACTTGTTGCTAATGAAAATTATTTTGGCGAAAAAGCACAGATTAAAAATGCTACAGTAAAACCACCGATAGATCCTTCAACAGCTGTAGTAGCGCTTGAAAATGGTGAAGTGGAGTTAGTTCCGAATATTCCTGCAGCTCAGCTCCCTATAATAGAAGGAAATGATGATTTGACAGTTGCTACCTACAGTGGAGCGGCACAGATGCTTATGTATTTGATGGGAGATTATCTAAATGATGATGTTAACTTAAGAAAAGCTATTCAGCATGGTATTAATCCTCAAAATATTATTGCAATAGCAGAAGAAGGCATGGGGACACCTGTTAAAGATTTATTACCTGAAAGTGCATTAGGCGAAAATTTTGGAGCATCAGGATTTGAAGGATATAATGAAGAGTTGGCTAAAGAATTTTTGGATAAATCAAATTACGATGGAAAAGAAATCATGATCAATATTCAATCGATACATGTTCCTCTTGCACAATCGATACAGGCTGACTTAGAAAAAATTGGAATAAAAACAGGCATAGAACAATTAGATGCACATTCTTGGACTACTAAGGTTATAAACGGCGAAGCTGAACTAGTACCTACTCTTAGTGGTGTTTTAGGAGCTACGATCGAAGATTTCTTGTATGTAGGATCTTCTGCACATCCATATTTTGGTGCACACATGGGCGGAACAGAAGAGTATGATGCGCTTGTTGCAAAGATAAGAGCTGAAGGAGATGTTGAAAAACGTCAAGCAATGTTGGCTGATGGTTTAAAGATGTTAAATGATTTAAGTATAGTGTTACCTTTATATGAAACAGTTTCAAACTTTGCTCATTCAAGTGAACTTACGGGAATATATCCTATAAGAGCAGCAACAGGAGTTTTCTATCTTAATGAATTTAAACCTGCAAACTAATTAATATATTAGGAATTTAAAAATGTAAGGCTGTGTAGAACTAAAATTTTCTGTCACAGCCTTTTCATATAAATACGACATTGCACGAAGTTAAAAGAAAGGAATAGATTGCTATGAATAAAAATGATGTACTTTTAAAAGTGAAAGATTTAGAAGTTATTTATACTAGTGGTAAAGAGACTGTACAAGCTGTAAACAATATAAGTTTTGAGCTAAAAAGAAAAGAAACGTTAGGCTTGGTTGGTGAAACGGGAGCAGGAAAATCTACTACAGCATTGAGCATACTTAGATTACTTCCAGATAGGACGGGAAAAATATTGAATGGGAGTATCGAGTTTGATGGTATTAATCTTTTAGAGCTTAGTGAAAAAGAAATGCAGGTAGTTAGAGGCGCAAGAATATCTATGATATTTCAAGACCCTATGACAAGTTTAAATCCAGTAATTTCTATAGGAGATCAAATTGAGGAAGCTTTGTATTTGCACAATGATGAGCAAAAATCAAAAGAAGAATTAGGAAAAAGAGTTGATGAAATATTAAGTTTGGTTGGTATTAGCCCAGATAGAAAAAAACAATATCCGCATGAATTTAGTGGTGGAATGAAGCAAAGAGCTGTAATAGCTATCGCACTCGCATGCAGCCCTGAATTTTTAATAGCTGATGAACCTACAACAGCCCTAGATGTAACCATTCAGGCACAAGTGCTGGCTATGATGGAAGAACTAAAACAAAAGCTTGATATGTCTATGGTTATGATAACTCATGACTTAGGGATAGTAGCTAAAACTTGCGATAAAGTAGCTGTCTTGTACGCTGGAGAAATAATTGAATATGGGACTTTTGAAGACTTTTTCTTACAAGATACTGACAGACATCCATATACAAAAGGTTTGTTTGGGAGTATTCCAAATATTGAAGATGAAAGTGATAGACTTAAACCTATAGATGGGTTAATGCCTGATCCGACAAATTTACCTACAGGATGTAAGTTTCATCCAAGATGCGATAGATGCATGGATATTTGCAAAACTGAAAATCCAGATAATAATTCTGTAAACGAAACACATATGATCAAATGTCATTTGTACAAATAAGTTAAGGAGGTATGCAGAATGCATAAATATGTTTTTAAACGATTAATAGCAATAATTCCTATGATTTTGCTTATAATACTGATAGTATTTTTTATTCTGAATATAACCCCAGGAGATCCTGCAGAAATAATCTTAGGAAAGGATGCTCCGCCAGAAGCGGTTGAACAATTAAGAGAGGAATTGGGACTTGATGATCCATTTTTTCAAAGATATTTTAATTATGTAATAAATGCGATTCAATTTGATTTTGGATATAGCTACAGAACGGGAGATCCAGTGTTTAACGAAATATTACCTGTTTTCCCGGTAACTTTGACACTTGCAATAAGTGCGATAGCAGTATGTGCTATAATAGGTATCCCATTAGGTATTTTATCAGCTGTCCGTCAATATTCAAAACTTGATATAAGCTTGACTGTAAGTTCTTTAATAATAGCTTCTGTACCTGGATTTTGGCTAAGTCTTATGCTTATATTATTATTTAGCTCTATTTTGAAAATACTTCCAAGTAGCGGTATAGGGGGAATTGATCATTATATTTTGCCTGTTGTAACCATGGCACTACCTTCAGCGGCACTTATGGCGAGAATAACAAGAAATCAGATGCTTGAAACCATGAGACAAGATTATATAAGAACAGCTAAAGCTAAAGGTGCTTCTAAACAAAGAATCATATGGAAACATGCGATTAAAAATGCATTGATGCCAGTAATAACTATGCTAGGTATGAGTTTTGCAGGTCTTTTGGGAGGTTCTATGATTACAGAACTTGTATTTGGACTTCCTGGCGTGGGAACCGTAATAATTACTGCTATAAGAATGAAAGATATACCTATAGTAATGGGGTCAACAATATTTTTAGCTACTTTGTTTATGATTATTATGTTAATAGTGGATTTGATATATGCATATCTTGATCCAAGAATTAAAGCACAATTTAGCAGATAGGAGGAGAGTATATGGAAGCGAAAAATAGAAAAAAAGATATAGTTACCGATAAAAAACAAAGTCAGATAGCTGATATTTGGTTTAGGCTTAAAAAGAATAAACCTGCAATGATAGGACTGTTTTTTATAGTTATAATAATATTAGTAGCGATATTTGCAGATTTTATAGCTGACTATGACACAGAAGTTATAGCTCAATATCCTCTGGAAAGGTTGCAAGCACCAAGTATTGAACATTGGTTTGGCACGGATGCTTATGGTAGAGATTTGTTTGCGAGAATAGTTCACGGTTCAAGATATTCTCTTATGTTTGGTGTGGTATGCACTTCTATAGCATTGGTAGGCGGAGGGATAATAGGCGCAGCAACAGCATTTTTCGGAGGAAAAGTTGATTATATCGTCATGAGGATATTAGATACTATAATGTGTATACCAGGGATGCTATTGACCTTATCTTTAGTTTCTGCCTTCGGTGCAGGGCTTAACAGCTTAATGATAGCGATAAGCATATCAAGTATTCCAGGATTTTCAAGAGTTGTGAGATCTGTTGTGTTATCTGTTGTCAGAATGGATTATATAGAAGCAGCAAGAGCTACCGGTGTGGGGACATTCAGAACTATAATAATGCATGTTCTTCCTAATGCTATAGGGTTGATAATAGTAAATGCGACTATGAGTATAGCCGGGCTCATAATGTCAGCAGCGGGACTTAGTTTTATTGGAATGGGTATTCAGCCTCCTGCACCTGAGTGGGGAGCTATGTTATCTGAAGCACAAACGCATATGAGAACTCACCCACATGTTGTATTGGTACCAGGACTTGCAATAGTTTTAACAGCTCTATCTTTCAATTTGTTGGGGGATGGATTGTCGGAAGCGTTAGATCCAAGAATGAAGGATTAAGGAGGGCGAAGATATGAGAGAGATTTTAATAGAAACTAAGGGCCTCAAAAAATATTTTGATGTAGGTCAATCTGCTAAATTGCACGCTGTGGATGATGTGAATTTTACTATAGAAAAAGGTAAGACATTAGGCATAGTTGGCGAATCAGGATGCGGAAAAACAACACTCGGAAGAACTATTCTTTCATTGTTGCCAGCTACTGATGGCGAAGTCATATTTGATGGAAAAGATATAACAAAATGCAATGCAAAAGAATTAAAGGAATTAAGAAAAGATCTTCAAATAATTTTTCAAGATCCTTATTCGAGTATAAATCCAAGACATAGTGTAGGCCAAATAATAGGAGAGCCTATTCTTGTAAATGGGATAGAGAAAGATAAGAAAAAACGAAAAGAATTGGTTCTTGAACTTATGGAGACTGTAGGTCTTGCACCAAGATTGTACAATGCATATCCACATGAATTAGACGGCGGAAGAAGACAACGTATAGGAATTGCAAGAGCATTATCTGTCAATCCTAAGTTTATTGTATGTGATGAACCTGTGTCGGCTCTTGATGTATCTATACAAGCACAAATTTTAAATTTGCTTATGGATTTGCAAGAAAAAATGAATTTAACATATATGTTTATAACTCATGATTTGAGTGTTGTGAAGCATATCTCTACAGATATAGCTGTAATGTATCTGGGGCAATGTGTAGAAAAAGCTACATCAAAAGAATTGTTCAAAAATCCTAAACATCCTTACACAAAAGCTCTGCTTAGTGCAATCCCTATACCGAGCGGACGTGCCAGAGAAACCAAGCTTGAATCTATAAAAGGTGAATTGACAAGTCCAATAAACCCTAAACCTGGATGTAGATTTGCAAGCAGATGTCCTATTGCAGACGAAAAATGCTCAAAATCGAATGTAGCACTTGATGAAATATCTGAAAATCATTTTGTAGCATGTAAGAAAGTCATGTAGATATCAGATGAAATTATAAAATGGAACTTATATTATGGAGGAAAATATGCCTGTTATAGAAAATAAAAAAATAGTTGAATTGGCAGATGAAATAGAAGATATATTGAGTAAAATGCCACCTATAAAGACTTTTGAAAAAAGAGATCCGTCAAATCATATTGATTTGATTCCTGATTACAGTTTAGAGGCTTTAAAGTTGAATAAATCTACTATGAATATGCTTTTAGGAAAGGTCGAAATTTTAAAAGAAGAAAATCTGAACAGTTACGATGTCTTAGCATTAGAGCAGATAGAGTATTTTATCAAATATTTAATGTTTCCGATAAGTCCTTTGATGGAAGATTTTTATTGGATAATGTTTGAGATTACACCATATAACAGCCCACTGTTTTTTATGTGGCAATATTTATCAAAGCATGATATAAGCACTGAAGTAGGAGTTGAATCAAGAATCAAACTCGCAAAAGATTATTTGAGATTTACAAATGATATGAAAGTGAAGTTCTTTGAACAAATAAAAAGAAATATCTATATATTTGAGTTCGCTATAGACAGCTGCATAGTTTTTTTGAAAACTTATGAAGAGTTTGATGTTAAAACGCATCCTTTGAGTCTTTATAAAGAAGACAGCATCGCTTCTGAAATTCAAAAAGAGACAGTCATGGAGTATTTAAAAGAAGCCTCAAATAATATAAAAGAAATTATGGCGGAGCTTTCAAAAGATACATATAGAGAAAATGCACCGAAAAATCCCGGATATGCTCAGTACCCGAATGGCAAAGAATATTATGACTACATGAGAGAATTTCATATAGGATATGATTTGAGTTCTGAAGAACTCAATGATATAGGCTGGAAATATCTTAAATTAAATAATGATGAACAAGAAAAAATAAGGAAAAAATTTGGCTTTGAAGGAACAAATGACAGCTTTTTAGAGGATCTTAAATCTAACGAAAAAGTTTATCCAAAATCTCCTGAAGCTTTAGATATATTGATGAATAGCTTTAATAAGAAAGTCGAAAATATACTAGGCGATTACTTTGAAAAGATACCTTCAACACCATGCTGTGCTAAAAGATTAGATCCTATGCATGAAAAAACGATGACTTTTGGATATTTCGGTATAGAGGCAGATGATGAAGGCAAAGATATAGGCGTATACAGATTTAGTGGATATGGAGTAGATGGAAGCAAAAATCAAATAGTTGCATCTTCACTTATAGCTCATGAGCTACAACCTGGGCATCATTTCCAAGAAAGTATAGTAAGAGAAAGCGAAGATATACATAGTCTATTTAGAAGATTTGGTAATACAGGGTATGGAGATGGCTGGGCCGAATATAGTGCGATGTTGATGGGAGAAGTAGGACTGTATGATGATTTAGACTATTATGGAATGATTGAAGGCGATAAATTTTTATGTATTAGGCTTATCGCTGATACAGGCATGAATGAACTTGGATATAGCATAGAAAAGGCAAGAAAAATCATAAGAGAAGAAACTTATGCTAATGAAGCCATGGTTATGTCTGAATCAGTGAGATACTCAGCATGTATACCAGGTCAATGTTTACCTTATAAATATGGAAAACTAAAATTTTTTGAGCTAAGAGACATGTATCAATCTATAACGAAAGAAAAGTTCGATATTAAAAAATTTCATTCATTAGTTTTAGAAGTAGGAAATGTACCATTGCCTATATTAGAGAGATATGTCGAAAGAGAGGCAAAGAAACATGCTGAATGCTAAAAGAGGAGAAATGAAACAAGGTTTTTTGAAAGTTGTTAATTCAGATTGTGAGATCCCTATTACTGAAATATTAGGCTTTGAGGGTGATTTTACAGTCGTAATTTTGGGAGGCATACATGCAGGCGAATATGTCGGGGTTGAGACAGCTATCAATTTAAGTAAACTTATAAATCCGACTAAGCTTAAAGGAAGAGTGATAATAGCTAATCCCATAAATATACATGGTTTTTATGCAAAAGTGCAACATGTAAACCCTATAGATGATAAGAATTGTAATAGAGCATTTCCTGGAGACAAAGATGGAACTCTTACAGATAAGATAGGATTCACAATAGAAAAAGAGCTGTTTTCAAGGGCAGATTTTCTTTTAGACTTGCATGGAGGCGATTTGCATGAAGAATTAATTCCGTTTTGCATGTATGCGAAAAACTGCGATGAAGAAGTGATGAAAATTGCTAAAAAAGGAGCTTCTGCATTAGGTATAGAGTTAATAAGTGGTGTGGATTTTCCTCAAACTGCTATAGGTAGAGCTGGAGAGCTCGGGATACCTTCAGTTATATCTTTTGTAGGTGGAGATGGGATTGTCGATAGAGCACAA
Organism: uncultured Clostridia bacterium; assembly: GCA_964371035.1. Lineage (GTDB taxonomy): Bacteria > Bacillota > Clostridia > Tissierellales > Sedimentibacteraceae > UBA1535. Next base: position 30,408 of record CAYJLG010000006.1, on the reverse strand, counting down.
GTAAAAAATTACTGTGATGGAGTAATAAATCTTCTCAAAGTATTAGGCATGTATGAGGGAGAAGCGCACAAAATCGAAACAATAGAATTCAAAAAATTAAATATTTTTTATGCAAATTGTTCAGGCTGTTGGAGTCCTGAGGTGATTCCTGGTGAAATGGTAAAAAAAGAACAGTTAATCGGCACTATTACAGATTTTTTCGGTAATATAAAGGAAGAATTTTATGCAACAGAAGAGGCGCTCGTACTTTGTGTTATAACTTCGTTTGCGATAAATAAAGGCGACTCTTTGTATGAATTAGATAGGTAGGTATAGCATGAAAAACAGAAATGAAATAGATGAAAATTTAAAATGGAAGCTTACAGATATTTTTAAAAGTGATGATGATTGGAAAAAATCATTTGATGATATATCTTCTGATATAAAAAAATTGGTATGCTATAAAGGTAAAGTTACATCAAGTTCAGAAAATTTGCTCAACACTTTAAACTTGAAATTTGAGATCCTGAGAAATTTGGATGATGTGATATTTTATGCATATTTAAAAAAAGATGAAGATTTGAGAGTGAAGAAGTATCAAGATATGTCCGAAGATTCTAATAAAATGCTTATGTCATTCAACATGGAAACATCTTTTATAGATAGCGAGATTTTACAGATTGATGATGAAGCATTAAAAATATTTTTTGAAGGCAATGAAGCTTTAGGGTTATACAAAAGATATATCAAAGATTTACTTTTAAAAAAGCCTCATGTTTTAGATGAAAATGAAGAAAAATATGTTGCGAATTTAGAAAATTTTGCTAAAACACCTGAGAAAATTTTTTCGGGAATATGTTTTTTAGATATGAAATTTCCAAATGTAATTACAGATTCTGGCGAAGAGATTATTTTGACAAATGGCAGTTTTGCAAAACTACTTAATGATAAAAACAGAGATTTAAGAAAGCAAGCTCATGAAAAGTATTATGGTTGTTTTATGAAAAACATAAATGCCCTTTCTTCAACTTTATCTTCAAAGATAGAATATGATAAGATTATAGCCAAGTTAAGAAATTACGATTCGGCTTTAAATGCTGCAACACAGTCAGAAAATATAGATTCTGTGGTATATAGAAATCTGATAGAAACAGCTAATAAAAAAGTCGCCTCACTTCATAGATTTATGAGTTTGAGAAAGAAATTATTGGGCTATGATGAACAATACATGTATGATGTTCAAGTTCCTATAATAGATGGAGAAGCCGTAAGTATAAGCTATGAAGATGTAAAGAAATACTCGCTTGAAGCCTTTGAGTTTTTGGGTGAAGAGTATATGGAAGCTTTTAGAAAAGGATATGAAGAAGGTTGGATAGACTTAGAAGCTTGTGAAGGCAAAAATCCATCGCCGTACTCGTGTGCGACTTATAATTCACATCCTTATATTTGTGTGAGTTATAATTATACTGCGGCAGGAGCATCTACTCTTGTACATGAGATGGGACATGCGATGCACTATTATTTTTCTAATAAAACTAAGCCTTATGTTGACTCGAAGTTCACGATATTTACTTCTGAAGTGATTTCGTTGATGGCAGATTGGATATTTGTGAATCATTTGCTTGAACAGTCAAAAGATCGAGATGAAAAATTGCAATATTTAAATCATTTGCTTGAACAGTTTAGAGGTATGTTTTTCAGAACGACAATGCTTGCCGAATTTGATTTGACTATACATGAAGAATCTGAAAAATCTGTAAATCTCAATGCTTCTGTATTTAATCAAATCAATAGAGATATACATGAGAAATACTATGGAGAAAGCATGATAATCGATGATTTTATAGTGGCTGATTGGTCAAGATATCCTCATTTTTATCTAAACTTCTACACATATAAGTATGCTACAGGACTTGCAGCTGCGATAGCTTTATCTAAAAGATTAAAATCAGGAGACAAAGGTGCAATAGAGGATTTTATGGATCTACTTAAGAGCGGATGTATTGATAATCCTATAGAGCTACTAAAAAAAGCAGGTGTAGATATGACAAGTGCTAAACCGATAGAAGACGCAATAAGCGAGTTTGATAGATTGGTAGATGAATTTGAAAAAATTTTGAGCGAGGAGATATAAGTTTTATGGAATATAAAATAGGTTATTTTGATGGAAATGTCGAATACTTGAGAAATAAAGTGAAAAGAGTATTAGGATATAGATGTTTTTTTCCGGCAAAAGAAGTTAGCGGTGAAGCTAGCAAATATTTAGATGAAGATAGATGTGAAGAGTATAAAAAGGCGCTTGAAAAGAGTCCATTTGGAAAGATGTTTGAAAAATATTGTGACTACAAAACTGATATATACAAAGATGCAGTGATTGCTGAAGGGAAATTTGAAGTCATAGTTTATTCACACGGATTTAATAATGTTCAGTGGGATAATCTGTTTGTGATAGAGAATTTAGTAAAGAGTGGATATATAGTATTTGCAGTAGCAAGAGGTGGAGAGAGCGTTATAACTAAAACTTGTAGCGAAGATATATTGAGAAACTCGGAACAGACAGCACCGTTTAATCAAGAGATAGTAAAATATTTTATAGAAGCAGAAGAATATGACGGTAAAGATCCAAATTTTGCGTATAACTGGTCTTTAGGTGGGATGATTAAATACATAAGACAATGCAAAATAGCTGCCGCAAAGACTGATGATTGGTCGGCTGATATTTCAAAAATGATAGATGTTGCCATAGAATTAAACGAAGATAAAGGGAACATTTTAAATGAAAAGATGAATACATCAGGATTTGGGGCTTTCGGAAATTCTCTAGGTGGCTCGTCTTCACTTAATGCAGCATACTACGATGTTAGGATAAAAGCTTCTATAAATTATGAAGGTTGGGTGTTCGGAGGAAAGTTTTTAGATGAGATTCTTCCGTCAAATGCTCTTGTTTTCGGCAAAATTCAAAAGCATTATGAAGCGAATTACGGAACTGAAAATAAAAATATTTCAAGCCTCATCTTTAAGAGAACTCAAAATGAATTTATGTCTGACATGTGCGTCATAAATGAAGAAGAAATAAAAGAAATGTATAAAGGCACAGATATTATAGAGGGCAAATTGATGAATGAGATTAAAAAAGATTTTACAAAGACATTTTTTGACATATATGTAAAAGGCGATAAAACTAAAAATTTTGAAACTATATGTGAAAAATATAAAGATGAAGTCACTTTATCTCAGTTTAACAGCTAGATGTGACGGAAGGAGTTTATGGTATGATTAAGATGCTTAAAGAGGCATTGACAAAAGAATGTTATCAGGATATAAGACTTGAATGTCAAGAAAATACGATAATTCAGTGCACAAATGGAAAAGTAGACAGTGTAAGTTGTGTTAAAAAATCAGGAGGCTTAGCAAGAGCTTTTGCTGGTGGTGGTTTTGCAGCTCATTCATTTAGCGACATAGAAAAAATAGGCGATGCTGTGAAGAAAGTAACAGAAAATGCACTGTTAATTAAAGGTGATGTGAAATTAGCCGAAACTGAAGTGTGTAAAGATAATACTTTTTACAAATTAAAATCTGATCCGAGAAATTTTAGCTTAGGTGACAAGATTGAACTTATGAACAAATATTCTGAAATAGCTAAAACTGTCGATAAGATTGTATCTGTAAGAGTAATGTATATAGAACAAACTATCAAGAAGTATTTTGTGTCTTCTGAAGGTGCAGAGATTGAGCAAGAAGTAGTTCATGTTGGAATTCCGATGTTTATAACGGCAAAATATGGAGATGATGTGCAGACAGCCATGGCGCTTTTAGGAGGAAATGGAGAGTACGAGCATATTCTAAATCAAGAAGAATACGTGATAGAAGAAGCAAAGAGGGCAGCAAATCTTTTAGATGCTAAATCTGTTGAGAGCGGAATATATGATGTAGTGTTGTCAAATGAGCTGGCAGGGATGTTTATACATGAGTCATTTGGACATTTTTCGGAAGCTGATTTAGTTATGGGCTCTAAAAATTTAATAGAGACTTTATCTTTTGGAACGAAGTTTTCAGTAGATGAATTAAGTGTATATGATGATCCTAATATACTTAACTCGCCTGGATATTACGAATATGATGATGAAGGTGTAAAGAGCAAGAAATCGTATTTGATAGAAAAAGGTGTATTGAAAGGGAGACTGCACAGCAGATATACGGCAGGTTTAATGGGAGAGAAAGCTACAGGACATTCAAGAAGTGTAGGATATGATTTCAACAATTTAGTCAGAATGGGAAATATCTGTATAGAAAATGGAAGTCACGATTTTGATGAGATGATTAAAGATATAGATAATGGCTTGTATTTGTTTGGACTTGCAGGAGGTCAAACTACAGGCAATGAATTTACCTTAAATGCACAGAGTGGATATCTGATAGAAAATGGAAAACTTACAGATTTGATAAGAGGTGTAAGCGTATCGGGAGAGCTATATTCTACTTTAAAGAATATAAGGATGATAGGAAATGACTTTAAAATTTGTCAAGTAGGGGCATGTGGAAAAGGAAAGCAGTCCATGAAAAAATCAGGTTCAGGTGCACCTACAATAAGTGTGAAAAATATGGCGATAGGAGGAAAATAACTAATGCAGAAATTTTATGACAGAATTATTTCATATGAAGCACAGGGCGAGGTATATTTAAGACAAACCAAATCGACAATAGTAGAATTTATAAACGGAGTTGCTTCTTCTATCGAAAGTTCAGACGATGTGAAAATAGATGTTAAAATTAGTACAGATACTGGTGTAGGTTCAGGAATAACTACTGATATCAACGATGTGGATGTAGTAGATAGAGCGTATGAAAATTTAAAATATATTAAATCAGAGCCTATAGAGCTATATAATGAAAAAATTGCAGAAAATATTAAATACGATGAAAAAATCGAAAATCTAACTGCTAAAGAATTAAAATCAGCAGGAGAGAAAATCTATAAGAGATTACTTGAGAAAAACGGCGAAAGTTTAGATGCAAAAATAATGATATCTGCAAAATTAGTCAGTGATCATGTTAAAAATACAAAGGGCTTTAATGGTAAATCTACGTATGGAAATTATGATATCATGATAACTACTAAATCTGATGAAGGATTTGATGAAGTATATTTTCATAAGGCAGACGGAAAATATTTTGAATTGGATGAGAAGACGATTGATGGGATAATAGAAAAACATAAACTAAGAAACAATCAAGTTAAAATCGAATCAGGAAAGTATGATGTTGTTTTTAGCAATCAAGCTCAAGGTGTAGTGATATCAAGGCTGATAAGCGGTGTTAGCGATGATAATATTAAAAGAAATATATCTCCTTTGGCAGGAAAAGAAGGTGAAAAGATTTTTTCTGAAAAATTAACTGTGTTTGATGATGCGACTATGGATTACGGATATAATACAAGAGCTTTTGATGATAAATGTAAGACATCTGAAAATGTGCTTTTAGTAGAAAATGGAGTATTTAAGGATACATTGAAAAATGTACTGCGTGGCAATTTTATAGCAAGAGAGTTTGATCACACTCCACAAGTGAATGCAAGTAACTTTATAGTTAAACCTACCTGTACGGATGAAGAATTGATGTCTTCTGTTAAAAGAGGAATAATGATTGATGTTGTTATAGGCGGACATATCGGAAATATCGAAAGGGGAGATTATGTAGCAACTTGCTCGAGTGCATATTTAATAGAGGATGGAAAATTGGTATCAAAAGTTAAAGATTGTATGGTAACGGGAAATATATATGAAGATTTAAAAAATGTGAAAGCAGTTGGAAATATCATGAATACTTTAAAAGTTTTGATGGTGCCGCTTGGATATTCGCCGATGATGCTCGTAGGAGGAGTAGAACTTATATCCAAATAGGGTATGAGTTTGACAGGAGGTTGAAATGGAACTATACCTAAATGCCGTAGAAGGTCAGCTCAATGCATATAATGATAAAAACTTAGATGGATTTTTAAAGTGGTATGCAAATGATATAATAGGAATAGATGCAGAAAGTGAGAAAATTTTGTTCAGAGGGAAAAAAGCTATGGGAGAAATATATAGCAAATTATTTGAAAATAAACTGCTTAATTGTAAGCTCATGAACAGGATGATTTCTAATAATGTAATAATAGATCATGAAAGAATATTTAGAGATATAAGTGATAATTATTCGGAAGCTATAGCAATATACAATGTGAATGATGACGGATTAATCGAAAAAGTCAGATTTATTAAAACGGTTAATAATAGCTAAAAGAAGTTGATTTGGAGGTTGAAAATGGAGGATAACAATATGTTAAAAGAACTAAAAGAGCTCAATGAGGAATTATCTTATTTTAGAGCTTTAGATGCAATTCTTATGTGGGATCAATGGATAAGCATGCCAAAATCTGGAGGGGCATACAGACAAAAGGTAGCAGGTTACATGGCTACTAAAAAATCAGAGTTAGTAAATTCTGAAAGAGCTAAAAAAATAGCTGAATACTTTATCGAATATGATATTACCAATATAGAAAATGATATTGATAAAGCGATTATAAGAAACTATGTAAATATGTATAAAAGAACTATAAATGTGCCTACAGAATTAAAAAGAAAGCTCGTAGAGGCTACAGGAGTATCTCAAGCAAAATGGATGGAGGCATTGCAAAATAATAATTATGAAATATTTAAGCCTTATTTGAAAGAAGTATTTGAGTGTAGCAAGGCTATAGCTGAGCTTAGCGATCCAAACAAAACGCCTTTCGAAACTATGGTAGATGCATGTGATGAAGGTGTAAATATTGATATTTTGACTCGAGAGTTTGAAAAGATAAAAATAGGCGTCGGAAATTTAGTAAAGAGGATTCAAGAAACTGAAATAGATATTGATGATTCATTTTTAAATCAAAAATTTGATGAAAATGAAGTGATGGAATTTGTAAAAGAAATCATTGAAAGAGTAGGTTATGATAAAAACAAAGGTGCATATGGAATAGTTCCACATCCTTTTACAAATATGTTCGGTCCTAATGATGTCAGAATCACTTTGAACTGCCAATCATATAAACTTGGAGTATTTGGCACAATACATGAATCGGGACACGCGATGTATGGATTTAGAGGCAATAATGAAGTCAATGAAGCAAATTTGTGGGGTGGTGTGATGGGAGGTTTTCACGAAGCTCAGTCGAGACTTTACGAAAACTTAATCGGTAAAAGCAAAGAATTTTGGGAATGTTTTTATCCTGAGGCACAAAAAAGATTTAAACAGTTTGAAAATGTGACTTTAGATGAATATTACAAAGCTATTAACAAAGTTCAAGGTTCTTTAAAGAGAATACTTGCAGACGAGGTAACATACAGTCTACATCCTATAATTAGATTTGAGCTTGAAAAAGAGTTGTTTGATGGAACTATAGATTTCGATTCACTTCCACAGGCATGGAATGATAAATATTATAAATATTTGGGTGTAAGACCTGAAAACGACGTAGAAGGATTGATGCAAGATATACACTGGGCAGCTGGTTCTATGGGATACTTCCAATCCTACACATTAGGCAACATATATGGTGGGCAGATACGACATGCACTTTTAAAAGACGTACCTAATGTTTATGAAGAAGTTGCTAAAGGAAATTTCGAGCCACTAAACAGCTGGTTGACTGAAAAAATACATCAGTACGGAAATTGTTATACAGGGCCAGAGATAATAAAAAGAATTATGAATGAAGAGATTAATGCTGACTATTTTATTGAATATTTAAATGAAAAATACAGTGAAATATATAACTTAAATTAATAGTTATTAAGGAGGATGACAATGAAAGATATAGTTGTTTTTCCTAAGCCATCAGGACAATTTGATATTGGCTATTTTGACGATTACATAAGTTATAAAAAAAGCAACGAAGAAAGATGTTTAGGATATAGATGTTTTTACCCAGCTAAGGGTAAAACAAAAATACGTATGAATTATATCGATAAAGAAATGTATAAAATGTTTGAAGAACTTGCACATAAAAGTCCAATAAACGAGTTATACAAAAAATATATGAGAGTTAAAACTAATTGTTACAAAAATGCAAGTATCATAGATGGAAAATATAGAGTAATAATTTATTCTCCAGGATATAATTCTGTTCCTTGGGCAAATTTAATTCAAATTGAAGAATTAGTTAGTAATGGCTATGTAGTATTTGCAGTAGCACGTGCGGGAGAAAATTTTTGCACAATAGTCGAAGACAAAAGAGAGAAGCGAAAAATCGAACTTTTTGCACCATTCATAGAAGAAGTCGTAAAAAACATGATGCTTTCAGATGAATTCAGCACAGATCCAAGGTTTATATTCAATTGGTCTATTGATGGAATCAGAGAATATTTAAATAGGTGTGAGATAGCTACAGAACGTATGGATGTGTGGGCTGATGACATAATTAAAGTCATGGATTTTGTGCAAGAAAAAGTGAAAGATGAAAAATATATGCTGTTTAACAAATTAGATTGTGAAGAATTTGGAACTTTTGGGTACTCTTTTGGAGGATCAGCTTCTGTATATGCATCAGATAAAGACTATAGGATAGCTGCCAGCATAAACTTAGATGGATGGATTTATGGCAATAAACTTGCGTGCAAAAAACTTGAAAAGCCAGCACTTGTATTTAGCAAATCTTTAAATCACTATTTAGCTAGTTTTGGAGAATCGAATAACAATGTATATAATGTAGTGATAGAAGATACTATAAATGAATTTTTTTCTGATCACAACATAATGGCAGAAGATTTTTTCAGTAATTCAAATACTCAGACAGAATCGATAGATGGAAAAATGATATCTTTAATATTAAATGAATTTGTAAAAGGATTTTTTGATATAAACTTGTTAAAAATAGATAAGTGTTTAAGCAATGTGGGAAAAAAATATGAAAACACGTTGAAATTGTTTGAATTTAAATAGTAAAACTATTTTAGTGTTAAAACTAAATATTTCAGCAGAACGACTTATATGTCGCTCTGCTGAGTTTGTGTAACTGAAAATTAATTATATACATTTAACAGGTTTTATATTCGCATGACAATAAATTGATTTGATTTTTTGATGTATTTGATTTCCTCTTTAGAAATAGATAAATTGCTAATCAAAGAATCACTAATTTTCAAAATACTTTTTGACAATATAATTTTTGCTGAGCCAGGCAAAAATGGATATCCAGATATGCCAGATAGTAAGCCTGTTGTGTAAGTTGAAGTGTTAAGAGGATTAATAAACATTATATGCAGTTGTTCAATATTATTAGCTTGATTTTGAAAATGAAAGCTAGATATGGTATCAAATGGATGAAAAGAACCATGATACAAATATGCACAGTTATGATAATCATCAAAGAAATGCACATTCATATATAAACTTGCCTCATATTGATCTGTGATTGAATTATAATTTAGACGAATAAGACTATTTACTACTTTTTTAGTGGTACCGTCTAAATAATACATGTATAAAACATTACTATTGCCGAAAACAGATTTAAGAGGTAAGTTTCTTTCGGTTTTTTTAGGGTTATGAATATCATTTATTAATTTTGCAATGTCAGTTTCAAGTGCATTAGCAATATCAAACATGGTTTCAATATCTATTGAGATACTTCCATTTTCGTATTTTGAAACAGTAGAGATGCTTTTGTTAATTTTTTTTGAAAAATCTTCTAACGTCATATTTTTGATTTTTCTTATCAATTTAATTTGTTTTCCTATATTTATAGATATTTCATTCATAAGAATCACCTTGTCAATCTATTATTTTGTATATTCTATTAAGTATATTACGATAAATTTGAATAAAAATTAATAATATATATATCATTATAATGGTTTTTTTATTACATTACAATATTTTATTTTGATATTATTTATATAAGGAGCGTTTATTTATGAAGACATTAGTAAAAAATTATATTACCTTAACAATTGCTTCTCTGCTGATGGGGATAAGCGTATCGCAATTTATTGTACCAAACGGAATAGCGCCAGGAGGAGCCACAGGATTGTCTGTACTGATTAATGCACTTATACCAGTTTCTGTTGATATTATTTTGCTGCTGATCAATATTCCAGGAATAGTGATTGGGTTAATAAGCTTTGGATGGAAATTTTCTATTGCAACTATATACTGTAGTATGATGATGTCTGTCTTTATTAGAATATTATCCATTTTTCCTGCGGTGACGTCAGATCCTATATTGGCTGCTGTGTTTGGTGGAGTAATATTGGGACTTGGCGTAGGCATAACATTTAGAAATGACGCCATGAGTGGCGGATTTGACTTTATTGTATTAACTATACAGCAAAAATGGAAACACATAAGAATATCTATTGTATTTATGTATATTAACATAGCCATAATTTTAACATCTGCAGTAGTTTTTGGTAACTTTGAATTTGCACTTTATGCCGCAATATGCAATTTTTGCCTAACTAAGGCAGTTGATTTTATAATGTATGAACCTGATGTTCAAAGAGTTTTGATAGTTATAACATCTATGCATGAATCTTTGGCTAAAAAATTAACAGTCAATCAAGTTGGATTTACTTTTATTGATGGACAGAGTCCATATCATGGTGAAAATATAAAAATAATATTATGTGCTATAAAAAAACATAGATATCCTGACGTTAAGGCAATTATAAATAGTGTTGATTCTTCAGCTTTTACTATTACCATGCTGTCAAGTGATATATATGGTGAAAATTTTAAATCATACAAGACTGTAGAAATGTAGAAAACAGTGTTATTATAGAACTAGAAGCAATGTCGTTTGGTGTTATGTAAACGACATTGCTTTTGGATAGCAAAAAAATCTTTATAATTCATCCACCAATCTAAAAACAAGTAACTCTTGAAGTTTGAATACATCTTCAGATTTACCCGTGTACTGAACAGATCGAGGAGCTATTCTTTCAACTCCTGGCACAAGTTCTGCAACTTCTGCCATACTAGTTTCTTTATAATCTATTTCCATAGTTATAGGTTCTGCAATTTTCAGAGGCTCTATTTCACTGACTCTATTTATTGCAGATTTTACACTATTATATATCTTTTCTCTAGCAACAGAAGGATGTATAGACATTGCACAAAATCGTGAAATAGCTTCTTTTACTACTATTTTCTCAACATTTGGGATATGCTCTTCAACTTCGCGGGTAACTGCATCATCTCCTATTATAGCAATAAGAGGGACACTATAATACCCTGCTACTATAGCGTTTAAAACTGCTTCTGTATTAATGGTTTGGCCGTTCATTCTTACATTGTAAATTTTTCTTCCATTATAACAATGGTTCAATACGCCTGTCATACTTGAACCTGCGCCTGAATGTCCGAAGATTATGACTGCATCGAATCCTTTTTCTATAGATTGCATCTGCAAACTGCTTCTCATAGCACCGCTAATTAACTTTGCTCTAGGATCTAAATCTTCTATAATTATATTTTCCATGTCGGCATGTCCATCACATACTACTACTTCTTCTACTCCAGAATCAAAACATGCCCTAATTGCGGCATTTACATCTTCTGCCAATCTTTTGCGTGCTATGGCAAAGTCGCTTTGACCTCTTATAATTCCAAGTTTACTTACAACACCTTCCATACCTTCAATATCAACGGAAATATATATTTTTTTAATACTTTTCATTTGTTACCTCCAAGTTAGAACAAATATTTTTTAAACGTTTTGTAATCACTTTATTTTTTAAAAATCACGCTGTATATTTATTAAGAATAACAAAAAAATAAACCGAAGTCAATAAAATTCAGAACATGAATCATATGTACCCCAAAGGAAAAAATAATAAAATCTGTCGCTGGTACTCCAATTGGGAAGTTGTATGGCGCATAAGAGAACATCAAATATTTTTTCTCGTTAAACTCACAAAGATTTGGTTCTCCATGCATGTGGCTTACCGCCATTTTCATTTAGAAAATGGGGTTAGGGCATGATCAGTTTTACTCGCAAAATCATAACGCAGTATATTTTTAGGGCTAAGCCATGAGATGACTATAACACTTATAAAACTTTACACAACTTAATCCAATCTCCATAAGGCTTCCATATTTAATTATTTTTTCCTTATTTACACCATAATTCACTGTGAATAACAACACACATTTATATAAAATAAATTATTTTCATACAGGTATTGATAAATATTAATATTAATGATATAATACATATAAGCCTATGGTGTTTGTGAGTTAATTAATTCAACCGACAAATAGAAAAAGGAATATCACGTTCGACTTCCAATGACAAGCCCGCTTCGACGGGAAGTCAGCGGTTGGAGGCAGATAATCCATCCTGCGTAAAGCGGGTGTGAATTAAGAGACTTACGGCATTGTGGGTTTTAATATGCCCAAAAATCAAATTTTATATTTCAACAGATTTTATTATTTTTCCCATTGAAATTTAAATTAACTATGAATAGCAACATATTTATTTGGAAAATAAAAAAAATTAGTAAAATATATTGAAAACGATACCTATTGATAGTATAATATATTTTGTAGTTAAAGAATCAAAAATTGATTATCTTTAAACTTACAAATTTAAGGAGGAAAAATGATAACGATTAAAGATGTAGCGCGAATGGCAGGTGTATCTATTTCGACAGTATCTAGAGTAATAAACGACTCTAAGCCGGTTAGTCCAGAAAACAGGAAAAAAGTTTTGAAGATTATAGAAGAAACAGGATATAAACCGAATGACGTTGCAAGAAGTTTAGTAACTAGAAAATCGTACTTAATCGGAGTAATCATTAATAATTTGGCTCAAAGTTATGTTGCTGAAATCGTAAGAGGAATCGAAGAGATCGGCAAAATGTATGATTATGATATTCTGCTTTGTAGCAGCTACTTTAGCAAAGAAGCCCAAAAAAACTATTTACAGCTATTAAATAGAAAACAAGCAGAAGGAATAATATTAGTAGGAAATAGTTTTGATGATGAAATTATAGATTTAGCAAAAAGTTTTAATAAGCCTTGCATTTATTTTACAAAAGATGTTAAGCAAGAAGATATGAACTTTGTAGCTATCAATAATTTTGAAGCATCATATGCGGCTACGGAATTTCTTATACAACAAGGAAATAAAAAAATAGCGTTCTTAGCTGAAGGAGAAACTAAGACAACTATGGCGTTACAAAAAATTGAAGGATACAAAAAAGCTTTAAAAGATAACAATATCAAACATAATTCTTCAGATATTTATACTGCTGAAGGAAGAAAATATCTTAATGCTTTTGAAATAGGGCCTAAGATTTTAAAAGATATTAAAAAAATCGATGCGATACTTTGCAATTCTGATGAACTCGCGATGGGTATCATAAACTTCATGTCTGACAATGGAGTTAATGTACCTGAAGAATTGTCTGTAATGGGATTTGGAAAATCAAAAGAAGGTGAATTTATTCGACCTCAACTTACTACTATAGTTGAACCGTTTTATGATTATGGTGCAGTTGGCATGAGAACTCTTATAAAAACAATTAAGGGCGAAAAAGTACAAAATGGTGGGATAGAGTTACCATTTACAATAGAAAAAAGAAATAGTGTAAAAATTTTACAACAATAATAATTTAAATCAATATTTATTTAATTTTAGGAGGAAACATGGCATCAAATAAAAAAGATCTATTTTTTGAAAAAGGATATGTGTGGGAAAAAATAACTAAAAAAGAAAAAACAGATGTGTTCAAAATGGGAGACGATTACAAAGCTTTTCTTGATTCTGGAAAAACAGAAAGAGAATCTGTAAAAGAAATTATCAGAAGAGCAGAAAAAGAAGGTTTTGTTAATTTTAATACATTGAAAAAACTAACACCTGGAACTAAGTTTTACTGTGAAAACAGAGGTAAAATGGTAGCTCTAGTAGTAGTAGGAAAAAAAGGTTTAGAAGAAGGATTAAATATTGTTGGTAGTCACGTTGATGTGCCTCGTATAGATATTAAACAAAATCCATTGTATGAAGAAGCGGGATTGAGTTTATTAAAAACACACTATTATGGCGGAATTAGAAAATACCAATGGGTTGCTCTACCGTTAGCACTTTACGGAACTATAATAAAAAGAGATGGAACAAAAGTAGAAATCTCTATCGGAGATAAAGAAGACGAACCAGTATTTTACATTTCTGACTTACTTCCACACCTTGCAAAAGATCAAAACCTTAAGACTCTTAGAGAAGGTATCGATGGAGAAAGCTTAAACGTAATAATAGGAAGTCTTCCATCAGAAGGAAAAGACGATACTGACAAATTTAAAAGAAATGTACTTGAATTACTAAATGAAAAGTATGATATAGAAGAAGAAGATTTTACTTCTGCTGAACTTCAAGTTGTACCAGCAGGAAAAGCAAGAGATGTTGGAATAGACAGAGGTCTGATTGCTGCTTATGGACACGACGATAGAGTTTGTGCATTTACTTCTGTTAGAGCTATCTTTGATGTAAAAAACAACGAAAAAACTGCTGTTGCTCTTTGTGTTGATAAAGAAGAAGTAGGCAGCCAAGGAAATACAGGTATGCATTCAAGATTTTTCAACAATCTTGTTGCAGAAATGATAAACATTCAATCAAATGGTAAATATAGTGATTTAACATTGAGAAGAGCATTAGCAAATAGTTGCGTATTGTCAGCAGACGTTGCAGCAGCTTTTGATCCTACTTATCCTTCTGTATCTGAAAAGTTGAATTGTGCATTTATTGGACAAGGTATAACTATAGTAAAATATACAGGTAGTGGCGGTAAAGGTGGTTGCAACGATGCAAATGCTGAGTTTGTAGGAAAAGTTAGAAAGATATTCAATGACAATAAAGTAAATTGGCAAACATCAGAACTTGGAAAAGTAGACCAAGGTGGTGGAGGCACAATCGCCTACATTTTAGCTAATTTCAATATGGAAGTACTTGATGTTGGAGTTCCAGTAATTAGTATGCATGCACCTTATGAGCTTGTAAGTAAAGCAGATGTATACGAAACTTACAAAGGATATTTAGCTTTTTATCAAGACTTAGTTTAAAAATTAAATTATAAAACAAATAAAGGCGGTCAAAGACCGCCTTTATTGTTGGATTTTTAAATATTTCGTGTGTGCCATATGTAAAAAAATCAAAGAAAGCGCTAAAAAAATCACTACTAAATTAAAAGTAAGTTGTACACCCATAAAATCATTTAAAAGGCCTACCATGAGCGTGATACCTATGTTAATAAATGAGCTCCAAGTTACGACCGTACTTATTGCAAGCGATGAACATGACTTGAAAAATTTAGAGATAACAATAATCATAGTTGGAAACAAAACCGATATAAAAAAGCCTGAAACCGAAAGTAAGACAAGGCCATTTTCTCCTAAAAAAACTCCTAGTGATAGGCATACGATGCCTACGCCCATAAAAAATTTAAGACCTTTAACAACTTCAAACTTTTGCAATACAAACCCACCTATTAATCTGCCACATGAAAATGCTATGAAAAATGCAGAAGAATAATATGAAGCTTCTAATGAAGAATAATTAAAAACAGCACTCATATAGTTGATAAACCATATAAACATGATACCTTCTGTGGCAACACAAAACGTGAAACAAGCTATTAACAAGATTATGACAGGGTTTTTATATAATTCTTTTTTTGTAAGTTTTGTTTGTGATTCTACAAATTTTGCTTCAGGAACTTTCAAAAAAAATGCAAATAATATCTCTAAAATGAACAATAGACCTATGCCTATATAAATTGTTCTCCACATCACACCTTCGAAAAGAAGCGTGCCGTATGTCCTTTGCCCAACAAAGCTACCTATGCCGTACATGAGGTGGGTAATGTTTATCAACAATACTTCTTTACCTATAGCGGCTGTTGGAATTATAGAGTCTACAGATAAGCAAAGAAAAGATCTTCCCATATTAAAAGCAAAATAAAAAACAGTAAGTGAAAACATATTATCAAGAAACGGTGAAGTAAGGGCAACTAGACCACAGACAGTTACACCAATAATGAGTGTGATTTTTTGATTATATTTTTCATTTGAAATCCCTGCGAAGTAGTAGCCTATGACATTGCCAAAAGTACTAAAAGAGATTACAGCACTAATAGCTGCGTTTGATACTTCAAACTCAGAAACAAAGAATGGTATAAAGCTTCCTCTTGCAGATTCAAATAGCGATAGTACGAAATACGCATAAAAAAGCGTAAAAAATATGTAAAAATTATTAGTTTTAATCATTCAAACCACCTTGAAAATCCTGTTATTTTCCCTAAAATATGTACCCCAAAGGAAATCGAACTGTGAGTAGTAACTGTGAATAGCAATAATACTAAGACAGTTTATAGCAAAAGTATTGACTTGTAAAGATATATTTAATAAAATGTATTGTAGATGCTGAAATTATTGTTACTACTCACAGTCAATTGCAACGTCAACGGGAAAAAAATAATGAACTATGGCGCCGAGTATTCCGATTGGGAAGTTGTATTATTCACTTTTATTCGAAAACCCCATAAGAAGAGAGTTATAAAGGGTCATACCCACGATGGGTCACAGTCGAGAACCACAAATCTTTTTATTCACTACGTTCATAAAGATTTGCTTCTCTTTGTATAAGACCTACCAATCATTTTCTTGCGAAAATGAGGTTAGGTTTTGATAAAACTCTCATAAAACTTCACACAACTTAATCCAATCTTCATAAGGCTTTCCATATTTCATTATTTTTTCCCTTCGGTATATTGAGTAGACTGTGAATAGCAACAAATTATTGGAGAACTAGATGATAAAAAAAGAATATGAAACAGATAGATTGTTTTTAAAGGTACTAAAACCTTTTTATGCAAAAAAAGTGTTAAAATATTACGCTAAAAACGCAAAGTTTTTAGAAGAATGGGATCCTAATAGAGGAGATACTTTTTATACACAAGAATACCAACGTTTATGGCTGAAGGAAGAATTTAAAGATTTTAAAGATGGAAAATCAATAAAATTTTGGATAATAAAAAAAGATACAAATGAAGTAATTGGGAATATTTGCTTTAGTAATATTATTATGGGCAATTTCAAATCTTGCTTTTTAGCCTATAAATTAGATAAAGATGAGATAAATAAAGGATACATCACTGAGGCCTTAAAAAAAGGAATAGATGTTATGTTTAATGAGTTTGGATTACATAGGATAGAAGTAAATATTATCCCTAAAAACGTAAGATCGCTAAAAATAGTAGAAAAGTTGAATTTTGAACGTGAAGGTTTTTCGAGAGATTATTTATACATTGATGGAAAATGGCAGGACCATATACATTTTGCAATTTATAATGATGGTTTAAAGTCGTAATTTTAAAATTATTGTTTTAAATATCTACTTTTTATGTTAAAATATAAAAAATTGATATCAAATAGGAGAATTGATATGAAAGCTACTTTTTTTCACACTGCAGATTTGCACATAGGTCGTATTATTACAAATAAAAATTTTAGCTTAAGTGAAAGAGAAAAAAGAAGAGTTGAGATTTGGAATTCTTTTGAAAATATTATTAATAGAGCTAGGGATGAAAGGCCGAATTTTCTTTTTATATCAGGGGATATGATGAATCCCAAATATTGCACATTTAGCGATATTAAAAGAATCAGCACTTTGTTTGAAAGTATAATAGAAACTAATGTTATAATTACTTGTGGTAACAATGATTTTTTTAGTCCAAATTGTTTATATAGCTTTATTAGCTGGCCAGATAATGTGCATATGTTTAAAAATACAGACAAGCTTGAAATGATTGAATTTGAAGAATTTAATTTGTGTGTATATTCAGTTGCGTGTGGCAAACACGGCTTTGGCCAAGTTGTTGAACAAGTTTATGATGTGAAGACTGATGATAACAAAATCAACGTACTGCTTCTTCATGCAAATGCTATTGTGGATGAAGAAGATGGTTTATATATAAATCCTCAATTGATAAAGCATAAATTCGATTATTGTGCTATGGGACACGTACATAAACATACGATTGTAGAAAATAATATCGTCTACCCCGGAATACCTGAAAATTTTGAATTTGAAATTTCAAATGACTCAGGAGGTATTGTTGTCGGCGAAATTACAGAAGAAATTCTTCAAATTGAATTCAGACCTATATCTAAACGAAAATTTGTTAGTGAAGAAATATTGATTGAGGGAGAGTATGGCTTTGATCAAATATTAGATTTAATCAAAAATATAGGACACGACATAGATACTTTGAGTGACTATGTCAAAATTAAATTATCAGGTGTTATTAATAGCAATATTTCTGTAAGTGAATTACTTGCAGCGGCAAAGGAGCTTTTTTATTACATAGAATTTGAAGATGATTATACTTTTAATAAAGTAGAAAATTTAGTAGGAATTAACTCAACACTAGTAGATAATTACATTTCTCAATTTGAACACTATGATACATCAAATAAAACGGTAAAAGATGCATTTGAATTAGGATTAAGAGTACTGAGAGCGGAAGAGGTGAATAAATAAATGCTAATAAAAGAATTAGTAATCACATCGTTTGGTAAATTTTTTCACAAGACAATTGAATTTAAAAGTGGTATCAATCTAGTACAAGGCAATAACGAAACAGGTAAAAGTACTATTCATGCGTTTATAGAATCTATGCTATATGGATTTAAAAATAATTCAGGTGCGATTGATAATAAACTTAAGAAAAAGTATAAACCGTGGAATAACGAGCAATTTAGTGGAACTATGCTTGTAGAAAATACTGATGAATATATTGTAAAAAGAGATTTTGATAAGGATGAATTGTATTTTGCAAAACAATTAGAATCGCGCGAAGAAGAAATCAATTCTGTGAAATTCAATGAAGAAGAAGTAGGTTCGTACCTTTTTGGCCTAAACAAGAGTACGTTTGCTAACACTTTGAGTATAAAACAACTAGGAAATCTGGCTAATGAAGATTTAGCGAAAGATGTTAAATTGAAAATTTCAAATTTGAGCCAAACAAAATCTGAAAACATTTCATTGGAAAAAATATTGAAAAAAATATCTTTTATGAAAGAAGATAATACTGATGTTG
This sequence comes from uncultured Clostridia bacterium, assembly GCA_964371035.1. Taxonomy (GTDB): domain Bacteria; phylum Bacillota; class Clostridia; order Tissierellales; family Sedimentibacteraceae; genus UBA1535. Next base: position 11,311 of record CAYJLG010000006.1, on the reverse strand, counting down.
ATAATCCTAAAAGCATGATTAATCAATACAAGATGAGAATCAAAGAGCTACAAGAAAAAAGAGAAGAAATACTTAAAGAAAGAAAAAAAACTATTACTCTTGCGCAAGAACGTAGACAATTTGAACAAAAAATAGAAGAACATAAAACGTCAATTAAAGCTATTAAAAGAGATTTAGAAAAACATAGATTGTTTAAATTATATATCAAGAAGAAAAAAGCAGATGATGAATTTGAAAAGCTAGAAAGAATTAAAGAGGAATTGCAACAGTGTGGAAAAGCAAGTAGCCTAAGTATTGAAGAATACGAGGAAACTATCAAACTGTTTGTGATTTTAGAACAAGCTAAAGAAAAGAAAGAAAGTATAGAGAAAGAAATATTAGAAGTGAAGAAAGATTTGGAAGAACTTGAAAATGACACTGAGAATAATGTTTCTAATGACGGAGTTGCAGTTAAAATCAATCTTGATTATAACGAATATACTGAAATAAACAATAAAATTACTAAACTTGAAGAAAAAGTATATCAAGGTAAAGCAGGAATTTACGATTTAGACTTAGAAGAAATTGATAAGTTTGTAGAATACAATGAAGTTTTAACAAAAAACGAAGATAAAATAGCAACTCTTGAACTACTTATTAAAGACGATTCAAAAGAAAAAATTGACTTTTTAATTAAAGGATTAAAATCTAGAAAAAAATTATTGCTTGCAATTGGGGGAATACTTCTTTTTGTTGCTGCGTTTTCGGTTTATATGGGATTTAGATATAATCAGGCGGAATATTATTTTGGTTTGACAGCTGCAATTTTAACAGTGTATATTTTCACTTTTGCAGAGAGAAGAGAAAAGAAGATTACAGCGCTTGTAGAACAAAGTCAAAATATTGACGTTTTTAGATCTGACACAAGAGAAGAATTAATGTCATTAAGAAAAGAAAAAGGCAGAATATTAGATGAGTCAAATTGTGTAAGCCTTAACAGATTACGCGAAAAATGTAAGCAGTATGTAATGTTGAGAAGCACAGTAGAAGCAAGACAAAGATTAATAGATTACGACAAAGAACTTCTTAGGAATTCAAAGAAAAGTAAAGCTATTTTAGAAAACGAGATATTAAACAAATTAGAGATGTTTGATATTGATGAAATAAACGATGAAGCTATACAAAAATTAAACGATATTGTTTCTGAAAGAGACAAAATTGCTCAAAATTTTGCTAAAAAAACTATAATATTAGAAAAATTGTATGAAGATTATATAGCTTTAAATGAAGAAACTAGATTAAACAACACCAAGATGGATACTTTGCTAGCTTCGCATGGAATTGAGAATACAGAACAGTTAAAGGAATTAATTGATAATGAATACAAGATAAAACAATTGACTGACGAACTAAAAAACAAAGAAATAATCATTGAAAACATGTTGGGTGAACACACTTATTCTGAATTAGAAGAAAAATTGAACAATTTGTTTTCTCCTGAAGAAGATGTAGAAGCGTTTAAGGATTTTGATGTTGATGATAATCTTAAACAAATAATTGAAAAAGAAGAAGGTATTTCTTCTGCAAGGAAAAAAATATCAAAATTAACTAATGAAATAGATTCTATAGAAGCTAAAATGGGTAATTTGAGCGAAAGTACGGAAGGGATAGATTTTTATACTAACAAAATAAATGAATGTATAGAAAAAGAAGAGGCAATTGATTTAGCATATGAAAATATAAGTTTGATTAGTAACTATATAAAAGGTAACTTCATGCCATTATTGAGAAATGCTATTAGTGAAAATTTTGCATATGTGACAGAAAATAAATATAAAGAAGTTTTGATCGATGAAAATATGAACATTTCAATTCTTGCAAAAGATGATAAAGTAGTAAAAATAGAGGCTCTTAGTAGCGGTACGATAGATCAATTGTATATTTCATTAAGGCTAGGTCTTAGCAATTTAATTAGTGAAGATAAAAATGTTCCTTTAATTTTAGATGACAGCTTTATTCAATACGATGAAGAAAGGTTAACTAAATCTTTAGAATTGTTAAATCGCGAGAAAAACAAAAGACAGGTTATATTGTTTACTTGCCAAAAAAGAGAAAAAGTGATTTTAGATAGATTAGGAATACCGTATAACAACATAGATATTAGTTGATTGGAAGAAAGTTATTATGGCAATTTATGCAATAGGTGATTTACATCTTGATTCAACAAAACAAAAACCGATGGATATTTTTGGGGAAAACTGGATAGAACATGAGGATAAGATTTTTGCGAATTGGGAAAAGAAAGTTACAAAAGATGATATTGTTTTAATCCCTGGAGACATATCTTGGGCTATGAAGCTAGAAGATGCAAAAGTAGATTTAGGAAATCTTGAAATTTTGCCAGGAAAAAAAATTATGATTAGAGGTAATCATGATTATTGGTGGGCAACAAAAAATAAACTGTTAGGGCTAAATTTTAGCACGATTGACTTTTTAGTTAATGATCATATAATAGATGATGGATTTTTTATCACAGGTGTCAGGGGATGGGATTCTAATTCTATAAATTTAACTGCTCAAGATAAGAAAATTTTTGAAAGAGAATTTAACCGATTAGAGCATGCTTTGAATTTTTCGATGGGATTTAGCGGTAAAAAAATAGTAATGCTACACTACCCACCATTTTATGCAGATAAAAAACCTAATGCTTTCGTGTCTCTTTTAGAAAAATATGGAGTAGATATATGCATTTATGGACATTTGCACGGAAAAGAGGGGCATAAAACTGCAGTTGAAGGTAAAGTGTCAAATACAGAATTTTTATGTGTGGCTTCTGATTATTTGAATTTTGATTTAAAAAAATTAGCATTGTAAGGAGAATTATGGAAAAAATTAAATTGGCTGCTGTATGCACTTTTGGCCTTGAAGCAGTCGTAAAAAGGGAACTGCAATCTCTAGAGTATGAAAATATTGAAACTGATAATGGATGGATTTTTTTTGATGGAGAAATCAAAGATATAGCAAAAACAAATATAAATTTGCGTTCAGCTGAACGAATAATGCTAATTATGGATAGATTTAAAGCATTGAGTTTTGAGGAGTTATTTTCTCAAATATATGAATTGCCTTGGGAAAAATGGATGCATGAAGATGCTAAGTTTGTTGTAAAGGGAAAATCTGTTAAATCGAAGTTGTTTAGTGTACCAGATTGCCAATCTATAGCAGAAAAAGCAATCGTAAAAAAAATGTCAGAACATTACAATATAGAATGGTTTCCTAAAACAGGAGCAGAATTTACTATACTGATAACGCTACATAAAGATATAGTAACTGTAGCTGTAGATACTACAGGTGCAAGAGAAGGATTGTTTAAAAGAGGATATAGAGAGAATTCTACTATAGCTCCACTAAAAGAAACTATGGCGGCAGCATTGATTCAACTTAGTTATTGGAATAAAGATAGGATATTATTAGATCCTATGTGTGGTTCAGGGACGATCCCTATAGAGGCAGCACTGATAGGTAGAAATATTGCAGCGGGATTAAATCGAAAATTTGCAGCTGAAAATTGGAAAAATGTAAATCCAGATGATTTTAAAAAAGAAAAATCAGAAGCGAGAAAAAAAATAGATTTGGATTGCGAGTTAAAAATATTCGCATATGATATAAGCAAAAGAGCAATTACAATTGCAAGAAACAACGCAGAAGAAGCTGGCGTTAGCGATTGTATAAAATTTGAAGTGAAAGATATTAATACTATGGCAAAGACTCCATTTGCTGGGGGAGTTTTAATCACGAATCCACCTTACGGAGAGCGAATAGGTAGTGCGGAAGACATAACTGCCATTCATAAATCCATAGGTAGAATTTTTGGCAAAGATGATACATGGTCAAATTATATTATTACTTCTTCAGAAAAGTTTGAAACAGATTATGGAAAGAAAGCAGATAGAAAACGAAAACTCTTCAATGGAGATGTAAAAGTAGAATTTTACCAATATTTTGGAAAAAAACCACAGTTAGATTAGAGTAACTATATGTTTTAAACTTGCAAATTTTACTTTTATTTACTATTATGTTGTGATATAATGAACTTAGCGTATCTATGGGAGTTGAAATAATATGACTTTTTCATCAAGATGTAAAAATGAACTAAGTAGGTTAGAATTAGAAAATAACTGCTGTGCTAAAGCTGAATTGGCAGCGTTAGTACGTACGATGGGAGTAATATCACTAAAAGGATTTAGCAAATTTGACATCGATTTCATGACTGAAAATTCAGCTACGGCAAGAAGATTGTTTAAAATGATTAAATTGTTGTATGATGTTAATAGTGAAATTTCTGTAATAAAATCAAATAGATTAAAAAAGAATAACGTTTATAGCGTTATTGCTGGTAGTGATATTGTTGAACGTCTCTTGAATGACACATTATTAAATAAAAATGATACTATTAACATTTTAGACTTAAATTATGGAATACCAAATGAATTAATTAAAAAAAGTTGTTGTGCAAGAGCATACATAAGAGGCGCATTTTTAGGTTGCGGATCGCTTAGTGATCCAGATAAATCATATCATGTCGAATTTGTAAATAATCGAAATGAACATTGCGAAAGCTTAAAAAAGTTACTAGGTAGATTTGAATTAGATGCAAAAATTGTATTAAGAAAAGAAAATTTTATCACATACATTAAAAATAGCATTAAAATAGTTGACTTATTAAATGTTATGAAAGCATATAATTCACTTCTTAAATACGAAAATACTAAAGCTATTAAAGAAACAAAAAATAGTATCAATAGAATAGTAAATTGTGAGACCGCAAATCTAGATAAAATAGTGCATGCCTTTGTACGACAGAAAAACAGTATATTGTTATTGAAAAAACATAATATATTAGATAGATTGCCGATTGAACTAAAAGAAGTAGCATATTTGCGACTAGAAAATGAAGGTGCGGGTCTTAAGCAACTAGGAGAAATGATGGAACCGCCATTAGGCAAATCTGGAGTGAATCATAGATTAAAAAAAATAGAAAAAATTGCAGAAGAAATATTATTAAGAGAGGGTGAATAAGTTATGAGATCACAAGCTGTAAAAATAAAAAATAAAGTAGGCCTACATGCAAGACCTGCTGCAATGTTTGTTAAAAAATCCAGAGAATATGATTGCGAAATCATTTTGAAAAAAGAAATTCAAGAAGCAAATGGAAAAAGTATTATAGGGATCATGGCTCTTGGAGTTCATCAAGATGATGAAGTAATTATTCTTACAAAAGGTCCAGATGAAGATAGAGCAATAGTAGAACTTTCACAATTTTTAGCTTCATTGACAGAAGAAGAATAACATTCATATTTAAACGATATAAAAAACATAGGAACGATGAATTCCTATGTTTTTTTGTTCAAATTAAAATAAGTTTATTCGACAACATCCAGCGTTTGTGGTGTTTCAGGGTTAATGTACAAAGGTGCAGTTAAAGGCATACTTAAATCTACATTGTCAAGAAAATCTTCTACATTTTCACCGTTTATGGTTATATAAATGCTATTCGTATTAGGAATCGAAGTCAAAGTATAAATTAATGAGTCAAGCATAAATTCTTTTTTCATTTGGTTGTCATGGGCACTTAAAAACACATCGTTAAAATCTATACTTAGTACTCCATTCGTTAAAGATACATCTTGCACTATCAGATCCTCAGGTATCGGGCTTTTAGCATACACAGGTAGTTGTTTATTATAATAATCAAAGATTAAGCCGATGACTGTTTTAATATCTTGTGTAGCATCAATAGTTGTATTTTCTTCATATAGATACATCCTATCTCCTGCTTTATATCCTGCATAAATGATAGGATGAGAGGATCTATATATGTCTTCGCCGATTGACACACCTCCAAAATATGTTTCAGCATAATTATCTCCAACATAAATACGAATGCTATCTACAAACAAATATTGGCTCATAGCAAAAGTGGTTTTTATAAGAGCTTCGTATGCCAATTGTCCTTGTATAGGATCTGAATTGTAAAAATCACTTTCTAAAGGCATTTCGATATACATCAAGTTACCACCAGTATACATATATTCTTTAACATCAGCAATAGCAGTTTCAAAGTTTTCATCAACTGGGTTGCTTTGCAATACATTTAAAATATAGCCATTTAGAGCTTCGTTAAAATTGTAAAATTTGCTTATAGGTATAAGTAGGTTTTCATCTTTTGCTTTATAGTAAAAAGTAGTACCTGCTCTAACGTTAGGAATTAAGTCGTTAGTAGCTTTATAATACAAATAACCTGAATCATATTCTACATCTATAATTACAGTATTTTCTTCAGAATTTTCAACAATATTTGATGAAATATGTAAAGAATATTTGCCATCTTTTAAGTTTAATTTTTCATTGCTTATATTTAGCGTAGTAGTAAGTGGAAATTCAGGACCTATGATTTGAACCTCATTTCCAATAGAAATAGTAGTATCTTCAAGGTCTGTTAAATTTTCTAAAATCATCACATCGCCTTGATAAATATTTACAGAAAACAATGAATTAGGGATGTTAGATAATTCCATTTCTGAATCTGCAAAATGTTGTAAAACTAAATCGCTAGGATTTAGTAATCGTTTATTGACATCTGTAGCTACATCAAATGAAATCATCGGATCTGGCGCTTCTACTACTACTAAACTGCTATAATCAATAGGAGAAAGTTCAAAAAAAAGTGTAGATGAAAAAAGTCCTATTAGAAGCAATAAAAAAAGATTATAAATCAGCTTCATAAAACACCTCATACTAAAGTTATTTTAGTATTATATAACAAAACAATCAAAAAATAAAGCAATAAATTTTAAAACACATAAATATTAATTAAAAGCAAAAAAACTTTTATTTTAGTTGCAAATATGGTATTATAATAATAAAAATACTTATTTTATTAGGTGTGATATGGTTAAATTTAATGATATATTAGTGTTAGAAATAGTTGATATGAATTATTTAGGAAAAGGTGTTGGAAAAGTTGACGATTTCGTTGTGTTTGTAGAAGGTGCTGTAATCGGAGACATTGTTAAAGTTGAAGTGATAGAGGTGAAAAAGAGTTATGCATTAGCAAACATATTAGAAATAGAATCAAAGTCAAATTATAGAACAACGCCTCAGTGTGATCATTTTTCAAGTTGTGGTGGATGTTTATTAATGATGATGGATTATAAAAAGCAGCTGGAGTTCAAAAGAAATAATGCTATAGCACAACTAATAAAGGCGGGAGTAGCCTTGGAAAATACATTGATTAAAGATACTGTAGGTATGGAAATTCCTTATAGATACAGAAATAAAACTGCATTTAATGTAAAAAGTTACAATGAGAGCATAATTATAGGAACTTATGAACAAGGCACACACAAAACAGTAGATATAGACAGGTGTATGATACAAAGCGTTGCAGCCGATAGGGTTGTCAATGTTGTAAAACAAGTGTTTTTAGATTATAGAGTAAAGCCTTTTGATAAAAAAACAAATACGGGAAATGTAAAACATATTGTAATAAGAACAAATAAAAAAGCAGAAATAATGCTTATAATAGTCACAAAGGATGAAAATATTTCAAAACTTTGTGATATGGCAAAAGAGATAGTGCGTAGGGAAAACAGTATCAAGACGATAATACAAAATATTAATGGAAATACAAGGAATATATTGGGAAATAAAAACAATATTTTGTATGGCGATGGCACTATTTCAGAATTTTTAGGTGAATTAGAATTTGTTTTATCACCACATACTTTTTTTCAGGTAAATACTATACAGACTGAAATTTTGTATAATATAGCTTTGGAATTTGCGGCTTTGGAAAAAGACGATATATGTTTTGATTTATATTGTGGGATAGGTACAATTTCTCTGTTAGCAGCAACAAGAGCAAAAAAGGTATATGGAATAGAAGTGGTTGAACAGTCTATTGAGGATGCAAATAAAAATAAAATACGCAACAAAGTGGATAACGCTGATTTTTACGTAGGAAGAGTTGAAAAAACACTTCCTAAATTAGCAAAAAATGATATATATCCTGATGTTGTAATTCTTGATCCTCCAAGAAAAGGTTGTGAAATAGAAGTGTTAGAAGAAATTGTGGAGATAGCGCCAAAAACTGTAGTGTATGTTTCGTGTAATGCAGCTACTTTAGGAAGAGATATTAAGGTTTTGCAAGACAATAATTATTTAGTTGCTGAAATACAACCAGTAGACATGTTTTGTCATAGTACGCATACAGAAGTTGTTGCAAAACTTGTTAAAATTACTAATAGCTAGGCATTGTGGCAAAGACATGCTGATTAGAAAGGAGTTTAATGTTGAAAGTAGAAATATTTGTTTTTGGAGAGTTTAGAGTTTTGATAAACAATGAAAATGCTACTGACAAAATAAAGCTGTCTAGAAAAAAGAAATTATTGCTAGAGTATTTAATCATTAATTATGGAAAAACTGTGTCGATAAGCAATTTGGTCGATATTCTTTGGGATGACAACAAAGATATTAAGCTTGAAAATACATTGAAAACTTTAGTTAGTAGGCTGAGAAAAGATTTGCTTGATGTAGGACTAAAAAATGCTATTTTAACTAAAAAAAGTGCATACATGTGGAATACGGATTACAATAACATTACTGATATTTTTAAATTGGAAGAGATTTGCAATAAACTGAAAAAAATTGACAAATATTCAAGCGAAGTAAAAAAAATGTTTGAAGAAGTCATTTTTTTGTATTCGGGCGACTTGCTAAATGAATCTGAATTAAATCAACTCACGATATCTAAAGTAATGTATTTTAGAAATATGTATTTCGATACAATACAAAAATATATTGGGTTTTTGAAAATAAACAAGGAATTCACAGAGATTGTTAGTACTTGTAAACGTGCGCTTGAAATAGATCACTTAGATTCAAAGTTAAATGTGGAACTGATGGATGCACTTGTGAATTTGGGAAAACCACAAGAAGCAATGTCTCATTATAGAGTTGTAACTTCTTTATATTATTCTGAATTAGGTGCTAAACCAACAACTGAAATTATAGATTATTATAAAGAGTTAATTGTACAGGAAAGGCGCATTGAAGATAGTGCAGAAACAATTTTTCGTGATTTAAAAGAAAGTGATGATATAAAGGATGCATTAGTTTGCGATTATTCAATTTTGAAAGATATTTATAAACTTTATATAAGAAATTTTAGACGTACAGGGACACCGATTTTTTTGATAGTAGTCAGTCTAAAACATTTAAAAGAAAAAGAAGTAACACCTATGGAAATGGATTTAACTATGAAAAATCTGCTTGATATGATAAGTAAAAAACTTAGAGTAGGAGATGTTATAGCTAGATATAGTTTAACTCAATATGTAATGTTGATGCCAAACATACCTAATTATAGTACTGGAAGATTAATTATGGAACGAATAAAAAGCACATTTTATAGCAAATCTGAAAATGTAGGCTACATATTTGATTTTAAACACATGCAAATAGAAGGCGAAACAGAATAAACATGAACTTTTTCTTTACATGTTGAAACAATTCATTTATAATAGAGGTACTGAAAAAACAAATCGAAAGGAATATTACAATGAAAAAGAAAATTATATCAATGCTTTTAGCAATAGCCATGATGATTGGAACTACTACTGTATATGCTATGGAATTGCCTGATGTTATTGAACCATCAGATGTATATTCGTTAGAAGATGGAACTTTGATTTTTGTTGATAATTACAACAAATCAATTTGGCAACAAGATGCTAGTGGGGAAACAGAAAAAATAACAGGCAACACGACTTTTACAGATTCTTACGGAGATCCAGCTGCAAATTATAAAGATGGTAGCTTAGATGTAGCTTCGTTTAAATCTCCGTGGGCTATTACTCCTTACTTAAATGGTTATGCGGTATCTGATCCAGTAAGTCATACAATCAGATACATCGATATGGAAGAAGAAACTGTAACTACTGCTGTAGGTTATGATGGACGAGATGGATTTAGCAATTCAAAAGGCACAAAATCTAGATTTGACAGACCTATGGGATTAGCTACTATGAGTGATGGTAGCATATTGGTTGCAGATGCTAATAATAATCTTATCAGAAAAATAGACACAAAAGGAAATGTTTCGACTTTTGCAGGAAGTGATGAAGGCGATAGACTAGGATCGGATAGCAGAGCTCAATTCAGAGAACCTACAGATGTATGGTGTGATGAAAACGATGTGGTATATGTTGCAGATACTGGAAACAACAGAATTTGCAAGATAGAAAACGGAGAAGTTAGCCTAGTTTCAGGAAAATCTACATTTGACGATGGTGGAACACCTAATGATGATTTTGATGATGCTTATGTTGGTGGATTCCAAAATGGAAACTTAGAATCGGCAATGTTTAGTGGACCTATGGGAGTATACTCTATAGGAGATACTATTTATGTTTCTGACACAGGAAATAGTGCTATAAGAATGATTAAAGATGGAGTTGTATCTACGATAGCTATAGGCGGTGGAACTACTGAAGAGTTCAATCCAATAAAGCCTATAGGGCTAGTATACTCAAGTGATACGCTTTGGGTGGCAGATACTTTTGGAAAATCATTGTTTTCAGTCGATTTATCAGCTGAAGCGATTACACCTGATTTGATATTTAATGATGTTACTGAAAATGATTGGTATTATAATAGTGTTCAATTTTTAAATAACATAGGTGCATATGATGGAATGACAGAATTTGTTAAGACGCTAGATGAAACTACTGGAAAATATGTTTCAACTTTCAATCAAGATGATTTAGCGACAAGATCAATGTTTGTATATGCACTAGCACAGTATGAATACAGTATGAGACCAAATTCAATCATAAATGGAAATGGAAGCTTCACTGATGTGTTGGTAGACGATTATTTTACTAATGCAACAAAGTGGGCGGTGGAATTAGGAATAACTACAGGCACTAGCGATGAAATGTTTTCACCTGATATGGTCCTTACAAGAGCTCAATGTGTTACTTTCTTATATAGATATGCAAACTATTTAGGAGTTAGCGAAACTGTAACTAATACATTTAGTGAATTTGCGGATGGTGATACTGTACCTGGATGGGCTACTGAATCTATGGCTTGGGCAATAGAGGAAGGCATCATTCAAGGTAAACCTGGACAATTACTTGCTCCTGATGATGCGCTTTCTAGAGCAGAAATGGCTACTATGTTAAGTAGATTCGGTTATTAATAATATAGATTAAGGGGCTGTATCAAAACAGAACCTGAAAAAAGAATAAAAAGATAGAGAAAACGA
>CAYJLG010000005.1:0-95527 GCA_964371035.1 uncultured Clostridia bacterium | reverse complement strand
CGATGAGTGTAGACCCTCAACCGTTAGGATTAAAACTAACGGTTGGGGGTCGCACCCTTTCCGTGCTTTTTTTATCATAAACGCTAGTATAGTTTGTAAGTGTCAAATAGTCTGGTACCTACACGCACGCGAAGAAAACTGATAAACTACTCCTAAAGAAAAACCTAACAAGACTAAAATGATAAAAAGATTTTAAAAAGTTTAAAAACTTAGAGAAAACAAAGTGCAAGTAATTAAAGTGATTAAAAAACTTTAAAAAGTTAGGTAAAAAAATAAGGGAGCTAAAATGAGAGTATCAGAATTAACAACAAAAATGAATATATAGAAGTGGAGCAAGTTGATAGAAGAGTGTAAAAATAGTGGGAAATCAGTGCGAAGCTGGTGTTTGCAAAACGATATAAATCATAGCCTATATTTTTACTGGCAAAGAAAAATCTGTAAAGAAATCACCAAATCCTGTGATAAAAAAGAAGTAGCAACGGTAGATAAAATTACAGATGAAAATACAATATTTGCAGAAGTAAAATTATCAGAAGATCCAGTATATGTAGAAACGCTTAATGATGTAGCAATAAGCGTGTACATAAATAATAACCCAATACGAATAGTCTATCAGAAAAGAAATTAAATATTTTTTAAATAGCATGAACTTTAGTTGAAAAATAGAAAAATTAATGTTATAATTTACTTAATATAACTTATTGATTATTTTCCATTTATTTCTTAAATTGCGTGAATTTAGTAAGATACATGTTGTTTTGTGAATGGTGGTTGCATATGCTGGAATGTTGTGATATGTTAACTGTTTAACTGATCTAAAACTATCTAAATCTCTTAAACGAGTAAAAAAAGGAGGGAATTTTATGGGAAAGTTAAAAAGTTTAAAATTGTTTTCAAAGAAATTTATTGCGTGGGTTTTAGTAATTTGTTTAATATTATTAAATCTACCAACCATGTTAACGTTTGCAGAAATGCCGGAAAAGATTGCAACTTCAGCTACTGTATCAAATGGAAATGGAGTTTTTAATAAATGGGGGATACAAAAGTGGAATGATGTAGCTTTTGAAGTAAATGAATTAAGCGATATAACAATAGAATTCCAAGATGCTAATGGGCAAAGGATTAGCATAAATGGACAAGAGAATCCAATAACTACGAAAGAAAATTCAAATATTACAAACTTTAATAATGAAGCAGATCAATTTGCAAAAGAAATTAATAGCAATGCTGCGATCGGAAAAGAGTTTTCACATTGGGCTTGGGATATTGGAGAAACTTCGATTAGAGAAGATTTTGACAGCTATGGGCTTGACGTTTTAGATAAAAATTATGTCTTCTATGCAGTCATGAAAGATAGCGAATATTCAATAACATATTATGATGAAGATAGAACAAAATATACTGACTTGGAACCAAATTTATACATTGCAAGTAGTAACGATATAACACTTCCTACATTGTCAAAAAAGGATTACACATTTTTAGGATGGACAAGAACAAACGATGATAATGACACTATGTATATCATGGAAATACCAACTGCTACAACAGGAAATAAAGTGTTTTATGCAAATTGGCGATTAGACACAGATTCTTTCCCTGAAACGGTAGAAATAAAATTTGTAGCGGGTGCAAATGGAATATTAATAGGCGACGCTACAGAGGAAGTTGAAACAGGCCAAAGTTTGACATCGGTACCAACAGCTACACCAAATACAGATTACAAATTTAAAGGATGGTATTTAGGAGACGTATTAATAGGTGATGATGAAGCGGTTATAGCACATGAAATAAAAACAACATCAACATTCACAGCGAAATTCTATCTTGACAAGAATGACAACAACATAGACGATGAAGCAGAACACATCACAATCACATTCTTACCAGGAACAAACGGAAGTTTTGCAAACGGCGCTCGCCAAATAACACATAAAAATTTGTTGCCGGGATACGACAGATACCCGATAGTACCTAAATTAAACATTGATAATGGTTATAATTTAACAGGATGGTATGATGCAAATAACGTAGGATACACAACCAATACAACAACAATAATTCCTGTAGGTACAAAATCTGCAACATACACAGCACAATATATGCAATATCCACCTGTGGATCCTGAAACAGTAACAGTAAAATTCTTAGCTGATGTAAATGGAACATTGGATGGAACCACAGTAGAAGAAGTAAAAATAGATGGATCAGTAACATCAGTACCAACAGTTAAACCAAACACAGGCTATAAATTTAAAGGATGGTATGTAGGAGACGTATTAATAGGTAATGATGAAGTGGTTAAATCGCACGAAATAAGAACAGCGACAACATTTACAGCAAAATTCTACATTGTCGAAGATAATAATGTAGATGATGAATATATTACAATCACATTCTTACCAGGAACAGGAGCACAATTTGCAGACGATAGCACAACTATATTTACAAACATAGCAGACGGTACAACATGGGATGAAGCAGAAATTGTGGTTCCGGATGCAACAGCATTATTAGGATTTTCAGGCACAGTAACATGGACACCAGTTATACCATTAGGTACAACAGTAATCACTGGTGATTTGCAATTCGTTGCAAACTTTGCAAGAACTCAAACTGGAGCTTCAAATCCGGGTTCTGAAAATTCAGATCCAGATCCTGAAACGTATACAGTGAAATTTATGCGCAATGTAACAGGCGAAGAAATTACAATAGCAAGATATAACTCGGTAGAAGCAGGAGATAGTGTACATGTGCCGACGCCTCCAACAATAGATGGATATACATTTAGTGGATGGAGTGCAAATGTAGGTGAAGTATCTAATGTGCAAAGTGACTTAACTATAGTTGCAAATTATAATCCAACTGTAGTAATCACTCCAAATCAAACGCCACTTAATCCGACTACAAGATCTTATACAGTGACATTTATGACTCCAGATGGAACAGTATTAGGAACTGATACAGTGTTTGAAGGACAAGATGCAACAGCACCTACAAACACAGGCATAGCTGGATTTATTTTTACAGGATGGAATACAGATTATACAAATATACAAGGCTCTTTAACTGTAACAGCAGTATATGTAGCGGAAACTACACAAGGAACTACACAAGGAGCTGCACCTGGAACTGCACAAGAAACTGCACCTGAAACTACACAAGGAGCTGCACAAGGAGTTGCACCTGGAACGACACTTGAAACTACATCTAAAATTACAACAGGAGTGATAATTGAAGATGATGATGTGCCATTAGCACCAGGATTAGTAATTCCAGAAGAAGATGAAGAAGGAACTTTCACCGTTAGATTCTTGGATTATGATGGAGGTGTATTGTCAGAACAAAAAATAGTAGCAGGAACAGGAGCAGAAGCACCAGTAGATCCGGCTAGAGAGGGTTATGGCTTTACAAGTTGGTCTGAAGATTTCGCAATAGTAACAGATGACATGGATATAGTAGCTCAATATACAGAAGTGTTTAAAATTGAAGAAGGCAAAACGCTAGTGAGAAGCCACACAATAGACGATGAGGCAACACCTCTAGGAACTATAGAATTAGATGATAATACAAGCGCATGGAGCTTGTTTGACTTAATCTCAACAATTCTTACTACATTATCAGTATTAATATACATGATGAAAAGAAAGAAAAAAGACGAAGAAGATGAAGAACAAGCAAACGACACAGAAAAACAAGAAAATAGACAAAAGAACAAGAAGTACGGAATTATCATAGGCGGATTGTTAGCAGTAGTTAGTATAGTATTATTAATATTAACTCAAGATTTTACAGCTCCTATGGCAATATTTGATAGATATAGTTTATGGTTTGCTTTAATCGTAGTTACACAAATGTTACAAATGCTTGTGTTAGGAAGAAAGAAAGAAGAAAACGAAGAAACTACAAATGCATAATCACTAGATGATTATTAATAAAAAATTACGATGAGTGTAGACCCTCAACCGTTAGGATTAAAACTAACGGTTGGGGGTCGCACTCTTTCCGTGCTTTTTTTGTAGCGATTTATATTGCTTGCATAAAGCTTAGTTTTATCATATAATATTAAAGATAGAATTAAGATTGATTGTATAAAATAAGGTAAAACTTTGAAAAGGAACAAACAAAGATTATGTTTGGATATGTGAATATAGATAAGGCGGAGCTTAAGTTTAGAGAATATTATAAATACAAGGGTTATTATTGCGGACTCTGTATGAGTTTGAAAAAGAATTACTCTGAGTTAAGTAGATTGACTTTGAATTATGACATGACTTTTTTGATATTGGTTTTGAGTTCTCTTTATGAACCGGAAGATATAGCGTATAAATCAAGGTGTATGACTCACCCTATCAAAAAACAGATTATCGTTGAAAACGAGATTACTGAGTATGCTGCGGCAATGAATATCATATTGGCATATTATAATTGTATAGATGACTGGGAAGATGAAAAAAGCATAAAGTCATTAGCTTTTTCTAAGTTGATTAATAGTAGCGTGAAAAAAACTTTATTGAAATATAAAGATAAGGAAGTTTTTATTAAATCAAAGCTTGAAAACATGAAAAAACTTGAATTGGAAAAAACATCTGATATCGATGCTATATCCAATGAATTTGGCGAATTAATGGGCGAGTTGTTAATATATAAAAAAGATAGATGGGAAAGTATATTGCGAAGGATAGGTCTTTTTTTAGGCAAGTACATCTATATATTAGATGCATGGCTAGACATGGATAAAGACAAAGAAAAAAAATCGTACAATCCGTTTTTTTATATGAAAGATATAGGAAATATAGATGAATTTGCAAAGGAAGCATTGACTCTAAATTTATCATTTTTAGATGTCGAAATAGACAAGTTGCCATTAGTAAGAGATAAAGGAATAATTGATAATATAGTGCTTTCAGGTATTATGAGTAAGTATAGAAAAAACGAACTAGACAAGGAGAAAAAATGAAAGATCCATATGAAGTATTAGGCATAGAAAAAGGAGCGTCTAAAGACGAGATAAAGGCGGCATACAGGAAATTAGCAAAAAAATATCATCCTGACATGCATGAAAATAATGATTTGAAGGATTTGGCTCAAGAAAAGTTTGTAGAAGTACAAAATGCATATGATCAATTGATGAATGATTCATCTCAAAATACTTATGGTGGATATTCGGGAGCAAGCTCAGGTGGATACTCGAGTGCTAGTTCTTCTAGAGAGTTTCAAACTGTAAGACAATATATTCAACGAGCTGATTTTTCTACTGCTATTAGAATGTTAGACAATATTAAAGTAAGAAATGCTGAGTGGAACTATTTGATGGGCGTTTGTTATGTGAATTTAGGATCTGTTGTACAAGGCCTACAATTTGCTAGAAATGCTAATAGAATGGAACCTAGTAATCAAGAATACGCAAATTTTTTAAATCAAATTAGTAGGACTCAAAGAGGTTACCAAACTAGAGGACAGAGTTATTCACGCGGTGGTAGATCTGATGTGGATTGCTGTACACAGCTAATATGTGCTGATTGTCTTTGCGAATGTTTGGGAGGAGATTTGATAGCATGCTGCTAAAAGGTAAAAAAGTTGCGTATTTAGGTGTACTTCTCGCACTTAATCAAATTGCTTTAATCGGTACGGCTATTATACCTACTGCTACTATCTCTATGTTTGCTATTGCATCTATGATGATAGCAATAGTAATAATTGAATTTGGACTAAAAAGTGGTGCTTTGTTTTATGTTGCATCTTCTGTGTTAGGATTTTTTTTAGTGCCAAATAAACTTGAAATACCTTTATATATAGCGTTTTTTGGCTTGTATTCTGTTGTGAAATATATAATCGAAGACAAGACTTATTCCATGAAATCTAAAAACATCATTAATATTGTTCTAAAATTAGTTTTTGCAGGTGTATCTGCAATTACTTTATATTTTTTACTAAGAACATTGATGACAATAGAGCTGTTTTGGTGGATGCCGTTGAGTGGAATTGTAGTTTTTTTTGTCTATGATTATGCATTTACTATTTTTATAAATTATTATCAAAGTACTATTAAACCTAAACTAAAGAGATAATTTAATATTATTTTTTCCTTTTGGGTTGTGGATAGTGATGAAAGTTTTAGAATTATTTTTAATTGTTAAAAAAATGTAATGAATATTATCAATATTAAATATTTCGTTAAATTAACAGTGTTTTTTTGTCAATGTTTTTTTGGAGAATTATACAAGTATATTTATTTCTTGTAATTTTACGTAAATTGACTTATAATAAATAAATATAATGAAAATTGAGGGTTATTTATGTTTAATAAATCAAAGAAAACTAAGAAGAGAAAGTTAGACAAAAAACTTCACTTTATCATCTTTCAAACTTCAGATAAACCGATAAATGTATCGTTATCAAAAAATCTAGTGTTTGGCGGTGCGTGGAGCGCTCTAATCATCTTTGTGGCTGTATCTCTATTTAGTTTTTTTACGTTCAAAACTAACAAAGAATTAGAAGAGAAACTTGCAAACACAGAATCAGAGCTTAACATAGTTAAATCGCAAAATGAAAATTTGAATATTGACAACGAATTGTTGGCAGAAAATTTAGATGAAAAAACTACTGAGGCTTCTGAGGCTAAAAATGAAATAGAAAACTTGATTGATACTATTGATGATATCAAAGAAGTAGTAGGTTTGCCTGAGGAGGAAGAAGTTGAAACTGAAGATACAGGTGAAGTATCTTATGAAAATATGATGTTTGCATCGGCTTCTAGAAGTAATTTTATGCCAAGAGAGTTTGATACTGCTAATGAATTGAATACTGCTCAGACGGAACAGACTAATTTTCAAGAAGTAAATAGTTTGCTTGAAGATACTAAAGAGGAAGTAGAGCTGTTGCAGGCAGAAGCTGAAAAAAGAAAACAATATCTTGAAGATGCACCAATTTTAGTACCTACTATAGGCACTTATACTTCTTTGTTTGGACCTAGATGGGGTGATTTTCATAGAGGGGTAGACATAGCCAGTGCGATGGGAACTAACGTGTGGGCATCTGGAAATGGTGTAGTAGTAGAGGCTGAGTATCATGCAAGTTACGGATATTATATATATATTGAGCATAATAACGGATTTCATTCAAAATATGCACATCTTTCTGAAATGTTTGTAGGAGTAGGTGATGAAGTATCACAAGGTGATATTATTGGACTTATGGGCAGTACAGGAATAAGCTCAGGGCCACATCTGCATTATGAAATACACGTTAATGGAATTTATATAGATCCACTAACTATTGATGATTATTTAGAATATAAAAGATAACATTAGTTTATTTTGGAGGGTTAACATGTTAGGAAATAAATCTACTTCTTCTAGATTAGATGAAGGAAAGATAGATTCGATAGTATCTTCAAATATTACTATCGAGGGCAAATTCACTTCGACAGGAAGTGTAAGAGTTGATTGCAAAATTGTTGGAGAAGTAAATTCTGATAGTTTGTTTGTAGGTAAAGATTCTACAATCAAAGGCGATATAAATTGCAACAACTTGATTATATCAGGTAAAATTGAAGGAAATGTAACTTGTAAAAATAAGTTGTATATTAAAGATACAGGTGTAATTGATGGCGACTTGACTGTTAATTTGATGACTATGGATGAAGGGGCTCAATTTAACGGGAAATGTACCAAAATAGCAAAGAACGACAGCTCTGAAGTGAAAGCTGACTCGAAAGCAACTCAAAAAAAATAACTCTATTTAAACATATATTGCTATAATCTGATTAGTGATATGTGTTTATATTGAAAAATTGTGATAACGTTGTCAAATATTTTTGATAATTTTAGACAGCTTCTAAAAACTAATATGTTTGAAGTTTTTAGGGATGGCTTTTATTATAAATTGCTAAAATCAAAATAGGAGGAACTTTTTTATGAAAATTTACAGCACAGACAAAATCAGAAACGTAGCGTTACTCGGTCACGGAGGTTGTGGAAAGACGACTTTAACAGAGTCTTTGTTATACATGACAAAAGCCACTAACAGAATGGGAAAGGTAGAAGATGGCAATACTGCTTCAGATTTTGACAAGGAAGAAAGAGACAGACAATTTTCAATAGGAACATCTGTAATACCGGTGGAATACTATGAAACTAAGATAAATTTCATGGATACTCCAGGATATTTTGACTTTGTGGGTGACGTTTTTACTGCACTTGAAGTTTGTAGTGGAGCTGTAGTAATAGTTGACGGGACAGCAGGAGTTCAAGTAGGTACAGAAAAATCTTGGAAATATTGTGAAGACAGAAAGATTCCAAGAGTTATTCTTTTAGACAAACTAGATAAGGATGACGTAAGTTATGATAAATTACTTGAAGAATTAAGAGAAAAATTTGGTAAAAAAGTAGTTCCTTTTGCTATTCCTATAGGAGAGCAAACAAGCTTTTGTGGATATGTAGATGTAATATCTGGAGATGGATATATATTCAACGGAAAAGAGTGTGTTAAAGGTGAAGTGCCTAAGTATGCTGTGGAAAAAGCGGCAGAATTGAAAGAAATGCTAATGGAATCTGTAGCAGAAACTGATGAAGCTATGCTTGAGAAGTTTTTTGCAGGCGAAAGTTTTACAGATGAAGAAATACATGACGGACTTAGAAAAGCAGTAATGGGCGGAGATATAGTGCCTATAGTTGTTGCTTCTGCTCAAAAAACTATAGGTATAAGAGAGTTAATAAGAATGATAATCGAGTATCTACCGAGTGCAGAAGATTTAGGCGAAGTTAAAGGTTTTGATGATGATAAGGAAGTAATTAGAAAAGTTTCTATCGACCAAACACCTTCGGCTAGAGTGTTTAAGACTATAGTTGACCCGTTTGTTGGCAAAATAAACGTATTTAAGGTGTTGTCTGGTTCTCTTAAAAAAGATATGGAAATATATAATGCAGCGACTAGACAGACTGAAAGACTTGGAAATATTTTCTATCTAAGAGGAAAAGAACAAATTGATGCGACCGAAATAACTGCAGGTGATATAGGAGCGGCATCTAAGCTTCAACATTTTAAGACTGGTGATACTATATCGACTAAGAGTGATCCTATAACTTTCCCAGATATGAAGTTGCCAAAACCGTCATTATTTATGGCTGTTTCTGTTAAATCTAAAGATATGGAAGAAAAAGTTGGTACAGGCTTAAACAGATTGTCAGAAGAAGATTTGACTTTCTCTTTTGAAAGAAACGTAGAGACTAAAGAATTAGTTCTAGGTGGTCAAGGTAACATGCACTTAGAAGTAATTAAGTCTAAGCTTAGAAACTTGTTTAAAGTTGAAATAGATTTAACTAATCCTAAGGTTGCATATAGAGAAACTATCAAGGGTAAATCAGATGTTCAAGGTAAACATAAGAAACAATCTGGTGGAGCTGGACAGTATGGTGATGTGCATATAAGATTTGAGCCTTCTACTGAGGAATTTGAATTTGCTGAAGAAATCTTTGGTGGTTCTGTACCTCGTAACTATATACCTGCTGTTGAAAAAGGTTTGAGAGAATCAATGGAAAAAGGTGTTTTAGCTGGTTGCAAGGTTGTGAATGTAAAGGCTATACTTTATGATGGATCTTATCACGATGTAGATTCAAACGAGATGGCGTTTAAAATAGCTGCATCTTTAGCGTTTAAGAAAGGTATGACTGAGGCTAAACCAATATTGCTAGAGCCTGTAGTAAAAGTTGAAATAGAAATACCTGATGAATACATGGGTGATGTAATGGGTGATATGAATAAGCGTAGAGGTAGAATTTTAGGTATGGAACCTACTAATTACGGTACTCAAGTAGTTCATGCAGAAGCTCCACAAGCAGAAATGTACACTTATGCTATTGATTTAAGAAGTATGACTCAAGCAAGAGGTAATTTTGAGATGGAATTCTTGCGTTATGACGAAATGCCAGCAAATATGGCTGAAAAAGTTGTCAATGAGTATAAATCTTCAAATTCAGCTGAATAATTTGATATTATAAATGATAAAAAACCTTTTGAACTGTTATGTTTCAAAAGGTTTTTTCCTTGGGATACAGCTAAGAATAATAACGATTTTTTATATATATTCGATGATTAAGTCGCCCATTTCTTGTGTGGATACTAAAGTTGTATTTTTGCTAAATATGTCTTTTGTGCGGTAATTTTTGTTTAAAACTTTAGTAACAGCAGATTCTATGGCTAATGCTTCTGTTTGTAAATCAAATGAGTATCTTAGCATCATTGCAACTGACAATATAGTAGCTATAGGGTTTGCGATGTTTTGACCTGCAATATCAGGGGCTGAGCCATGTATAGGCTCGTACATTCCGCGTTTCGTATCACCTAAGCTTGCAGATGGCAACATGCCTATAGAGCCTGTAATCATACTTGCTTCGTCTGATAATATATCGCCAAACATATTTGTGGTAAGCATTACATCGAATTGTTTTGGAGCTCTTACTAACTGCATAGCTGCATTGTCTACGTACATGTGTTCAAGCTCGATATCACTGTAATTTTTAGAGATTTCATCTACAGTTTTTCTCCATAATCTCGAACTTTCTAATACGTTTGATTTGTCTACGCTTATTAATTTTTTTCCTCTTTTAGAGGCTACTTCAAAAGCTCTTTTTGCTATTCTTTCGATTTCAAGTGGACTGTATGCCTCGGTATCATAAGCTTCTTCTCCATATTTGCCTTGACGATAGCCTCTATCTCCAAAATATATGCCACCTGTAAGTTCTCTAACTATCATAATATCAAATCCACCTTCAGTTAGTTCTTGTTTGAGAGGACAAGCTGAAGATAGTGATGCATGCATGATTGCAGGGCGTAAGTTGCAGTATAGCTCTAATGCAGATCGCAATTTCAAAAGAGCTTTTTCAGGTCTTTGTGCTATCGGAACATTATCCCATTTAGGACCACCTAATGCTCCTAATAGCACACTGTCGCTTGAAAGACAAATTGTTAAGGTCTCTTCTGGCAAACATTCGCCTGTAGCATCGATTGCCGCTCCACCTGCTAATACTTCAGTTAGGTTAAAATTATGATTATATTTTTCGCCTATTTTTTTTAAAACTTTTGTGGCTTCTTTTATAATTTCAGGGCCTATGCCGTCGCCCGGTATGACGGCTATGTTAAAATTACTCATTGTTGCCTCCAATTTTTTTGTGCGTATAGCTTACTAATCCATCTTGTGACATTATTTTTTGTATGAATTCAGGAAATGGCTGTGCTGTGTAAGTTTTTCCTTTAGTTATGTTTGTTATTATGCCTGTGTTAAAATCTACGCTTACTTCATTTCCTGCGTCTATATCTTTGGCAGCTTCATCACATTCTAAAATCGGCATACCGATATTAATAGCGTTTCTATAAAAAATTCTTGCAAATGTAGATGCGATTACACAACTTATGCCTGCACATTTTATTGCAAGTGGAGCGTGTTCTCTCGAAGAGCCGCATCCGAAATTTTTATCAGCGACGATGATGTCACCTTTACTGACATTTTTGACAAAATCTTTATCTATGTCTATCATACAGTATTTTGCAAGTTCTTCGCCTGATGATACATTTAGATATCTTGCAGGGATTATTACATCTGTATCTACATTGTCACCAAATTTAAATACTTTTCCTTTTGCTTGCATTTGAGCCTCCTATATATTCTCTGGGTTAGAAATTTTGCCTGTAATTGCAGATGCAGCAGCAACTGCAGGGCTAGCTAAGTATACTTCACTTTCTGTATGTCCCATTCTTCCAACAAAGTTTCTGTTGGTTGTAGCGACACATCTTTCACCTGCTGCCAATATCCCCATATGACCTCCCAAACATGGACCGCATGTAGGAGTTGAAAATATAGCACCAGCTTTAACTATATCTTCGACGTATCCAGCTTTTATGCTTTCAAGATATATGTTTTGAGTTCCTGGGATTACTATGACTCTTACTCCACGCGCAACTTTTTTTCCTCTTAGTATATCTGCTGCGATCTTCATATCTGAAATTCTTCCATTAGTACAAGAGCCTATTATAACTTGATCTATTTTAATTTCAGGCATACTAGATATTTCATCTATAGTTTTAGTGTTGTCAGGTAAATGAGGAAATGAAACTGTAGGTCTAAGAGTACTTAAATCTATAGTGTATTCAGCGTCGTATTCAGCGTCGTCGTCTGCTTCATAGACTACATATTCTTTTTTAGAATGTGCTTTTGTATATTCGATAGTCTTTTCATCTACAGGGAAAATACCGTTTTTTGCACCTGCTTCTATAGCCATGTTTGCAATAGTAAATCTATCATCCATAGTCAAATTGGCTATGCCTTCTCCGACAAATTCCATCGATTTGTATAGTGCTCCATCGACACCTATTTTTCCTATTATATAAAGTATTACATCTTTTCCACTAACGTGTGGTTTCATTTTGCCTATTAGATTGAATTTAATTGCTGATGGCACTTTAAACCAAGCTTTGCCTGTAGCCATACCTACTGCCATGTCTGTAGATCCTATGCCTGTCGAAAAAGCTCCTACTGCGCCATAAGTACAAGTATGTGAATCAGCTCCTATTATACAATCTCCTGGCACTGTCAGTCCTTTTTCTGGTAATAGTGCGTGCTCGATGCCCATTTCGCCTACATCATAAAAATGCTTGATTTCTTTTTCAAATGCAAATTCTCTTGAACACTTGCATTGCTCTGCTGCTTTTATATCTTTGTTCGGTGTAAAGTGATCTAGTACTATTACAACTTTTTCTTTGTCAAAGACTTGATCAGCACCTGTTTTTTTAAACTCAGGTATTGCAACTGCTGCAGTTATATCGTTTCCAAGTACGATATCTAGATTAGCTTCTATCAATTCACCTGCTTTTACGCTTTCTTTTCCTGCGTGTGCCGCAAGAATTTTTTGGGTCATAGTCATTCCCATTTTAATAGTCTCCTTTGTTTGTTAATTATTTTCTTTAAAAATGATCATCTTGTTAACTGCACTAATTACTGCTCTTAATGATGATTTAGTGATGTTGCTTGATGTGCCTGCACCGAAAAATGCAGTTTCTCCGCCGTTTTTTGCTTGTATATATGAAATAGCTCGCGCATTAGTACCTACAGACATAGAGTGTTCTCTATAGTCTTGTATCTCGAATTTAAAGTTAGGTATAACAATAGCCAAAGAATCACAAAGTGCGGCGATAATCCCGTTTCCTTCTCCTGTAGTTTGCATAGTTTGATTATTGTATTCGATTTCAGCATGTATCTTGACACAATTTTCTGAGATGAATTCTTCTTTATATGATACCAATTTTAATGGTGTTCTGATATCTACATAAGTAGAGTTAAATAGTTCATATATTTCTGAAGGAGTTAAATCAGAGTTTTTCTCATCAGAAACTTTTGTGACAGTCATACCAAAATCTTGTTGAAACATCTTTGGTAAAAATAAACCATATGCTTGTTCTAATATAAAAGAAACTCCACCTTTGCCAGATTGACTGTTTATTCTAATTATAGGGTCGTAATTTCTGCCTACATCAACAGGATCTAATGGTAAGTATGGGACTGCCCACTCTTCAGGGTGGTCTTTGATTTTATCCATACCTTTTTTTATAGCGTCTTGGTGTGAACCTGAAAATGCTGTAAATACTAGCGTGCCGGCATAAGGATGTCTTGGATGCACAGGTAAATTAGTAGATTTTTCACTGATTGCGATTATCTCATTAATATTTGTCAAATCTAATTCAGGATCTATGCCTTGAGTAAATAGATTCATTGCAAGTGTGATAATGTCAGCATTGCCTGTACGTTCGCCATTGCCAAAAAGAGTGCCTTCGACTCTGTCAGCTCCTGCCATCAATGCCAATTCTGTAGCAGCAACTCCTGTACCTCTGTCATTATGCGTATGAAGGCTGATAGTTATACTATCTCTATGTATTAGATTTTCACACATATATTCGATTTGATCTGCATAAATGTTTGGAGTAGACATTTCTACTGTAGCAGGAAGGTTGATAATTATTTTGTTTTTTGTCGCTGGTTTCCAAGTTTCAATTACCGCATTACAAATTTCTGCTGCGTAATCAATTTCTGTACCTGTAAAACTTTCAGGCGAATATTGGAAAATAAAATTTGTTTCAGGTGAATTTTTAGCTTCACTAATTATCATCTCAGCACCAAAGATTGCTAATTCTGTAGTTTGTGCTTTAGAATTTCCAAAGACTACGTCTCTTTGTAAAGTAGATGTAGAATTGTATAGATGTACGATGACATTTTTTGCACCTTTAACAGCTTCAAAAGTTTTTTTGATTATATGATTGCGTGATTGTGTAAGTACTTGTACCGTAACACCTTCAGGAATTAGATTATTTTCTATAATATGTCGAGCAAATTCAAATTCTGTATCTGAGGCTGCGGGAAAGCCGATTTCTATTTCTTTAAAACCAATCTTTACGAGGAACTTGAAAAAATTAATTTTTTGTTCAAGATTCATGGGTATTTCTAAAGATTGATTGCCATCTCTAAGATCTACACTACACCAAATAGGCGCTTTAGTTATAGTATTGTTTGGCCATTTTCTGTTTTTCATTTCTAATCTTGGAAATGGGCGATACTTAGTAAAATTTTTCATTTTGATAGTTCCTTTCTAATTAATGATTATGGCGTTACTCTTGCAAATCGTTTTTGAAGGTGAGTTTAGAACATAAAAAAACACCCATCATCTTTGTTGTAAAACAACAGAGACGAAAGGTGTATAATACTTCCGCGGTACCACTCTGATTCACTTCCAAAAAAATAGAAGTGCTCTTGAATTAAGGATACAATAATATCCCGTCGATATAACGGTCAACTCCCGACACAGCCTACTTGAGTTTCGGTGTGTGATTCTAAGGCGAGTTCAACTTTTTTCTGAATACCGTTTCGCACCACACAACGGCTCTCTTGAATCATCCAAAAATCTACTGTTCCTTTTCACTATCTTTTAAACAATATGTAATTAAATAAAAGGGTAACACAGAAAATTTATCATGTCAATAGTAAATTTATATAATTGTATTGAATCTC
Source organism: uncultured Clostridia bacterium (assembly GCA_964371035.1). Lineage (GTDB taxonomy): Bacteria > Bacillota > Clostridia > Tissierellales > Sedimentibacteraceae > UBA1535. Next base: position 80,472 of record CAYJLG010000005.1, on the reverse strand, counting down.
TATGAACGAAACATCAAAAGGAAAAAAATGAAATATGTCGCCGAGTACTCCAATTGGGAAGTTGTACGCTTAGTTTTATTCGCAAAGTCATAACGCAGTATATTTTTAGGGCTACGTCATAAGATGACTAAAGCACTCATAAAACTTTACACAACTTAATCCAATCTCCATAAGGCTTTCACATTTCATTATTTTTTCCTTGGTATTTACGTGGTCTGCAAATAGTAAATTTTTATAATTATATTGAAAATAATATTCAATGTATGTTACAATAGTACAAAACATTTATAAAAAAATCAATTTTTGAGGTGGAATATGTCGAAATACCCTAAATTAATTGTGAATTCAAATATAATATATAAAAATAGCAGGATTATAAATGATTTGTGTAGCGGCTATGGAGTTACTACTACTGCAGTAATTAAAGGTTTTGATGGAAAATCGTCTCTATCAAAAAAAATGTATGATGGCGGATGTGCTCATGTTGGAAGTTCAAGAGTTAGACATTTGAAAAAAATCAGTAAAAAATTTCCTCATGTGCCTCTTATGCTTATCAGGATACCTATGTTAAGCGAAGTGAAAGATGTCGTAAAATATTGCGACTATAGTCTTAATTCTGAGAAAAAGACACTAAAAAAAATAGACAAAGAATGTGCAAAGACTATGAAAAAGCATAAGGTGATTTTGATGCGAGATTTGGGTGATTTAAGAGAAGGTGTTTTTACTAGAGATGAACTTGTAAAACTAGCACTTTTTGCTGAAAACGAACTAAAATTCGTGGAGTTAGCAGGTATAGGCACAAATTTGAGTTGTTATGGCTCTATCAAGCCGACACAGACTAACTTGTCAGAGTTGGCAGAAGATGCAAAAATTATCGAAAGTTTAATTGGCAGGAGATTAGAGATTGTTTCGGGCGGAGCTACTACCACTTTACCATTAGTCCTGGAGGGCAAGTTGCCAAAAGAAATAAATCATTTGAGATTAGGTGAAAGTATAATTAATACTCAAGATTTACCTTTGTACTGGGACACACATATAGAAGGATTAAGTAAAGATAGTTTTGTATTGCAAGCTGAAATTATTGAAATTAATAAAAAACCTACCTATCCTATAGGAGAATTGTCTATAGATGCATTCGGAAACGTAGGATGCTATGAAGACAGAGGTATAAGAAAAAGAGCTATAGTAGCGCTTGGAAACTTTGATGTTGGAGATGTGAGCAAACTCATACCTAAAGATAGTAAAATAAAAGTCGTAGGCGGTAGTAGCGATCACACTATATTAGATATAGAAGATTGTGATACTAAATATAAGTTAGGAGACGTAGTGAGTTTTAATCTTTTATATCAAGCAATGGTAAATGCATGCACTTCAAAAGATGTTAAAATTATAATGTAGGGAACAGTCTTGACCGTTCCTTTTTTTGAAGATACTTTTAATTGCTTTTTTGTGTGGTCTTGATCACTTCTTACAATGTTTTTTAAAAAAAGTAATAATATATAGAATGAAAATGAATTGATGATAAGAAAAACGACTTGACTTGAGAAAACGTTTTTGCTATACTTTTAAAAGTATAGTATGTTTGCTGATATTGTACATATTAAAATAAAAATAGGAGGCAGCAAATGAAAAAAATATTAAGTGTTATACTGATTTTAAGCATGATGTTAAGTATGGTGGCTTGTTCTGATTCTACAGATACTGGCTCTAGTGAAGTGAACGGAAAGATTGCTATCGTAACGAACACAGTTTCACAGAATGAGGAAGAATATAGATCTGCTGAAGTTATGGTTGCAAAGTATGGTGAAGAGATGATTATGCACTTGACGTGGCCTGACAACTTTATGGCAGAGCAAGAACAAATGATTAGTACTCTTGCTAGAGTTGCTGCTGATCCAGAAGTTAAAGCTGTAATATTAAATCAGGCAGTGCCTGGATCTAATGCTGCAGTTGATAAAATGTTAGAGACGCGTGATGATTTATTTATCGTTTACTGTAGTCCACAGGAAAATCCTCCTGATGTTGCTTTAAGAGCTGACTTAGTTATCCAACCAAATCAATTGTTAATGGGTGAAAGTATAACTACTAAATCAAAAGAAATGGGCGCTGAAACTTTGGTACACTATTCATTCCCGAGACATATGTCTGTAGTTATGCTGTCACAAAGAAGAGATATCATGCAGGAAACTTGTGAAGAATTAGGTATGGAATTTGTTGATGCGACAGCTCCAGATCCAACAGGTGATGCAGGAGTACCTGGTGCTCAGCAGTTTATTCTTGAAGATGTACCTAAGATGGTAGCTGAATATGGGAAAGATACAGCATTTTTTGCTACTAACTGTTCTTTGCAAATACCATTGATTACTGCAATCCTTGAAGAAGGCGCAATATACTCTCAACCATGTTGCCCATCTCCGTATCACGGATTCCCATCGGCTTTAGGTATAACTTCGACTGGATATACTGATGAAGCTATGGCTCAAGTTGTATCGGATACAGCAGTAGCACTTAAGGAAAGAGGCGGATTAGGTAGATTTGCAACATGGCCAGTGCCTGTATCGATGATGTATGCAGTAGCTTCAACAGAATATGCTGTGAAAATATTGTCTGGAGAAGTATCAGCTGACACTCTTGATATAGCGGTACTAGAGCAATGCATGGCTGATTATGCTGGGTTAAATGTTACTACTGCACCACTTGTGGCAAGTGGAAATACTTACGACAATTTTAGAATGATAATGATGGATTATCTAGTTTATGATGAATCTCATATTGAATAATATGAATGTGTTGATTGTATAAAAAAACTGTGCAAGGTATCAATATTTAAAAAATGAAGTGCGGTTGATTGCAAAACCTACACGAAGTCGTATTGATTTTTATTCATAAAAATCAATACGACTTCGTGTAGTACGAGGAAAATCTTGTTGTATTCTCGTGTTAAACTGATTTTAATGTTCGGGATTCAATGAATATTAATACGATGGTGGCTAGTGCAAGAAAAAAATAGCTTGACTAAAGAAAACGATTTTGCTATACTGATAAAAGTACAATAGATTTGCTGATATTGTATAAACTAAATTAAATGGGAGGCAGCAAATGAAAAAAATATTAAGTGTTTTATTGATTTTATGCTTAACTTTAAGCATGGTAGCTTGTTCTGATTCTGCAGATACAGGTTCAGGCGAAGCAGCAGGAAAAATCGCTATCGTAACAAACACAGTTTCTCAAAATGAGGAAGAGTACAGATCAGCCGAAATTATGGTTGAAAAATATGGTGAAGAAATGATTATGCACTTGACATGGCCAGATAACTTTATGGCAGAGCAAGAGCAAATGATTAGTACACTTGCTAGAATTGCAGCTGATGCAGATGTTAAAGCTGTAATTATTAACCAAGCTGTACCTGGAACTAACGCAGCAGTTGATAAAATGTTAGAAACTAGAGACGACATATTTATTGCTTACTGTAATCCACAAGAAAATCCACCAGATGTTGCTGCAAGAGCAGATTTAATTTTACAGCCTGATGAATTAAAAATGGGTGTAAACGTACCTACTCAATCAAAAGAAATGGGCGCTGATACATTTGTTCACTATTCATTCCCAAGACATATGTCTGTAGTTCTTTTAGCACAAAGAAGAGACATTATGCAAGAAACATGTGCTGAATTAGGATTAGAATTTGTTGATGCTACAGCTCCAGATCCAACTGGTGATGCTGGTGTACCTGGTGCACAACAGTTTATTCTTGAAGATGTGCCTAAGATGGTAGCAGAATATGGAAAAGACACAGCGTTCTTCTCTACTAACTGTTCTTTACAAATACCATTAATCACAGCTTGTCTTGAAGAAGGAGCAATCTATCCTCAACCTTGTTGTCCATCTCCATACCACGGATTCCCATCAGCTTTAGGTATAACTTCGACTGGATATACTGCTGAAGCTATGGCACAAGTTGTATCTGATACAGCTTCTGCTCTTAAGGAAAAAGGTGGCTTAGGAAGATTTTCTACATGGCCTGTACCTGTAGCTATGATGAACACTATAGCTTCTACAGAATACGCAGTAAAAATGATAAATGGCGAAGTTTCTGCTGATACTCTTGATGTAGCAGTATTAGAGCAATGTATGGCTGATTATGCAGGTTTACCAGTTGCTACTGATCCACTTGTAGAAGGTGAAAATACATATGATAACTTCAGAATGTTAATAATGGATTTCTTAACTTACGGTGAAGAACACATCAAGTAACATTGAAATAAATGATTGCAAATAATTTGTAATTATAGCTGATAATTTAAGGGATGTTTAAGTACAAAATGAGAATAGTCGATGTGACTTTTCAAATAAATTGGGAATTTTTCTCAAAACTTAAATATCCCTTTATTTTTTTATAATAATGGACAGGAGGCGTTACATTGAGCGAAAACCTGCTTAAATTTAAGAATGTTTCTAAAGAATATTATGGAAACAAAGTACTTAAGAATATTAATATAGAACTTAAAAAGGGTGAAATACATGCCCTTATCGGTGAAAATGGTGCTGGAAAATCAACACTTATGAATGTGTTGTTCGGGATGCCTGTTATTCACGCTACTGGTGGATTTGAAGGCGAGATATTTATTGATGATCAACTTGCTGACATTAAATCACCTCATAAAGCAATGGAGTGTGGAATAGGTATGGTTCACCAAGAATTCATGCTTATACCTGGATTTACAATAACTGAAAATATCAAACTTAATAGAGAAATTTTGACTGATAATCCTGTTAGTAAAGTTTTTGGTTCTAAATTGAAATCTTTAGATGTAAAAACAATGAATGCAGATGCTAGAAAAGCATTAGATACGTTAGACATGAATATAGATGAATTTGCTCATGTTGCAGGAATGCCTGTTGGACATATGCAATTTATTGAGATTGCAAGAGAAATAGATAAGACAGGGATCAAAATACTCGTGTTTGATGAACCTACTGCCGTTTTGGCGGAATCTGAAGCACAAAACCTTCTTAGAGCAATGAAAAAATTAGCTGCTAAAGGAATCGGAATTATATTTATTAGTCATAGATTAGATGAAATTATAGATGTTGCGGATAGAGTTACAGTCTTAAGAGATGGTGAACACGTAATAACTAAGAATGTTAAAGATACGTCTTCGGTAGAAATTGCACAATACATGGTTGGTAGAGAAGTAGCTTTGGAAAGAGCAGATAAAGCAGGAAAAGTGGCTTCTAAGGAAAATTTATTAAAAATCAAAAACTTAAGGGTTGCTATGCCTGGTGAATTTGTAAAAGGTGTAGATCTAGAAGTTAAAAAAGGTCAAATCCTAGGTATCGGCGGATTGGCTGGACAAGGTAAACTAGGCATTGCTAATGGCATTATGGGTGTTTATGATTCAGAAGGGCAAATAGAATTTAACGGAAAACAATTGCCTTTAAATAATGCTAGGAATTCAATCAAATCGGGAATTGCTTTTGTAAGTGAAGATAGAAAAGGAATGGGGCTATTATTAGATGAATCTATAGAGTTAAATATCGCCTTTTCAGCTATGCAAAACAATGACGATTTCTTGCTTGATTACAAAATATGTAAATTGAAAGATTCAGGTAAAATCAGATCTCATGCACAAAAAATGATTGAAGAATTAGACATTAGATGTACTTCTTCGACACAAAACACAGGTAGCTTGAGTGGAGGTAACCAACAAAAGGTATGTGTGGCAAAAGCTTTAACTCAAAATCCTATCTTGTTGTTTGTATCTGAACCAACCAGAGGTATCGACATAGGTGCCAAAAAACTTGTTTTAGACTTGCTAGTTAGCTTGAATGAAAAATTTGGAATGACTATAGTTATGACATCTTCTGAATTAGCAGAATTAAGAAGTATTTGTGATGATATAGTAATTATTTGTGAAGGAAAAGTAGCTGGTATACTTCCTCCTGATGCACCTGATGCTGATTTTGGTTTAATGATGTCAGGTAGCAAAAAAACAGACGAAAGGGGCAAAGCATAATGGAAATTAATAAACAAAAAACTAGTGTTAAAGATGTTGTTAACAGCATAGGGCTGCCTACTATTATCATTGCTGTATTTTTCGTGTTTGTATTAGGATTGGCAGTAGTATACAATATTTCTTTGGCTACATTGCTTTCTGATACTATCAGAAGAGCAGGCATGAATGGCATCATGGTGCTTGCAATGGTTCCGTCTATTCAATCGGGAACAGGACCAAACTTTGCTCTTCCTATAGGTATAGTATGTGGACTTTTTGGAGTAGTAACTTCAATCGAACTTGGCTTTACAGGGTTTGGATGGCTGTTTGGAGCTATCGTTATAGGCGTTATTCTAGCTACTTTATTGGGAATTGTATATGGAAAACTGTTAAACTCAGTTAAAGGCTCTGAAATGACTATCGCTACATATACGGGTTTTTCAATAGTTGCATTTATGTGTTTATTATGGATATTATTACCATACGAGCATGAGCAATTAAAATGGCTACTAGGCGAAGGTATGAGAGAGATGATAATGCTAGAATCTGTTGGAGGAGCTCAAATTTTAAACGACTTCTTAATGTTTGAAATTGCTGGAGTTATAATTCCAACAGGTATGTTATTGTTTTTCTTTATGTTTTGTGTTTTTATTTGGTTGTTTTTCAAATCAAAATCAGGTATAGCTATATCTGCTGCTGGAGCAAATCCGATATTTGCAAAAGCGTCAGGATTGAATGTAGATAGAGGAAGAATCGTAGCAAATGTTATTTCTACAGTTTTGGGTGCGATAGGAATTATAGTTTATGGTCAAAGTTATGGATTTTCACAGTTATACACAGGTCCATTATTGATGGCTTTGCCAGCAGTTGCTGCTATTCTTATAGGTGGAGCTACTGCAAAGCGCGCAAAAGTTTCTCATGCTATTATAGGTGTGTTTTTGTTCCAAGGTCTTTTGACTACTGCTATGCCAGTAGCAAATCAAGCATTTAAAGGAACAGATGTATCTGAAATGATGCGAGCTGTAATTCAAAATGGTGTTATCCTTTATGCGTTATCACAAGTTAAAGGAGGCGGTAAATAATGAATAATCCAATTAAGCTTAATGAAAAACCTAGAGTTGGTGAATTTTTACTAGATAATATAGTAACAATTATATTTGTTGCACTTACACTTTTAGGATTTATTGTTTCCGAAGCCATCAGCCTTAACTTCTTTTTAATGGATTTGACAGAGAGATTTTTTAGAAATTCTTTTTTAGTTCTTTCTTTGATAATTCCAGTTATTGCTGGATTGGGACTTAACTTTGGTATAGTTATAGGAGCAATGTCAGGACAAATTGCAATAATTATAGCTAAATATTTTGAGATAGGCGGATTTACAGGTTTAATGTTCTGCTTTATAATCTCAATTCCATTTGCTATGTTGTTTGGGTATTTAACAGGTGCATTATATAATAAAACGAAGGGTCAAGAGATGATCGCGAGTTTAATGGTTGGTTACTTTGCAAATGGATGGTACCAATTCTTGTTCTTATTTGTAGTTGGTGGTGTAATTGCTGTTCCTGCTACTCATCCGATAATTAAACCTGATGGAGTAGGTCTTCGAATGACTATAGATTTAGGTAAAGTTACAGATAGTGCAGGTGTTGTAACAGATACAGGGCTAAAAGATGCTATGAATGGATTTGCACAGATACCTCTAATGTGGGCAGTGCTGATATGCTCGGTTGTGTTTTTGCTGTATAGTGCATATAAGATGAAAAAATCAGGCAATTTAAACAAAACAGGCCAAAAGAACGTTATGCAGTATATAAACTTAGGTTTGTGTGTTGTTTTAGCTGCATTTAGTTTATTTGCAATAGTTACTAATTCATCATTGATGATGGTAAAAGGAGTGCCTGTAGTCACAGCACTATTTATAATTGCATTATGTGTATTTACTGAATTGATCATGAAAACTAAGATAGGTCAGGATTTCAAGAGTGTTGGTCAAAGTCAGCATATTGCAGAAGTTTCAGGCATAAATGTTAATAGAACGAGAATAATAGCGACTATGATTTCTACTGTACTTGCAGCATGGGGTATGATTATATATCTTCAAGATATAGGAACGCTAAACACGTTTAATGCACATTCTAACATAGGACTGTTTTCAGTTGCGTCCATTCTAGTAGGTGGAGCATCTACTTCAAAAGCGAGCATCAAACATGCTTTAGTAGGAGTATTATTGTTCAACTCGATGTTTATTATGTCACCTGAACTTGGAAATGCAATGTTTGGCTCTCCGTTATTAGGAGAATACTTAAGAACGTTTATGGCATATGGTGCAATAGGTGTTGCTCTTGGACTATATGTTTGGAAATCGCTTAAGAAAAGTGCAGTAACATTAAAAGATATAGATAATTAATTGCTATTACTCATAGCCAACATCGATGTAAAAGAAAAAAATATTAAAATTAAATGCAACCTTCTTTAGTATTATAGGCGTAGGCTTTATAGATATTTTAGGAGGTTGCATTTCAGCAAATATCAGAAAATATTTGGAGGAAAACATGAAAAATATTGTTTTAAAAAATGGCACTCAAATCACGCTTAAAATTGCAGATCAGGAAAATGCAGAAAAAGTTGTAGATTTTTATAATTTTATAGGTGGAGAGTCAGATTTTTTGTCGTTTGGGAAAAATGAATTTCCTATGGGAATAGAAGCCGAAAAAAAACATATAGAATCTATGTCAAAAGAAAATAATTCGGTCATGATTATAGCTTTTGATAAAGATGAAATTGCAGGAATTATAACTATTAATTCTTCTCAAAAAAGAAAAATGAAACATGTAGGTATGTTAGGAATTGGCATAAAAATTAAATATCAGGGCGAAGGTCTTGGTAATATTTTGATGCAAGAGAGTATCGAATGGGCTAAAACTAATGGGGTCACAAAAAAAATATCGCTTGTAACGAGACATGACAACGAAATAGCTTACAAGTTGTATGAAAAATTAGGTTTTGAAACGGAAGGGATTTTCAAAAAAGATAACATAGAAAATGGAAAAGCATACGATAGCATATATATGTCTTTGTTTTTATAGTTGCAACTAAAAACTTACAATAATAATGGAGGTATATCTGCATGAATATTACATCAGCACTTATTTTGTTCATTTTTTTGGCATTAGTTTATGTATCGATTATAGAAATTTTCACTATTTTGTTTAGATTAACGGGATTAACTTATGACAAAGCTCATTTTCAAGTTATTTCTATGCTAACCAATAGTGGATTCACAACTCAAGATAGTGAGGCAATTACTTCATCTAAAGTTAGAAGAAAACTTGCAAAACTGACTATTATTTTTGGATATCTTTTTACTGTTATAATAATGTCGAGTGTTGTCAATATTTTCTTGTCTTTAAGCAATTCAGAAATGGAAAATATTTGGAGCTCGCTAATAGTAATCATGTTTGCTATATGGGCAATATATTCAATAAATAGATTTAAGAAAGTTAGAGTGTTTTTTGATAGACATATTGAAAAAATAGGTAACAAAATTATGTTTGGCGAAAATTCAAATCCAATAGTGTTGTTAGATATTTATGGTGATAATGTTATGGCTGAAATTAGTTTGTCCAAAATTCCTCCTGTTTTAGATAATGTTAAATTGAAAAATTCCGGGTTAAAAGAAAAATTTAAGATACAATTAATATTGATTAAACGCGACGAGAAAACATTAAGTATTTTAAATGGTGAAGAACATTTAAAACAAGATGATATAGTTGTAGTTTTTGGAAACTATAAAAACATTAGACAATTGTTTGAACGTCCTGATTTTGAGGTTGTAACTGATTAAAATAATTTAAATCATTGCCGAGGAAATAAATTGTTTTGTATTTGGAATTACATGAATTATGCAATATAGAGAAAATTCGAGAAATCGTTAAATAAATTGAAAAAAATTGAGAATTGAGAGTATAACACTTGAATTTTAAGTGAATATAGTTGATTATAGCATTAAACATAGCTTGAATTCTTTTGAATTTGAGCTATAATTAAATCATAAAAGTCAAAGAAAGTCAAAGTCTAAAAAGAGGAGCAATAAATGTCTAATTTAAGTGATGCAATAGAAAATTTTCTGAAAAAGATGATAGAATCAAATAGTAATTCTTTTATTGAGATACAAAGAAATTTACTTGCACAACAGTTTGAATGTGCACCATCTCAAATAAATTATGTGCTTACTACTAGGTTTAACAATGACAGAGGGTACATTATAGAAAGTAGAAGGGGCGGTGGTGGCTACGTCAAGATCGTCAAAGTAGATACAACTTCAGATATACATTTAGAAAATATTCTAAACAAAAGCATTGGTGATAGCCTAACTTTTAATAAGGCTTCTGATTTGGTTGATGTTTTTGAAGAAAAACAAATTATATCTACAAGGGAAAAAATGATAATTAAATCTTCAGTTAATGATAGAGCTTTAGGAAAGATGTATAGTGAAGATAGAAATAAATTAAGAGCTGATATTTTGAAAGAGATATTATTAACTCTATTAAATGAAAAAACATGTAAGTAGGAGGTAATTTTATGTTATGTAATGAGTGTGAAAAAAATAATGCTATTGTGCATTTGACTAAAATAGTAAATGGTGTAAAGACAGAAATGCACCTGTGTAAAGAGTGTGCAAAAAAACAACCACTTTTAAACAATGTGAATTTTTCGATTGAAAAATTTTTACCTGAAATGTTTGCAGGAAATATTCAAGTTCATAATTTGTATGTAGGAAAAGACAGAATAAGGAAAAATCAAACTATAGGAGGTACCTTTATGAACGGATTTAACAAAGAAGCTAACAGCGTTTTGAAATTTGCTCAGGATGAAGTCATTAAGTTTCGACATAACGTCATAGGGATAGAACATCTGTTATTAGGCTTTTTTCTTGAAAAAGATAGTAAAGCAGGGCACATATTAAGAAATAAAATTAAGGAAGATGTTGTTAGAGTATTAATAGAAAAAAATTTGGGCGTAGGCGATAGAAAACCTGAGTATATTAAAATCAGTCCAAGAACAAAAAATGTCTTGGAGATTGCTACTAAGTACGCACATTCACATGGGTTAGGGTATATAAGTGCAGAGTGCATTTTACTAGGAATAATTGATGAAGGCGAAAGCATTGGTTTTCAAATACTTCATAGCTTGACTGATACGAAAGAGCTTTACTCAGAATGCTTAAAGTGCCTAATGGAAAATTCATCCACAAAACATAGCGTGTCTAAAGACATTAAGGAAAAAAATGAAAATAGTTCGATAGCGAAATATGGCATAGACCTAAATCAAAGAGCTAAAGATGGCAAAATTGATCCAGTGATAGGTAGAAACGACGAAATCCAACGTATCATCCAAATATTATCTAGAAGAACAAAAAACAATCCTTGTTTAATGGGTGAACCAGGCGTTGGAAAAACTGCTATCGCAGAAGGATTGGCTCAACAGATTGTTAGTGGCGATGTGCCTGAAATTTTAAAAGAAAAGAAAATTATAACGCTTGATCTTTCAAGTATGATAGCTGGAGCAAAATATAGGGGTGAGTTTGAGGAAAGATTGAAGAGTGCAATGAAGGAGATTGAAGAAGACGGAAATGTGATATTGTTTATCGACGAACTTCACATGATTATTGGAGCAGGAGCAAGTGAAGGCTCTGTAGATGCATCTAACATTTTAAAACCGTCTTTGGCTAGAGGGGATGTTCAGATTATAGGTGCCACGACTTTAGATGAGTATAAAAAACACATCGAAAAAGATGCGGCTCTTGAAAGAAGATTTCAACCTATATTGGTAAATGAACCTTCTGTTGAAGATACTATACTTATCTTGAAGGGATTGAGGGATAAATATGAAGCACATCATAAAGTCACTATTACAGATGAAGCCGTAGAAGCTGCAGCAAATCTTTCACATAGATATATTTCGGATAGGTTTTTGCCTGACAAGGCGATAGATTTAATAGACGAGGCTGCTTCTATTGAAAGGTTAAAAAGTGTTACTGCACCAAAAAAACTAAAAGAATTAGAGGATAAAATTAAAGAGCTTCAAAAGGAAAAAGAAGCTTCTGCAGATAGTCAAAATTTTGAAAAAGCTGCCGAATATAGAGATGAAGAAAATAAGCTAAAAGAAAAATTGGATTCAGAAAAGGAAAATTGGAAAAAAGATGTAAACTTAAAAGATTTACAAATTGGATATGAAGATATAGCGGAAGTAGTTTCTAAATGGACTGGTATTCCTGTAAAAAAACTTCAAAAAGAAGAAGCTAGTAAGCTATTAGACATGGAAAAAATCATACATAAAAGAGTAGTAGGACAAAATATAGCAGTTGAAGCTGTTTCAAAAGCTATCAGAAGATCTAGAGTAGGGCTAAAAGATCCTAAAAAACCTATAGGAACTTTTATCTTTCTAGGACCTACAGGAGTAGGGAAAACTGAATTGTCGAAATCTTTGGCTGAAGTGATGTTTGGTGATGAAAATGCTATCATCAGAATTGACATGTCTGAATTTATGGAGAAACATTCTGTGTCAAAATTGATAGGCTCGCCTCCAGGATACATTGGATTTGACGATGGAGGACAGTTGACTGAAAGAGTGAGGCGACGACCGTACAGTGTAGTTTTGTTTGACGAAATCGAAAAGGCACATCCAGATGTGTTTAATGTGATGCTACAAATCCTAGATGATGGTAGATTGACTGATTCGAAGGGAAGAACTGTAAATTTTAAAAATACTGTGATAATAATGACTTCTAATGTAGGCGCTAGTACTATAGCTAAACAAAAAACTCTAGGATTTTCAACAATTTCAAATGATGAAGAAAAAGATTCGTATGAAAAAATGAAAGATAATGTCTTAGAACAATTGAAAAAAACTTTTAGGTCTGAATTTTTGAACAGAATAGATGAAACTATTGTATTTCATTCATTAAGCAAAGAAAATATAGAAGAGATAGTATCTATCATGGTAAATGATTTGTCTAAACGTCTGGAAGAATTAGGGATAAACATAACTGTAGATAAAAGGGCTAAGAAACTTCTAGCAGAAGAAAGCTATGATGAAAATTATGGCGCAAGGCCGTTACAGAGATTGATTAGAAGAAAGATAGAGGATAGACTTTCAGAAGAAATTTTGAAGGGAAATGTAAATAAATCGGATAAAATTCTTATTACTGCTAAGGCGGGAGATCTAAATTTTACAAAGAAATAATCATCGGAACTTAAAACGTGTAGTGGCATTAAAAAGCTTTGCTTTAATACATTAAAAAATCATACTTTAAACAATAAACAGTTGTACCGATCCTCAAAAATTAGACTAAAAAATCTAATGATTGGGAGATTGGTACAGTTTTTTTGTCTTTTTTTTATTAAAAAGTTTTTTTGATTTTTTAATATTTTGTATAAAACATAATAATTTATTTACTGTAATTCACATTGATAGTTAGCGAAAACTAATAACAAGTTGTAAAAGAACTGAAAATTAGCATTTTTTTTAAAAAAATAATTTCCAAATCAAAATAAAATGATGTGTAATAATGCATTGTATAAATTTTCAAAAATATCAACAAAATACTTGCTATTAAAAAAAATATATTGTACAATTAAGTATAAATGGGTAAATTTTTTTTAACATCTGCCGATATATGAGGTTTGTCTATTTTAGAAGATTAATTTCTAAAAAAACAGGTGTTGATTTTGGCATAAAACTTAATAAAATTTTGGAGGAAACCATGAGTTACTTTAACAATATTACGACTACTCTTTTAAGTAAGAATTTGGATGGATTGTGGCTGAGACAACAAGTCATATCTGAAAACTTGGCTAATCAATCTACGCCAAACTATAAAAGTAAATATGTAGATTTTGAAAATAGCTTGAAAAGCAAAATAAATGAAATAAATGGAAATCAAAGTGGCGTCAAAGCTTCAGAAGTGAGAGAACAATTAGGTAGTTCTAGTGTGTATCTAGGTACAAACAACAATTTAACTTCAAGACTTGATGGAAATAATGTTGATATTGAAAAAGAAAATCTGGAACTTGCTAGAACACAGTTGAATTATAGTTACACTATTGCTGAATTGACATCGTATTTTACGAAAATGAATACGGCGATATCTAAAACTACTTAATTTGTTAGTATGATATTTATTTGTTGAACATTATTGTACGTGCTTATGATGATTATTACTGGAGGATGAAATATGAGTTTTTTACAATCACTAAATATTAGTGGCTCTGGGCTTACTGCTCAAAGACTACGTATGGATATTATATCTGAAAACATTGCTAATGCAGATGCAACTCGAACTGAAAATGGCGGACCATATGTTAGAAAGATGGTAGTTTTCAATTCGACTGCTAATGATAATTCTCTTTTTAGCTCGATGCTTACTACTAGTATTGATGAGTTAGATAGCATTAACACTGTAAGAGGTGTTGAAGTAGCAGAAATTTTAGAGGATCAAGAACCTTTTGAAATAGTTTATAACCCAACGCATCCAGATGCAGATGAAGATGGATATGTTGAAATGCCTAATGTGAATACATTGAAGGAAACTGCTGACATGATGGAAGCTTTGAGAGCTTACCAGTCGAATATTACTGCTTTAAATTCAATTAAACAGATGGCTTTAAATGCACTTGATATTGGAAAATAATTTTAATAAAATTTATATATAGAGAGGTAAAAAAATGATATTTACTCAAATAACTCCGATAACACCAATCAACAATTTAAGTGAAATCGATGGATTAAATAAAAACTTTAGAAATGATGAAACTTCAGAACAATCGCCTTTTAAAAACATTTTTACTCAAGCACTAGATGACTATAAAACGGCTGAAGAACAAGTAAACAGAGATATTTATGCTGTCGCTACAGGAACTACTGATGATTTGCATAATTTGATGATTAATATGGAAAAATCTGAGATGGCTTTAGAACTATTTGTACAACTTAGAAATAAAGCTCTCGATGCATATAAGGAATTGATGAATGTAAATATGTAGATTTAATATATTGCTTAAAGATTAAACGTAAACTTAGGAGATTTTATGGATGAACAAATAAGAAGTGCGGGCAAGGGGATTGTTGATTACTGGAAAAATCTTAGCCCTAAGGCAAAAAAAACGATTATTGCAGTATCTTTGACTATCATTGTCATAGCTGTGATCATAGCTGTAGTTCTTAATACTGCCAATTATGTAGTATTGTTTTCAGGGCTAGATGATGCTGAAGTTGCAGAAATTATGGCATCGCTTCAGGATAAAAACATAGATGTAAAATATCAATCGGACGGTAGTATATTAGTGCCTAAGGCTGATGAGACTTTTTTGAGGATGCAATTAGCGACTGAAGGATATCCTAGATCGGGATATAATCATAGCATGTTTATTGACAATGTAGATTTTATGACTACTGATTATGAAAAGAGAGTTTTTGAACTTATGGATCTTGAGGAACAAACTCAAGCATCTATCGAAACTATTAGTGGGATAGAAGATGCTATAGTCAAATTTAGTTTGCCAGAAGATGAAAACTATGCATGGAACTCAGAAAGCAAGGATGCGACAGCATCAGTTAAACTTACGTTATCGCCTGGACACTCTCTAACTACTTCTCAAGTGAATGGTATTTCTAGATTAGTTCAGACTAGCGTTGCAGGATTATTAGAAGAAAATATTGCAATTATTGATTCTGAGGGCAATGAGTTGACCTCAGGTTCTGGCATGTTACAAACTGATAGATTCAAAGTTAAAATGGATATAGAGAAAGAAATAGCTAATGAAAAAGAAAGAGCTGTTCTTAAATTGTTAGAAAGAGTTTATGGTGACGGGAATGTAGAAGTTTCTGTGAATTGTATAGTAAACCTTGATCAAAAGATAAGTGAAAGTGTTCAATATGTGCCAAATGGCAATACTAACGCAGGTGTAATTGTCAGTGAAGACATCAATATTGAAGTAGTTGGAGACGGACAAGTTACAGGTGGAGTAGTAGGAACAGAAACAAACGCAGAGATACCAACTTATCCAGATGTTACTATTGATGGACAAAACATCTATTATAAAAATAATGATTCGATAGATTATCTTGTAAATCATTTTACTGAACAAATACAGCATGAACCAGGTAGTATAGAAAGCCTTTCTGCCGCTATAGTAATAAATAAAGAAACTATGCCTCAAACTGAAAGAGATGAGTTGTTAGCTTTAGTTTCTAATGCAGCTGGAATAGATGCTGTAAATGTTGCAATTACAAATATTGAATTTACAGAACAAGATGGGCCGATTACAATAATTCCAGAAGGATTGTTAGGTGATTTGACTGTAGTAGAGATTGCTATTATTGGAGCGATATTATTACTAATTTTAATATTACTAATAGTTCTTATAGTATGGAGAGTTAAGAAATCTAAAAAAGCAAAGGCTGAAAAAGAAGCTACGTTAAAAGCCTCTGAAAATCAAGAAAATTGGGATGAATCAATGGGTGACATCGGACTTAGAGAAACAAGGGAAAGTGCATTAAAGAAGAAAATAGGTGATTTTGCTAATGCTCATCCAGAGATAGTAGCTCAACTCATTAAAACATGGTTAAAAGGAGAGTGATGAGATAATGGCTTCAAGAGAATATAGTGATAGGCAAAAATGTGCAGCGATTGTTATCGCTTTAGGTGCTGATAGCGCATCAAAGGTATATAAACATTTCAAAGAAGAAGACGTAGAATTGTTAACATATGAAATAGCTCAACTTGAACCTATACCTCCTAATGACTTTGAAGAGATTTTAGAAGATTTTTATAGAATGTGTATGGCCCAAAAAGTACTTACTGAGGGTGGTGTTGATTACGCTAGAGATGTACTTGAAAAAGCATTTGGAGCTCAAGCGGCTGCTAGCTTGTTAGAGAGAGTTACAAAATCGCTAAAAGTTAAAGCTTTTGAATTTATTAGAAAAGCAGACTACAAGAACTTATTATCGATTATTCAGAATGAACATCCTCAAACTATCGCACTGATTTTATCGTATGCTAAAACTGAGCAAGCATCTGCAGTTATAGCAGAACTTCCTAAGGAAAAAAGAATAGCAGTAGTTGAGAGAATAGCTAAGATGGACAGCACGTCGCCTGAAATAATCAAGCAGGTTGAATCGGCACTTGAAAAAGAATTCTCTGCTGTAGTTTCTGCTCAAGATTTCACTGAAATTGGTGGTATCAATTATATAGCTGATGTTATGAATAATATGGACAGAAGTAACGAAAAATACATATTTGATGAATTAAGTAAAAAAGATATGAAACTCGCAGACGAAATCAGAAAAAAAATGTTTGTTTTCGAAGATCTTATTATGCTTGGTGGAAGAGATATTCAGCGTTTTATCAGAGAAGTCGACAGCAAGGATTTAGTGCTTGCGCTTAAAGGATCAAACAAAGAAGTTTCAGAGGTTATTTTTGCTAATATGTCACAAAGAATGCGTGATACTCTTAAATCTGAGCTTGAATATACTCACAACGTTAGATTGCGTGATGTTGAAGAAGCTCAACAAAGGATAGTTTCTATTATTAGAAAACTTGAAGAGGAAGGCGAAATAATCATAGCAAAAGGCGGAAAGGATGAGATAATTGTCTAAAATAATTAAATCCGGATATGTAATATTTCAAAACAATCAAGATTCAAAATCTACTGTGGGGTTCACTAGAAGCAGTAATTATATTTCAAGCCCTGATTTTATAGTTGGCGAAGCATATACTGAGAAAGAAAGAATATTGAATGAAGCTTTGAAAGAGGCTGAAGAAATAGTGAAAGAAGCTGAACTTCAAAAAGAAGAAATGCTGATGAACGTTGAAAATGAAATCGAAAAATCAAGAGAAAAAGGGTTTGCAGCAGGATATAAAACTGGTTATAGTGAAGGATTTGAAGAAGGAACAGAGAAAGGAATGCTTTCTGCGACAGAAGAAATCAACAAAAAAAATGAAGATTTAGTATCTGAACTTTGCAAACAAATATATACTGTAGAAGAAAACAAAGAATTGTTGATTAAATCATATGAAAAAAACATAGTAAATCTTGCTGTAGAAATATCTGAAAAGATTACTAAAACTAAGATTGCAAGAGACGACAGCATAATTAAGAAAATAGTTGAACATGCTGTAAAGGATTATAGAAATGTTGAGTGGGTCAAAATTTACTTATCTGCAGACGATTATGTTACTATTTCTACAGATAAAGAAATAATGCAAAAGTTATCACAAATATCTGATAGAGTAATATTGGAAGCTTTGAGTGACTCTGAAATTGGACATCTGATAGTCGAAACTCCTGAACATCTTATAGATGCGGGGATTAAAACACAGACAGACAATTTAAGGGAAATTATTAAAGGCATATAGGAGATAGTTATCGTGAATTTTGATGAAATAAGCAAATTGGTAAACAAATCGGACCTCTATACCTACATGGGTAAAGTAAAAAAAATATCAGGTCTCATGATAGAAGCTACGGGTACAAAGTATAAAATCGGTGAAATATGTAGAGTTTTGACAGGTGAAGGCGATAAATATATTGATACTGAAGTAGTAGGATTCAACGATGACAGAGTAATTTTGATGCCTTACGAAGAGATTAAGGGCATTGGACTTGGAAGCGTAGTAGTCTCAACTGGAAGAAAATTGTGTATTCCTGTAGGTGATTGCTTGATTGGCAGGACGATAGATGCAAAAGGAAATCCTATTGACGAAAAAGGTGAACTTATCAATATAGAAGACAACTGCTATGTAGATAATTTGTACATTAATCCACTTTCAAGACCTAGGATAGATACAAGCTTAGATTTTGGAGTCAAGGCTATTGATGCAATGTTAACAATTGGAAAAGGCCAAAGAATGGGTATTTTTGCAGGTAGTGGTGTCGGTAAAAGTACACTTTTGGGAATGGTTGCTAAAAATGTAAAGGCTGACATAAATGTAATTGCGCTTGTTGGAGAAAGAGGAAGAGAAGTAAGAGAATTTATCGAAAAAGATTTAGGAGAAGTCGGATTGGCGAGATCTGTATTGGTTGTAGCGACTTCAGATCAACCAGCGATGTTGAGGTATCAATGTGCACTTGTAGCAACTACAATAGCTGAATACTTTAGAGATAAAGGTAAGGACGTACTTTTGATGATGGATTCACTAACAAGGTTTGCAATGGCGCAAAGAGAGATTGGATTGGCAACTGGCGAACCACCTGTTTCAAGGGGATACACTCCATCAATTTTCGCAGTTTTACCAAAATTACTCGAGAGAAGTGGTAATTTTCAAAAAGGTTCTATAACAGGCATTTATACTGTTTTGGTTGAAGGCGATGATACTAATGAACCTATCTCTGATACTGTTAGAGGTATTTTAGATGGGCATATTGTCTTAACAAGAGAATTAGCAAATAAAAACCACTTTCCCGCAATAGATGTCAATGCTAGTATATCAAGACTTATGGTTGATATTGCTAGTAAAGAACATAGCAGAGACGCAAAGAAACTAAGGGATATATTATCGCTGTACTATTCAAATTATGATTTAATTTCGATAGGTGCATATAAAAAAGGATCTAATCCAGAATTAGATTATGCTATAGATAAAATAAATGAAGCTAACGGCTTTCTACAACAGGAAATTGACGAAAATTATTCATTTGAACAAACTTTGCAAATATTAAATGAAATAGTGGGAAGTGAATAGGATGAAAAAATTTCAGTTTTCTTTAGAAAAAGTTTTACAACTAAAAGAACAAATTCTTAAAAATTTGAAAAATGATTTAGCCACATTTCAAATACAGCTTGCAAAAAAAGAAGAAGATATTAGGATTTTATTATTAAAATATAGAGAGACAGAAGACTCTTTTAATAAAAAATCTGCACAGTCGATAATGCCTTTTGAGATAAAATATTATAAAGATTTTTTGGAAACTATTCTAAAAAACATCAAAAAGGAAGAAGACTTAAAATCTATTATTCTTAAGAAGATAGAGACAAAAAAACAAGAAATAATTGATACTAATATTGAAATTTCAACACTGGAAAAGCTTAAAGAGAAAAAATTAGCAAAATATACATATGAAGAACAAAAGGCACATCAAATTCTAATTGAAGAGTTTGTATCAAACGTTTCGGTTGCTAATCAATAACATTGATTTCAACATATATAATCATAATTTATATGAAGGAGGTGAGAGATATGAGTGTAAATGTTTCAAATGTCAATCAAGCCATAAATGTAGCAAATAAAGCTACTAGCAGTACAAGTACAACATCTAGTGCTGAAAAAAATTATTTTCATGATATGCTTCAAAGTTCAATAAATAGTGTAGGTCAAACTAATAATTCTTCATTTGATTCTGAAGATGTAGAGCAACTTTTGGAATCAGGCAATCTTGACAACTCACAGATTTTGATGATGCTAATGAATATGTTTGGATCAGACTATAATGTTGGAGACCAAGATGCTGATATTGAAAGTTTGTTGATGGGATTGCAAGGAAATAGTTTAGATACTGATTCAGTGTTAAATCTTCTGCAAGGAAACTCGACTGACAATGTTATGTTATCAGAAGAAGCGCAACTGTTGCTTAATAGTTTAAGTGGCGAAAACACAAACCATGTAGCGTCGCAAGTGCAAATTGGAAATGCAGAAAACAATTCATGGAATTTGCCGTCTAATTTGCCTGATGGTGTCATTGATAGCATAAATTCAATGAGACAAGCTAGAGATAACATAATGAACATGGCTAATGATTTAAGAAATCCTAATCAGGTAGTTGCAAACGATGCTTTGATTGAAAATCAAGCTAATGCAAACTTGCTTAATAATGGTAATGTCGAAAATATTGATTTGACTGTCGTTCAAGGCGAACATCAGATTGTACAAACGGTTGAAGGTGCATTTGAAGGCGAATCGACAAAAAACGATCTTAATTCACAACAGTTCAATGAAGGCATAGCTGACCCTAATCAGTTAAAGGTTAATGAGATTACTGTAAAATACCAACCGATAACAGAAAATGTCAATACGGAAGATGCTGAGCTAAGAAACCAGATTATTAACCAGATTAAAGATCAGATGTTATTAGTAAAATCAGAAGGTAAAGATGTTTTCACTATGCAACTAAACCCTGAAGAATTAGGAAAACTAGACGTTAAGATGATTTTGGAGAATGGAAGTCTTTCGGTTGAAATACTTGCTACAAATCAAAAGGCATATGAATTGATATTGTCAAGCATGGGTGATTTGAAAAACTTGCTAGAAAATAGTTTGATTAACAAAGATGTGATGGAAGTTGATTCACAGAAACAGTACTACGATCAAGAAGGTGGAAATCAAAATTTTTCTGGACAACAGGAAAAAGATGATGAACAAAATGAAAATGACTCTAGAGTGATTCAAAACATTTTAGAGCTTGAAGAAGAAGTTGACTTCTTTAAAGAACTTGCGCAACTCAGAGACTACAGATTTAATGCTGTAAACTACATTTAAGTAGGAGGTAAAAATGGAAATTAATGCTTATTCAACAGTATCACCGCATTATACAGGCACAGATGCTGCTGCAAAAACGGCAGAATCGGATAGTACGCTTGGTATGGATGAGTTTTTGCAACTTTTGGCAGCACAGCTTGCAAACCAAGACATGATGAATCCTTCGTCAGACACGGAATTTATCGCTCAACTTGCACAATTTTCTTCATTACAAGCTATGGACTCTATGGCAAAGATGACGAATTTGAGTCAATCTACTGATTTAATTGGAAAAACTGTAATAGTTGCCGAATTTGATGCAAACAATGTTTTAAAGTACATAGAAGGTGAAGTAGACAGAGTCATACTTGCGGGAGATGATCCGACGCTTGTGATTAACGGAAAAGAGTATACTTATTCCAATGTTATGGAAATAGTCGCTACAAATACCGAATCCTCAGAATCTTCGCTCAGCCAGATGACAGCGCTTATAGGAAAAAATGTAGCTGTATCGGATACAGCTGAAGACGGCACAGAAATGCGAATTGAAGGAGTTGTGGAAAAAGTTGTATTGACAGGAGAAAGCGATGAGCCAAAACTTGTAATCAACGGAAAAGAGTACAGTTATTCGAGTGTTATAGAGGTAATTCCTGAAGATGTTGAGGCGGAAGAAACTGTTCCTGAAGACACTACAACGGAAGAAACGCCATAAAAAATTAATTTTGTAAAGGTGGTGGAGTTATGACTGATGTTAATTTTATAAGGAATATAAGTAACATCAACGGCAATTTAGGCGTAAACTCCATAAATAAGCAGAACTTAAACAAACAAGGAAGTATGTTTAAAGATCTGTTAGCGGAAAAATGCCAAGAAAATACCGTATCTTTCTCGAAGCATGCTACTGAGAGAATAGAACAAAGAAATATAGATGTAAATGAAACTACTACTGGCAAACTGAATGAAGCTTTAGTACAAGCTAAAGATAAAGGAATGAAAAATGTGTTGGTAATGATAGATTCAACAGCGTTTATATTAAATACACTTAGCAACAAAGTTGTTACAGCTGTAAATAATGAAGATTTAAAAGAAAATGTATTTACAAATATTGACGGAGCTGTGATCAAATAGCCGGTCCGTTTACGGAGGTTTAGTGCTTTGAATTCTTGATAAGCACACACAGCTACCCTTATTAAAAAGGAGAGTAAATCACTATGATGAGATCACTTTATTCGGGAGTTTCCGGATTAAAAACACATCAAACACAAATGGATGTAATAGGTAATAATATAGCGAATGTAAACACATATGCTTATAAAACACAAAGAGCAACATTTCAAGACATGTACTATCAAACTATAAGACCGTCTTCTAACTCAGGAACAAATGCGTTGCAGTTAGGTTATGGTTCGCAGGTAGGTTCTGTTGATGTTATGCATCAGCCAACAGGATTTATGTCTACAGACAGAGCGCTTGATTTATACATAGACGGAGAAGGATATTTTGTAGTAAATGACCCATCTACGACAGACGGAGAGATGCTTACAAGAAACGGTGCATTCTCATTTGTTCCGGATGCAACTGATCAAACTACCTTCAGACTTGTTGATGTATCGGGCAATGGAGTATATGGAATGATGGCTACGGTTCCAAATCCTGCGGCACCGACAAGTCCATTTCCGGCAGCTACTACGCCGGGAGAGATAGACGAGGCCAATATGGTAGAACTTACGGTAGCTAATTTTTCTTCATACACATCTATATCTATAGGTCAAGATGGTGTCGTGACAGGACTTAATGCAAACAATGAGATCATAACTTTAGCTAGATTGGCTGTAGCGGAAGTATCTAATCCGGAAGGCTTGACTATGATAGGCGGATCATATTACAGAGCAGAAGCGAATACAGGAGAAGTACTTTTTAATGAAGCGGGAGAAAATGGAGTTGGTGGACTTGTATCGGGAGCTCTTGAAATGTCTGGCGTAGACCTTGCATCAGAATTTACTTCGATGATTATCACGCAAAGAGGATATCAGGCGAACTCAAGAATCATAACTACAGTAGACTCTATGCTTGAAGAACTTGTAAACTTGAAGAGATAATTAAATAATTTTTAGAGGCGATTTTAATGTCGTCATTTGATCGCCTCTATTTTAAATTGCTATTTGCTTAAAATACGTGTTGTGTTAAACTCTTAAATAAAGTAAAATATAAGTAATTAAATGAAAATAATTAATGATTTATATTTTGTTTTATTTAATAAATTGAGCTAAATATATGGATTTATTGAAATTTAACAAATTATTTGTATCAAAATTTTAACTTACAACGAGGGGAAAATATGATAATATTAAATAAGCTTAATGGAGAAGAAGTAGTTCTTAATTCTAATCTTATAGAATTAATAGAAAACATACCAGAGTCAAAGGTATCACTTTCTAATGGTAGGTATTATTTAGTAACACAATCTAGTAGTGAAATTGTAAGCAAAATTATTGAGTACAATCGAAAAATTTTTAGTAATCAAATAAGGATTGACGAGGTGTAAGATGGATTTTACGTTAATAGCCGGATTGATAACGGCACTAGGATTAATTTTATTCGGGATAACTACCGGTGGTGTAATTGATAGTTTCGTCGACGCAAGTAGTATTTATATTACCGTGGGTGGTACGATTGCTGTATTGTTTATGTCAGTGCCGATGAAGACGTTCTTAGCTCTTCCGAAACATGTTATGATAGCATCAAGAAAACAAAAGACAAGTATGAATCAATACATTGAAGTGCTTGTTGATTTAGCACAAGAGGCAAGAGTTAAAGGATTATTGGCCCTAGAAGAAAAAGTAGATCAGATTGAAATTGATGATCCTTTTTTGAAATATTGTGTAATGTTAATCATAGATGCATTAGAAGCGTCTAAAGTTCGCGAGCAAATTTCTAATGAAATAGGGTGTATTGAAGCTAGACATTCTGTAGTTTGGAAACTTTACGAAAGAGGAGAAGCTCTTTCTCCAGGTTTTGGTATGATAGGTACTCTTATAGGTCTTATAAACATGCTTGCAGATCTTGATCCAAATGATGCTACAGCACTTACTAAAGGTATGGCGGTAGCACTTATAACAACGTTCTACGGAACGCTTATGGCGAATATAATATTTGCGCCTATAGGCTCTAAGCTTAAAGCTAAGCATGAAGAAGAGATGGTTGTTAAAGAACTTATTATGGAAGGTATTTTATCTATCCAAGCAGGAGAAAACCCAAAATATATTAAAGATAAACTAAAATCATTCTTGACTATGAAAGATAGACAAAGTACAGATTCAGCGTCAGAAGGTGCTGACGAATAATAACTCGTTTAATCAATAAAAGATAGAAGGTGAATGTATGCCAAGAAAGAAGAAGGATGAAGGTGGTGGCGGAGCAGGTTCGTGGCTTAATACCTACGCGGATATGGTAACTTTGTTGCTTACGTTTTTTATATTACTTTTTTCAATTTCGAATTTAGATAAAGATAAATATGCTGCTTTTGCTGAAGCTTTTTCAAAAGGTAATTCTGTAGTTGTTGCTCCACCTGATGCTGAGGTTGGCGAGGAACTTTTAGATCCAGGATCTGTAGAGGATACACCTATCATTGAAGAAGAGGATATGGAAAGTTTAGATGTGCTTTATGAAAAAATGTCTGAATTTGTAGAAGAAAATCAACTAGAATCAGAAATAGTAATAGAACAATCACAAGCTGGAATATTATTAACGTTTGACAATGGAGTATTTTTTGATGGTGATAGTTCAGTGTTAAAAGAAGAAGGCAAAGTGATTTTAGATGCTGTAACAGATGGTATTTATGAAGCAGGAGATGCTGTGAGCGATGTTATTGTGGCAGGTCACACAGCCGAAATACTTTCGGCTGAAGATGATGGATATGATAGGATATTGTCAAGCGATAGAGCACTTAACGTGTTGCTTTATATGGAAGGCAAAGATTTAATTGAACCTGCAAAAATGGTTTCAGTCGGGTATGGTAGACATCAACCTGTTGCATCAAATGATACTCCGGAGGGTATGGCTGCAAACAGAAGAGCTGAAATATTTATAGTCGATGCGTTTGCTACAAGTGGTTCAGGCGATGGAGATTCAAGCACTGGGGAACCAGGAGTTCCAGAATCTGATACTAAATTAGCGGACTATATTTATGGAATACTTAAATCTAGAGAATTTAATTTAAATAATCGATAATTTTAATAAAGTGTAAATGAGGTCGAGTGTATGGCAGATATTTTATCACAAAGTCAGATAGATGCACTACTAAATGATTTGATTAGTAGTAGTGACAGTTCATCTGATTCTAACAAAATGGGTAGCAATGGAAACAATGAAGATATGTTTTCTTATGATGATGATATAAAATCATATGATTTTAGCAGTCCCAAAAAAGTAACTAGAGAAAATTTAAAGCTTATAACGAGTGTTTATGAAGGATATTCTCGTATTATGTCGTCTTATTTATCTGCAGTACTTAGGATGTTTTGTGAAACTGAGATAAAGCAGGTTGAGGAAAGTATATTTTATGAGTATAATAACGCATTAAGTGATTCTGTTCTGATGTGTGTTGTAGATTTTGTTCTTCCAGATACAAAAAAATCATGTGGACAAGTATTATTAAATGTATCTAAAACATTAGCGTTCTCAATCATAGACAAATTAATGGGTGGAGATGGTGATGATTTTAATTACGAAAGAGATTTTACAGATATAGAACTTTCGATACTAGATAATCTATTAAGGCAAATAACTACTAAAATGCAGGAAGCATGGAAAAATACTGTTCCTATCTTGATTGAATTCAACAGAATAGAAACAAATGCAAGGTTTATTCAATCGATAGGTTATAATGACAGCGTGTTGCTAGTAATACTAGATATGGCAGTGAAAGGGTTAGTTGATAAATTTACAATTTGTATCCCAACTATGACCATAGATCAAATATTTAAAAGATCAGAAGATATTTTACTTGCGAGCAAAAAAGAGAAAATCGATGAAGAAGCTTTGGCAGATAAAGAATCAATAATGGGATCTTTAAAGGCGTCAGCGTTAAATGTGTCGGGTGTGTTAGGTGGTACGATGTTATCTCTTCACGATGTTTTGAATATACAAATCGGTGATGTTATCGTATTAGATGATAAAACTTATGAGGATGTGACGATAACTGTTGATGACAAGCCTTGGTTCTCAGGAAAATGGGGAGCTAAAAGAAAAAATAATGCTATAAGAATAAATGAAGTTTTATACTAATACAAGGAATGAGGTTAAAAAATGGAAGAAACTTTGAATACAACATTATTAAATGATATGGAAAAAGATGTTATTGGCGAAGTTATGAATATAAGCCTTGGCTCTTCTGCAACTTCTCTTTCATCTTTGTTTAGCAGACGAGTTGATATAACAGTACCATTTGTAGAAGTGCTTTCAGCTCAGGATTTAGAGTTTAAGGAACTTGAACCTGCAGTTGGAGTTGAAATTAAGTACACTAAAGGAATTAAAGGAAATAATATTTTAGTATTAAAAAAATCTGATATTAAAACAATCCTTGAAATTCTAATGGGCACGGAAATTCCTGATGAGGAATTTGAACTTGACGAAATAGCGATGAGTGCTGTTAGTGAAGTAATGAATCAGATGATGGGTTCAGCAGCTACTGCAATGGCAGATTTTATAAACCAATCTGTAGATATTTCTACGCCAGTAGCGTATGAAATTATAGATAGAAATGACTTCATGGGAAGATATTTTGCTGATTCTGAAACTTTAGTAAAAGTTAAATTCAATTTAAAAATAGATGAGTTGATTGACAGTGAGTTTATTAATATTTTTCCAATTGCACTTGCAAAAGAGTTGGTAAATATGTTTTTAAAGGGTACAGGAATGGATATGGGAGATAATGGCGAAATAATATCAAATAACACTAGCGCTAGTGCTGAATTGCCAGAAGTTAAAGATCAAAATTCTTCTACAGGCAATTCGGAGGGAGGTAATATGTCACCTGAAGAGATAGAGGCATTATTGAGAGAAACTAAAGAAGTAGCAGAGTCTGCACCTGAAAAAACAGAGCCAGCAAGACAAAAAGCTATTGACGAAGACTATGAAACTCAACGCTTGGAAATGGCGAATCATAGACCTAAAAAGAAGAGAAGACCAGTCTATGAAGAAGAGTATGAGTATGAAGATGAAGAAGATGAAGATGATTACTATGAACCACCTGTAAGAAGAAGACCTGCACCAAAGAAACAACAGAGGTTTGCAGCTCCTGTAAACGTAGCTCCAATGGAATACGAGAGTTTTGATGAGGAGGAAGAAAACTTATCTGAAGAACAGAAAACTAATCTTGGGTTGATAATGTCTGTTCCTTTGCAAATAACAGTAGAAATTGGTCGAACGAAAAGAAAAATAAAAGAAATTCTCGAATTTTCACAGGGAACTGTAGTAGAACTTGACAAACAAGCTGGCGCACATGTTGATATTATAATCAATGGTCAGACAATAGCAAAAGGCGATGTAGTTGTTGTTAATGATAACTTTGGAGTCAGAGTTACAGAAATTCTTAAAAAAGAAGAATTAGTTAAATTAACTACTTGATATATTTAAGACTAAAAGATATTTTTATTAATGTAATCAATTTAGATTATTAATTATTTGGAGGATTAAAATGAGTGATAAAATTTTAGTTGTTGATGATGCAGCATTTATGAGAATGATGATAAAGGATACACTTAAGAAAAATGGATATGAAAATTTGATTGAAGCTGCAGATGGTGAAATAGCTGTAAATATGTATAAACAAGAAAAACCAGATCTTGTTATTATGGATATAACTATGCCTAACAAAGATGGTTTACAAGCGCTAAAAGAAATAAAAGCTATAGATAGTGCAGCAAAAATTGTTATGTGTTCTGCAATGGGACAAGAAGCAATGGTAGTTGAAGCTATTAAATCAGGTGCAAAAGATTTTATTGTTAAGCCATTCAAGGCAGAAAGAATAGTAAAAACTGTTGCTACAGTATTAGGTTAAAAAGAGGTGTTATTATAGATAATAATTTGATTGAAACTATAATTTCACTAATATTTTCACTTATACTTATTGTAGTCGTACTTTTTTTAACATATTATTTTTTAAAGGTATTATCAAAAAAAATGACTTCGTTTTCAAACTCAAAGTATATCAAAGTTATTGACAGAGTAGCTATTACTCAAAATAAATTTTTATTGATAGTTGATGTGGGCGAAGAAAAGCTGTTGTTGAGTGTTTCGGATAATAATATTTCACTTGTTAAAAAATTGGATAATTTAATTATTGATGAGATGACAGATGTTCAAAACGAAAGCATTAAATTTAGTGAAGTCTTAAAAGACAACTTACTAAAGAGTAAGATTACTTCCAAATTTATGAAAGGTAATTCGGATAATGACAAAGCAGACAATAAAATGTTTGATGATGAAGAATAAATTTAGCTTAAGAGTTATGCTTATTGCGTTTGGACTAATCTTTTTTTTGGACATTGACGCATTTGCGAGTAACTTTGTAGATGTTGATATCAATGGATCACAGAGTGATGCTTTAGAAATTATCATGCTTCTTACGATATTAGCACTGTTACCTTCAATTGTGATAATGATGACTTCTTTCACAAGAATAGTCATAGTATTATCATTTTTGCGAAATGCAATGGGGATACAGCAAACCCCACCTAATCAAGTGTTATTAGGAATTGCATTGTTTTTAACTTTGTTTATCATGTCACCTGTAATTGATGAACTAAATGTAACAGCTTATCAACCGTATGTCAATGAAGAGATATCTCAAGAAGAATTTTATGATAGAATGATAGTTCCAATAAAAAGTTTTATGATTTCTCAAACGGGTAGATCAGAACTAGATATGTTCATTTCTCTATCTCAAAGTTATGAAGTTTTAGAAAATCAAGAAGTTGAAGAATTACCATTGACAGTAATCATTCCTGCATTTATGACTAGCGAGTTGAGAAGAGCATTTATTATAGGATTTATAATTTTCATACCTTTCTTGATTGTTGATACAATAGTGTCTACTGTACTTATGTCTATGGGTATGATGATGTTACCACCGGTAATGATATCATTGCCATTCAAGATAGCGCTATTTGTTTTAGTCGATGGTTGGTCACTATTATTTAGAACATTAGTACTCACTTTTAATATCTGACACAGAGATGATTTTATTGCAATTTAAGGAGGTGCAAATCTTTTATGGATCCATCCGTAATAGTTAATATAATGCAAAGTACAATGCTTACAGTTTTAAAAATTGCTTTGCCTCTGTTAGGTGTAAGTATGCTAGTTGGACTTGTAATAGCGATTTTTCAAGCAGCTACACAAATACATGAGCAAACTTTGACATTTGTACCTAAACTGTTGACTATAGCATTTTTATTGCTTGCTATGAGCACATATATCATGTCTACAATGACAGATTTTGTCGACTACCTATTTGATATTATAGTAGAGTTGACTTAAGTGAGGCAGTTATGGAGATAATGGGAGATGTAACTTATTTTGTATTTATACTTGCCAGAATTTCAGGCTCTATAATGTTTAATCAAATTTTTGCTAGAACCAATGTGCCTACTATGTTTCAAGTAGGGTTAAGCTTAATGCTTTCAATCACTGTTTATGGAGTATTGCCACCAGACAATTTTATGGAAATCAATACACTTATAGAATATGTATTTTTAATTTTAAAAGAAATATTTATAGGTTTTGTTATTGGACATATCATCAGAATGTTTATGGCGGTAGTAATTGTTGGTGGAGAGATAATGGATTATCAGCTGGGGTTAGCTATGGCAAAAGTGTTTGATCCTGCGAACAACGTATCTATGGGTATTACAGCAGGCATCATGAACTTATTTATTATGTTAATATTTTTCAGTGTTGGAGGACATCTGACATTGATACAAATAATTATTACTTCGTTTAAAGTATTACCTCTTGGTGAAATAAATTTCACACAAGAATTGTTTTTAAATCTAACTCAATTGTTTTCAGACATTTTGATTTTTTCAGTTACATTGTCTCTCCCTATTTTCGCAGTTGAATTTATAACTGAGATGGGGGTAGGTATAATGATGAAAGCAGTACCGCAAATACATTTGTTTGTTGTAAATATACCACTTAAAATTATAGTTGGACTAACTACTATTGCTGTGCTAGTTCCTTCATTAGCAACTTTTTTAGAGACACTTCTTACCTTGATGTTTGAAGCGATAGAAAAAAACTTATTGTTGATGGTTTAGCATTGCAATTACAATAAATTACAGTTGAATATTGCTTATAGTCATAGCTATTTTGATTAACTATAGTTAGGATGTAAAGTATGTCAAGTCAAGAAAAAACCGAGAAGGCCACCTCCAAGAAGAGGCGAGATGAGAGAAAAAAGGGTAATATATTCCAAAGCAAAGATATTGTCACTGTTGGAACTATAGCAGTTGCTTTTTATACACTAAGTTTTTGGATGCCGAATATATACAGTTTTATAACAGCTACTTTTAAAAAGTATTTAACTATGCCGCTAGAAGTGACTGTTGTGGAGAGCTCTTTTATGAAAGAGATGTTTGCTGATATGGGAAAAACAGTTGCATCTGTCGTAGGGGTAGCTGTAGCAGCTATTATGATTACAAGTATAGCTCTTGCAGGTGCACAGACAAAGTTTCTGGTTTCAAGAGAAGCTCTAAAATTTAAATTTTCTAAACTTAATCCTATTAGTGGTCTTAAAAAGATGGTTTCGTTAAAATCATTAGTAGAGTTGATTAAAAACATGTTGAAAATATCAGTTATCGGAGTTGTTGTTTACAATATTATTTCAGATAACTTACATTATATACCAAGACTTTTGTTTCTAGACATTGAAAATGCCATAATATTTTCGTTTAACGTAGTTATGGATGTTGTAAACAGTGTAATCATTTATTTTGTGGCAATTGCAGCAGTAGATTACTTGTATCAATGGTGGGAATATGAAAAAAATATTAAGATGTCTAAACAAGAAGTTAAAGATGAATATAAAAACACAGAAGGTAATCCAGAGATTAAAGGAAAAATCAAAGAGCGTCAAAGAAAAATGTCGATGACGAGAATGATGCAACAAGTTCCGAATGCAGATGTAATTGTTAGAAACCCTACGCATTTTGCCGTTGCGATAAAATATGACGATAAAGTGAATAGAGCGCCTATAGTAATAGCTAAAGGACAAGATGAAGTAGCTCTAAAAATTATTGAAATTGCAGAATCTCACAATATAAATATAACAGAAAACAAACCACTTGCTAGAGCTCTTTATAAAGAAGTAGAGCTTAATCGAGAAATTCCAATGGAGTATTATGAACCTATGGCAGAAATTTTAGCATGGGTATACAAGCTGAAAGAAAAAGGAAAATAACATATGAAAATATTGAATAACACCATTACCCTTTTTATAATGTTAATAATATTGATGCTAATTATTCCTTTGCCGGAATTCTTGCTTGACTTGATGTTTATTATAAATATCTCTTTGTCTATAGTGATATTGTTGACAACTATGTATATTAAAGAATCGTTGCAATTTTCAATTTTTCCATCGATCTTATTAATTACTACTATTTTTAGGCTTGCTTTGAATGTCTCTTCAACTAGATTAATATTAACTAATGAAGGGCAGGCAGGAGCAGTAATTGCAACTTTTGGTAACTTTGTTTTGCAAGGTGAACCTGTAACTGGTTGTATTATATTTCTAATTATAGTAATTATTCAGTTTATGGTTATTACTAAAGGTACAGAGAGAATAGCAGAAGTATCTGCAAGGTTTACTCTTGATGCTATGCCTGGAAAACAGATGGCTATAGATGCTGATTTGAGTACTGGTTTAATTACAGAAAATGAAGCTAAAATCAATAGAAAAAAGATACAAAGGGAAGCTGATTTTTACGGAGCTATGGATGGAGCTACGAAATTTGTAAAAGGTGATGCTATAGCAGCTATCATAATCACTCTATTGAATTTTGTGGCAGGTATCATTATAGGCATGGTTCAAGGCACTGGTACGTTTACGGACGTTTTGTACATCTATACGATTGCTACTGTAGGTGATGGCTTAGTATCACAGCTGCCAGCTCTTTTGATTTCAACATCTGCAGGTATGATTGTTACAAGATCGGCGTCTGAATCTAGTTTAAGTATAGATCTTTCTACACAATTTATGTCTCAACCTATAGTATTGATTATTGCGGGCCTAGTTTTATCTGTATTAAGTCTTATACCTGGGTTTCCTAAGATTCAAACACTTACAATTGCAACTGCTTTAGCGGTATTAGGCTTTACTCTTTTAAGAACTCAAAAGGTAGTTAAAGAAGTTGAAAGTGAAAAAGTGCCAGAAGAAATTTTGGATGAGGAAAAATATGTTGATGAAGAAACTTATTATAGAAATATTGACAACGTATATGAGCTAATACAAGTAGATCCGATAGAAATGGAAGTAGGATATAGTCTTATTCCGCTTGTAGACGAAAGTGTTGGCGGAAGTTTTATTGATAGAGTAGTTATGTTTAGAAGGCAATTTGCTACTGAAATGGGTATGGTAGTGCCATCTGTAAGGTTAAAAGATAATGGATATTTAAATCCTAATGAATATATGATTAAGATAAAGAGTGAAGAAGTTGCTAGAGGCGAGATATTGGTTGATTATTATTTGGCGCTCGAACCAACGGGTGTTACTTCTTCTATAGATGGTATCGACACGATAGAACCTGCTTATGGTATACCTAGCAAATGGATTACAAAAGACAAAAAAGAATTGGCAGAAATTTATGGATATACTGTAATAGATCCATTATCTGTATTGGTTACGCATTTATCTGAAGTTGTAAAGAAACATGCACACGAATTGTTATCTAGGCAAGATGTAAACTTATTGTTAGAAAATGTTAAGAAATCAAATGAGCATATCGTCAACGAAGTAGTGCCAAATATTATGAGTTTTGGAAATTTACAAAAAATCATTGGAAATCTTTTGAAAGAATCGATACCAGCAAGAGATATTGAAACTATACTTGAAACTGTAGCCGACTACTCAGGTGCGGTTAAAGATATAGAAATGTTGACAGAATATGTAAGACAGTCACTTAAGAGAACTATCACAAGAAAATGGTCTGAAGATGGACAAATCAAGGTGTTTACTTTAAGCTCTGACATAGAAAAATTAATTATTAATTCGGTAAATAAAAACGAACATGGATCGTATTTATCAATAGATCCTGAAACTATTCAGAAAATTATTACTGCTTTAATAAATTTAATTGAAAAGCAAAAAGAAACTATTAAAGTACCAATTGTATTGACATCTCCTTTTGTTAGAACTTACTTTAAAAAGTTAGTTGACCAGTTTTATCCGAATATAGTTGTTTTATCTTTTAATGAAATAGATAATTCAGTGCAAATTCAAGCAGTAGGAAATGTAGAAATAAACTGAGATAGAAAGTGAACTATATTATGTATGAGAAAAAAACTGATAATGACATTGAATTGTGGGAAAGATATTTTAAAACAAAAGATATCGAGATACGCAATGAAATAGTTGAAAAATATAGTTATATTGTTAAAATTATTGCGATGAAAATTAGAGGAGTTTATCAGCAATTCGCTGATGTTGATGACATAGTCAATGAAGGAATAATAGCATTGATGGATTCAATCTCAAGATTTGATTTATCAAAAAACATTAAGTTTGAAACTTTTGCTACTATTAGAATTAAGGGAGCAATAATTGATTATGTTAGAAAACAAGCATGGACCCCTAGAAGAGTAAATAAGAATAAAAAAATGGTAGAAGATGCTCAACGTGAATTGAGTGTGGACTTGGGGAGAAATCCTACTGATGCTGAAATTTCTTCGTTTTTAAAAATAGACATACAAGATTATAATAAAATCATTATGGAAACTAGTAATTCTAATTTGCTATCTTTTGAAGATTTGGTAAGCCAAGTGTCAAATAATAGTACTTTCCTTGAAAATACTCCAGAAAGTCACTTTGAAAAGGAAGAACTTTTGGGCGTGCTTGCAGAAGCAATCGACAGTCTTAATGATAAAGAAAAAACTATTATCTCACTTTACTATAAAGAAGAGATTAAAATGAAAAATATTGCAGATATAATGAGTATAAGCAACTCTAGAGCATCGCAAATACATTCTCAAGCATTAGGGAAGTTGAGCGATAAATTAAAAAAATACTTAGAAGATAAATAGAGGTGAATTTATGTCAAGAGGTTTTTATACATTAACTTCAAGCATGTTAACTCAGCAACGAAAGCTTGAAATCACGAGTAATAATATAGCAAATATAAATACGGCTGGGTATAAAAAAGAACAAGCGGTAACATCAACTTTTGGAGAATTATATCTAAACAGATTAAGACAGGATGGAATCTATCAGTCTGCAACTCCTTTAAATGAAACGAGTCTTATTCGTATAGTTGAAGATAATAACACTATACATTCTCAAGGAGAGTTAGACTTTACTGAAGGAACTTTCGATTTCGCAATTATCGGAGAAGGTTTTTTTCAAGTTCAAAATAATGGCGAAACTTTTTACACGAGAGACGGCAGTTTTAATTTAGACGAGGAAGGTTTCTTAGTATCAGGAAATAAAGGAAGAGTTCAAGGTGGCTTTGGTGATGTTTACATTGGAACTGACAAATTTGAATTCAATAATAATGGAGATATTTATGTGGATGGAGAATTGATAGACACTTTAGCAGTATACACTTTTGAAGATTACAATGTTTTAGATAAAATTGCAGAAGGTATGTTTTCAGCAGAAGGTGAACCTACTTTAATAGATTTTCCAGATATAGAAAAAGGTGTATTAGAGAGATCAAATGTAAACATGACTCAAGAGATGAGCGATATTATTGATACTCAAAGAACGTTGCAAACTAGTGCACAAGCTTTAAAAATGTATGATACAATAATGGATAATGCAGTTAATCAAATAGGTAGAGTTGGATAATTAAATAGGTGGTGAAATTATGATAAAAGCATTTTATAATGCAACAGCGGGAGCTAATAGCAATCAGATTTACTTAGATGTAATATCAAATAATATGGCAAATTTACAAACAACAGGTTATAAATCAATGAAAGCCGAATTTTCAGATCTTTTGTATACTAATATGCAACAAGGTGAACCTAACAGCATAATGGTAGGTAGCGGATCTAAAGCTGATAAAACAGATACATTGTTTGGACAAGGAACTCTTATGCAGACGGGTAAAGAGACGGATTATGCGATATTAGGAGATGGATTTTTTGCTGTACAAGATGAAAATGCAGAAGAAGTATTGTACACTCGTTCTGGTGCATTTACAGTTGGAAATATAGATGAAGAAAACTACTTAATGCTTGGAAATCGATATGTGCTTAATTCTGATGAAGAACCGATTGTTTTACCCCCTAATGCAACTGATGGTGAAGAAATCGATTTAGAGGATTACAATGTGATTCCGGCAGTATTTCAATTTACAAATAATTTCGATTTAGAGAAAATAGGCGATAGCCTGTTTAGGATAGCAAATGAAAATGCAGAATTTTTTCTTGACGAACAGCCTCAATTAAGAGCTGGAGCTCTTGAAGCATCTAATGTTGATTTAGCACAAGAAATGGTTGATATCATTAAAGCACAAAGAGCGTTTCAATTTAATTCAAGAATAATACAAATAGCAGACGAGTTGGAGCAAACAGTTAACTCTTTAAAAAGCTAATTAATTGAAAGTGAGATTGCCTATGAATGATCAACATGAAAATAATAACATGAAATTTTTTATTATACCTTCTGCAAATAAACAAAAAGCCTACTTACGTGTATCAGCTTTAGGAAACGATACAGTAATTCATCCTGAAGACATTTTAGAAAAACTTAAAGAACTCGGAATTTCATATGGTATAGATGAGCTTGCAATCAAAAAATATTGCGAAAATGGTGATTTTACCAAAGAACTTGTAGCTGCAAAAGGAAAGATTTCTGAGAACGGAATAGATGCGTATATAAGCTATAAATTTGATACGAGCGATAAAGTAGTATTGAAAGAAAATGCTGATGGTTCTGTTAACTTTAAAGAACTGAACAACATTAAATCTATCAATAAAGATGATTTAATATGCGAAGTTATCCCTGCAAAAGATGGAGTAGAAGGTGTAAATATTTATAGTGAATCTATTGGCTTTAGAGAAGGTAAAACGGTTGAATTGCCAAATGGCAACAATGTTTATGCGTCGGAAGATAAACTGAGATTATATGCTTCTGTAAATGGAGCAATAATCATGAAAGACAATCGAATAGATGTTGAAAACATTTACACTGTCGAATCTGTTGGTCCTAGCACAGGAAATATCAATTTTAAAGGTAGTGTAGTCATAAAAGGCGATGTTTCACCTGGTTATAAAGTTAAAGCAGAGTTAGATATAATGGTTGATGGAATGGTAGAAGGTTCAGATCTTGAAGCAGGCAACGATATAGTAATTAAAAATGGTATTAACGGACAAGATGTATCTAAAATTATTGCTAAAGGTAATATAACCAGCAAATACTTAGAAAATGCACTTGTTGAAGCTGGGAAAAGCATTTTTTCTAATGAAATCATCAACTGTAACGTAAAAGCGGGCGAAAATATTATTTTAAAAGGCAATATTGGAGCTATAATAGGTGGTAGCTGTGTAGCAGAAGGCTCGATTTCAACTAAAATCATAGGTACTAAAAATAATTTGGTAACAAAAGTTGGAATAGATTTAAGTAAACTTATCGAAGATGAAAACAAGAAAACTGATAAAAATTTGCTTCCACAATTAAAAAATGAATTGGCAAAATTTAAAAAAGAAAAATTTTATTTAGATGATAAAATTGATATAATTTCTAAATTGCCTACTAGAGATGCTAAAGCTGAAAAACTTTATAAATTATTAATTTTAAAGAGAGCAGATGTGAATAAGAAGATTTTAAGTTTCACACAGCAAATAGAACAAATCACTCCACAAAAAGTAGATTTGTCTGAGCATAGAATCATATGTTCAGGAACTATATTTGCAAACACACATATTGAAATTGGATGGTTAAAATATTTCGTAAGAAATGATTTAAATTATTCAAAATTGTATAATGATGGAAGTGAAATTCAAATTTCTACTTTAACTTCCGCAGATTTAAACTTGGAGGATTAAAATGACAATTAGCAGATACGAACAGATTTCAGATAATCATATAGATATATTAAAAGAGTTAGGAAATATTGGTGCGGGAAATGCAGCAACGTCTCTAGCACAAATGTTATCCCAAAAAGTCAATACTTCAGTTCCAGAAGTAATGTTGATGGATATTAATGAAGCTATAGAGATGCTAGGTGGACCTGAGAGTATAGTTTTAGGTATATTAGCAAAAATTAGAGAAGATATAGATGGAATTATCATATTTATGTTAAAAAGAGAATTTGTTAGTTTAGTTGTAAATTCATTATTAGGTACAAATATTGATAATTTTGAAGATATTAGTGAAATGGAATTATCTGCGATACAAGAGATAGGAAATATAATGATCGCTTCGTATGTAAATTCGATTGCTTCACTAACTGGATTGACTATTGATATTTCTGTTCCTGCTCTAACAGTAGATATGGCAGGAGCAATAATGAACATCGTGACTATGCAGTTTGATGACACTGCTGATAAAGTAGTGTTTATAAGAGAAAAATTTACTGGTGAATCTAATGATGTTAGTAGTCATGTTCTACTTATCCCTAACGTCGATTCATTAGGCGTATTAATGAAAAAATTAGGGTTGGATTTATGAAAAAAACAGTAAACGTCGGTATATCCGATATGAAAATAGTATCAGCACCTGATATAGTAGCAACATACGCTCTAGGTTCATGCGTTGGGATATGTGTGATAGATAAAATTAAACAAGTTGCTGGCTTGATACATATTATGCTTCCAGAAAACCCTAATCCTGCAGATGAAAAACAAGTTTTTAAATATGCTAGCACAGGAATTAAGGAAATGGTAATGCAGATGGAAGCTTTAGGTTGTGTTAAAATTCGTATGACAGCTAAGATTGCAGGTGGAGCTAAAATGTTTGAAATGAATGATGCAAAATCAGGCAATATAGGAAATATAGGTGCAAAAAACGTAGAAGCAACTAAAAAAGCATTAAATGAGTTGAAAATAAGACTTATTGCAGAAGATGTAGGAGCTAATTATGGTAGAACAGTCTTTTTTGACAGTGCTACAGGTAGCTTGGAAATTAAATCATTTGCAAAAGGAAATAAAATTATTTGATTTTGTAGTGTTTTAAGGAGAGAAATAATGGCTAAAATTATCTGTGTCACGAATCAAAAAGGTGGCGTAGGAAAAACAACGACGACTTATGCCTTAAGTTTAGGCCTAAAAAGAAATAAGTTTAAGGTATTGATAGTAGATTTAGATCCACAAGGAAATCTAAGCTTTAGCGTGGGCGCTGATTCTGAAAATAGTGACACTATTTATGAGGTCTTAAAAGGTGAAACTCTAGCTAAAGAAGCAATACAGCATACTGAAATAATAGATATCATACCTTCAAATATAGTCCTTAGTGGTGTAGATTTGGAGTTTACTCATACAGGCCGAGAATTTTTATTAAAAGAAGCGTTAGCGCCGATACTTGACTTGTATGATTATGTAATTTTGGATACTCCGCCTGCATTGAGTATTTTAACAGTTAATGCTTTTGCGGCAGCAGATAGCATAATAATTCCTATGGTTGCTGATATTTTTAGCTTGCAAGGGATAGCCCAACTTTATGAAACTATTTCAAGGGTAAAAAAATATTGCAATCCAACTATGAAAATTGAAGGGATTTTACTTACAAGATTTAATAGTAGAGTGATTTTGAGTGCAGAAATTAAAGGAACTGCTGAAATGCTTGCTGAAGAGTTAAATACAATAGTATTTGATACGCATATTAGAGCTAGTGTAGCAATTCAAGAAGCACAGACCAACCAGGCTGATCTATATGATTACTCACCACAAAACTCTGCAGTTAAAGATTATAGCAATTTTGTAAAAGAACTTCTTAAAAGAGGAATTTAGTATGGCAAGGTCAAAAAAAGAATTTAGCAAAGAAGCTATGTACAAAAAGATAATGCCTACAATTTCAAAATCAAATAATGGGAAAAATGATGAAGATCCCAACATTTCTGATGAACAAGTAGAAAACACCAACTCAAATATAAACTTAAATGTTGATGAAAGTATAGGCATTAATTTGTCAACTGAGTTTTTAGAATCATCTATTGAACAGTTACATGGTTTAATTGAAGATATCAATTTTAGTAAAAGCGATCGCTCTAAAGAAGTTGTTGATTATCACAATATAGATGTTTTGCTTGAAGATGAGTTTTGTCTTGGATCAGAAGAAAAAAATATGCTAAGCATAGATGACACTCAAGCTGCTAGTGATGCAGATATAGTAGAAAATTTAAACATAATAACTGATGAGAATGATGCTAAAAATGAAGACGATGTGGATTATTCTAATGTAGAAATAGAAACTGATTTTATTAGACTTTTAATTGAAGAAAAATTGCCAAGTGTATTAGATAAGTTTCTATGCTGTAGGTGTGAACAATGCTTGGAAGAATTGATTACACTTGCTCATGTGAGTTTACCCGACTATAAGTTTAAAGGCACTGAAGCTGAAACTGCTGATGCATTAGTTGAATTTAAAAGAAAAAACCCGATAGATGTAACTACCGGATTAATAAAAGCAATTGTTTCTATAAGAAATAAACCAAAACATTAAAAAATAGTTACTATTCACAGTTAACACATGTACGCCAAAGGAAAAAATAATAAAATCTGTCGCTGGTACTCCAATTGGGAAGTTGTATAGCGCAGAAGAGAACATCAAATCTTTTTGCTCGTTAAACTCACAAAGATTTGGTTCTCCATGCATGTGACCTACCGCCATTTTCATTTAGAAAATGGGGTTAGGGCATGAGTTAGTTTTATTCACAAAGTCATAACGCAGTATATTTTTGGGGCTAAGCCATAGATGACTAAATTATTATATAGTTAATTACAATAAAAATAGGAGCAAACAATGAGTCTGCTCCTATTTTAGTGTTTAATTTATTTCTTAACGTTCTCTGTACATTCCAACAATAGATATAACTAAATCTTCATAGTATGGGTGGTTAGAAATATCGTTAAAATCAAAGTAAGTTTCATATAAATTTTCAATAAATTCAAATTCTTCGTTTGATGGCGAAAGACCATATAATCTGTTAATTGCATATATAACTTCTGCACGTGTTATAGGTTTGTCCGGATGAAATTCACCACCATCTACCTTTATTATATCTCTATTTACAAGTTTCAATATATCTAATTTAGCATAGGCAAAACTTGTATTAATATCTGTAACAGAATGATTGTATACAGCTGGAATGTCTTCTATATTATCTTTTAAAGCGCTAACATTATTAATTATTACGCAAAAATCAGCACGAGATAATTCGTTATCAGGTCTAAATGTTTTATCAGGAAGTCCTTGAATATAACGTTTAGAGCTAGCCATACTAATATAGTGCCTTGCCCAATGATTTGAAATATCTGTAAAATTAGTTTTATTTATTAAATTTATGTCATAAGGTAAATCTGTAACTCTTGACAGTATTGTAACTGCTTGTGCCCGTGATAATGTTCCATATGGAGAGAACTTAGTTTCTGAAATACCTCGCATATATGATGGAAAAACATTTTCGTAATAAATGTTATCTTGAGGTGCATATACAAATTTTTCACCTGTACTTTCAAAATAGTCATAAATATCTGGATAGTTATGAACGTCTAAACTTGTATTTCCGACGTACAAAATATTGTCAATATCATCTACTTCACCAGTGACAACCGTCTTGTTTCCTGAAGTATCTACTACTGAAAATACGTATTCGCCATCAAATGTAAATGGTGTTGGAAATAAAAATGTATATGGATCATATGCTGATACTGAAGCGGGGATTTTATAATATTTTCCGTCAGGTGCAATTATATAATCAAGTGCAATATTGTCTTCAACTATAAGTTCAAATTTATTTTCATAAGTATATACCAAATCTACATCAGGTCTCATAAAATCAATGTTCTCTATTACATAATTAAAAACTTCTTTCATACCTGATGAAGTATAAGCTAAAACTTCATAGTTTCCATTTTCAATTAAAAATTCAGTAGTTGGTGATGTTAACAAGGAAGGCTGAGAGAGCGTAAAATTGTAAGCTCTATAAGTATGATAGAGGTATCTATCATCTAATTCAGTATCTTCTAGTATGATTAGCAAGAAAAATTCACCTTGTCTAATAAGCTTGCAATTTAGCACCTTGCCTTCTATATCAAAAGAATAATCGATAATTTCACCATTTTCTAGATCTTCTGCTTCACCTATGAAGTAATTAATTTCTTTTGTCTCTATCTTTCTATTATTAGGAAGAGTTACAGTCCTTATTTTGTCAAGTTCAGCGTTAAATAAGTACTCTTTTTCTTCATAGTCGTATTGTAATTTTAAATCATCAAATAGTATGTCTATATCAAATTCATCCCAAACTTCTCCATCATCATCATCTTCGCTATTAATAGATTTTGATAAACTATCTACTACATAATAAAAAGTTTTTTTAACGCCTGAATTGTCATACACAGTAAATGGATAGGTTCCGTTTGCATTAACTGCAAATGTAGCAGTAGATCCTGTCACAAGATACCCAGATGGCAAAAAGATATTAAATTGTGTCTGAGCTTCATCTTCTGAATCAACAGATATGGTAATATTTGCAACTTTATCTGCAACTACTATAGATTCTGAAAAAACTGCAGTTAAATCTGTTTTTTCATATACTGTGGCACGAATTGATGATATTAAATTACCTAGTTCAGCAGTTAAAGTGACACGGCCTGTCTTGTGTGCAGTAACTTTACCATTTCTATCAATACTTACTATTGAATCATTAGAAGAAGAAAATTCTACTTCAGAGCTTTCAGCATCTTCGGGACTAAATACAATGGGAAGTGTTTTTTCATCATCTATTTCAAGGTAAATATCTTTGCCTCCATTTAGTTTTATAGATCTTATTGAATCTGCATAAGCAACTTCAGAAAAAATCATGACACTCATAATTGTAAACGTTAAAATGATTAACGATAATGTTCGTTTCTGTCGCATGTTAAATCTCCTTATTTTTTACTGTATATTTGAATTTGTCTCTCATACAAATATTTACAAATTACATTTTCGCTTCTTCTAGACAATTCGCTAAAGACACAGCCATAATTGTTGGTAGTTCTTCCATCTGCAGCTTGATCTATCCTAACTACAGTGGCGTCTAGTTCCAATGGGAAATCTGGATAATAATCAAAAGTAAATACTAAAACATCACCTATAAAAAAATCAGTATTTGATGTTATGAGTATACCTCCTATACTCATGTTTAGAATTTTTATATTAATAGGCTCGTCTTTATTTATTGATCTATCATTTCTTAATAATAATCTTAGGGGAACATTATGATCGGTTTTCATCTTTAATGCTTTTCTTCTCTCTAAAGTAGGGAGTTTTTTTACAATTCTAGCATTTAATTGTGAAGTTGTTGAAATACTAATTTCACACTCGAAAATTAAAATCCCCCTCAAATCATCGTGGATGTGCAAGATGATCATTTTTTTAGACGGCAATGAAGGCATCAAGTCTCCTTGTATAGATATCGTGTTTGTTGAGATGCTTTTCAAAGAGCCTTTTCCTAAGAGCTTTTTATCTAAATCAAATATTTTAACTAAAAGTGCTGCTTGCATAAATTTTCTCCTAATTTACTTGATTTTGCCATTTAATAATCAGGTTATCGCCCTCGTTAACGATAGCTGTATAGCTGGCATCCATGTCATTATGTTTGATAATTATTTTCCCTTGTGGTTTTGTTGGATCAATACCTGTATGAAGTATTACATCAGCGAAAAGAATTGGCGATCCGTCATGTTTTTTTTGAAGTGAAACGTCTTCACCGTTTAAAATTATTCTAACGGTATTGTTAAGTTCTATGTCGTGAACAACTGTATCTTTGTCAATTTGTTCTTCAGATTTAAAATATTGATAATTAGTAGTATTAT
The DNA here is from genome assembly GCA_964371035.1 of uncultured Clostridia bacterium. Lineage (GTDB taxonomy): Bacteria > Bacillota > Clostridia > Tissierellales > Sedimentibacteraceae > UBA1535. The sequence goes on along the minus strand of CAYJLG010000005.1, from coordinate 36,723 downwards.
TTCTAACTATATCAATGGTCATTCCATCTATCAAGTCATAGCTGGTTTCAATTTTATTTCCATTGTAAAAGAAAGAATAATCATCTTCATTAAGTTCAAATAATTCTAGTAAATGGAACAACTTTGTTATATTTACAATTTCTATTATGTCAGAATTACCTATGATATAATTTTCACCAACCTCAATGTTGTTAATCATATATCTAGCACCCAGTGTGACCTTGTTATTGTTAAAGCTAATGCTTCCTTTTTGAGATGGTTCAACTATATCAGAAATTTTGACTACAGGAGCCTCTCCGTCTTTTGCTGAAATCACTTCGATTACATCTCCAGGACTCAACTTTGTTTCAATATTTGATGCAACCGAATTTACTAAAATTTCAGCGGGTGTAGAATAGTCACCTTTGTAAAAATAATTTTTATTATTAAGAGTGAAACTTAAATTTTTACTAGATAAACCTATTAATTTTGTTGTATCAAAGCCTGCCATCAATAGGGCGTCCATAACTTTCATTTGTCTGATATTGTATAATCTCACTTTTTTACCATTTACTACTACACTGAAAAAGTCATAATTGCTACCTAAAACTGAAGAGTAAGCTATACCAACAGGAGTGATCAATTCAGGTCCGAAATTTTCAATATGAGACAGATTAACGCTTTTTACTGTATCTTCAGAACCAATCGAAATCCTGTTTTCAGGCAAATCTAATAGCTGAGCAAGGTGTTTTTTCATGTTTGGAGCTTTGCTGCCTCCACCGATTAAAAACAACGCAACAGGTGCTTCATTATTCATTGCGAGTATTTTAGTAGCGATGTCTTTGCAAAGAGTAGAAACTGCATTTTCCATAGATGATATTACTTCTGTTTTTGGAATATTTTGCTCTAATCCTAATATATCTTTAAAGATTACTGTATCGTTTTCATCGCTAAGCGATATTTTTATTTTTTCAGCAGTATTAAAATCAACTAAGTATGCTTTCATAATACTTTCTGTTATTTCGTCTCCTGCAGTAGTAGACATATCATATCCTACTATGCTACCGTTTTTAGAAATTGCTATATCAGATGTACCAGCTCCTATATCGACCAAAGCGATATTGAGTAGTCGTAAATCTTTTGGTATAACTAAATTCATTGCAGCAATTGGTTCAAGTGTAAGGCTTGCCACTTCTAAGTTGTTGCTGTCCATACAAGAATAAAGTCCTTCTACAACATGGTGTGGTAAAAATGCTGCGATTATCTCAATAGATATTTTTTCGCCTCGATGACCGAGTATATTTGTCATGCTATAATCATCGATTAAATAACTCAACACACTGTAACCAACACAGTAGTAATCTGTGCCAACACCAGATTTTTCATGAAATACGTCATGTGCCATCTGAAGTGCTTCCATTTCTAAGAGTGTTTTTATTTCCTCGGAAATGGGAACTTTAGAATTTAGCACTTTTTCGTATGTTATTTTTTCTGTATTTAAAGAACGTCCAGCCGCTGCTATATATACTTTATCAAATTTTACGTTTAGCTTATTTTCTTGAAAAGATTTAACTTCTTCAATTACTTTGCTAACTTTTTCTATATCTTCTATTTGACCATCAACCATAGCTCTATGTCGATGAAAAACACTTTTAACATCTACTACGCGCATCGTATCTTCTTCTTTTTCAGCAACTACTCCAACTATTGAACGGGTACCTATATCAAGAGAAAAAATATATTCATTATTCATCTATTGTGTCCTCTTCTTTTACTTCATTATATTTCAAAAAATAGACATAAATGTCAACTATAGTTTTAAATAGCTCATTTGGAACTTCTCTTCCTAATTCGAGCTGAGACAAAACTGTAGCTAAAGAACTATCCTTATAGATTGGCACACCGTTTTTTTCTGCTATTTCAACAACTTTTGTTGCGACATATCCACTTCCAGACGCCACAACTATCGGAGCAACGTTTTTATTGGAATCATATTTTAGTGCGACTGCTTTTTTCAAGTTTTTATGCGATGACATTTATACCACTTTCCTTTATAAATTTTGTGTTAAATACTTCGTTAAATCTTCTTCTTTTCTTACATTCGCTAACAAAAACATTTGAAACATTTAAGTTGTTTTTAGTTATAATCGAGGAGATATCTTTTTTTATTACATCAGAAATGTTTGCTAATACGCTTGGAACAAAGATGTCAAGCGATATATTTTCATTTTTTGATAGAAAAACAGTTTCAAAGTATCCTAAATTTTCTATATCAAACGTTAAGAAAATTTTATGAACTTCAGTTGAATTTTTGTTTTTTGACTTTTTATTGTTTTTTACTGACTCAGCATCTTCTTCGAGTTCTTTACTGATCCACATTTCTGAAAGCATAAAAATTCCATTGTAATTTACAGGTAAAAATATATGTATGAGAGGAATTTGGACATGATTATTGATTAAGAGACTCTCTTCTACACTTTCAAAAGTTGTTTGTGTAGTATAGTTTGAAACGTCCTTAATTCCTGTATCAATCATTTTGAACATAAGCTCAAGAGCATTGTTTTTTAAATCAGAATAATTTCTGAAATTTGTTATTAATGAATGTCGCAAATCTGAAAGTTCGCTGTCAGTTAAGTTGAAATTGTATTTGATATAGTTAAACAAACTTTCTGTAGAATTAGTAAAACTACTTTGTTCACCAGCTTCTAATCTAACTATGTTATGGATTAGCGCTGAAATATAATCTCTAATTTCACCAAAATCGTTAGTCTTAGCTACGTATTTTCCTAAGAAAGGAATAATATCGTTTTTAAGAAGTGCAAGATTAATGTCTACACTATTGTCAGGGTTGTTAGTTATAAATTTGTCTACTAATGCAGCAAAAGTGTCTTTCAAAATACTAGGAATATTATCTTTTATATGATCAAGTGTGTTAGCAATGGCATTTGTGGTATCATCAATAGATAAATAGGCATCATAAGCCTTCATAAAATTGCCTGCTAATTTTTTAAAGTTATCATCTGGGTTTGTAGCTAGAGAATCTCTTAAAAAATTAAAAAACGCACCTGAAAACTTAGTATATGAGTTATGCTGAAATTTTATAAATTCTAATAATTTTTCTTCGTCTGTCTCTATATCTTTAATAAATTCTTCAAAAAAAGCTTTAAGCACTGGATTTGACTTAATGTTTTCATTGAAAAATTGTTTGTTTAATAATAATTTTTTCATCCCGTCAACTAATGAAGGTGCTATATCTAAAGTTTTTAAAAACTTTTCAAACACTGAATTCGGGTTGTAAGCAATATTATTTTGATTATTAAAACCAGCTCCTTCTTCTTTTATAGCCTTGTTAACACTGTTTGGATCCAACATGTCAAAAGGAGATAGAAGTTCTGGTTTTTCAGGCGCTTTAGGCCTGTTTAAATTATTTTGAGCATTGTTTATATTACTAGCTGTAATTTTAATGTTTTCAACCATGCCGACACCCTCCAAAAAAAGTTACTGTAAATATTATACCATGAAAAATGATATTAAAAAAGAATTTTTTTTAAAAAAATAATTGTTGCTAAATTTGGATTTTTACTGTAAAATAAAATAAAATTATTACTTATATATCAAATAAAATTCGTGATGAAAAGTATTTTTGAGAGGTGGAAAATGGAAAACAATTTTGAATCGATAATAGACATGTTTTTGTTTGAAGCAAACACGTTATTAGAACAGCTTGATGATATTTTATTAAGAGTTGAAGATGCTAAAGAATTCACATCTGATGACATTAACGAAATATTCAGAGCGATGCATACAATTAAAGGCTCAGCAGCTATGATGCAATTTGCTGGAATAATGACAATATCGCACAAGATTGAGGACTTGTTTTATTATATAAGAGAAAACGGAGTTGATAGTCAGTTTACTGATGACTTAGTTACTATGGTGTTTAAGTGTACTGATTTCATTAAAGGCGAAATAGTTAAAATATCAGACAACACTCCATTAACAGAAAATATTAGCGAATATGAAAAAGAAATCCTCGAATTACTAGATATAGTTTCTGGAAAAAAATCTAAATCTGATCGTATCGAGGATATTAGGGAAGAGATTAAAAACATATCTGTCCAAACAAAGGAAGCAGATGATACTAATTTAATGGGCAATACTTTTTGTGTAAATCTTCACTTTGATGATGACTGTGGCATGGAAAATCTTAGAGCATTTATGTTAGTTAATCAAATTAAAGAGATAGTGCAAGACATCACTTATGAGCCAGAAAACGTGGAAACTGATTCAGACACTATCAAAATGATTGTCGAAAATGGATTTAAAGTGTTTTTTGCTAATAAAACTGATTTAAACCTAGGTGTAGATGTAATCAAAAGTGCTGTTAATATTAAAGATTTTACTATTATTGAACAATCTGGAGGAGCAGAAAACAATAATAATGTGATTGAAGAAGAGTCTGTAATACAAACAGAAACAGTTCCTAGTATAGATTATGTGCAACCAAAGCAAGATGAAGTCCAAGAAAATGTTCAAACTACGATAAAGCAAACTAAGCAGAGTTTGATAAGCGTTAATCTTACGAAACTAGATAAATTATCAGATATAGTTGGGGAGATAGTCATAACTGAATCTATGGTTAACTCTAATAAAGATATAATAGAGTTAAAATCAGACAGTTTTACAAAAGCTACGAGACAATTAAGAAAATTAACAGATGAACTTCAAGATATAGTTATGTCTCTAAGGATGGTACCTGTATCTGGAGTTTTCCAAAAAATGAAGAGAATAGTAAGAGACATGAGCAAAAGTTTAGGAAAAGATGTAGATCTTGTTTTAATAGGTGATGATATCGAAGTAGATAAAACTATTGTTGATGGCATTTCAGATCCTCTAATGCATGTAGTTAGAAATTCTATGGATCACGGTATAGAATCTAAAGAAGACAGAATAAAAAAAGGAAAAAATCCAAAAGGTACGATCAAGTTAACTGCTTCAAACACAGGTGGTGAAATATTAATCACTGTAGAGGATGATGGTAAAGGACTAGATCCGCAATACATACTTACTAAAGCGAAAAGTAAAAATTTACTTCAAAAACCTGAATCAGAATACACATTAAAAGAAATTTTTTCTATAGCTATGCTACCAGGTTTTTCCACAAAAGAAGCTGTCACTGAATTTTCAGGAAGAGGCGTGGGCATGGACGTTGTTAAGAAAAACATCGAAAATGTTGGTGGAAATATAGTGTTGGATAGTAAAGTTGGAACAGGTACTACAGTTACATTTAAAATTCCGCTTACACTTGCAATCGTAGATGGAATGCAAATAGTAGTTGGTGGTACAGAGTTTATCATTCCTATTAAGAACATTCAGCAATCATTAAATGTTAATTTAAAAGATGTGGTTAAAAATACCGATGGAAGCGAAGGCATAATGCTAAGAAATAAATGTTATCCAATAATAAGATTGCATGAAGTTTTCAATATACAAACAGAAATCAATGAATTAGTTGATGGAATTATTGTGCTTGTGGAAATAGAAGACAAATCGTTTGGACTTTTTGCGGATAGTTTATTGGGAGAACAGCAAGTAGTTGTTAAGCCTCTGCCTGTATTACTTAACAAATTTAATATCAAGGGTAGAGGTATTTCAGGATGCTCTATGTTAGGAGACGGAAGTATCAGCTTGATTTTAGATGCACTTACTGTATACGACAATGCTATGGAGGGTAATTATGGAAAATACTAATAATGTCTTAAGTGTTAATTTATCTAATGATTCATCAGTAGAAAAATTTCTGTCATTTTACACATTTGGTGTAGAATATGCCATAAATATTAAATATGTTACTGATATAGTTAATTTTCAGCCAATAACATTTTTGCCAAGATTGCCTGATTATATAAAAGGAATTATCAATTTAAGAGGGAAAATTGTCCCCGTGATAGATATGAGAGCTAGATTTGGACGAGAAATTTGTGAGTATACAGAAGAAGCGTGTATCATCGTTATGGAACATGACAATGTTACCGTTGGAATATTAGTTGACGCAGTCGCTGAAGTAACAGATATAAAGCTGTCAGATATTATGATTCCGCCAAGGCATTTTAACTCTGAAAACAATAGATATGTAAATGGAATATCAAATAATAACGGAAATGTAAAATTAATCATTGACTGCATGCAGTTGTTTGAGGTAGAATAACTTGCATTTGTCGGAGGATAGAGAATGATCGAATTAACGGAAAGTGAGTTTTTAGAGCTTGTTTCGTATATACAAAGTAATTATGGGATTAATCTTTCTAATAAAAAACAGCTAATAGAAGGAAGAATGTCTAATTATCTAGAAAGCAAAGGGATTAGTAATTTTAGTCAATACATAAGAATTATTAAAACTAATAATTCTGAAGAAGTTACTAATCTAATTAATAGACTTACTACTAATCATACGTTTTTTTATAGAGAAGATACACATTATAAATTTATGAAAGAGCAGATTTTACCAGCTATAGAAGCTGAAAAAACTAACAAAACACTTGAATTGTGGAGTGCAGGGTGTTCTTCGGGAGAAGAAGCATATACTGCTGCTATGGCTCTAGATGAATATTTTTCTTTTAAAAAAAGCGCATGGAAAATTAACATTGTAGCTACAGATATTTCAAAAAATGTATTAAGTAAAGCAAAACTAGGTATTTACGGTGAAGATAGTGTCAAAAACTTGCCTATTGCATGGAAAAATAAATATTTAGTCAAAACTAATGAAGGATTTAAAGTCACTGACAACATAAAAAAGAGTGTTGATTTTAGTGTTTTTAACTTAATGAATCAGATTCCGTTTAATTTTAAGAATAGATTTGATATTGTTTTTTGCAGGAATGTAATGATATATTTTGATTTAAAGACTAAATCTGAACTGATTATTAGACTTTATGATGCAGTTAAGCCGGGAGGATATTTGTTTATAGGACATTCGGAGACTGTTCCAAGAGATTGTTCATCATTTAAATATATTAAACCGGCAATATATAAAAAGGTGTAACTTATGGGAATCAATAAAATTAGGGTGCTTATTGCAGAAGACTCTTTAGTATTTAGCAATTTTTTGAAACAAGGATTATCAAATGATGTTTTTATTGAAATTGTAGGTGTTGCAAAAGATGGTGACGAAGTTAGAGAACAACTTAAACAGCTCGAACCTGATGTTGTTACACTTGATTTAAATATGCCAAAAGTAAGTGGACTTTCTTTATTAGAATCAATACTTGAAGAAAACAAAGTAAAAGTAGTAGTAGTTACTTCACTTAACTTTGATGTGTTTGATGCACTGATTTTAGGGGCTGTAGATTTTGTGAAAAAACCTGAAGGCAAAAATACATGGGAACATGAACAGTTTTTTCTTGAAGTAAAATCTAAAATCAAAATAGCTAATGTCGCTAAATTAAGAGAAAAAACATCTACATTACAAACTGATGTAGAAGAAGTAAAAAAACTAAACAATAATTCTGTTAAAATGCTTAATACTTGCCTATGCAACAATGTTGTAGCTATTGGAGCATCAACTGGAGGAACAGAAGCAATTGCTGAAATTCTTAAAAATTTGCCAGTCGATTTTCCAGGTGTTGTAGTTACACAACACATGCCAGCAGGCTTTACAAAAATGTATGCAAATAGGATGAATAATATATGTAAGATAGAAGTCAAAGAGGCTGAAAATGGTGACCGCATACTGAAAGGTCAAGCGCTTATTGCTCCAGGAGACAAGCAGATGAGAGTATGTAAAGATGCTAAGGGATACTACGTTTCCTGTCTACTGGGTGAAAAAATTAGTGGACATTGTCCTTCTGTCGATGTATTGTTTGATTCGGTAGCAGATACTGTTGGCAAGAATTCTGTCGGAATACTTTTAACAGGTATGGGCAAAGATGGCTCGGTTGGACTATTGAATATGAAAAATAAAGGCGCATACACAATAGGACAAGACAAAGATTCTTGTGTAGTTTATGGCATGCCTAAGGTTGCATTTGACATTGGGGCTGTGTCGGTACAGTGTGCAATATCAGAAATTGCAAATCATTTAATAAAATATCTAAACAAAAAATAAAATCAGTCGATATTATAAGTAGAGAATGTTAACTATTAAAGAGTTGACATTCTCTTAATAGTTTAAAAAATGTTATGTTTAGAGAAGATAAAAAAACAAACTCTAGCTACGATAATATTAAATAATGACATAATCATATTTTGAAAGGAGAAAACAATATGACGACAAGCTCAACTTCAAGCATTTTCGGGACTTCGATGAACGGAAGTGCAATAGGCGGACTAATGTCCGGCTTAGATACAGCAAGCTTAGTAGAACAGATGATGCAAAGCTCGCAATTAAAATTAGATAGAGAATATCAAGAACAAAAAACGGTAGAATACGAACAAGAGGCATACAGAGAAATAATTGATATGCTTGTAGGTTTTTCGGATTCTTATTTTTCTAACGTTGGAGGTAGCAGTATTTTTAATTCTAGCTTCTTCCAAGCAGATGACTTTACGCCGTCATCAGATTTTGTAGATGTGAGTGGAGACGCTGATGCGATAGCAAATTTAGTTATTAATAATATTGAAAGTGTTGCGTCGAAAGCCTCTCATTCATCAAGTCACAAGGTGACAGATGGAAAAATTTCTGGCAATGGAGCAGTTATAACAGAAGAAATGCCTTTAAATCAACTTGCAGGTGAATCTATCACTATTAAAGTTGGAGAGGCTACAGGGACTATCAAAATCTCAGAAGGTTTTACAGGTGAAACCTTAGATGATGTGGTAGCTGAATTAAACACACAAATAGGTGCAAATGAAAATCTTAAAGATACTGGAATCACGTATGTTAATAGTGGTGGACAGTTAAAACTTTTAGACAACAGTAGTGCTACTGAGTTTACTGGCGAAATCACAGGAGTTAGTTCTGGATTTGGCAGTATTTTACATGTAGCTGCAGGATCATCTGGTATGTCTTCAGAAGTAGTTGATGAAACTGCATTTGTAAAAAACATAGATTTAAACAGTGTTTTTTCTGAAAATAAAATGAACTTTACTTACAACGGCGTGACTAAGAGCATCGATTTATCATCAGCTACGCTTTCAAACGCAACAGACTTGCAAACAGCGATGCAAACTGAATTAAATAAAGCTTTTGGAACTGGAAAAATAACAGTAGGTTTAGAAGCAGGGGAAATTTCTTTTGAGGCTACAGGAAGTAACAATACTTTATCTATATCAAATGTTAGTGAAAACATTTCAGCACTTACTGGTTTGACTAACAATTCTACAAATTCTGCAAATCTTGACACAGCATTAAACGAAATGAATTTTACTACAACTTTAGATGGTGGAAATGCAGGCAACTATACTATTACTGTCAATGGAAAAGATTTGACTTTTGCAGAAACTGATTCTGTTAGCGATATTATGAGCAAGATTAATAGCGATGAAAGTCTTGGGATTACGATGTCATACTCTAGGACTACAGATACTTTTAATTTTACATCTAACGAGACAGGTTCACAAGCTACTATTAATATTTCTGATAAAGAAGGTAATTTAGCTGCTACATTGTTTGGTGGAAACATAGAAAAAACAGGTACAGATACAAAAATGACGGCAACTATGAATGGCTCAGAGATGGAGATTGTAAGAAGCACAAGCAATTTCACTTTGGACGGTGTAACCTTAGACATTAGTAGTCAAGCTGCAGGTCAAACAGATATTACTTTTGATGTAAACAACAATGTTGATGAAGTAGCAAGCAATGTTGCTAAGTTTGTTGATGAATATAATAAAATAATTAATCACCTAGATGAAGCTATATCTCAAAGACCGGATAGTGATTATTCACCTCTTACAGATGCACAAAAGGAAGAAATGTCGGACACTGAGATCGAAAACTGGGAAGAAAAGGCTAAAGAAGGCATTTTATTTGGAGATTCAAATATCAGAGATTTACTTTATGATATGAGAGACGCTATGAGTGGGTTTGTTGCAGATGCAGGTATGCTTAATGATATAGGCATAGAATATCCTACAGGCGAATATTCGGGACAGCTTGTATTTGATGAAGATAAATTTAAAGAAGCATATGCAAAAGATCCAAGCATGGTTGAAGATATATTTACTAAAGAAAGCGATATAGCTGAAGAGCAAGGCTTAGCTGTAAGACTTCAGTCAGTATTTGAAAATAACGTTGGTACTATGGGTAATAAAGGTATTTTGGCAGATCATTCAGGTACTGTAGGAATGACTAATGAAGATCAAAATTATCTTTCAGATCGTATCAGCGAATATGAAGACGCGATACAAGAGATGATAGAAAAGATGGAAGAAGAAAGAGAACGTTACTGGTCTCAATTTACGGCACTAGAGACTGCATTAGCTTCTATGAACGAGCAAATGGCTTCTATTTCAGGAATGTTTTCTTCATAGTAGATGATTTTTAATGACAAGGGGAATGATGCATTATGATAGATCCTTACAAAAATTATAAAGATATTTCGATTAACACAATGACTAAAGGTGAACAATTGATACTTTTGTTTGATAAAGCTATCCAAAGAATGGTAGCGGCTAGCACGTTGTTAGACGAACAAAAAACTGATGAAGCTAGTGTGTTTATTTCTAGGACTATAGATATTTTTAATTATTTGATGGTATGTCTAGATAAAAAATTTGAATTTTCTAGAGAGTTAGTCGAGATATATGCTTATATTAATGGTCAGTTGATTCTAAGTAGAGTCAATAAGAAAAAAGACAGAATTGAAGCTATTCTACCTATTGTTAGAGATTTAAGAGATACTTGGGCAGAAGCTGATAGGCTTGCAAGAGTAAGTAGATAATGTACAGGCGAAGAAATTCGCCTGTTTTACATTTTAATATTTACGAAACACCGTATAAATTGATGTGTGTCGTGTATTCGTAGGGAACGGTCTTGACCGCTACGAGATAATTGAAGTTTGAATAATAATAAAAAAGGAGGCAAAATGGATTTATTAAATCAAAAGTTGAGTTTGATCAAAGAAATAACTTTAGTTTCAGAAAAATTGTCACAAAAGATATTGAGAGATGAATTTTTAGAACTAGAATCTGTGCTTTCTGAACGTCAAGAATTGATCGAAAAAGCTGCGCTTCTTAACAAACAGATAGAAGAAAATAATATTGAGTCAAATGAAGATATTGATGAAGAATTTGAAATAGAGCTAAACAAAATTAAAGTTTTAGACAAACATGCAAGAGACATGATATCAAAAAAAGATTTTCAACTTAGGAAAAAATATCTTGATTTAGATACTAGGTTAAAAACAGGTAACCTTATCATTACCGAGGACGTAAAAAAACCTAAAGGATATTTTCTAAATACTAAAAATTAATAAAATAAGAGGCAGGTAGTGAAAAGCTACCTGCCTTTTGTAAATGTGACGAAGTAAAATAAAAAGATATATTTTTTCAACAATGTCATTGCGCTGATACCACTTCATTGATTTATATTTATTGCTCACAGGTAGCACTATGATAATAACCAAAGTTTAATGTAGAGAACGGTCTTGACCGTTCCGAAGGTTGTAGACATTTATGCTTGACAGAAATCACTGTAAATAGCAACTTATATGATAATTCTAATTAGCATTTACCATAATTTCAATTATAGTTTTATCTACGGTAGACATGCCTTTATCGCTTAAATATTTTAAGTTTTTAATGCTTTCTTCAGCAGTTCCTGTAACGATACCGTTGTTTTTACAAGCGTAGAAACCTTCCATCGCTAAAATAGAAGATAATACACCTGCAGATGCTGCAGTTCCAAGTTTTAACGTACAACCTGGTTTTGCGCCATCGCAGATTACTCCTGATTGGTTTGCCAAAATGTTTTTAACAGTACCTTGAATTTGAGCGTAATTACCGCCCATCAACCAAGATATAGCACATGCGGAACCAGTAGATGCAGCGATTGAACATCCGCAAAGTGGAGATAATCTTCCGATATAATGTTTAACATAAGCAGTTAATACATGGCTAATAGCGAGCCCTCTAGATAATTTTTCGTTTTCTGTAGGATGGAAATTATTGTAAGCTGCAATAGGTAAAATTGCAGTGAGGCCGTTGTTTCCACTACCGTTAGAACTCATGATGGGAACAGTCATGCCTGACATTCTAGCATCTGAAGCTGCTGATGTGTACATCATAGCTACATTTGCCAAATCTTTTCCAATGATACCTTTGTCCATGCTTTTTTTGAATGCAAATCCACTACCAATACCAAGTCGCTGAGACATACCAAGTTCAGCAGCTTCCATATTCATGTTTATTCCGTCTAGCAAAAATTCTAAATCTTTTGAGTCTAATTCTTCAATAGCCTTAATTATATCCATTATTTTTTGATTGAATAATTCAGTATCTACTACATTTTCAGCAGAAGCTTCTGAAGTTGATTTTTTCTCAAATATTACAGTGTTATTCAAAGTGATTAATTCTATGTTGTCGTGTCTATCAGAGATAACTGCCTCTGAAGTATCACCACCTGATTTTACTATTACTTTGACATAAACTTTTTTATCTGTGTCTGCAAGTTTTACTGTGATTTTATTGTCTGCTTTTAGTTGTTTTGCCAATAGCTTACTCTCATCGCTCACAGTTCCAAGCACTTCTAATCCTTTAGAATAATCTTTAATAAAAACTCCTAAAGAAGCGGCTACATCTAGACCTATGTCAGTTGAGTTAGGGATACCGACACTCATACCGTTTTTATAAATGTTTGGACTTAAAATAACTTCTACAGAATCATAATTTGTAGATTCGATATAATGTGCAGCAGCTGCAGCACAAAGAGCAATAGCAACAGGTTCAGTACAACCTATAGCTGTTTTAACCTCGTTTTTAAGTAATAGTAAAATATTTTTTTTCAAATCCATGGCAAATCTCCTTGTTTCAATTGTAACTTTAAGCTGTTACTAATTTATATGATGCTATAATACTTGCAATAGTTGTGCCAAAAAAATAGTGTAATAGGATATATTTTTCGCTAAACCAAGTATCAAAATGAGAAATAAAGTATCAAAATGAAACAAATAATCAAAACGACACTCGCGATTATTATTTTCAGTCCATATAAGTGTGCTATTTTTCCTTGCTTATGTTTAGTCTGACTATGGAAAGTAACGACTAATAAGTCTTAAAAAATTGCTACCAATAAAACAAAAGTATGTTATAATATATTTAATTAAAATTCTAGAGGAAAAACATGATTATAAAAGAAGAACGAGACAAGATAATTTTAAGTGATTTAGACGATTTTGAGCCTTTTCACGTATTTGAATGTGGTCAAGCATTTAGATGGGAAAAAGATAACGATGGAAGCTATACAGCAGTACACAAAAATAGAGTCATAAATGTATCAAAAGAGAGTGATAAAGTGATTTTAAAAAATACTAATGAAAGAGATTTTCATGAAATATGGCATGATTATTTTGATTTAGGCACAGATTATACTTCTATTAAAGATGTGTTGCAGAGCGATCCAATAATGAAAACAGCTATCGAATTTGGGCATGGAATTAGAATTTTAAATCAAGATGAATATGAAATGTTGATATCATTTATGATTTCTGCCAACAATAGAATACCTATGATAAAAAAAGTAATAGAAAATTTAAGCGTCAACTTAGGTGAAAAAATAGGAGAATTTAACGGAAAGATGTATTATAGTTTTCCAACTCCGCAAAAACTTTCAGAAGCTCCGATTGAACTTATTAAGGAATGCAAGGCTGGATTTAGGTCTGAGAGAATTAAACAAGCTGCAGCTAGAATGGATAGTGAAAAAGATATCTTATATAGCTTGAAAGATAAAAAATACGATGAAGCTTTAGATTATTTGATGACTTTTAATGGCGTAGGAAATAAAGTAGCTAATTGTATTTTGCTATTTTCAATGAAACAATTTTCTACGTTTCCAGTAGATGTATGGGTGAGAAGAGTTATGCATGAGTTGTATTTACCGAGTACTACAAGTGATAAAATGATTAGAGATTTTGCAGAAAACAAATTTGGTAATTTGTGTGGATATGCTCAACAATATTTGTTTTTTTATGCTAGAGAAAAAGGTGTTAAGAATTAGGAGTTAGAAATGGAGGACAAAATGTCAAATATTATTATACATGATTATGATAGCAAATATGATAAAGATATAATGGAAATTTCTTTGGAGTGGTTAGTAAAACATAATGTTTTAGAAGACGAAGATTATGTTATGTTAAATAATCCTAAAAAAGAAGTTATAGATAAAGGCGGTCATATCATTCTGGCTGAATATGATGGCGAAATAGTAGGAATGGTCGGACTTGAACCTATGGAAGAAGGCGTTTGTGAAATGTTGAAGTTTGGTGTTAAAGAATGTGTACAAGGCAAGGGTATAGGCAACATGCTTGCAAAACGAATTATTGAAATAGCAAGAGAAGATGGATATAAAAAAATGACACTTTGCACTAATAGTTTTTTGAAAAATGCTGTTCATATCTATGAAAAGTTAGGATTTAAATATGTTGAATTTACTGAATCAAGGTTTGAAATAAGCGACACCATGATGGAACTTGAGTTATAAATATTTAATATAAGTAAGTGAGGAAAAAATTGTCAGAAGTAATTTTAAAAGAAGATGAACGAATAGAAGATTTGCAATGTAAAGGTTTAAAAATAATACAAAATAAAAATTGGTTTTGTTTCGGAATAGACGCAGTATTATTGTCTAATTTTTGTGAATTTAAAAAAGGCGCAAAAGTAGTAGATTTGGGGACAGGTACAGGAATTATCCCATTAATTTTACATGCCAAGAAAAATATTTCCTTGGCAATAGGGATTGAAATTCAGCAAAAAGTTGCAGAAATGGCCAAAAGAAGTGTTAAGATGAATGAATTAGAAGATACCATACAAATATTGAATGCAGATTTGAAAAATATTACAGAACATCTCAAGGCACATTCGTTTGATGGTGTAGTGTCTAATCCACCATACAAACTAGCTAATTCTGGCTTAAAAAATCCAAGTGATCAAAAAGCTATTTCCAGACATGAAGTTTTATGTACGCTTGAAGATGTAATTAAAAATGCTAGCCTTTTGTTAAAACAGTATGGGAAATTTTATATGGTTCATAGGCCTGACAGACTTGTAGACATAATGTGTTTATTGAGACAGTACAAACTAGAACCTAAGAAAATTCGGTTTGTGCATCCGAAAATTTCTGAAAAACCAAACATGGTGTTGATTCAAGCAACTAAAAATGGCAACAAAGAATTAAGATTTGATGCACCTCTTTATGTGTATAATGAAAATGGCGAATATACTAAAGAAATACATACTATTTACGAATCAGAATCTTAAATTTTGACTATTGGCTGTGAATAGTGTAGGCTGTTTATTAAAAGAATTTTTAAGGAGTATTGCTTTGAGTGCTTTTAACATACAAGAAGAATTAAAAAAAATTCCAGATAACCCGGGCGTATATATGATGAAAAATAGTTTTGGTGAAATCATATATGTAGGCAAGGCTAAAAATTTAAAAAAACGTGTTAAACAATATTTTCAATCTAGAAATCATTCTACTAAGATTTTAAATATGATTGAAAATATCGCTGAGTTTGAATATATAATTGCTGATGGTGAAATTGAAGCCCTGATACTAGAAGCTAATTTCATCAAAAAGTATATGCCTAAATATAACACGTTGCTAAGAGATGACAAACAGTATCCGTACATCAAAGTGACTACTAATGAAAAATATCCGAGAGTTCTTAAAGTAAGAGAAGTAAAAAAAGATGGTGGAAAATACTATGGTCCATATGTTAGCAATTTTGCTGTGAATGAAATAATTCGAGTGATTAACAATTTGTTTTCTTTAAGAAAATGCAGCTTGAGATTAGATGGTACAAAAAAATCTAGCCGTCCGTGTCTAAATTATCATATAAATAAATGTAGCGCGCCTTGTATGGGGAGCACAGCAAAATCGGAATATAAAATTGAAGTAGATAAAATTATTTCTTTTCTAAATGGTGGTGGAGAAGATGTTTTAAAATTTCTTAACGATAGTATGCTTGCTGCATCTAGAGAATTAGACTTTGAGCTAGCTGCTAAGTATAGAGATCAAATTAGATCTATTGAAATTATCCATGAAAAGCAAACTATAGAATCAGTTACTACTACAGTAGATCAAGATGTGATTGGAAGTGCGATAGGCATAGATGAAGCGTGTGTACAAGTGTTCTTTATTAGAAGTGGAAAAGTCATTGGTAGAGAACATTTCTTGCTTACAAATGTCGGTGAAAATGAGAAAAGAGAAGATATCATTAAGTCATTTATCAGTCAATTTTATACGGGTACAGTATATATACCAAAAGAAATTTTAATAGAGTGTGATATTAATCAAAAGGATTTGTTTGAAGAGTTGTTATCGGAAAAAAGAGGCAATAAAGTTACTCTAAAAGTTCCGTTGAAAGGACAAAAAAATACTCTTGTTAATATGGTTAAAAGAAATGCTCTAGAGGTATTGGAAAAAAGTAGTATTAGAATAAAGAAGCAACAAGAAGAAAATAACATTGCGATAGAGCAACTTAGAGAACTTTTAGAACTTGATAATATCCCTATGCGTATAGAAGCATATGACATATCAAACATACAAGGATTAGAGTCTGTAGGATCTATGGTAGTATTTGAAAATGGTGCGGCAAGCAAGAGTAATTATAGGCGATTTAAGATTAAGACAGTCGTAGGCCCTGATGATTATAAGAGTATGGAAGAAGTGATAGAGCGACGATTAAATAGAGGGTTAAGTCAAACAGATGAAAATAGTTTTAATCGAATGCCAGATCTAATGCTTATAGATGGAGGCAAAGGTCAAACTTCTATAGCTGAAGAAATAGTCGAAAATTTTGGATTGCAAATTCCTGTGTGCGGGATGGTTAAAGATGACAAGCATACTACTAGAGCTTTGATGTATAAAGGTGTCGAAATACCGATGAAGAGATCGTCAGAAGTATATAGGTTGATTTGGAAAATTCAAGAAGAAGCACATCGATTTGCACTTAGCTATCATCAAAATTTAAGAGATAAAAAATTGTTTAGATCGGAACTAGACAATATAGCAGGGATAGGTGAAAAAAGAAAGGTCGCTTTGTTGAGACATTTTGGCTCTGTAGACGAAATTAAAACAAAATCAGTATCAGAACTTGCAAGTGCCCCAACAATGAATCAAAAGGCTGCAGAAGCGGTATTTGAATATTTCAAGAAAAACATTAACTCAGTTTAGCAAATGTGTAAATTTAATTTCAAATAGCTTAGATATGATTTACTAAATCGTATCTAAGCTATTGACATTTAAGTGTATCTCTGTTAAAATTAACTTAAACGAACTTTAGTAAATCGTAATCAAGTTAAATTGGAGGTTGGTATGTTTTTAGGCAGAGAAAAAGAGCTTAGTGAGCTCCACAAGCTATATAGTACTGATAAATTTCAGTTTGCGGTTATTTACGGCCGCCGTCGTGTTGGCAAAACCGCAATTATAAACGAGTTTTCAAAGGATAAAAAAGCTATCTATTGTATGGGAATCGAGAGCAATTCTAAGCAAAATTTAGAAAATTTGAGTAAAAGCATATTGAGTTTAGAGAGTGAAACTCCCCCAAATAGCACCTTTGATTCTTTCCAGTCTGCCCTTGAGTATGTTTTTGAACTTGCCAAAAATGAAAGAATTATATTAGCGATTGATGAGTACCCCTACATTGCCAAGGCGTCAAAAAGCCTTGCTTCGACGCTCCAAATGCTCATCGACAAGCACAAAGACAATTCCAATTTGTTTCTGATTCTTTGTGGCTCGTCCATGTCTTATATGGAGGACAATGTTCTATCTTACAAAGCACCGCTTTATGGGCGCAGGACTGCACAGTTTAAAATAGAGCCTTTTGACTTTGCACATACCTGCTCATATTTTAATAACTTCACAGATAATGAACTGGCACTTGCATACGGTATGATGGGTGGCACACCTCAGTATTTGCTTCAACTTGATGACCATTTGTCTATCGAGGAAAACATTAAGAACACATTTTTAAACACCACATCATTTATTTTTGAAGAGCCACTTAACCTGTTAAAACAAGAAATTCGTGAGGCCGCAATTTACAATGCAATAATAACTGCCATAGCAACGGGCTATACAAAAATGTCGGAGATTTCCTCCAAAGTTTCGGAGGACAGCAGTGTTTGCGCCACATATATTAAAAATTTGATTACCCTTGGTATAGTAAAAAAGGAGTCGCCACACAAAGAAAAAACGACAAGAAAAACCATATATTCGCTAAATGATAATATGTTTAGGTTTTGGTATCGCTTTGTGCCTGCAAATCAGTCGATTATATCTCGTGGTGCACAGGGCCTTGCCTATAAGCGCATAGAGCCGTTTTTGTCGGACTATATGGGTGCTGTTTTTGAAGATATTTGCAAACAATATCTCTGGGGAGAACTCCTCTGCGGAAATTCTCCAATAGAATTTTCTGACCTCGGTCGTTGGTGGGGAAACAATCCTAAAACGAAATCGCAGGAAGAAGTTGATATCATAGGCTTTGATGATGGTGCAGGCGCTCTCTTTGCAGAGTGCAAGTGGACGAATGAAAAAGCAGATTTATTTGTACTACAAACGCTGATAAACCGCAGTGAGCTTTTTAAATGCAAGAAAAAGCATTATTATTTGTTTGCTAAAACAGGCTTTACAAAAGGTTGTGTGGAGTTTGCAAGTGAACACGATGATGTAAGCTTAGTAAGCTTTGATGATATGATGAAGAAATTTAGGAAATGAGAAAATCTGTCAGCGCTTTTTTAAAGTGACATATTACGAAATCAAGCTATAAATTTAATTTTATCGCGAATTGAGATACGATTTTTACCAAATAAAAATCTGAAAAATCGTTATCGAATCTGAGCAGGAAAATTAAATTTATAGCTTGATACTCGTGTAAAAATATAGCTACAAGAGTCAATTTAAATCTTATACTCGGCTTGTTACGTGTACATCTAAATTACATAACAAACTCATATTCAATTTTCACTTACTCCACGTTTTATGCATTTACACGTTTACTAGGATAAATTACTGTTATAATAGCTTGTCACGAATTACATTCCAATAATTGAAATCACCAATAGTAATCTGATTAATAATTTTGTTTGATGTAAAGCATCGAACAACATCAATATTGTCCATTTCGTAAACTTTTCCATCTACAACTAAGCTAAGTGTAGCGTTCTTTTTTTCTTCAGGGACAATTTTTACTTCAAATTCAGACGGAACGATTAAACTGCTACTTAGACACCTATAAGCATTTGAGATTAAAGGTGCAAGTGGAATGATTTGCAATGTTTTTAAAGACGGATAAACTAGTGCACCACCTGCAGAAAAGTTGTATGCAGAGCTACCTAAGGGTGAGGATATAATTACTCCGTCACCGCTTATAGTTTGAAGGTAAGTATCATTGAAAAACAAATCTAAATGAGCAGTCTTTAAATCATGTCGTTTTATTGCTATATCATTAATAGCATAAGTCATAAAAATAGAATCAGAACAATTAACATGACACTCTATGAGGCTGATTTCATTTATTTGATAATTATAAGATTTATATGCAAAAACAAAATTTTCGATATGATCTGGTATGATTTCGGGAAAAAAACCTAACGTACCTGTGTTAATTCCTACAAATGGGATTTTAGAAAAATTACTATTTCTTACTGCATGTAAAAAAGCTCCATCGCCTCCGATTGAGATATTGAGTTCTGCTTTTTCGTTATAAACATCACTTACAGTAAATCCTTCTCTTTTTAAAACTGTTTTCAGTTTTTCAGTTATTTCTGCTGTGTATTCACTTGAATTAGGCAAACAGTTTATTAATCTTTCCATGACAACCTCCATCTATAGTTTTTATTATGATTAATATAGTTGTATATAATTTTAATTTATGTTAATATTTAATAAGTAATAACTACTATTCAATAGTAATACGTTTTCATGAGTAGTTACAATTTATAAAAAAATGGGAGTACATAATGGCAGACAATAATTGTCTTAATTATACAATACAGGAAAATGACAAAAGTGTAAAGGAAATATTGAAAAATTGTTTGAATTTTTCTTCTAGACTCATTTCAAGGACTGAACGAGAAGGAAAAATTTTGTTAAATGGAAAAGTGGTTCGCGCCAAAAAGAGAGTTTTTGAGGGCGATGTATTGACTGTTCTTTTCGAAGATGAAAAAGACGATGAGTATGATCCTATTGATATCCCTCTTAGTATATTATATGAGGATGAAAGTGTTTTAGTTGTTGATAAACCACCGTTTATGGTAGTTCATCCGACAAAGTCACATTTTTATGATACTTTGGCAAACGCAGTTAGATTTTATTTTAATGAAAAAAATTTAAAGTGTAAAATTAGATTAGCTAACAGATTAGATATGAATACTTCAGGTATCGTTATAATTGCAAAAAATTCTTTCATTCACAACGAATTGGCAAAACAGATGAAATCGAATACTGTAGAGAAATATTATTATGCTATAGCCGAAGGCATAATCTTAGAAGACAAAGGGACTATTAACGCACCTATAGATAGAATTAATGAAGAAGATATAAAAAGAGCAGTAACTTCTAAAGGCAAAGAGAGCGTTACGCATTTTGAAGTTGTCAAAAGATTTAATGACATGTCATTGCTTAGGCTGAAACTAGAAACAGGAAGAACGCACCAAATTAGAGTGCACTTAGAGCATATTAGGCATCCTATACTTGGAGATACTTTATATAATAAAGAAAGCACACTGATAAATAGACAGGCACTACATTGTGCCGAAATGAGTTTTATTCAACCGATTACAAAAGAAAAGATTACTGTTAAAGCACCGTTACCAGATGATTTTTTAGCTGTGATTGATTATTTGAAATAAAGGAGATTTTTGATGAAAAAAATATTATTAATTTCGACTGGTGGCACTATTGCTTCTGTTGAAACAAAAGATGGCCTTTCACCTGCGATACTATCAGAAGAACTACTGTCGTATGTACCTATAGTAAAAACATTGTGTGATGTAGATGCAATTCAAGTATTAAATATAGATAGTACAAATATACAGCCAGAATATTGGTTAGTTATGATTGAAGCTATTAAAAATAATTATGATAAATATGATGGTTTTGTAATAACCCATGGGACAGATACTTTGGCATATACTGCTGCAGCGCTATCGTATCTTATTCAAAACTTGGATAAACCAGTTATAGTTACAGGGTCTCAAAAATCTATATCAGAAGTATCTACAGATGCAAAAAGAAATATTACAGATAGTTTTAGGTTTGTGATAGAAGATGGAATTAAAGGTGTATATGTAGTTTTTGATGGCAAAGCTATCGTAGGAACTAGAGCGAGAAAAGTTAGAACTAAAAGTTACAATGCATTTGAAAGTATTAATTTTCCATATGCAGCTTATATAGAAAATAGTAGAATAGCTAAAATAATGAATTGTGAAGTAATAGATGAGCCTGTAAAGTTTTATGAAACTATTTTTCCTAAAATATTTTTACTTAAATTAGCACCTGGCATGAGTCCAGACGTTTTAGATTATATCGGTGAAAAATATGAAGGTGTAGTAATTGAGAGCTATGGTGTAGGCGGAGTTCCGTTTAATGATAAGAGGAATTTCTTAGAAAAATTGAGCGGGTTGACTGAAAAAGGAAAAACTGTAGTAATCGCTACACAAGTGTCTTTTGAAGGTAGTGACATGAGCGTTTATGAGGTTGGATTAAAAACTTTAAATAATTATCCTGTGCTACAAGCTTATGATATGACAGTAGAAGCTTCGATTACGAAACTTATGTGGATTTTAGCTCAGACTAAAGATCCTGAAGAGATAAAAAGATTATTTTATAAGAGGATTAATGACGATATATTAGCTGAATAATTGTTTCAGCTCGCTTATTAATATTATTCAAATAAAAAATAATAAAATCTTAAAAAGATGTTGAAATTTTTGATAGAATGTTGTAAAATTCTATCAGCATTTGAATCAAGGTAGAATTTAAATGTTATACCTTTATTATTTTCTTAGGAGGAAAAATGAAAAAATTAATTAGTTTAGCTTTAGCACTTACATTATGTGCAGGTGTTTTAGCAGGATGTAGTTCATCTACAGATCAAGGAGATACGGGAAATACTGATTCTCAAGGCTCAAATAGCAGTGCATTTACTGCAATTGCAAAGGAAGACATAAAGATTGGAGTTATCCATATCACAGATCCAGCAGAAGGCTCAGGATATACATATACTCATGATGTGGGTATAGTTGAAATGCAAGAGAAACTTGGACTTGAAGACAGCCAAATTATTAGAAAAAACAAAGTTGCAGATGATGATCCAACAGCTACTGAAACAGCTATACTTGACTGTATAGAAGAAGGCGCAAATGTTATATTTGCTACAAGCTGGGGATATATGGATACTGTTGAACAATTAGCGCAAGAGTACCCTGATGTATACTTTTCACATGGCACAGGATATAAATCAAACGGAACAAACTTTAATAACTATTTTGGAAGAATCTACCAATCTAGATATCTTTCAGGAATAGCTGCAGGACTTAAGACAGAAACTGATATAATTGGTTATGTTGCGGCTTGGGGAAAAGAAAACTCAGAAGTTACAGGTGGAGCTAATGCGTTTGCAATGGGAGTTTACTCAGTTAATCCTGATGCTAAAATCTATGTGAGAACTACAAATAGCTGGTTTGATCCTGAGGGCGAAAAGCAAGCAGCAGATGCTTTAATAGCTTTAGGCGCAGATGTTATAGGACAACATTGTGATACACCAAACCCGCAATTAGCTGCTGAAGCTGCAGGAGTTTATGGCGTAGGATACAACTCTGATATGGCAAAAGATGCACCTAATGCAGTACTTACATCTACTATCTGGAACTGGGGAGCATACTATACTTATGCTGTTGATGCTATAATAAACGGAACTTGGACAGGCGAAAACTACTTCGGTGGACTTGATGATGGTCTTGTTGATTTAGCACCGCTTTCAGACTTAAATCACCCTGATGCAGCAGGTATAATTGAAACAGAAAGAGCAAAAATAGAGTCAGGTGAATGGGATGTTTTCATGGGAGAAATAGAAACTAATACTGGCGAAATCATAGGCGTTGAAGGTGAAAATCTTGATGACGCTACAATCACAGGTGGAATAAACTGGTACTTCAAAAACATAGTTAATGAAGAATAATTAAAAAGTGAAGAGTGAATTTCACTCTTCACTTTTAACTTTTAACTTAATAAAACGGAGGGTGCTTATGGACGATAAACAGGAAATCAAATATGCTATCGAATGCAAAAACATACGAAAAGTATTTGGAAATGTAGTTGCAAATGATAATATAAACTTAAATGTACAATTTGGAGAAATTATTTCTCTTTTAGGTGAAAATGGTGCAGGTAAGACTACTCTTATGAACATGCTATCGGGGATATATCATCCTGATGGAGGGAGTATTAGTATTCGTGGCGAAAAAGTCAATATAACATCGCCAACCTACGCAATGGATCTTGGAATAGGAATGATACATCAGCATTTTAAATTGGTAGATGTATTTAACGCAGCAGAAAACATAATACTTGGAACAAAAGACAAAAATATATCTTCAAAACTGATAAAAGAAAAAATACATGATATAAGTAAAAACTTAGGATTAGAGATAGATCCTGACAAAAAAATCTATGACATGTCTGTAAGTGAAAAACAGAGAGTAGAAATATTAAAAGTTATATACAGAGGAGCTAAGATACTTATCTTAGATGAACCAACAGCAGTTTTAACCCCTCAGGAAAGCCGAAAATTATTTGATATACTAAGAAAGATGAGAGACGAGGGATGTGCGATTATAATCATAACGCACAAGCTTAATGAAGTTATGGAAATAAGTGATAGAGTAACGATACTGAGAAAAGGTAGCAGTATTGAAACAGTCAACACTTCAGAAACAAATGAAAAGCATTTAACAGAATTGATGGTAGGTCGTCCTGTAAGCTTAGAGATTAAGAGATCAGAAGTAAAGAACAAAAAAACAATATTAAAAGTAGTAGACTTAAAAGTAAAGGCAAGTGATGGCTCTACAGCACTTGAAGATGTTTCGTTTGAAATAAATAAAGGCGAAATACTGGGAGTTGCAGGTGTTGCGGGTAGTGGACAAAAGGAACTTTGTGAAGCTATAGCAGGGCTTGTTGCTGTACAAAAGGGAGCTATACTCTATGATAAAGAAAATATAGTTGGCAAAACGCCTTCTGAAATTATAAAATTAGGTATAAGTATGAGCTTTGTACCAGAAGACCGTTTGGGAATGGGGCTTGTGGCTTCTATGGGCATGGTAGAAAATGTTCTGCTCAAATCATATACAAACAACAAAGGGTTTTTTATAGATAGAAAACCTGCTAAAGAATTAGCAGAAGAACTAAAAGAAAAATTAGAGATAGTGACTCCTGATGTTGAGACTCCAGTGAGACTTATGTCAGGTGGAAATGTTCAGAAAGTTTTGCTCGGACGAGAGATTGAGTCGAATCCAAACTTATTGATTACGGCATATCCTGTTAGAGGACTCGATATCAATTCCTCCCACACTGTATATGATTTATTAAATGAGCAAAAAGAGAAAAATGTAGCTGTAATATTCATCGGAGAAGATATAGATGTACTATTAAGCTTATGCGACAGAATATTAGTGCTTTGCAACGGAAATATAACAGGAATAGTAAATGCGTCGGAAGTGACAAAAGATCAAATAGGTCTTTTAATGTCCGGCGGTAAACTGTGAAAAGAGGTGGATTATGGGCAAACCATTATTTAGAATAGCAAAGAAAGCGGAAATGCCGAACAATAAAGTCATAATACTCAGAATTTTTGCATTTTTACTATCTTTAATAGCAGGCGGTTTATTTATTGCAGCTATAGGATACAATCCTATAGCAGTATATCAAACTATCTTAGAAGGTGCATTCAGAAGTGAATTAGCAATACAAGGTACAGTCAAAATCATGATACCTTTACTTATAACATCTTTAGGAATAACACTTGCATTTAAAATGAAGTTTTGGAACATAGGTGCTGAAGGACAAATAATAATGGGTGCAATATTTGCATCATTTTTTGCACTCTTCTTTTCAGATTTACCACATGCATTGTTGCTTTTTCTTATGTTTGTGGCAGGAATTGTAGGCGGAGGTTTGTGGGGGTTATTGCCTGCATACTTTAAGTCAAAATATCAAACAAATGAAACACTTTTTACACTTATGTTAAATTATATCGCACTACATGTAGTTTCATACTTAAGAGATGGTCCATGGTTAGATCCAGGAGCACAAGGCTATTCAAAGATAGCAACATTTGATCAAAATGCGATTTTGGATAAAGTATTAGGGGTACATATAGGATGGATAGTAGCTCTTGTGTTATTAGTCTTGGTATATGTGTATATCAAATTTTCTAAACAAGGATATGAGATTAGTGTAGTCGGAGAGAGTCAAGAAACAGCAAGATATGCAGGAATGAATGTTAAACGAATAACTCTTCGTACTATGTTTTTGAGTGGTGCAATCTGCGGTATAGCTGGAATGGTACAAGCTACAGGTTCAGACAGAACATTGACTACAGCAGTTGCAGGAGGTGTTGGCTTTACAGCGATAATCATTGCTTGGCTATCAAACTTAAATCCCCTCGGAATATTTATAGTGTCATTTTTATTTAGCGTACTTGAAAAGGGAAGTAGTGTCGTACAATCTACTTATGGTTTGTCGGCAGACTCGGCCGCTGTATTACAAGGAGTAATTTTATTCTTTGTGTTAGCGAGTGAATTTTTCATAAGATATAAATTTGTACCAAGTAAAAAAGGAGGAGAATAACATGGATTTAATAGTAAATTTAATTTTTGCCGCAGTATTGGCAGGAACTCCTTTGTTGTTTGGAACTGTTGGTGAGATCATAAATGAAAAAGTAGGACATCTTAACTTAGGTGTAGAAGGCATGATGTCAATAGGAGCATGTGCCGGATTTATGTTCGGATATGCAACGGACAGCTTTGTGATAGCGATAATAGCTGCGTTTGTATTTGGTGCGTTGTCTGCGCTTATATATGCAGTGCTTACGGTTACATTTATGGCAAATCAAAATGTAACAGGACTTACACTAACTATATTTGGCGTAGGTATCTCAAATTTTGTTGGAGTCTTTATGCTAGAAAGATCTGAACACGGAACTTTGAAATTACCTGAAAATATAACGGCACAGATGAGAAATATACACATAGAAGGACTGAGTGATATCCCCATCTTAGGAGATTTGTTGTTTTCGTACAATCCATTTGTATATATAGGGATAGTGATAGCATTGATATGCAGTTATTATCTTTTTAGAACAAAAACGGGTCTTTATCTTAGAGCTATAGGCGAAAACCCAGCAGCAGCAGATGCAGCTGGAATAAATGTAGTAAGAACAAAATATCTAAACCTTATGTTAGGCGGAGGAATTTGTGGTATAGGTGGAGCGTACTGTTCTCTAATAATAAATGGTGGAGTTTGGATAAATAACAGCGTCGGCGGACTCGGATGGATATCTGTTGCACTTGTAATATTCGCATCATGGAAACCAACACGTGCGATATGGGGATCATTTATCTTCGGTGCATTGAGGGTACTGAAATACTATATACCGAAAAGCATATTTCCATTCCCAAATGCATTTTATGATATGTTGCCGTTTTTGATAACAGCAATAGTTTTAGTAGTAACGTCAATTAGGCAATCAAAAGAAAACAACATCCCAAAAAGTTGTGGTGTGAACTACTTTAGGGAAGAAAGATAAGCATAAAAAATAAATAAAAAATTTATGAGGAGGCAACTTTTTATGACAAAAGTAGATTTACATATACATACTGATGGGTCTGATGGCACATGGAATGTAGAAGAACTAAAAGAAAAAATCATAGAAAAAGAGATAAGTATTTTTGCGATTACAGACCATGACGAAGTAGAAAATATAGCAAAAATGGAAACTATCATCACTCCAAAAGACAATTTAGAATTTATCCACGGAGTTGAAGCTACTACGACATATAACGGCAAAGAATATCATCTGACGTTATATAGATATGACAAGAAAAATACTGAGCTAAAAAATTTTCTAGATTGGACTAGAGATCACAGATTAGAGTTTAACAATGATTTCATTAAGCATATGGCTAAATTTCATGATAATGTTACTTATGAAGATTTTTTGAATTATAAAGAGGATAAATCAAGAGGCGGATGGAAATCAGCTAATTATCTGTTAGATAAAAAAATTCATCATGATATGGGAGAACACTTTAATGATATTGGAAAATCAGGATTAAGTATTGAATTTAAAGGTCCTGAAGAAGTAGTTAAAATATGTAAAAAAAGCGGCGGTTATTTGTTTTTAGCGCATCCTTCATATCATTATAGAGATTCGTTTATGCCGATTGAAGAATTGAAGTTTTGGACTGAATTAGGTATCGACGGAGTAGAGTGCTTTACTCCATACAACACTAAAGGTTCAGATTATTATGTTGATTTTTGCAACAAAAATAATTTGATGATTTCAGGCGGATCTGATTGTCATGGAGAATTTATCAAAAGTAGAAAATTAGGTGAACCAGCAATATATCTTTCAGATTTAAGAATTGATAAATTGTTGAAATAAACAAACTGTATAGGGAGAAATTATGATATCTGCAAAATGGGTGCAAGGCGAAAAACTTGAACCAGTGTTTAAAATAAGAGAAGAAGTATTTGTAAATGAATTATCCTTAGCAAAAGAAATGATTAAAGATGATTTTGATGAATTGAATCAAAGTGTAGTTCTAAGCGAGTTTAGGGTACCAGTAGCTACTGGGAGACTAGTAGTTTCGGACGGAAAATTTTTTATAGATAGATTGTGTGTGTTAAAAGAAAACAGAGGAAAAAGACATTCGGATTTAATAATTAGAATGATAGTTAGAAAAGCATACGACATGGGAGCCAAAAAAACATATGCGACAATAGACCCTAAGTTAAAAAAAATATTTGAACATATAGGCTTTGTAGAAGATGCAGAAACTGAAGGTAAACTTATAATGGCAAAAGAAGGCGATGTAGGTGGACATTGTTGTTGAGTAAGTATTTTTTACAAATAATAATATTAAATACTTGGAGGAAGAGATTATGTATAAACATATAGAAGAGGCATCATCAAAATTACAAGACAAATTAACAAATTATAGAAGAGATTTTCATAAATATGCTGAAGCAGGCTGGTTAGAAATTAGAACTGCATCGCTGATAGCTAGAAGATTAACAGAACTAGGATATGAAGTTTTAGTAGGAGAAGAAGTATGCCTTACAGAATCAAGAATGGGCGTGCCTTCTCAAACCGTGCTTGATGAAAATTATGATAGAGCAATAGCCCAAGGAGCAGATAAAGAATTTGCAGAAAAAGTTAGAGATGCATACACAGGTGTCATAGGCATAATCAAAAACGGTGAAGGTCCTGTAGTTGCTCTTCGCTTTGATATTGATGCACTAGGCGTAATAGAATCTGAGGAAGAAGATCATATACCTTTTAAAGAAAAATTCAATTCTGTAAATTTCGAAACTATGCATGCGTGCGGTCATGATGGACATGCTACTATAGGACTTGGAGTAGCAGAAGTTTTAATGGGCATTAAAGACAGCTTAAAAGGAACTGTTAAACTGATTTTTCAACCTGCTGAAGAAGGTGTAATGGGCGCAAAATCTATTGTAGACAAAGGGCATTTAAACGACGTAGATTTCTTAATAAGTGGACATATTTCAGGCAATAAATCCTCTAACGCTGATCTTCATGTAGGCACTGAAGGTGCATTGGCAACTACAAAATTTGATGTTACGTTTAAAGGCGTATCATCGCATGCAGGTGGAAATCCACAAGGTGGTAAGAATGCCATGCTATCTGTAGCTACTGCAATACTAAACTTGCATTCAATTCCGAGACATAGTGAGGGTATAACCAGAGTAAACGTAGGAAAAGTAGTGGCTGGAACAGGAAAAAATGTAATAACTGACATTGCTGAAATGGAAGTTGAAATTAGAGGTGAAACATCTGAAATAAATAAATATATGGAAGAGTATGCTTTTAATATCATTGAATCAGCTGCTAAGATGCACGGAGCTACTGCAGAAATAAACATTGTTGGCGGAGCAGGACAGCTTAATAGTACTCCAGTAATAATGGATAGAGTAAAAATGATGTGTGAAAAAAATTATCCAGATTTAGTGTTAGATCCACAAATCGCAATACTTGGTGGGAGTGAAGATTTTTCATTCATGTCAGAAAAAGTGATAAATAGCGGAAAAGAATCTACATATATGATTATTTTGACTAATACATATGCTCCAGGTCACAACAGAAAATATAATTTTGATGAAACTGTTTTGCCTAAAGCAGTCAAAATTTTTAGTGCTACAGTTTATGATTTGCTTGGTAGCAAATAAGCTTATTTAGTATACACTAATACATAAAGGAGGCGAAAATGGAAAAAAGCTATTTTGACAGATTAGATCCTCAGTTGAAAAATTATTATGAATTGGCAACGGAAGAGCATGTTGCGTTAAAAAGAACAGGTAAAATTGATTATGAAAAAGTTTTAGAAATAAGAGCAGAGGCGTTAGAAGTAGCAAAAAAATCACAAATAAATTTTTCTGATCGTAATGATATTAAACTACATATACAATTTTTGGAAGTATCAGTAGATACCGAAATAGAATTAAGAATTTATGAACCTTCAAACCGAAAAGAAAAAATGCCTGTAATATTATACTTTCATGGTGGTGGTTGTATTTTCGGCAGTGCTTTTGCGAGCAATATTTATTGTTCAAATTTATCGTTAAAAAGTAATTGTATAGTAATAAGTGTAGACTATAGATTGGCACCCGAAAATCCATCGCCTGCAGGACAGCTTGATGCATATGCAACATGGAAGTGGGTATGCGAAGAAGGTGAAAAAATCTTTGGATTTGATTTGCAAAATTCAGTCTTTTTTGGTAAAAGCGCAGGGTCTAATATAGCTCTTGGATCGGCACTAAGATTGTTAGATGATGGTTATAGGATGCCTAAGGCTCTAGTGTTGTTGTGCCCAATGTTAGACGATAGAAATCATACATATGCTAAAGAAGAATTTGCGGAAAACAGCTCGTGGGATAGAGAGTTTGACGCATTAGCATGGGATTACTATGTTAATGGATTTAATAAAGATAAAAAAGAAGAAATCGACTCATATACAGCACCAGGAAGGCGAGAAGATTTCAGTGGATTACCTATTGTCTTCACAAACATAGGAGAATTAGATTTGTTTCGCGATGATGTCATAGAATTTGTAAGAAAACTATCAAATTCTAAGGTGCCGGTTGAATTTTCACTTTATCCAGGGTGTTTTCATGATTTTGAAAATTGTGTACCAGAAGCAGAAATTTCAAAAATTGCGATAGCATCAGTATTTAATTTTTTAAATCGAATATTTAATTAAAAATATTCAGATAAATCACATCTTATTTAAGTATGTTGTAATTGTAATCTAAAACGATAATAGGATAATAAGTATTATCGATTGATCTTATTTCACTGTAGATCGTATTTTTTAATTCTTTTTCAGACAATTCAAAAGATGCAGGTACTACAACATCAAAAATAATTTTTGTATGAGTAGTACCTTTTACAATTCTAAAATCATGAAGGGTAAGTTTTGAATCTATATTTCCTAATATCTTTTCTACCTGAATTTTCAATTCGTTTGTTTCAGCATCATCTATGATGATAGGATCTAAATGTATTACGAGATTTATTCCCATTTCATTTAAGATATCACGTTCTATATTATCTATAGTGTCATGACTTTTCATGATATCTTCTTTTGCATACACTTCAACGTGTACAGTCGCAAAATTCCTATTTGGTCCATAATTATGAACTACTAAGTCATGAATATTAATTATGCCATCATATGACATGATTTTATTTGCAAGATCACAAATCATTTCCTTTGAAGGCGGTTCGCCTAATAATGGACTTAATGTTTCTTTTAAGATTTCTAACCCTGAATTAATTATTATTAGTGCTACCAAAATGCCTATGTATCCATCAGTTTCAAAATTTGTTAACTTAGTTAAAAAGATAGAAATCAAAATTGCAAAAGTTGATATAACATCATTCAAGCTGTCTTTTGCAGCAGCTTTAATAGTTGAAGAAGATATTTTTTCTGATAATTTGATATTGACATAATACATTAATGCTTTAACTAAGATTGAGAATATCAAGACAACAATCATTAAAGCATTAAAATCAGTTGGAGAGGGATTTAATATTTTATCTACAGAAGTAGAAATAAGCTCTATGCCTATTAATAAAACGATAAAAGACACAACAAGACCTGCTATATATTCACTTCTGGCGTGTCCAAACGGATGATCTTCGTCTGCTGGTTTGTTTGAAATCTTAAAACCGATGAGCGTTATTATTGAACTTGCACTATCTGATAAATTATTGATACCATCTGCAACGATAGCAATACTGTTAGAAATCGTTCCGATTAAAACTTTGCCAATAGCTAATATGATATTGGAAATTATACCAAAAATACTGCTGAATTGTCCGTATGCAGCTCTGACGAAAGGATTGTTGGTATCATCACTATTTTTTATTATTTTTTTTATTAAAAAATCTATCAATGTTGTATCCTCGCTAGTTTATAGTAATTTAGTGATAGTATATCAAAAAATATCGTAGGAGTAAATGGTTTTTAATAAAATGTTGACGTATAATATTATACGATGTATAATATGTTATAAGATATAATAAAAGAAAAAAGAAATATTGCTAAGGAGGTTGCGATGACCTTTCAATTAGGAGCTGCACTTTTAGATGCATGTGTACTCTCGGTTTTATCTAGAGAAGATGCCTATGGATATAAATTGACTCAAGAAGTTAGAAGTATAGTGGATATATCAGAATCAACCTTGTACCCAGTTTTGAGAAGACTTCAAAAGGACGAATGTTTAGACACATATGATATGCCATATCAAGGTAGAAATAGAAGATATTACAAGATAACGACAAGAGGACGAGATGTTTTCGAAGAGTATTTAGAAGAATGGGATATTTATATCAAAAAAATTAATAAGGTATTATATGGAGGTAAATAGGTTCATGGATAGAGGACAATTTATGAACGAGTTATACGAAAGATTAAGAATGCTGCCAAATGACGAAAGAGAAAAGGCACTAAATTATTATGAAGAATATTTTGATGATGCAGGAGTTGAAAATGAAGCTAATGTATTAAAGGAATTGGGCGATGTATCAAAGATTGCCGAAGAAATAATACAAAATTCGACAACTTCATCTGAGGCTAAATCTGCTAATAGATATTCTAGCTTCAGAAATGAAAATAGTGATAACTATAGAACTAATGATAGCAGAAATGATAATTATAACTCAGTAAATGAAGTAAATAGCAATTATACAAAAAAAAGGAGGAGAAATCCGATGTGGACAATTTTTACGATTATTGGAATTATAGTGGCAGGGCCGATACTAATAGGCCTGATTTTAGGTTTTTTTGGATTTGTTTTAGGCTTGATATTAGCAACGTTTGGACTTGTATTTTCAGGAATAGTAGGATTATTTACACTGCCATTTGTTGGGATAGCGGCTATAGGCGCTATATTTTTCAATTTAGGCAAAGCTCTTTTAAGTGTAGCTTTATTGATAGTTGGAATTTATGTGGTTATTAAAATTATAAAGATAGCTATAGCGCATTTAAAAGTTTTATAGTGAAATATAGTGTGATTTTGTTTAGATATATAAATTGGGAAAAATAGAATTAGAAGTTTTATACTTCATATGTTATAATTAGAAAAAATTGATATGAGGAGGACTCTCAATGCAATATAGAAAACTGACAAAAGATGGGCCTGATATTTCGTTACTTGGATATGGTTGCATGCGATTTCAGTCTAAATCGGGTAGCATAGACAAAGAGTTAGCTTTTGAGCAAATGAAGCTTGCCTTTGATAATGGAGTAAACTATTATGATACAGCATACCTTTACCATGGAGGAAAGAGTGAAGCTTTGCTAGGTGAATTCATTAAAAAATACGATATTAGAGATAAAATCTATATTGCTGATAAACTGCCTGCCTACATAGTGTCAAAGCCTGAACAAATTGAAAAATATTTTAATACACAGCTAAATAGATTGAATGTGAAATGTATTGATTTTTACTTGATGCATATGCTTACATGTATAGAAGATTGGAATAAATTAAAATCTTTTGGAATTCTTGATTTTTTTAATGAAAAAAAGAAGTCTGGTCAAATCAAATATATTGGTTTTTCTTTCCACGGTAGACAGGAGGAATTCATTAAAATTTTAGAGGATTATGAATGGGAGTTTTGTCAAATTCAGTATAATTATCTCGATGAAAATACTCAAGCAGGAAAAAAAGGTCTAAAAAGAGCCTATGAACTTGGAATAGGTGTAGCTATAATGGAACCTTTAAGAGGCGGAGCACTTGCATCAAAAGCACCTGACAAGGTAAATAATATATTCTCTAATTATGTTGAAAAACGAAGTTCTGCCTATTGGGCGTTGCGATTTGTTATGAATCATCATGAAGTAGGAACGGTACTAAGTGGTATGAACCTAAACGAACATATTTTGGAAAATGTCGAGGTAGCAAGTTTGACAGTGCCAAATAGCATGAGTGAAGCGGAGCTGAAAATAATAGATGATGTAAAAACTGTATATAAAGAATTAATGAAAGTTGGATGTACAGGGTGTAATTACTGCATGCCATGTCCTTTTGGCGTAGATATACCAACGATTTTTAATGATTATAACAACAAATTTTTCTTTGGAAAAAGCACTTTTTCTACGTTACAATATTTAGGAAGGCATACAGGAATTTTAGGAAGTAAATCAGGTGCTAATTTATGTACATCATGTGGAAAATGCATGAAGCATTGTCCACAAAACATAAACATTCCACCTAAATTGCAAGAAGCACATAAAGAAATGGATGTGCCACTTTTAAGAGGTGTATTAAGCTTAGTGTCTAAGTTTTATAAAAAACAACCTAAGAAGAAAAAACAATAAATATTCTGCCAAAATATGAGCCACTCCCCAAAATTAGACCTAAGAAATCTAACTTTTGAGGAGTGGCTTTTATATAAGGCTAATTTAACTCGTAGTTTTTAAGTTTGTAAAGTTCTTCTAAATTCTTATAATTTTTATACGGGTTTTCTTTTTTCAGGTTTTATGCTTATCAAAAGAGCTACAATAATTATTATGCTCCCTATCCATTCGTTGGTAGACATGCTTTCTTTTAAAAATAGTTGACCACTGATAAGTCCAGATATTGGCTCTAACAGGCATATTATCGCTGCTAAAACGGCATTTAGATGTCTAACGCCGAGTTGTAGTAGTGCAGTAGCTAAAAAAGAAGTCAAAAATCCAACTAAACATGTTAGTAGGAGAGTGTAAGGTGTAAAGGCAAAAAATGTAAGTTGATCTGTCAAGAAGCCGTATATCAACATTAAAATACTTGTCACTATAGATAAATAAAATACTAGAATAGACGTAGACATATCTGCAAATCCGCTTTTTTCAAGTGATATTATGTATAGTGCAAAAGTCACGGCAGATGCAACTGCATATATAAAACCTAATTGTGCATTTCCAGCGCCGAATTGCATGAAAAAAAGTAACCCTACACAAGATAGACAAAGGCCTATTAGTTTATTTCTATTGATTTTATCTTTAAAAAACATATAAGCAAATAGTGCTGCGAGCGCAGGATACAAAAAGTGAAGAACTGTTGCAGTCCCTATGCTTATATATTGATATGAAGCATACAGCGTAAGTGTAGCACCAAATGGTCCTACTACTGCTAACCCAGTTATTTTACAAAAAGTTTTTTTATCTATCTTCAAACTTTGCTTTTGCATCAAACTCCAAAAAAATGCAAAAAATATACATGTGAAATTTCTTACAAAGGCGACAGTACTTGTAGACACACCGCTATATTGTACAGTTTTTACTATTACGGGCGTAAATCCAAACAAACAAGCAGATATGGCAGCACATAAAATGCCAAATTTAACATTTTTAATAGTTGTTGTGTCAGCATCATTATTCTGAATATGCAATGTTCAGCCTCCTAGTTATGTTTTTTCCAAGCTTCCCCAACTGATTTTGCAACTGCAAGAGCAACTCTTTTGTCGAAAGGACCAGGGATTATATAATCTTCGTTTAGTTCACCCTCAGTTATCAAATCTGCGATTGCGTATGCTGCAGCAACTTTCATTTCTTCGGTAATTCTTTTAGCCCTAACATCTAAAGCGCCTCTAAAAATTCCAGGAAAAGCTAAAACATTGTTAATTTGATTAGGAAAATCAGATCTGCCAGTTCCCATGACTCTTACTCCTGCTTTTTTTGCTTCTTCAGGCATAATTTCAGGTATTGGGTTTGCCATTGCAAAAACTATGGAATTTTCGTTCATAGTAGCAACCATTTCTGCTGTTAAAACTCCAGGTCCCGATACGCCTATAAATACATCTGCTCCGACAACAGCATCCTTTAATGAACCAACTAAATTTTCTTTATTAGTGTTGTTCGCAATCCAAGCTAAATGACCTTGTAAACTTTCGTCAGAATTTGCTATAGTTCCTTTTCTATTACAAGCGATTATATTTTTCACGCCCAAAGAAAGTAACATTTTGATGATAGCAGTGCCTGCAGCTCCTGGACCATTTAAGACCACTTTGATACCACACATATCTTTTTTTACGATTTTGAGTGCATTTATTAATGCTGCAGAGGCTACAACAGCAGTACCGTGCTGATCGTCATGAAACACAGGTATATCTAGTGCTGCTTGAATTCGTTCTTCTATTTCAAAACATTTAGGAGCAGCTATGTCTTCTAAGTTTATTCCACCAAAAGTAGGAGAAATATTGATTGCTGTATTGATTATTTCATCAGTATCTTGAGATTTTACACATATTGGAAATCCATCCACATCAGCAAAATTTTTAAATAATATTGATTTACCTTCCATAACAGGCATAGCTGCTTCTGCACCTATATTTCCAAGTCCTAAAACAGCACTACCATCTGTTATTATTGCTACTAAGTTTCCTTTAGCTGTGTATTTATACACATCTTCTGTGTTTTCATGTATCTTTCTGCATGGCTCTGCTACACCAGGTGTATAAGCAATGCTCAAGTCATCTTTAGTTTCAATTTTTACTTTGCTAATAACTTCTAGTTTTCCTTTGTTTTCGCTGTGCATTTTTAACGCTTCTTCATTGTAATTCATTATAATTTCCTCCGAAAAAATAGTAATTTATTTATAAATAATACCTAACTTTAATCTAAAAGTAAAGATTTTATTTATCATTCACAGTTAACATTATGATAATACCGAAAATTAAACGTAGGGAACGGTCTTGACCGTTCCGTTGTTTTACAGAACAGATATTAATGATTATTACTATTCACAGTCGAATTATGGTGTTAATAAGGAAAAAATAATAAAATATGGAAGCCTTA